>NZ_CP029642.1:1868195-2490926 GCF_003268655.1 Arthrobacter dokdonellae | reverse complement strand
CCCGCAGGCCATCTGTGTGCCCCACACTTGTTTCATGCACGCATCCAACGAGAGGGACCTGTCAGTGTCACATCCTGAACCAGCACCATTTACGTGGACCGACGAAGACAAGAAGGCCGTGGACACCGTCCGCGTCCTGGCCGCGGACGCCGTTGAGAAGGTGGGCAACGGACACCCCGGAACCGCCATGTCCCTCGCCCCCGCCGCCTACCTCCTGTTTCAGAAGGTCATGCGCCTGGACCCGAAGAACCCGGACTGGATGGGCCGCGACCGCTTCATCCTCTCCCCCGGCCACACCTCCCTGACGCTGTACATCCAGCTCTTCCTCTCCGGCTACGGCCTGGAACTGAAGGACCTGGAAGCCCTGCGCACCTGGGGTTCCCTGACGCCGGGACACCCCGAATACAAGCACACCAAGGGCGTGGAGATCACGACCGGCCCCCTCGGACAGGGCCTTGCCTCCGCCGTCGGCTTCGCCTACTCCCAGCGCCGCATGCGCGGGCTCATGGACCCCGAAGCCGCCCCCGGCACCAGCCCGTTCGACCACACCGTGTGGGTCATCGCGTCCGACGGCGACCTCCAGGAAGGCGTGACCAGCGAGGCCTCCTCGCTGGCCGGCCACCAGGAGCTCGGCAACATGGTGGTCATCTACGACTCCAACCACATCTCCATTGAAGACGACACGAACATCGCCTACTCCGAAGACGTGCTCAAGCGCTACGAGGCCTACGGCTGGCACGTGCAGCGCGTGGACTGGACCAAGACCGGCGAATACGTCGAGGACGTCGCCGGGCTGAACGCGGCGCTGGAAGCAGCCAAGGCTGAAACGTCCAAGCCGTCCATCATCCTGCTGCGCACCATCATCGGCTACCCGGCACCCAAGAAGCAGAACACGGGCGGCATCCACGGCTCGGCCCTCGGGTCCGACGAAGTCGCCGCGCTGAAGAAGGAACTCGGCTTCGACCCGGACAAGCACTTCGTCGTCGATCCGGCCATCCTGGCCCACGCACGCAAGGTCGCCGACCGCGGCGCGGCCGCCCACAAGGAATGGGACGCCGGCTTCGATGCCTGGAAGGCCGCCAACCCGGAGAACGCCGCCCTGCTCGAACGCATCGAGGCGAAGGAGCTGCCGGCCGGCTGGGAAGCCAACCTTCCCTCCTTCGAGGCCGGCAAGGACGTCTCCACCCGTGCGGCGTCCGGCAAGGTCCTCAACGGCATCGGCGGCGTCCTGCCCGAACTCTGGGGCGGCTCCTGCGACCTCGCCGGCTCCACCAACACGACCATTGAGGGTGCCGGTTCCTTTGTGCCCGCGTCGAAGCAGACAGACACCTGGTCCGGCGGCCCCTACGGGCGAGTGCTGCACTTCGGCATCCGCGAGCACGCCGCCGCCGCGATCGTGAACGGCATCCACCTGGGCGGGCCCACCCGGGCCTTCGCCGGCACGTTCCTGATCTTCAGCGACTACCAGCGCCCCGCCATCCGCCTCTCCGCCCTCATGGGCGTCCCGTCCATCTACGTCTGGACGCATGATTCGATCGGCCTGGGCGAGGACGGCCCCACCCACCAGCCCGTCGAGCAGCTCGCTTCCCTGCGCGCCATCCCCGGTCTGGACGTGGTCCGTCCCGGCGACGCGAACGAGGTTGCCGCCGCGTGGAAGAAGATCCTCGAAACCACCGACCACCCGGCCGGCATTGTGCTCACCCGTCAGAACATCCCCACCTACGCCCGCGGCACCGGCACGGCGACGGCCACCGAGTTCGGCTCCGCGGCTGGTGTGGCCAAGGGCGGCTACGTACTGGCCGAGGCAGTGCGCGACGGCGCCGTGGTCACCCCGGACGCCCTGCTGATCGCCACCGGATCCGAGGTCCAGCTGGCCGTCGAGGCCCGCGAGGCCCTCGCCGCTGAAGGCATCGCCGCCCGCGTGGTCTCCATGCCGTCGGTGGAGTGGTTCCACGCCCAGTCCGCCGACTACCGCGAATCCGTGCTCCCCGCGGCCGTCAGGGCCCGCGTCTCCGTCGAGGCCGGGGTCGGCCTGACCTGGCGCGAGTTTGTCGGCGACGCCGGCCGCTCCATTTCGCTGGAGCACTTTGGCGCCTCCGCCGACTACAAGCGCCTGTTCCAGGAGTTCGGCATCACCGCCGAGGCCGTCACGGCCGCGGCCAAGGAGTCGCTGGCCGCCGCCGGCGCCTAGGCAAGCAGCGCCGGCGGACCGCCGACTCCCCCTGTCCATCATTTTTGAAGGAAAGAAGCAAGCAGACATGACTACCAACTCACCCACCGCACAGCTCTCCGCCGCCGGCGTGTCCATCTGGCTCGACGACCTCACCCGCACCCGCCTGACGGACGGCAGCCTGCAGACGCTCATCGACGAGAAGAACGTCGTCGGCGTCACCACCAATCCCAGCATCTTCGAGGCCGCCATCACCAAGAGCGACGCGTACAGGTCGTCCCTGAAGGACTTCTCGGCCAAGGGCGTCCCGGCCGAGGAAGCCGTGTTTGACATGACCACCGAGGATGTCGCCAACGGCTGCGACGTTTTCGCAGGCGTGGCCGCGGCCACGAAGGGCGTGGACGGCCGCGTCTCCATCGAGGTGGACCCCCGCAAGGCCTGGGACACGGAGGGCACCATCGCCGAGGCCAAGCGCCTCTACGCGAAGGTCAACAAGAAGAACGTCTACATCAAGATCCCGGCCACGGTCGAGGGCCTCGAGGCCATCACGGCAACCCTGGCCGAGGGCATCAGCGTCAACGTCACGCTGATCTTCTCGCTGGAACGCTACCGCGCCGTCGTCAACGCCTTCCTCAGCGGCCTGGAAAAGGCCAAGGCCAACGGCCACAACCTCGCCGACATCCACTCCGTGGCCTCCTTCTTCGTCTCCCGGGTGGACACCGAGATCGACAAGCGCCTGGACGCCCTGGGCACCGACGACGCGAAGGGCCTGAAGGGCAAGGCCGGCCTGGCCAACGCCCGCCTGGCCTACCAGGTCTTCGAGGAAGTCTTCTCCTCCGAGCGCTGGTCCCTGCTGGCCGACGCCGGGGCCCTCCCCCAGCGGCCCCTGTGGGCTTCCACGGGCGTCAAGGACCCGGCCTACCCGGACACGCTGTACGTCACGGGCCTGGTGGCCAACAACGTGGTCAACACCATGCCGGAAAAGACGCTCGACGCGACCTTCGACCACGGTGAGGTCACGGGCGACACCGTCACGGGCACGTACGACGAATCCAACGCGCTGCTGAACCGGCTCGAGGGCCTGGGCATCTCCTACAACGACGTCGTCGGCCTGCTGGAGACCGAGGGCCTGGACAAGTTCGTGGCCAGCTGGCAGGACCTGCTCGACCACGTGCAGGAGGCCCTGGACGCCGCCGGAAAGGAGGCATGAGCATGACCTCCCTGGCATTCGCCGCCACGGGCGCCGCGCAGGCCGCCGGTGCGGTCCACCTTGAAACGCTGGTCTCCGACCAGGTCGCGTCCAAGATCTTTGCCAAGGACGCCACACTGTGGGGCCCCGACGCCAAATCCGAAGCCGCCGTCAGGCTGGGCTGGGTGGAGACCCCGGACGTGTCGGCGCCGCTGGTGGCCGAAATCAACGCGCTCCGCGACGCCTTCACGGCCGAGGGCGTCACCCACATCGTGCTCTGCGGCATGGGGGGCTCCTCCCTGGCGCCCGAGGTCATCACGGCCACGGCCGGCGTCGAACTGACCGTGCTGGATAGCACCGAGCCCGGCCAGGTCCGCGCGGCCGTGCAGGACCGCCTGGCCCAGACCGCCATTGTCGTCTCCTCCAAGTCCGGCTCCACCCTGGAGACGGACTCGCAGCGGCGCATCTTCGAGCAGGAGTTCACCGCGGCGGGCATTGACGCGAAGCAGCGCATCGTCATTGTGACCGACCCCGGCTCGCCGCTGGACAAGTCGGCCCGGGAGGCCGGCTACCGCAAGGTGTTCAACGCGGACCCCAACGTGGGCGGGCGCTACTCCGGCCTGACCGCCTTTGGGCTGGTCCCTTCCGGCCTGGCAGGCGTGGACGTCCAGGCCCTCCTTGACTCCGCCGAGGAAGCCGCGGAGTTCCTGCGCGAGGACGACGCCGACAACATCGGGCTGCGCCTCGGCGCGGCCCTGGGCGGCACCGTGCCGCTGCGCAACAAGATCGTGATCGTGGACGAGGGGTCCGGCATTGTTGGATTCGCCGACTGGGCCGAACAGCTCATCGCCGAATCCACCGGCAAGCTGGGTACCGGCCTGCTGCCCGTGGTCGCCGATCCCGGCTCTCCCGAGGTCGCCGAAGGCCTTTCCGACGTCCTGGTGGTCAGGCTGGTGGCCGGGGACGCCGACGTCGAACTCCGCGCCAATGAAGTGTCCATCGCCGGTGACCTGGGCGCCCAGATGATGGTGTGGGAGTTCGCCACGGCCGTGGCAGGACGGCTGCTCGGCATCAACCCGTTCGACCAGCCGGACGTCGAGGCCGCCAAGGCCGCCGCCCGCGGCCTGCTCGACGCCACGCCGCAGCCCACGCCCGCCCTCTTCACCGACGGCGCCATCGAGGTCCGCACCGCCAACGACGACGCCAGTTGGCTCACGGGGGTGTCCACCGTTGCGCAGGCCCTCGAGGCCCTGCTGGGGACGCTGGACACGGACGGGTACCTCAGCGTCCAGGTCTACCTGGACCGGCTGGCCAACGCCCCCCTCGCCGGAGTCCGGGACGAGCTGGCAGCGGCAGCCGCCCGTCCGGTCACCTTCGGCTGGGGTCCGCGGTTCCTGCACTCCACCGGACAGTTCCACAAGGGCGGTCCCGCCATTGGCGTCTTCCTGCAGGTCACCGGGGAGGCAGCGGAAGACCTGGCCATCCCTGACCGGCCGTTCACCTTCGGCCAGCTCATAGCCGCCCAGGCGGCCGGCGACGCCCAGGTTTTGGCCGACCACGGCCGTCCCGTGCTGCGCTTGCACCTGACGGAAACCACCGATGGTGTTGAACAATTCAAGACTGCCGTGGCCGCGCTTGCCGGCCGCCGCACCGACGCGTAAGGCCGAGCCCCCACACATGCCCACGAATGCCGCAACATATCAAGCAAACCCGCTTCGGGACAGCCGCGACCGCAGGCTGTCCCGGGTGGCGGGCCCATCGTCGCTGGTGCTCTTCGGGGTGACCGGGGACCTGGCGCGCAAGAAGCTCATGCCGGCCGTGTACGACCTGGCCAACCGGGGGCTGCTGCCGCCGAGCTTCGCGCTGGTGGGCTTTGCCCGGCGCGACTGGGACCGTGAGGACTTCGCCGCGGAGGTCCGGGCCTCCGTCCAGGCGCACAGCCGCACCCCGTTTGACGAGGCCGTCTGGAGCCAGCTGAGCGACGGCATCCGCTTCGTGCAGGGCACCTTCGACGACGATGCCGCGTTTGAACGGCTCAAGGTCACGCTCGCCGAGCTCGATGAGCAGCGCGGCACGCAGGGCAACCACGCGTTCTACCTCTCGATCCCGCCGAAGGCCTTTGAACAGGTGTGCCGCCAGCTCTCCGGGCACGGCCTGGCGCAGGGCGGGGCGGACGAGTGGCGCCGGGTGGTGATTGAGAAGCCGTTTGGCCACGACCTCGCCTCGGCCAGGGCGCTCAATGACATTGTTGAATCGGTGTTCCCGCCGGACGCGGTGTTCCGGATCGATCATTACCTGGGCAAGGAAACCGTCCAGAACATCCTGGCCCTGCGCTTCGCCAACCAGTTCTTTGAGCCGTTGTGGAACGCGAACTATGTGGACCATGTGCAGATCACCATGGCCGAGGACATTGGCACCGGTGGCCGTGCCGGTTACTATGACGGCGTGGGCGCGGCCCGCGACGTCATCCAAAACCATCTCCTGCAGCTGCTGGCGCTCACGGCCATGGAGGAGCCCATCTCCTTCAACGCCGAGGACCTGCGCGCGGAGAAGGAAAAGGTCCTCGCGGCCGTGAAGCTGCCGGCGGATCTGTCCGGCCATTCCGCGCGCGGCCAGTTCGCCGGCGGGTGGCAGGGCGGGGAGCAGGTGCTCGGCTACCTTCAGGAGGACGGGATCCCGGCGGACTCCACGACGGAGACGTACGCGGCGGTGCGGCTGGACATCAACACCCGGCGCTGGTCGGGGGTGCCGTTCTACCTGCGGGCCGGCAAGCGGCTGGGCCGGCGCGTGACGGAGATCGCGGTGGTCTTCAAGCGGGCCCCCAACCTGCTGTTCACCGACCACGCCGAGGACGACTTTGGCCAGAACGCCGTGGTGATCCGTGTCCAGCCCGACGAGGGCGTCACGATCCGCTTTGGCTCCAAGGTCCCCGGGACACAGATGGAGGTGCGCGACGTGACGATGGACTTTGGCTACGGGCACGCGTTCACCGAATCCAGCCCCGAGGCCTATGAGCGGCTGATCCTGGACGTCCTGCTGGGCGAGCCGCCGCTGTTCCCGAGGCACCAGGAGGTGGAGCTGTCCTGGAAGATCCTGGACCCGTTCGAGGAATTCTGGGCGGCTGAAAACATCCAGCCCGAGGCCTACGAGCCCGGCAGCTGGGGGCCGGGCTCGGCCGATGACCTGTTGAAGCGAGACGGAAGGACGTGGCGGCGACCGTGATCGTTGACCTACCCAACACCACCACCTCGAAGATCACCAAAAGGATCGTCAAGATGCGCGAACAGGGCGGCGTTGTCACCCTGGGCCGGGTCCTGACACTGGTGGTCATCACCCAAAACGGGCAGGAGGAGGAAGCCATTGCGGCGGCCAACCTGGCCAGCCGCGAGCATCCCTGCCGCATCATCGTGCTGGCCGCCGGCTCGCCGGAGGAACCCACCCGCCTGGACGGGGAAATCCGCGTGGGCGGGGACGCGGGGGCCTCCGAGGTGATCGTGCTGCGCGGTTTTGGCGAACTCGCCGCCGAGAGCGAGTCCGTGGTCTCCGCGCTGCTGCTGCCGGACGCCCCCATCGTGGCCTGGTGGCCCAACAACGCCCCCGATTCCGCGAGCAAGAGCCCGGTGGGGCGCATCGCGCACCGCCGCATCACCGACTCGGCCTCGCAGGCGGAGCCGCGCGCGGCGCTGGAGCACATTGGCGCCACCTACGCCGCGGGCGACACCGACCTCGCCTGGACGCGGCTGACGAACTGGCGCATCCAGCTCGCGGCGGTCCTGGACCAGCTGGATTCGACCGGCCCGATCACGGGGCTGCAGGTGGAAGGCGCCAGCGACTCCCCCAGCACGCTCCTGCTCGCGGCATGGCTGCACCGCGCTCTCCAGGTGCCCATCACCGTGACGGAAGACCCCCGCGGCACCGGCATCCGCCGCGTGGTGCTGGAACGCGCCGGCGGCAACGTCGAACTCCACCGTCCCGGCTCCATCGACGCCGTGCTGACCCAACCCGGCCAGCCCGACCAGCAGCTCTCCCTGCCGCGGCGCACCCTCCAGGACTGCCTGGCCGAGGAACTGCGCCGGCTCGACCCCGACGAAGTCTTTGGCGAAGTCGTCACCGAAGGCATGAGGAAGCTGCTGGCGGAAGAAGAGGTAGTCCCGGCATGAACCGAAACGTACGCATCACCTTGCACCCGTCCTATGACGTGCTTGCCGCCACCACGGCGGCCCGGCTCATCACGCGCCTGCTCGATGTCCAGAGCGAGCGCGGCGAGGCGACGGTGGTCCTGACCGGCGGCAGCGTGGGAATTGCCACCCTCAAGGCCGTTGCCGAGTCGCCGGCCCGGCTCGCCGTGGACTGGGCCAAGGTCAACTTCTGGTTTGGCGACGAGCGCTTTGTGCCGGCCGACTCCCCCGACCGCAACGCCGGCCAGGCAGCGGACGCGCTGCTGGACCGCGTGGGGGTGGACCCCGCCCGGGTCCACGTCATGGCAGCCGCCGACGCTGTGGCCGACGTGGAGGCGGCCGCCGCCGACTACACGGCCCAGCTCGCCGCGGCGGCCCGGCGGGAATGGGACGACGAGGACGGCTCCGGGGACGCACCCGCCGTCCCGCGTTTCGACGTGCTGCTGCTGGGCCTGGGGCCCGACGCACACATCGCGTCCCTGTTCCCAGAGATGTCCGGGATCCGCAGCCGCGGGGTCCCCGTGGTCGGCGTCACGAACTCCCCCAAGCCGCCGCCCACGCGTGTGTCACTGACGCTGGAAGCCATCAACACGGCGCAGGAGATCTGGATCGTGGCGGCCGGCGCGGACAAGGCAGCCGCCGTCGGGCTGGGCCTGGCCGGGGCCAGTCCCGTGCAGGTCCCCGCCTCCGGCGCACGCGGCGTCAACAAGACCATGTGGCTCATCGACCAGGAAGCCGCGGCCAAGTTCCCGGAGCAGCTCATGCGCCGCGACACCTGACCACCCCCTTCGTTGAGGTTCGAGATAACGCCCTCTGAACGGCGCCCTGGGGGCGCCGGAGAGGGCGTTATCTCGAACCTCAACCCGCCCGGGGGTGGTTATCTCGAACCTCAACGAAGGAAAGGTCCCGTCCGGAAGATTTCCGGACGGGACCTTTCTGCCTTTGCGGTGCGCCTTAGCTGGCGTAGGACATGACCAGGCCCAGGCCGATGATGACCAGGCCCCAGGTGATGCCCAGCACCACAGTGAAGCGGTTCAGGTTCCGTTCGGCCACACCGGACGAGCCGAGGTTGGAGCTCATGCCGCCGCCAAACATGTCCGAGAGTCCTCCGCCACGGCCCTTGTGGAGCAGGATCAGCAGGGTCAACAGCAGGCTGGTGACACCCAGCAGGATCTGCAGGGCAATTTTCAGTGCTTCCACTTGTGGCCTTTCAGCGTGGTTCGTCTCATTGTCTAAGTCGTCCCCAAGTCTAGCGGTGTCCGTCCATGCATTGCGAACGGACACGGGTGGGCGGGGAGGGCGTGCTGGGCCCACGCGCCCGAGGGGCCCGCGCCGGCTCGCTTGCGAGCCAGGGCGGGGAGGGCGTGCTGGGCCCACGCGCCCGAGGGGCCCCGCGCCGGCTCGCTTGCGAGCCAGGGCGGGGAGGGCGTGGGGACTAGCTCGTGACGAGGTGGTTTTCGAAGCGGGCGATGTTGGCGAACTCGCCGGCGTCCAGGCTTGCCCCGCCCACCAGCACGCCGTCAACGTCGCGCTCGGCCATGATGGCCGCAACGTTGGCCGCCTTGACGGATCCACCATACAGCAGCCGCGTCTTGGCGGCCGTCTCCGCGTCGAACAGCTTGGCCAGTTCGGCGCGGATGGCCAAGCACAGTTCCTGTGCGTCCGACGGACCGGCCACTTCACCGGTGCCGATGGCCCAGATCGGTTCGTAGGCGATGACGAGCTGAGCTGCCTGCTCGGCGGTGAGTCCCGCGACGCCGGCGCGCACCTGGGCGAGCGTGTGTTCGACGTGGGTTCCGGCCTGGCGGACCTGGAGGCCCTCACCGGCGCACAGCACCGGGGTGAGTTCGTGGCGGAAGGCGGCCTTGACCTTGGCGTTGAGCAGTTCGTCGCTTTCACCGTGGATCTCGCGCCGTTCGCTGTGGCCCACCAGCACGTAGCTGCAGCCGAGCTTGTTCAGGAACGCACCGGAGACGTCCCCGGTGTACGCGCCGGAATCCTTGTCGGAAAGGTCCTGGGCGCCGTAGCTGAGCTTGAGCTTGTCGCCCTGCACCAGGGTCTGGACGCCGCGGAGGTCGGTGAACGGGGGGAAGACGGAGACTTCCACGCGGGCAAAGTCGTGGCGCGCGTCGGACAGGGTCCACGCGAGCTTCTGCAGCAGGGTGATGCCCTGGACGTGGTCCATGTTCATCTTCCAGTTGCCGGCAATCAGCGGCGTGCGGTCAAATTTCCCGTTGGTCGAAGTCGTCATCGCTCTCTCGTTTCTTGCAGTGCTCTCAAAGGTTTTTGGGGAGGTTCGCACGCGGGCGCACCAAGGGTGGCGGCGGTGGTCCGCCGCCACCCGGTGGCGCTAGCGTTCCAGGGCGGTCAGGCCGGGCAATTTCTTGCCTTCGAGGAATTCCAGGCTGGCGCCGCCGCCGGTGGAGATGTGGCTGAAGTCGTCGTCGGCGAAGCCGAGTGTGCGCACGGCGGCCGCGGAATCCCCGCCGCCGACGACGGTGAAGCCGCCCTTGGCCGTGTTCTCCGCCAGCGCGGCAGCGATGGCGCGTGTGCCCTCGGCAAACGCCGGGAACTCGAACACGCCCATGGGGCCGTTCCAGAACACGGTTTTCGCCGTGGAAATGGCCTCCGCGAAGGCGGCACCCGTGTCCGGTCCGATGTCCAGCCCCAGCCCGGATGCACCGAAACTGGACGATTCGATGGCACCGGCGGCAACGGTTTCGTGGGCCGCATCCGCGGAGAAGCCGGCGGCCACCACGATGTCGGTGGGGAGCACAAAGGTGGTCCCTGCCGCCTCGGCGCGCTTGAGGTAGTCCTGGACGACGGGAATCTGGTCCGCTTCCAGCAGGGACGCCCCCACCTGGTGGCCCTGGGCGGCCAGGAAGGTAAAGAGCATCCCGCCCCCCACCAGGATGGTGTCGGCCTTGCCGAGGAGGTTGTCGATGACGGCCAGCTTGTCGGAGACCTTGGAGCCGCCGAGGACCACCACGTACGGGCGGACCGTGCCGGTGGTCAGCTTGGTCAGCACGTCCAGTTCCGTACGCACCAGGTCGCCCTGGTAGGACGGGAGTACCTTGGTGATGTCACAGACGCTGGCGTGCCGGCGGTGGACGGCACCGAAGGCGTCGTCCACGTACGCGCCGTGCTCCCCCGTGAGGGCGGCGAGCTCGGCCGCGAAAGACGCCCGTTCGGCGTCGTCCTTGGACGTTTCACGCGGGTCGAAGCGCACGTTTTCCAGGACCAGGACGGAGCCTTCCGCCAGGCCCGCCGCGGCAGCCTGGGCGGCCGGACCGGTGATGTCGGCTGCCAGCGTGGCGTTCAGTTCGGGGGCGAGCTCGGCCAGGCGGTCCACTGCCGGTGCCAGCGAGTATTTCGCGTCGGGCGCGCCCTTGGGCCGCCCCAGGTGCGCGCTGACCAGTACCTTGGCACCGGCGCCGGCCAGCGCCTTGATGACGGGCAGTGACGCCTTGATGCGGCCGTCGTCACTTACCGAAGCGCCGTCGAGCGGCACGTTCAAATCACTACGGATGAGAACGTACCGCCCGCGGACACCTTCATCGATGAGTTCGCTGAGGGTGTGAAGTGTCATGCTTTCCTTGCCTTTGCCTGGAGCCGGTGTCTTAGAGCTTGGATGCAACGAGTTCGGTCAGGTCGACCAGGCGGTTGGAGTAGCCCCACTCGTTGTCGTACCAGGAGACGACCTTGACCTGGTTGCCAATGACCTTGGTCAGGCCGGAATCGAAGATGGACGACGCCGGGTCCCCGACGATGTCCGAGGACACAATCGGGTCCTCCGTGTAGGTCAGGTAGCCGGCGAGGCGGCCGTCGGCTGCGGCGGCCTTGTAGGCGGCATTGACCTCCTCGACGGTGACCTCGCGGCTGACCGTGGCGGTCAGGTCGGTGGCGGAACCGGTGGGGACGGGAACGCGGATGGCGTAGCCGTCCAGCTTGCCCTTGAGCTCCGGCAGGACCAGCCCGATGGCCTTGGCGGCACCGGTGGAGGTCGGGATCATGTTGATGGCGGCGGCGCGGGCGCGGCGCAGGTCCCGGTGCGGGCCATCCTGCAGGTTCTGGTCCGCCGTGTAGGCGTGGATGGTGGTCATGAGCCCGCGCTCAATGCCGAAGCTGTCGTTGAGGACCTTCGCCAGCGGACCCAGGCAGTTGGTGGTGCAGGAGGCGTTGGAGATGATGTGGTGCGCGGCGGGGTCGTACAGTTCGTCGTTGACGCCCAGGACGATCGTGATGTCCTCGTCGGAGGCCGGCGCGGAAATGAGGACCTTCGTGGCGCCCGCATCGATGTGCTTCTGTGCGTCCGAGGCCTTCGTGAAGAATCCGGTGGACTCGACGACGACTTCCACGCGCAGCTCGCCCCAGGGCAGCTTGGCGGGATCGCGCTCGGCCAGGACCTTGATCTTCTTGCCGTCCACCACCAGGTGGCCGTCGACGACGTCAACGCTCACGGGGAGGCGGCCGTTGACGGAGTCGTACTTGAGCAGGTGGGCCAGCGCCTCGGGGCTCGTGAGGTCGTTGACCGCGACGATGTCAAGGTCGGCACCCTGTGCCAGCGCTGCGCGGAAGTAGTTGCGGCCGATCCGGCCGAATCCGTTGATGCCAATACGAGTAGTCACTGATTCTCTCTCCTTGGTGCCTGGGGCACCCATTGTCTGGTTGGGTGGGTCACTCAACCGGTGGTTCCCGCACGACGTTGGGCAGAGATTGTTTCTGGCGCGCAAGCGTGGTGCGCGCCGTGATCCATATTACGTTCCGTGGTGCCCGCCCCGCCAATGTGACGGGGCGGACAGCGTGGAAGCGGCCGCCGGAGTGACGCGGCGGCACTGCGGGCTACGGCAGGATCAGGCCTGTGGCGTTCTTGCGCGCGGCGTCGAAACGCTTGGCGACGTCGGCCCAGTTGACGATGTTCCAGAAGGCCTTGACGTAGTCGGCCTTGACGTTGACGTAGTCCAGGTAGAAGGCGTGCTCCCACATGTCCAGCATCAGCAGGGGGGTGGTGGCCACGGGCACGTTGCCCTGCTGGTCGAAGAGCTGCTCGATGACAATGTTGCCGCCGAGGCCCTCGAAGGACAGCAGCGCCCAGCCGGAACCCTGGATGCCCATGGCGGCCGCCGTGAAGTGCGCGCGGAAGGCGTCGAAGGAGCCGAAGGCGTCATCAATGGCCGCGGCCAGCTCGCCCTCGGGCTTGTCGCCGCCCTCGGGTGAGAGGTTGTTCCAGAAAATGGAGTGGTTGGTGTGTCCGCCAAGGTTGAACGCGAGGTCCTTGGAGTACTTGGCGACGTTCGCGAAGTTGTTGGTGTCGCGGGCTTCAGCGAGCTGGTCCAGTGCCGTGTTGGCGCCGGCCACGTACGCCGCGTGGTGCTTGCTGTGGTGCAGCTCCATGATGCGGCCGGAAATGTTCGGCTCCAGGGCAGCGTAGTCATAGCTGAGTTCTGGAAGTGTGTACTTAGTCACGGTTCCTCCGTTGCAATTTTTCTGGTGGGTTGGCACCGGGTTTCCACCCGTGCAAACTACATAACCACTGTGGTGCCGGTTATGTTTCTACTCTTTCATATTAGGCACGTTTACGACTCCAACATGTCGAAGGTGACATTCGACTCCGTTCCGGGGATGCCCGTCTCCTGTGCCTTTTTGTCCGCCATGGCCAACAGGCGGCGGATCCTTCCGGCGATGGCGTCCTTGGTCAGCGGAGGATCCGCCAGGCGGCCCAGTTCGTCCAGGCTGGCCTGCTTGTGGGCCACACGCAGTTCGCCGGCGTACTTGAGGTGTTCGGGCACGTCGTCGCCGAGGATCTCCAGCGCCCGGTCCACGCGGGCGCCGGCGGCCACGGCGGCCTGCGCGGAGCGGCGCAGGTTGGCGTCGTCAAAGTTTGCCAGCCGGTTGGCGGTGGCCCGCACCTCCTTGCGCATGCGACGCTCCTCCCACACGAGCAGCGTCTCGTGGGCGCCCATGCGCACCAGCAGCGCGGCGATCGTGTCGCCGTCGCGGATCACCACGCGGTCGATCCCACGCACCTCGCGGGCCTTCGCGGCGATGTCGATGCGCCGGGCGGCGCCCACCAGTGCCAGCGCGGCCTCCGGGCCGGGGCAGGTGACCTCCAGGGCGGAGGAACGGCCCGGTTCTGTCAGTGAGCCGTGGGCCAGGAAGGCGCCGCGCCACACGGCTTCGGCGTCCGACGCCGAGCCGTTGACGACGGCGGACGGCAGGCCCCGCACTGGCCTGCCCCGCCCGTCCAGCAGGCCCGTCTGCCGCGCCAATGCCTCGCCGTCGCGGACCACGCGCACCACGTAGCGGCTGCCGCGGCGCAGCCCGCCGCCGGAAACAACGATGATTTCGCTCTGGTGGCCGTAGATCTCGGCAATGGCCACCCGAAGGCGCCGGGCCGTGGCGGCGGAATCGACTTCCGCCTCAATCACGATCCGCCCGGAAATGATGTGCAGCCCCCCGGCGAAGCGAAGGAGGGCCGATACTTCCGCCTTGCGCACTGAGGACTTCTTGATGTCCAGCCGGGACAATTCCTCTTTGACCGCCGTTGTCAGTGCCATGGTTCAGCCCTTCGCTTTCAAATTCCAGTTGTCCCCAAAAATGTCCCGGTAAGCCGCGGCCAGCCGCAGTGGGTCGTGGACGGAAGTGCCTGCGGAGCTACCCACCTTACCGAAGACCACCTCAGCCCCGAGCATCGCGGCGGACTCGGTGAACCCGGCCATGTCGGCGATGGACGACGGATCGGCCAGGACGACGTCGACCCCGAATTCCGGTGCGTAGCGGGAAATGACGCGCAGGTGCCCCGCGGCGTCCAGGCCGGTGGCCTCCAGGTCGTTGACGTCGAGGTTCATGGTCAGCAGCCGCCTGGCCTTGGTGGTGCACAGGGCCTCCCGCATCTCCGGCAGCAGCAGGTGCGGCAGGACGGAGGTGTACCAGGAGCCGGGGCCGAGCACGACCCAGTCGGCGTCGTGGATGGCCTGCACCGCTTCGGCGCAGGCCGGGGCGTTCTCGGGCAGCAGCCGGACATTGTCCAGCCCGCCGGCCTTGGCCAGCCGGGCCTGGCCCCTGACGACCTGGCCCTGGGGGTGGGCGGCGTCCACGGTGGCCACGACGCGTCCTTCAATGGTCAATGGCACGCTGGCCATGGGCAGGACCTCGCCCCGGGCGCCGAGCAGCGCCCCCGCCCAGCGCAGCCCGGCGACGGTGTCGCCCAGCAGCTCCCACAGCGTGACGATGAGCAGGTTCCCCAGGGCGTGGTTGTCCAGCGAGCCTGCGGTCCCGTTCCGGGAGGTAAAGCGGTGCTGCATGACATCGCGCCAGGTCCTGCCCCAGTCAGTGTCGTCACACAGTGCGGCCAGGGCCATGCGCAGGTCCCCGGGCGGAAGGACGCCCAGCTCTTCGCGCAGGCGGCCGGAGGAGCCTCCGTCGTCGGCGACTGTGACCACCGCCGTCAGGTTGCCGGTCAGCAGGCGCAGCGCCGACAGGGACGCGGCGAGGCCGTGGCCGCCGCCCAGGGCAGTGACCTGTACCTCGGACTCGAAGGCGGGCAGCCGGCCGCCGGCCGGAATGATCGGCAATATGCCCGTGTACACCCGCTACTCCCGGCCCAGGTCGCGGTGCCTGATGCTGGTGGTGACGCGCGGGTACTGGCTCAGCCGCTTGGCCAGCTCGATGGCCACGGCCACGGAACGGTGCTTGCCGCCCGTGCAGCCGATGGCCAGGGTGGCGTAGTGCTTGTTTTCGCGGCGGTATCCCTCCAGGACCGGTTCCAGCGCGTGGACGTACCGTTCCACGAAGTCCGCGGCGCCGTGGTCCTTGAGCACAAAGTCGCTCACGGCCGCGTCCTCGCCCGTGAGCGGTCGAAGCTGCGGCACCCAGTGCGGGTTGGGAATGAAGCGGACGTCCGCCACGTAGTTCGCGTCCACGGGCAGGCCGTACTTGAAGCCGAAGCTCATGATGGTCAGCGCCAGCACCACGGGGCCGGATTCGGAGAACAACTCGGTCACGGCGGCGCCAAGTTCATGCACGTTCAGGGCGGTGGTGTCCAGCACCATTTCGGCCTGCGCCTTCATCTCCGCCAGCAGCAGGCGTTCGGAGCCGATCCCGTCCAGGACGCGGCCGTCCTTTTGCAGCGGGTGCGGGCGGCGGGCCAGCTCAAAGCGGCGCACCAGGGTTTCGTCGCTGGCGTCCAGGAACAGCACCCGGTACGCCACCCCGGCGGCGGAGAGGGCATTGAGGGATTCGCGGATGTCGGCAAACAGGGCCTTGCCGCGCACGTCGATCACCACCGCCAGCTTCGGCAGCGCCCCGGGCATGCGCGAAACCAGTTCGGACAGGGCCGCCAGCATCTGCGGCGGCAGGTTTTCAATCACGTACCAGCCCAGGTCCTCCAGGGCATTGGCGGCGGTGCTCCGGCCGGCCCCGGACATGCCGGTGACGACCAGGAGTTCGGGCTCGACGGGTTTCACCGGGGTGAGGGTCGCGTGGTCGGTTGCTGGCTCGTGGTGCCCTGTCATTGCACTCCCTTGAAATCAGTGGCGGGGACTCCCCGGCTGCAGTCCGGCATGGGGAGTAGTCCTACCTGCAAGCCTAAAGGAATTTCGGCACGGCTTGGAATCCCGCCCGGGACGGGGCGCGGCCGCTCAGTCAAGGATTTCGCCGGTGGCCATGTTGACGGCGGGCGCGTCCGCCTCCCGGCCGGCGGCGAGGGTGTCGTGGATGGCCCGGGCCAGGACGGGGCCTATCCCCCTGGCCTGTGCCAGTTCCTCCACCGTGGCGGCCCGGACCTTTTTCAGCGAGCCGAAATGGCCCAGGAGCGTCTTTTGCTTGGCGGCCCCCAGGCCCGGTACCGCGTCCAGCGCGGAGGCGGTCATGGCCTTGCCCCGCTTGGCCCGGTGGAAGGTGATGGCGAAGCGGTGGGCCTCGTCGCGGATGCGCTGGAGCAGGTACAGCCCTTCCGAGGAGCGGGGCAGGATGACCGGGAAGTCGCTGTCCGGCACCCACACCTCTTCCAGGCGCTTGGCCAGGCCCACCACGGCGACGTCGGTGATGCCCAGTTCGGCGAGGGCGCGGGACGCGGCGGCCACCTGGGGCACGCCGCCGTCGACCACCACGAGGTTGGGCGGGTAGACAAACTTGTTCCGGGCCGGCTCGCGCGCCGCGTCCGCCGCGGCGATGTCGCCGGAGGCCGGCGTGTTGCCGGCCCGCTCCTCCTGCTCCGCCAGGTAGTTGCGGAAGCGGCGGGTGATGACGTCATGCATCGAGGCGGTGTCGTCAACGGCCGCCTCGCCGGTGATGGCGAACTTGCGGTACTCGCCCTTTTTGGCCAGGCCATCCTCCACCACCACCATGGAGGCCACCACGTTGGTGCCCTGCACGTGCGAGATGTCGAAGCATTCGATCCGCAGCAGCGGCATGGGCAGGTCCAGCGCCTCCTGCAGTTCGGCCAGGGCCAGGGAGCGGGTGGTGAGGTCCCCCGCACGGCGGGATTTGTGCAGCACCATGGCCTGGCGGGCGTTTTGCCGGACCGTCTCCATCAGGGCGGCCTTTTCCCCCCGCTGGGGCACCTTGATCTCCACCCTGCCCCCGCGCAGGCCGCCCAGCCATTCCGCCAGGTCCAGATGGTTCGCGGGCAGTTCGGGCACCAGGATCTGGCGTGGAATGGCGTCCTGCTGCTGGTCCTCCGCGCCGTAGACCTGCTGCATGAGGTGTTCCCAGAGGTCGGCGTCGGTGGCGTCCTCGACCTTTTCCACCACCCAGCCGCGCTGCCCGCGGATCCGTCCGCCGCGGACATAAAACACCTGGACTGCCGCCTCCAGCTCGTCCTGTTCGACGGCGAAGATGTCCGCGTTGGTGTCTTCCGACAGCACCACCGCGTTGCGTTCAAACACCTTTCTGAGGGCGATGACGTCGTCGCGAAGCCGGGCGGCCTGCTCGTAGTCCAGTTCGGCGACGGCGGCGGCCATGTCCTTTTGCAGGCGTCCGATGAACCGCTTGGCCTCTCCGCCCATGAAGTCGCAGAAGTCCTGGGCCAGCGCGCGGTGGTCCGGCTCGCTGATGCGGCCCACGCAGGGGGCCGCGCACTTGTCGATGTAGCCGAGCAGGCACGGGCGGCCGCTGCGTTCGGCGCGCCGGAACACGCCCGGGCTGCAACTGCGCACGGGGAAGACGCGCAGCAGTGTGTCCATGGTTTCGCGGATGGCCCCGGCGGTGTAGGGGCCAAAGTATTTGGTGCCCTTGCGCCGCTCGCCGCGCATGACCTGCACGCGCGGGAACTTCTCCCCCATGGAGACGGCCAGGTACGGGTACGTCTTGTCGTCCCGGAAGGCGAGGTTGTACCGGGGGGAGAATTCCTTGATCCAGGTGTACTCCAGCTGCAGCGCTTCAAGCTCGCTGCCCACCGTGGTCCATTGGACGCTGGCCGCGTGGTGGACCATGGCGTGGGTCTTCGGCAGCAGGCCGGCGGGGTTGGCGAAGTAGGAGTTCAGGCGGGAGCGGAGGTTTTTTGCCTTGCCCACGTAGATGATGCGGCCGTGTTCGTCGCGGAAGCGGTAGACCCCGGGGTCCGTGGGGATTTCGCCGGGCTTGGGGCGGTACGATGCTGGGTCTGCCATGGTTATTCCGTGCTGGGGCTTTGGTTGTACTTGGCGCAGCGCTGCTGGCCGGTGAGCGCGGCGATGGCGTCCATGATGGTGTCCGTGACGGCGCGGCGGGCTGGCAGCGAGTGGTCCGGGCCCGTCTTGTCGAAGGACAGCGGGGCACCGAATTTCAGCATGAACGGCGCCGGCTTGACAGTGTTTTTGCCCGCTGGCTGCAGTTTCTCGGTGCCGATGATGCCCACGGGCACCACGGGCGCCCCGGTGGTCAGCGCCAGCCAGCCGACGCCGGTGCGGCCGCGGTACAGGATGCCGTCGCGGGAGCGTGTGCCTTCCGGGTAGATGCCCACGCCGTCGCCGCGGCCCAGGATGTCCAGCAGGGTCTTCAGGGCCTGCACGCTCGCGGCCTGCTCGCCGCGTTGCACCGGAATGGAGTGCACGGACTCGAAGAACTGCTTCATGAGCCGGCCCTTGATGCCCTTGCCGGTGAAGTATTCGGCCTTGGCGAAGAACGACACCGGCCGGGGCGTGAGCGCCTGGACGATCACGGAGTCAAAGAAGGACAGGTGGTTGGGGGCCACGATGAACGGCCCGTGCGCGGGGACGTTTTCCAGGCCCTCGACGGTGGGCCGGCACAGGCCGCCGATGGTGCCCCGGGTGAGGACGCGGGTGAGGTCATACAGTGGCACGGGCGCCCTCTCCGGCGGCTGTCGGCCCGCCGCCGAGGATCTCCAGGAGATCCTGCGTGGAATGCGCGACGCCGGCCACGCCCGCCGCCTCCAGCTCACCGTGCGGGGCGAACCCCCAGGCGACCCCGACGCAGGCCAGGCCGTTGGCCCGGGCCCCGACCACGTCCTGGTGCCGGTCGCCCACCATGACGGCCCGGGCCGGGCCGCCGAGGGCCTCGAGGGCCGAGGCGATGATTTCCGCCTTGCCGGCGCGGTAGCCGGGCTCTCCGGGCATGATGGATTCGTCGGCGTGGGATCCGCGGATGACGTCAAAGCACCGGTCCAGGCCGTGGTGGGCCAGAAGGGTGCGCGCCAGCGGCTCCGGCTTCTGGGTGGCAACGGCCAGCTGCACGCCGCGGGCGCGAAGGCCGGCCAGCAGCTCCCTGATTCCCGGGTAGACCCTGGACATGCCCATGCCGCGTGCGGTGTACCAGGTGCGGTACTCGGCAATGACGTCCGCCACCTGCGGCTCCGGCACGCCGAGGATGCCCACCAGTCCGTCGGCCAGCTTGGGTCCGACCATCCGGCCGAGCCTCTCCGGTCCGGGCACGGGCAGATTCATGGCGCGCAGGGCATGCTCGATCCCGCCGGTGATGCCGCCGGCCGGGTCGACGAGGGTGCCGTCGAGGTCGAAGAGGACCGCGTCGAAGAGGACAGCATCGACGAAGGCGGCGTCGACGGCTGCTGCGGGAACGGGGCCGGCATCAACAACGGCGGGTTCGGCTATGGTCACGTCCCTAGTTTCTCATGAGCCGCACGGCCCGCCGCACAAGCATGCCCCGCAGGGCATGAACGGGCGGCGGCGCGCCGCCTGCCGGCTTTCAGGGTGTCAGTACCTCGCGCAGGAACGTGGCCGTGTAGCTCTCGGTGCTCTTGGCCACCTTTTCCGGCGTGCCGGCCGCGACCAGCTGCCCGCCGCCCGTGCCGCCGTCCGGGCCCAGGTCCACGATCCAGTCGGCGCTCTTGATGACGTCCAGGTTGTGTTCGATCACGATGACGGTGTTGCCCTTGTCGACCAGGCCCTGCAGGACCAGCAGGAGCTTGCGGATGTCCTCAAAGTGCAGGCCCGTGGTGGGCTCGTCCAGCACGTAGATGCTGCGGCCGTTGGAGCGCTTTTGGAGTTCCGCGGCCAGTTTCACGCGCTGCGCCTCGCCGCCCGACAATGTGGTGGACGCCTGGCCCAGGCGCACGTAGCCCAGGCCGACGTCGACCAGCGTGCGCAGGTGCCGGGCGATGGGCGTGAACGCGGCGAAGAACTCGGCGCCTTCCTCGATCGGCATGTTCAGCACGTCGGCAATGGACTTGCCCTTGTAATGGACTTCGAGGGTCTCACGGTTGTAGCGCGCGCCGTGGCACACCTCGCAGGGCACATACACGTCGGGCAGGAAGTTCATTTCAATCTTCAGCGTGCCGTCGCCCGTGCATGCCTCGCAGCGGCCGCCCTTGACGTTGAAGGAGAAGCGGCCGGGCTGGTAGCCGCGGACCTTGGCCTCGTTGGTCTCGGCAAAGAGCTTGCGGATGTTGTCAAAGACGCCCGTGTAGGTGGCCGGGTTGGAGCGGGGAGTGCGCCCGATGGGGCTCTGGTCCACGTGCACCACCTTGTCCAGGTGCTCCAGCCCGTCCACGCGCAGGTGGCGCCCGGCCACCTGCTTGGCCCCGTTGAGTTTGTTGGCCAGGACCTTGTAGAGGATTTCGTTCACCAGCGTGGACTTGCCGGAGCCGCTGACGCCGGTGACGGCGGTCATGACGCCCAGCGGGAAGGCGACATCGAGGTTGCGGAGGTTGTTTTCCCGCGCGCCGATGACCTTCAGCTCGCGCTTCTTGTCGTACTTGCGGCGCTTGGCCGGCAGGGGGATGCTTCTGCGGCCCGAGAGGTAGTCGCCCGTGAGCGACTCGGTGTTCTTCAGGAGGTCCGCCACGGAACCGGAGTGCACCACCCGTCCGCCGTGTTCGCCCGCGCCGGGGCCGATGTCCACGATCCAGTCGGCCTCGTTGATGGTGTCCTCGTCGTGCTCGACCACGATGAGCGTGTTGCCCAGGTCCCGCAGCCGGGTGAGCGTCTCGATGAGCCGGCGGTTGTCGCGCTGATGCAGTCCGATGGACGGTTCGTCGAGCACATACAGCACGCCGACCAGGCCGGAGCCGATCTGGGTGGCCAGGCGGATGCGCTGGGCCTCTCCGCCGGACAGGGTTGCCGAGGCCCGCTCCAGGTTCAGGTACTCCAGGCCGACGTCGAGCAGGAACCTCAGCCGGGCCTGGATCTCCTTCAGGACCTGGCTGGCAATCTGTGCCTCGCGGCCGGTCAGCACCAGGTTGGAGAGGAACGCGAAGCAGTCCCGCATGGACAGGGCGCAGACCTCGGCGATGGACTTGCCGTTGATCAACACGGACAGCGACGCCGGGTTCAGGCGTGCCCCGCCGCAGGCCGGGCACGGGACCTGGCGCATGTATTCCTCATAGCGGTCGCGGGCGGAGTCCGACTCCGTCTCGAGGTGCTTGCGCTGGATGTATTGCACGGCGCCTTCAAAGCCCGTGCTGTACTTGCGTTCCCGGCCAAAGCGGTTCCGGTACTGCACCACCACCTTGTGGTCCTTCCCATACAGGATGGCCTGGCGGGATTGGGTGCTGAGCTTGTTCCAGGAGTCCTCGAGGGAGAAGCCGAGGTCGTCCGCCAGCCCCTCCAGGAGCCGGTTCCAGTATTCGGTGGTGGCGGTGCCCAGCGACCAGGGGGCGATGGCGCCGTCGCGCAGCGACAGGAACGGGTTGGGGACCACCAGGTCCTCGTCCACCTCCAGCTTGCTGCCGATGCCGCTGCACGCCGTGCAGGCGCCGAAGGGGTTGTTGAAGGAGAAGGAGCGCGGTTCGATCTCGTCGATGGCCAGGGGGTGCTCGTTGGGGCACGCAAGGTTCTCGGAGAACTGGCGCACGCGTCCGGCGTCGGATTCTTCCAGGTCCACCAGTTCGGCGAGGACACGCCCTTCGGCCAGGCCCAGGGCGGTCTCCACGGAGTCGGTGAGGCGCTGCTGGATGCCTTCCTTGACCACCAGGCGGTCCACCACCACCTCGATGGTGTGCTTGAACGTCTTCTTCAGCTTGGGCGGGTCGGACAGCTGGACCTGTTCGCCATCCACCTTGGCGCGGGAATAGCCTTTCGCCGTCAACTCGCGGAACAGGTCCACGAACTCCCCCTTGCGGTCCCGGACCACCGGGGCCAGCACCTGGAAGCGGGTGCCCTCCGGCATTTCCAGGAGCTGGTCCACAATCTGCTGGGGTGTCTGCTTGGCGATGGGCTCGCCGCACACGGGGCAGTGCGGGGTGCCCACGCGCGCCCACAGCAGACGCATGTAGTCATAAATTTCGGTGATCGTGCCGACGGTGGAGCGCGGGTTTTTCGACGTCGACTTTTGGTCGATGGACACCGCCGGGGAAAGCCCCTCAATGAAGTCGACGTCGGGCTTGTCCACCTGGCCCAGAAACTGCCGGGCATAGGCCGAGAGGGACTCCACGTAGCGGCGCTGGCCCTCCGCGAAAATGGTGTCAAAGGCCAGCGAGGACTTGCCCGAGCCGGAGAGGCCGGTGAAGACGATCATGGCGTCGCGCGGGAGGTCCAGGTCCACGTTGCGCAGGTTGTGCTCACGGGCTCCCTTCACGACCAGTCGGGAAAGGTCGGGGCGCTTGATTTCCGGGGTCACGGTGGCAGGTTGGTACATTGCTTCCTTTTGTTTTTCCGTCCGGCATTGAGAAAGAATGGCGGACACGGCGCTGCGGTGGCACCACCCACCAGTATAGTCGAATCTTCGTTCGAACAACGCCTCTCGAACAGCGTTTTCGAACACGTTTTCAGGCGGCCGGGCTACCGGGCCGCGCCGCGTTCCAGGGCCGCCCGGACAATGGCGAGAGCCTTGGGCCCCGGGATCCCGAGGTCACGGACGACGGCGGCGTAAGTCTCCGCGGCCTCCGCCGCCTGCGCCCCGATCACGTCCCCGCCGGACGCGATGGCAGTGCCGCTGCGCCCGGCCGTGGCCACGATCCCCGCCTGCTCCAGCTCGCGGTAGGAGCGGGCCACGGTGTTGGCCGCCACGCCCAGGGACGTGGCCAGCGACCGCACCGGGGGCAGCTGGGCGCCGACAGCCAGGGCGCCGGACGCCGCGAGGTCCAGGATGCGCAGCCTGACCTGTTCATACGGCGGGACGGAGGACCCGGTGTCCAGCTTCCACTTGCGCAGGATCACATCCATGGCGTTCACGCAGTGCCCACTTCCTCCACCAACGGATCGCCGAATTGTGACATGTAGAGATCGTAGTAGAAGGAACGCTGCTCCAGAAGTTGTTCGTGGGTGCCCTGCTCGATGATCCGGCCGTCGTTCATGACGAGGATCAGGTCCGCGTCGCGGATGGTGGAGAGCCGGTGGGCAATGACAAAGCTCGTCCGGTCCTGGCGCAGGCGGTTCATGGCCTGACGGATCAGCACCTCGGTGCGCGTGTCCACTGAACTGGTGGCCTCGTCCAGGATCAGGATGCCGGGGTTCGCGATCCACGCCCGCGCAATGGTCATCAGCTGGCGCTGCCCCTGGCTCAGCCCGCCGCCGTCGTCCGTCAGGACCGTGTCGTAGCCGGCGGGCAGCGAACGGACAAAGTGGTCCACGTGGGTGGCCTCCGCGGCCTGGACAATCTCGTCCTCGGTGGCGTCCAGCTTGCCGTATGCCAGGTTTTCGCGGATGGTGCCGCCAAAGAGCCAGGCGTCCTGGAGCACCATGCCGAACTTGCGCCGCAGCTCGTCGCGGGTCAGTTCGGCGGTGTTGACCCCGTCGATGCTGATACGGCCGGAATCGATCTCGTAAAAGCGCATGAGCAGGTTGACCAGCGTGGTCTTGCCGGCCCCGGTCGGGCCCACGATCGCCACGGTTTCCCCCGGTTCGGCCACGAGGGACAGGTCCTTGATGAGCGGCTCGTCCTCCTTGTAGCTAAAGTTGACGTTTTCAAAGCACACGCGGCCGCGGACGGCGGGCAGGGTGGCGGCCGGCACGTGGTCCGGACGTTGTTCCTGGGCGTCGACCAGCTCAAAGACGCGCTCGGCGGAGGCCACGCCGGACTGGAGCAGGTTGATCATGCTGCCGATCTGCGCCATGGGCTGGCTGAATTGGCGTGAGTACTGGATAAACGCCTGCACGCTGCCGATCGTGATGATCCCGGACGCCACCTGGATGCCGCCCAGGACGGCCACCACCACGTAGTTGAGGTTGGAGACAAAGTTCATGCTGGGCATGATGATGCCGGAGATGAACTGGGCCTTGGCACTGGATTCGTACAGCTCGTCGTTGGAGGCCCGGAACTTTTCGATGGCGGCGTCCTGCTGGCCGAAGGCCTTGACGATCTCGTGGCCGGTGAACATTTCCTCCACGTGGCCGTTGAGGTCCCCGGTGGATTTCCACTGTGCCATGAACTGCACGCGGGAACGCTTGGCGATGGTGACGGTGATGCCGGCGATGATGGGGACGGTGAGCAGTGAAATGCCGGCCAGCAGCGGGGAGATGGAAAACATCATGGCCAGCACGCCCACCACGGTCATGGCGGCGATGAGCAGCTGCGTCAGGGTCTGGTTCAGCGTCTGGGAAAAATTGTCGATGTCATTGGTGACCCGGGAGAGCACGTCGCCGCGGGATTCCTGCTGGAAGTGCGACATGGGCAGCCGGTCCAGCTTGTCCTCGATCTGCCGGCGCAGCCGGTACATGGCGCGCTGGACGATGCCCGTGGTGATGTACCCCTGGGACCAGTTGAAGAAGAAGGACGCAATGTAGAGCCCCAGGACGATCATCAGCACGGCAGCCAGCGCGTTCAGGTCAAGTCCCTGGCCCGGGACCACGTTCATGCCGGAAAGCATGTCCGCCAGCTGGCCCTGTCCGGCGGCGCGCAGCGCGGCCACGGCCTGAGCCTTGGTGGTGCCCTTCGGGAAGCGGTCCAACATCTGTCCCACGACGCCGTTGAAGATGATGTCGGTGGCATGGCCCAGGACCTTCGGGGCCACCACGGACAGGCCCACGGACACCGCGGCGAGCACCACCACTCCGGCCATGCGCAGCCGGTCCACGGCCAGCAGGCCCAGGATGCGCCTGAGACTCGGCCCGAAGGCCATGGGCTTTTGCGTCGGAGCCCCCCTGCCCGCGCCCCTCATCATGCTCATGCCGCGGTCTCCTTGTCTTCGTCGGTCAGCTGCGAGGTGACAATTTCCTGATACGTGGGGCAGCTTTCCAGCAGTTCCTCGTGGGTTCCCTGGCCGGCCAGCTTCCCCTCGTCCAGCACCAGGATGTTGTCGGCGTCGCGGATGGTGCCCACGCGCTGGGCCACCACCAGCACGGCGGCGTCGGTTGTGACGGGCTTGAGCGCGGCGCGCAGCTTCGCGTCGGTGGCGTAGTCCAGGGCGGAGAAGCTGTCGTCAAAAAGGTACAGCGACGGTTTGCTGACGACGGCGCGGGCAATGCACAGGCGCTGGCGCTGGCCGCCGGAAACGTTGGAGCCGCTTTGTTCTATGGGCGCGTCCAGGCCGCCGGGCATGTCCCTGACAAAGCCGGCGGCCTGGGCCACCTCGAGGGCCGCCCACAGCTCGTCGTCCGTGGCATCCGGCCTGCCCATGCGCAGGTTGCTCGCCACGGTGCCGCTGAACAGGTAGGCCCTTTGCGGGACCAGCCCGATGGCGCTGCGCAGCGACTGCAGCGTCACGGCGCGGATGTCGTGCCCGCCCAGGGCGATGCTGCCCCCGGTCGCGTCGAGCAGCCTGGGTATGAGGTTCACCAGCGTCGACTTGCCGCTGCCGGTGGAGCCGATGACCGCCGTCGTGGTGCCCGGTGCCGCGTCGAAGCTGATGCCGGACAACACGGGGTCCTGGGCCCCGGGGTACGTGAAGCTTGCGTCGCGGACGGAGAGCCGGCCGTCCAGCCGGGCCACGGGGAGCGAGTCCGCGCTGTCCACCACCGACGGCTCCGTGTCCAGGACCTCCTGGATGCGCTCCGCACTGACGGCGGCGCGCGGGATCATCATGAACATGAACATGGCCATCATGACGGACATGAGAATCTGCATGATGTAGCTCAGGAAGGCGGTCAGGGCGCCGATCTGCATGCTCCCGCTGTCGATCCGCTGGCCCCCGAACCACAGCACGCCCACGCTGGTGACGTTGACGACGAAGAAGATGGTGGGGAACATCAGGGAGAGCAGCCGGCCGGCACGCAGCTGCGAGGCCGTCAAGGCGCCGTTGGCGGCGTCGAAGCGTTCGGCCTCGTAGTCGCGCCGCACAAAGGCGCGGATGACGCTGATGCCGGTGATCTGCTCGCGCAGCACGCCGTTGATGTCGTCGAGCTGGTGCTGGACCTTGCGGAACGTCGGGACAAGGACGCGGACAATGAGACCGATCGCGACCACCAGGACCGGCAGGATCACCAGCAGCAGCCCGGACAGCGGCACGTCCTGCTTCATGGCCAGGATGATCCCGCCAATGCACATGATGGGGGCGGTGACCATCAGGGTGAAGGACATCAGTGTCAGCATCTGCACCTGCTGGACGTCGTTGGTGGTGCGGGTGATCAGTGACGGAGCGCCGATGACCCCAACCTCCTGGGCGGAGAAGGTCTCGACCTTGTTGAACAGGTCCCGGCGGACCTGCCGGCCCACGCCCATGGCCAGCCGGGCGCTGAGGAACGTGGCCACAATGGCGCAGACGACCTGTCCGGCGGTGATCAGCAGCATCCAGCCGCCCAGGCTGAAGATGATGCCGATGTTGCCCTTGACCACGCCGTCGTCAATGATGTCCGCGTTAAGCGTCGGCAGGTACAGGGTGCCCAGCGTGGAGAGGAACTGCAGCACCACCACGGAGATGAGCGGGACCTTGTGCGGCGCCAAATTTCGGGCGATCAAGCGGTACAGCACGTTTCCTCCTCGTGGCACCGGGCCGGGGGCGCAGGTGCGTCATCATGATAAAAACTACTCCTGCACCGTGGGCGTTGTCAGGGGAGTTTTCTCTGGGCTGATTTTCCAACCACGGCTGTTTCCGGCGTGCTGCCCGGTCGCTATCCGTAGAGTTCGAACGCGACCCTGCCGCCGGCCGTCACCATCTCCACCTGCCGGCGGGCCTGGGACTCCGCCGGGTCTGGGCCGAGCGCCTTGAGGTATTCGGCGTGCTCGGCCAGGGATGCCACGGCGCGTTCAATGCTGCGTTCGCTGACCGGCTGGGCATGGGTGGGGTGGGGCGAGCTGATGGCCACCCGGCGCACCTTGTGCCGGGCCAGGCCCGCTTCGAGCAGTTCCGGGAAGATCCACTCGTTGTCCGCGTCGGAGACGGCGTCAAGCACGCTGCGGCCCACGGCGCGGTGGTCGGCGCTGTTCCAGCGGCCCGGGCCCCATTCGTCCCGGTGGTTGAGGGTGAGCACCAGGTCCGGCCGCACCTGGCGGATGTGCCCGGCAATCTCGCGGCGCAGCTGCAGGCCCTCCTGGACCCGGCCGTCCGGGTGGTCCAGGAACGCCAGGCTGGCGACGCCCACCCGGAGGCACGCGTCTTGCTGCTCCCGCACGCGCAAGGGACCGGACTGTTCCGGCGGCAGGCCCGCGATGCCCGCCTCGCCGCGGGTGGCCAGCAGGTAGTGGACCTCCTTGCCGCCCTCCGTCCATTCCGCCACGGCCGCGGCCATGCCGTATTCCGGGTCGTCGGGGTGGGCAACCACCACCAGTGCCCTCTGCCAGTCCTGCGGGAACGGCTCCAAGTCAACCATCCTGTGTCCCTTTCATTGTGTGCTCCCACTCATTGCTTTTGGCCCACCATGAAGATGCGGCGGAAGGGGTACAGGGTGCCGAAGTCTCCGGCCGGGTAGGCCTCGTCCAGCAGGGCCGAATACTCCGCCTCAAACTCCCGCCCGTCCCGCCCGCCGAGGGCCTGGAGCACGGGCCGCAGCCCGGTGCCCCGGACCCATTCCAGCACGGGGCGGCTGCCCGGCAGCAGCTGGCTGTAGGTCGTTTCCCACACGTCCGCTCGGGCGCCGCCGCGCAACAGGAGCTCGTGGTACTGCCCGGGTTCCCACACGGCGTCCTGGTGCCGCAGTGCACCGTCAAGCTGCTTGCGCCAGCGTGGGGACTGCGCCACCTGGCGCATCAGCGTGTGGGACGGCGAACCGAAGTTGCCCGGCACCTGCACCGCCAGCCACGCGCCTTCCGGCAACCCGCGCAGCCACCCGGACATGAGCTCCTGATGGCCGGGAACCCATTGCAGCGCCGCGTTGGACACCACCACGTCGGTGTCCTGCCCCGGCACCCAGCCGCGGATGTCCGCCAGCTCGAAGGCGAGGTTCCCCGGAAGGCGCGTGCCGGCGTCGTCCGGGGTTCCGCGCGCGCCCTCCGCGCCGGCGCCCCGGGCCGCAGCCACCATGTCCGGGGAGCTGTCCAGGCCCTGCACCCGCGCGCCGGGCCAGCGCCGGGCCAGGGTGGCCGTCAGGTTGCCCGGACCGCAGCCCAGGTCCACGACGCGGCGCGGCGCGGACGCCGTGATGCGGGCGGTGAGGTCGAAGAACGGGCGGTTGCGAAAGTCGCCGAACTCCACGTATTTGGCCGGATCCCAGCCCAGCCGCTTTGTTCCCATGGCGTTATCCTGCCACAGCCCCCGCCCGTAGACTGGGGAGACCATGAACCTTCTTGATCAGCTCTCCGGCCTTGACCCGCAAACCTCCAGCGACGACGACGTGCTGGAGGCCTTTTTGGAGTGGACCACGGACCGCGGGCTGGAACTCTACCCGGCCCAGGAGGACGCCGCGATCGAGCTGGTCAGCGGCAACAACGTGATCCTGTCCACCCCGACGGGATCCGGCAAGTCCATGGTGGCCATTGCCGCGCACTTCAACGCCATGGCGCGCGGCGCCGCCAGTTATTACACCGCCCCGATCAAGGCGCTCGTCTCGGAGAAGTTCTTTGCCCTGTGCGAGATCTTCGGCGCCGCCAACGTGGGCATGGTCACGGGCGACTCCTCCGTGAACCAGGACGCGCCGATCATCTGCTGCACGGCGGAAATCCTGGCGAACATCGCCCTGCGCGAGGGTGAAAACGCGGACGCGGGCGTTGTCATCATGGACGAGTTCCACTACTACTCCGACCCCCAGCGGGGCTGGGCGTGGCAGGTGCCACTGCTGGAACTGCCGCAGTCGCAGTTCCTCCTCATGAGCGCGACCCTGGGCGACGTCACGCGCTTTGAACGGGAGCTCACGGAGTTGACCAACCGCACCACCACCACGGTCTCCTCCGCCGAGCGCCCCATCCCGCTGCACTATTACTACGTCACCACCGGCGTCCACGAGTCCCTCGAGGAACTGCTCGCCACCAAGCAGGTCCCCGTCTACGTGGTCCACTTCAGCCAGGCCGAGGCCATCGACCGGGCCCAAAATCTCATGAGCATCAACGTCTGCACGCGGGAGGAGAAGGACAGGATCGGCGAGCTGATCGCCGGCTTCCGCTTTTCCGCCGGCTTCGGCAAGACTCTCAACCGGCTGGTGCGCCACGGAATCGGCGTCCACCACGCGGGCATGCTGCCCAAGTACCGCCGCCTCGTCGAACAGCTGGCGCAGGCCGGCCTGCTGAAGGTCATTTGCGGCACCGACACGCTGGGCGTGGGCATCAACGTGCCCATCCGCACCGTCCTCATGACGGCGTTGAGCAAGTATGACGGCGTGCGTACCCGCGTCCTGCAGGTCCGTGAATTCCAGCAAATCGCCGGACGTGCCGGGCGGGCGGGCTACGACACCGCCGGAACCGTGATGGTGCAGGCGCCGGAGCACGTCATTGAAAACACCAAGGCCATGGCCAAGGCGCTGGCGAAGTTTGGCGACGACGCCAAGAAGCTGCGCCAGGTGGTCAAGAAGAAGCCGCAGCAGGGCTTTGTCAGCTGGGGCGAGCCCACGTTCACCCGGCTCAGCGAATCCGTTCCTGAGCCGCTGACCTCCAGCTTCACCGTCACGCACGCCATGCTGCTGAACCTGCTGGAACGTCCAGGGGACCCGTTCCAGGCGGCGCGGAAGCTGCTGACCGGGAACCACGAGTCCCCCGCCGCGCAGCGCAGGCTGATCCGCAAGGCCCTGGGCATCTACCGCGAGCTGCTCGGGGCCGGCATTGTGGAGCGCATCCCGGAGAATGAGCTGGAGGCCGACGGCCGCACCGTCCGGCTGACCACCCACCTGCAGCTGAACTTTGCCTTGAACCAGCCGCTCTCCCCCTTCGCCCTGGCAGCCCTGGACCTCTTGGATCCCGAGTCCCCCAGCTACGCCCTGGACGTCCTGTCCGTCATAGAGTCCACGCTGGAAAAGCCGCGGCAGATCCTCAGCGCGCAGCTCAAGCGCGAGCGGACCGAGAAGGTCGCCGCCATGAAAGCCGAGGGCATCGAGTATGACGAGCGCATGGCGATCCTCGACGAGGTCACGTACCCCATGCCGCTGGCCGAGATGCTGTTCGCCGCCTTCGAGGTCTACCGCAAGGCCGCCCCGTGGGTGGGCGACTTTGAGCTGAGCCCGAAATCGATTATCCGCGACCTCTACGAGCGCGCCATGAATTTTGGCGAATACGTCCAGTACTACTCGCTGGCCCGCTCCGAGGGGATCGTGCTGCGGTACCTGACCGACGCCTACAAGGCGCTGCGCCAGACAGTCCCCCGGGACGCGCTCCGCGAAGACCTCGAGGACATCATCTCGTGGCTGGGCGAGCTGGTCCGCCAGGTCGATTCCAGCCTGTTGGACGAATGGGAGAAGATGACCAGCGGCGAGGTGGAGGAGCTGGCCCCCGAGCCTGCCGTCCCTCCCGCCCCGCCGAGGCTCACGGACAACCACCGCGCCTTCCGTGTCATGGTGCGCAACGAGATGTTCCGCCGCGTGGAGCTGGCCGCGGACGACGACTTTGAGGCGCTGGGCGCCCTCGACGGCGACCACGGCTGGGACGCGGACCGCTGGGCGGACGCCCTGGACACGTACTGGGACGAACACGATTACATCGACGCCGGCCCGTCCGCGCGCGGTCCGGCCCTGCTGCACATCACCGAGGGCCCGGAGCAGTGGACGGTCCGGCAGGTGCTGGCGGACCCGGAAGGCAACCACGACTGGTCCATGACGGGCACGGTGGACCTGAAGGCATCCAATGAGGCGGGCGCCGCCGTCGTCCGGCTGGAGGACTTCAGCCGCATGTAGCCGGACGACGCCTGCGTGGGCCGCCGGCAGTTAGACGGCGTTGTCCGCCTTCCCCACGCGCGGCTGGTAGGTGCCGGAGTCCGCGATGTCCGACTTGGAGTAGTCCTTCAGACCCAGCGAGGCCGCAATGGTGATCAGGGCCGAGACCAGGATGTACACGGATACGGCGTAGCCCGTGCCGAAGCTGTGCAGCAGGACCGTTGCGATCAACGCGGCCGGCCCGCCGGCGACAATGGACGCGAGCTGGTAGCCCAGGCCGGCGCCGGTGTACCGGAGTTCCGTCGGAAAGTTCTCCGCAATGATCGACGCCTGGGGGCCGTACTGCATGGCGTGCGGGATGAGCGCCACGGACAGGGCGATGAAGACCAGCCAGGACGCACCGCTGTCCAGCAGCGCGAAGTAGACAAAGCCCCACACGCCGGTGATGGCGGCGCCGAGCTGGTAGATCCGCAGGCGGTTCCGCTTGTCCGAGAGGTGCCCGAAGTAGGGCACGAAGAACAGTTCCAGCGCCGCGGCGACCATGGTGCCGATCAGGACGAAGTTGTAGCTGTAGTTATGGTTCTTGTCCGTCAGGTAGGACAGCACGAAGGCCGTCACGATGTAGAACGGCATCTGCTCGGACATGCGCAGCAGCGCCGAAAGCACGATTTCCTTGGGGTAGCGCCTGATGACCTCCAGGACGGGTGCCTTCTGGGTCTTTTCGGTCCGGACCACCTCGGCGAACATGGGCGTTTCCATGATCCTGATCCGGATGTAGAGGCCGATTGCGACCAGCACCAGGCTCAACAGGAAGGGTATGCGCCAGCCCCAGGCGATGAACGCGTCCGTGCCCATGATGCCGTTGAACAGCGCCATGAGTCCGGTGGACAGGATGATGCCGATGGCGACGCCAAGCTGGGGCCAGCTGGCCATCAGCCCGCGGCGTTTCTGGTTGCCCCATTCCATGGAAAGCAGGATGGAGCCGCCCCACTCCCCGCCGACGGCGATGCCCTGAAGTACGCGCAGCAGGATCAGGACGGCCGGTGCGGCGTCGCCCCACGAGCCCGCGCCGGGCAGCACGCCAATCAGCGCCGTGGAGATCCCCATGATCAGCAACGTGGTGATCAGCATCGCCTTACGGCCGATCCTATCCCCCCAGTGCCCGAATATTGCCGCGCCAATGGGGCGCGCCACGAAGCCGACAAAGTAGGAGGCAAAGGAGGCGATCAAGCCGAGGTAGGGGGACATGTTGGGAAAGAAGACGTGCGGGAACACCAATGCCGCCGCCGCGCCGTAGAGGAAATAGTCATACCATTCAATGGTTGTGCCAATGGTGCTGGCGACTGCCGCCTTTCGCACCTGGCTTCTGTGTTCCTGGCTGCTGATCGCAACTGGTTCCGGCGTGGCCATGGTTTGTCCCGCTTTCAAGAAGTGAATCGCTTAGACGTTTTCCCCCACATTTCTGTCTTAATGAGCGTTGAAAGGTTTGTCAAGGAAATCTGAAGGATTCCTGCGCGGCAGCTGGATTCGCTGACGGGCCCGTTGCGGGGGGCCGCCCGGCACCGGATAAGCTCGTTTCATGAGTTTGATTCGCACCGCATCCCCCGCCGACGTCCCCGCCATCCTTGACATGATCCACGACCTTGCCGCCTATGAAAAGGAGCCGGACGCCGTGGTCAACGACCAGGAGATGCTTCGCGCGCACCTCTTCGGCGACAACCCGCAGGTCTATGCCCACGTGGTGGACAGCCCCGTTGCCGGCGGGCCCATCCTCGGCTTCGCGCTCTGGTTCCTGAACTACTCCACGTGGGAAGGCACCCACGGCATCCACCTCGAGGACCTGTACGTGCGCCCTGAGGCCCGCGGCGGCGGCCACGGCAAGGCGCTGCTGCGAACGTTGGCGGGGATCGCCGTCGAGCGCGGCTACGCGCGGGTGGAGTGGAGCGTGCTGGACTGGAACGAGCCGTCCATCAACTTCTACAGGTCCCTCGGGGCCGCACCCATGGACGGCTGGCACGTGTTCAGGCTCGACGGCGATGCGCTGGGTTCCTTTGGTGCCCCCGCCGCCGTGCGGGCCGGCGCATGAGCGCGGGCAGCAGCTACGTGGTGCGCGGGACGGCCCTGCGCGACCACTGGTTTGATGCCCCGCTGGACCATGCCGACCCCTCCGGGCCGGCCATCAGGCTTTTTGCCCGCGAGATCTACGATCCCGCGCTGGAGTCCGGGAACCTGCCCTGGCTGCTGTTTCTGCAGGGCGGCCCGGGCGGCCGCGGCAACCGGCCGCTGGGCCTGTCCGGCTGGCTGCGGGAGGCGTCCAAAAGCTTCCGGGTGCTCATGCTGGACCAGCGCGGCACCGGCCTTTCCACACCCGCATCCCGGCAGACCCTGCCGCTGGTGGGCGGCGCGGCAGCGCAGGCCGACTACCTCTCACACTTCCGCGCCACCGACATCGTGGCCGACGCCGAACTGATCCGCGCACAACTGGGTTCGGGCCCGTGGTCCATCTTCGGCCAGAGCTACGGGGGCTTCTGCGCCTTGACCTACCTTTCCTTCGCCCCGGAAGGGTTGAAGGAGGTGCTCATCACCGGCGGCCTGGGTCCGCTTGCCGGGCCGGCGGACCAGGTGTATGAGGCCACGTTTGGCCGCCTGCGCGCCCGGAACGCCGAATACTTTGCCCGCTACCCGCAGGACCGTGCCGTCGCAACCCGGATCATGGACCATGTCCGGAACGTGGCGGAGTTCCTGCCCACCGGCGAACGGCTCACCCCGGAGCGCGTGCAGATGCTGGGGAACTACTTTGGCGGGAACACGCGCATCGATGCCCTCCACTATTTGTTCGAGGACGCGTTTGTCCCCACACCCGACGGCGACCGGCTCTCCGACGGGTTTCTCACCCAGATGTCGGCCCAGGTCAGCCGTGCCGCCAACCCTCTTTACGCGCTCATGCACGAGTCCATCTACGTCCAGGGCGCGGCCAGCAACTGGGCCGCGGCGCGCGTGCTGGCCGGCCACCCGGAGTTCCACCCGGACGCGCCGGAGCCGCTGCTCACGGGCGAGGCCGTGTACCCGTGGTACTTCGAACAGGACCCTGCGCTGGTGCCGCTGCGCGGGGTGGCGGAGCTTTTGGCCGTCCGCAGCGATGGCTGGGGTCCGCTGTACGACCCCGCCCAGCTCGCGCGCAACACTGTCCCCGCGGCCGCGGCCGTCTATGCGGAGGACATCTACGTGGACCGGGACATTTCCCTGGCCACTGCCGCCTCCGTGCGGGGCCTGCAGGTCTGGGAAAGCGCCGACTTCCACCACGACGGCATTGCCGACGACGGCGAGGGCATCTTCGCCCGCCTCCTGTCGATGGTCCGCGGGGACGCGGGCTGACCCGCGTCAGCCCGCGTCGTGCGGCTGCCGTTCCTGCTTCCTGGCGTGGATCAGGCTCGCGAAGACCGCCACGGCCATGGTGCCAAGGATGACGGCGAGGGAGAGGAAGGTGGGGATCTCGGGGGCCCAGGCGATGGACCGGCCGCCGTTGATGAACGGGAGCTCGTTGACGTGCATGGCGTGCAGCACCAGCTTCACGCCGATGAAGGCCAGAATGACTGAAAGCGCGTGCTTGAGATAGACAAGCCTGTCCATGAGGCCGCCCAGCAGGAAGTAGAGCTGGCGCAGGCCCATCAGCGCGAAGATGTTGGCTGTGAACACGATGAACGCGCTCTGGGTCAGGCCAAAGATCGCGGGGATGGAGTCGACGGCGAACAGCAGGTCGGTGACACCGATGGTCACAAACACCACCAGCATGGGTGTGAAGGTCCGCTTGCCGTCGACGGTGGTGCGGAGGCGGCCCTCGTCATAGACGTTCGTCATGGGGATGACGCGGCGCACGCCGCGGATCAGGAAGTTCTCCCTGTCCTCATCGTCCTCCTCGCTTTCCGGGCGGCTCTGCTTCCAGGCCGTCCACAGCAGGAACGCCCCGAAGACGTAGAAGATGGCGCTGAACTGTTCAATGACCACGGCGCCCACCATGATGAAGATGCCGCGCAGGACCAGCGCGATGATGATGCCCACCATCAGGACTTCCTGCTGGTAGCGGCGTGGCACGGAAAAGCGGGCCATGATGATGATGAAGACAAACAGGTTGTCGATGCTCAGGCTGTATTCGGTGACCCAGCCGGCCACGAACTGGGCGCCGAACTCGGGGCCGGTAAAGATGAACACCATTGCCGCAAACAGGAACGCGAGGGCCACGTAGAACCCGACCCACAGCCCGGCCTCCTTCATGGAGGGAATGTGCGGGCGCTTGATGACCAGCAGGAGGTCGGCGAGGAGGATGAGTCCCAGGACGGCGAAGGAGCCGACCTCGAACCAGAGGGGCAAATTGTGCATGGTGCACCTTTCAAGGCATGACGAAGAAACATAAGTCTCTCCGCCACCTTGGAGGTGGCCGCTGGGTCCGGCGCGGCAGCGGTGCCGCACGTGTTGACGAATCCAGCGCTTGGGATACTCCCCTACCTGCCCCAGTCTACCTGCTATTCGGCCGGGACCCTACGCGTGTCCGGCCGCACGCATTTGGCGCAGCTCCTTCTTCAGGTCGGCCACCTCGTCGCGCAGCCGGGCAGCCAGCTCGAAGTGCAGCTCGGCCGCGGCCCCGTGCATCTGGGCGGTCAGCTCCTCGATCAGGCCCATGAGTTCGCCGGCCGGCCGGGCGGCCAGCCCGTCGCGCCGCACGGACGGCTTGGCCGTTTCGCGCTTCGTGCGGGCCTCCTGGAGCAGCGCGGCGGTGTCGGCATCCTCCCGGGCGAGCTGGTCGGTGATGTCCGCGATCTTCTTGCGCAGCGGCTGCGGGTCAATGCCGCGTTCGGTGTTGTAGGCCACCTGGATGGCCCGGCGGCGGTTGGTCTCGTCGATGGCGAACTGCATGGAGTCGGTGATCCGGTCCGCGTACATGTGCACCTGGCCGGAGACGTTGCGGGCAGCACGCCCGATCGTTTGGATCAGCGAGGTCCCGGAACGCAGGAAACCCTCCTTGTCTGCGTCGAGGATGCTGACCAGGGACACCTCCGGCAGGTCCAGGCCCTCGCGGAGCAGGTTGATGCCGACCAGGACGTCAAAGACGCCCATGCGCAGCTCCCGCAGCAGTTCCACCCGCCGGAGCGTGTCCACGTCCGAGTGCAGGTATTGGACCTTGACGCCGTTGCCGAGCAGGTAGTCCGTGAGGTCCTCGGCCATCCGCTTGGTCAACGTGGTGACCAGCACACGCTCATTCTTCGCGGCCCGCTCCCGGATTTCACCGAGGAGGTCGTTGATCTGGTCCTTGGACGGCTTGACGATGATTTCCGGATCGATCAGGCCCGTGGGCCGGATGATCTGCTGGACGTAGCCGTCCGACTTCCCCAGCTCGTACTTCCCGGGCGTGGCGGACAGGTAGACGGTCTGGCCGACCCTGTCCAGGAATTCGTCCCATTTGAGCGGCCGGTTGTCCATGGCCGACGGCAGCCGGAAGCCGTGGTCCACCAGGGTGCGCTTGCGTGACATGTCGCCCTCGTACATGGCACCGATCTGGGGCACCGTGACGTGGGACTCGTCAATGACCAGCAGGAAATCGTCAGGGAAGTAGTCGAGGAGGCAGTGGGGGGCGGTTCCGGGCGCGCGGCCGTCAATGTGCCGCGAATAGTTTTCGATGCCGTTGCAGAACCCCATCTGCTCCATCATTTCCAGGTCGTACGTGGTGCGCATGCGCAGCCGCTGGGCCTCCAGCAGCTTGTTTTGGCTCTCCAGTTCCTTGGTGCGCACGGCCAGTTCGTCCTCGATCGCCTTCATGGCACGGGCCATGCGCTCCGGCCCGGCCACGTAGTGCGAGGCCGGAAAAACGTACATTTCCGTCTCTTCCCGGATGACCTGGCCGGTCAGCGGGTGCAGCGTGTAGATGTTCTCAATCTCGTCGCCAAAGAACTCGATGCGCAACGCCTGTTCCTCATACATCGGGATGATCTCCACGGTGTCACCGCGCACGCGGAACGTGCCCCGGTGGAAGTCGATGTCGTTGCGGGCGTACTGCATGCTGACGAATTTGCGCAGCAGGTCGTCGCGGTTCATCGTGGCGCCGCGCGTCAGCGTCACCATGCCGGAAACGTATTCCTCGGGCGTGCCCAGACCGTAGATGCAGGACACCGTGGCCACCACGATCACGTCGCGCCGGGTGAGCAGGGCGTTGGTGGCCGAGTGACGCAGACGCTCCACTTCCTCGTTGACCGAGGAGTCCTTTTCAATGAACGTGTCCGATTGCGGCACGTAGGCTTCCGGCTGGTAGTAGTCGTAGTAGGAGACAAAATATTCAACGGCGTTGTTGGGCAGCAGTTCCCGGAACTCGTTGGCCAGCTGCGCGGCAAGCGTCTTGTTCTGGACCATGACCAGCGTGGGCCGCTGCACCTGCTCGATCAGCCACGCGGCGGTGGCGGACTTTCCCGTGCCGGTGGCGCCCAGCAGGACAATGTCCTTCTCACCGTTGGTGATCCGTTCGGTGAGTTCCTTGATGGCCGTGGGCTGGTCGCCGGCCGGCTGGAAGTCGCTGATGACCTCAAAGGGGGCAACGACTCGGTTGATTTCCTGCGCAAGACTCATGGGCTTAAGGCTACTCCGGTTGCGGCACGGTCAGGATTCCTGGCTGGACCGCTGCAGCCGCCACCGTGCCATCTCCGGCACCGCCGAGGCAAACCACGGCTCCTTGGCATCGGCATAGGCGGCCGTGGTGGCGTCCCCAGCGTGTGCGGCGGCCAGCCCTCGCTTCATGGATTCGTAGCGCGCCCGGACGCCGGCGTCGGCCCGAAGCCAGTCCCGGAACGCCAGCGCGAGCAGGGCCGCCGGTGACCCGTCAACCCTGACGTGCAGGTTCACGGGGCGGCCGGGGTCGGCGGCGTTGTGGAAGCGCTTCTCCCACCGCTCCCCTGGACGGCCCCCGGCAAAGTCGTGCCCCGTGTCCCACCACTGTCCCGCTCTCCGCGGAAAGCCGGCCGCGGCCAGCGCCGGGGCCACCGCATCCGCGTCCGCCAGGGACTTCACACGCAGCTGCAGGTCAAGGACATCCTTGGCGGCCAGACCGGGGACGGACGTTGAACCGATGTGGTCCACGGCGACGCCGGCACACCCGGCCGCCTTCCCGATGCGGGCCGCCAGCCGGACTGCCTGGGCCGGCCAGGCCGGGTCCGGGCCCGTGATGGCGGGCGGGCCGGCAGGAACGGCTGGCACGCCGGCCGCCAGGTTGCGGGCAAACGGCACCAGCCGCGCCTCCCACAGCGCGTCAAGGGCCGCCAGCGCCGCCTCGGGGGTGCCGGAGTTGTCCAGCACGACGTCGGCCGCCGCGCGCCGTTGCGCGTCGCCGGCCTGCGCCGCCATGCGGGCCCTGGCGTCCCCGGGCGTCATCCCCCGGGCCTCCACCATCCGGGCCAGGCGCTGTTCCGCGGGCGCGTCGACCACCACCACCAGGTGGAAGTCGGCCCCCTGCCCGGTCTCCACGAGCAGGGGGATGTCCTGGACCACGATGGCACCCGGCCCGGCGTGGTCCTTCAGGTGCGCGGCCGCGGCCCGGACCAGCGGATGGACAATGGCGTTCAGTGCGGCGAGCCGGTCCTTGTCGGCGAAGACCAGGGAGCCCAGTTTGGGCCGGTCCAGCGCGCCGTCCGCCGCGAGGACCTGCGGGCCGAACTCGGCCGCGACGGCGGCCAGCCCGGGCGTGCCGGGCGCCACGACGTCCCTGGCCAGCCGGTCGGCGTCGACCAGCACCGCGCCCAGTTCACGGAAGCGCACGGACAGCAGGGACTTGCCGGCGGCGATGCCGCCCGTGAGACCAATCGAAAGCATTGACCAAGTGTAGCGGCGCCGTGTCACGGCTCAGCGTGCGGGCGGGATGTTCTGGTTGACGTGGAACACGTTCTGCGGATCATACTGGGCCTTGACACGCGCGAGCCTGGCGTAGTTTTCCCCGTAGGCTGCCCGGACGCGGGCGTCGCCCTCGTCGCCAAGGAAGTTCACATAGGCGCCGCCGGCCGAGGCCGGGTGCAGTTCCTCCCAGTAGCTGCGCGCCCAGGCCGTGATGGAGGAGGCCTGCGCGGGGTCGGGGTCGACGCCGACGATCACCCCGGCCCAGCCGCCGCCCCGGTAGGGGAACGCCGTGGCCGCCGCGTCAATGCGCGCAGCGGCGCCGTCCACAGGGTACAGGTGCATGGTGGAGTGGCCGGTCGGCAGCAGGGCGCCAAATTTTGCGTGGATGTCTATCGCGGTGTCGCTGATTTCCGTGAACATGTCCGCCTTCCAATACCATTGAAGCCCGGCCGGGTAGAACGGATCAAAGGCGCCCTGCAGCGCCGAGAACGGCATGCTCTGCAGGCCCACCAGCAGCGGCCGGCCAAATTCACGCACCGGCGCGGTCACGGCGTCGGCCTCGTCGGCCGGGCCCGTATAGCACCAAACCACGCCGCACGCCTTCCTGCCCCACAATTCTTCGGGGAACGGCGGCGCGGGCGGTATGGTCAGCAGGGCGATCCAACCGCTGAGCTCCTCCGGCAGGGCGGGCAGCAGCTCACGGTACCAGCGCATGACGTCCGGCGCGTCGGCCAGGTCGTAGAGGACCGGCCCGCCCACCACGGTGCCGTTGTCGCCGATGTCGTGGCAGGCGAAGCGGAACGAGGTGACGACGCCGAAGTTGCCGCCGCCGCCGCGCAGCGCCCAAAAGAGGTCGGAGTTATCGTGCGGCCCGGCCGTCACGAGCGTGCCGTCGGCAAGCACGACGTCGGCGCCGAGCAGGCTGTCCACGGTCAGCCCGTAGCGGCGGCTCAGGTATCCCACACCGCCGCCAAGGGTCAGGCCGCCGACGCCGGTGGAGGACAGGAAGCCGGATGGAACCGCCATGCCGAAGGGCACGGTGGCCGCGTCGACGTCGGCCCAGGTGCAGCCTCCGTCCACGCGGACTTCATGGGCGCCGGCGTCGACCTCGACGGCGCGCATGCCGGACAGATCCACGACGAGCGCATCGTCCCAGGTGCCGAGGCCGGCGGCATTGTGCCCGCCACCGCGCACCGCGAGGACAATGTCGTGCGCGGTCGCGAAGCGTACGCACTGTTGGACGTCGCCGGCGTCGGCGCACTTGGCGACCGCCAGCGGCCTGCGGTCAATCATGGCGTTGTAGACGGCGCGGGCCTCGTCGTAGCCCTCGTCGGCGGCTGAAATGAGGGTGCCGCGCAGTTGGGCGGCAAGGTCAGCGATGGGGGCGGCTGTGGATTTCATGGCGTACCCTTCCGGGGTTGTCGGCTGGTTGGCGGCACAGGGTCCGCCTGGATGTGGACAACGCTAGGCGTGCGGGCGTTCGCGTTGCGTTCGCCCGCACCTGCGTGCCTGCGGCGCGGGCTGGTCGTCACCGGGGCGGCAGCCGGCGCGCCAGCATGACGCTGTGCTGTTCCTGCGCCAGGTCCCGTGCCGTGTCGAGCAGCCGGGCCGCGGCGGCCGGTTCCGCCAGGAGCGCCCGGCGCCGCAGCACCTCGGGAAGCCACCAGAGGTCTCCGCGTGCCACTGCCGTCGACTGCGCGGCGGCCAGCACGGCGTCCGCCCCCACCGGTTGGCCGCAGGACTGCAGGGTGTCGGCCAGCAGGCACAGCCAGAACGGCATCCGGGCAAACGCCACCGTCGCGCGCAGCCCTCCGATCCCGCCCCGGATGGCTTCAAGGCCCGGTTCCCCGCCGGACAGCCATCCCCTCAGGATGGCGCCCCACTGCCCGTAGTAGGCAAAGTTGTACCGGGTGCATGTCTCCTCCAATGCCGCCGTCGTGCGGGCCAGCTCTCCAGCATCCGGACCTGCGCATTCGCGGGATGGCATGCCCATGGCCAGCAGCACAGCATGATAGGCCAGTGCCACGGCCAGGCTGTACGGGTGTCCGGAACGCTCGGCGCGGTCCACGGACGCGCGGGAGAGGGCCATCGCCCCCTCGCCATGGCCGGACAGCCAGAGGGCGTGCGCGCCCCAGGCCCGGCTGTGCACGTCGATGCGGGTGCCCAGAATGTACGACTGCGTGTCAGTGCCCAGCGCCCACGCGAGCCTGAAGTGTTGCACGGCCTCATCCAGACGGCCAAGGCTCGTGGCGGCTCCCGCGGCGGCGAAGTGCGCCTGCCCGGACAGCCCCGGCATGTCGCCGGCCAGCGCCAGGGCCCGCAGGGCAAGGGAGTGGGCAAGCTGCGTGTGCCCCTGGACGAACGTCGAGGCGAAGAGTCCTATCAGCGCCCGCGCCAGGTCCCTGGGCCGGTCAAGCCCTCCACACAGTTCGATGATGCGTTCGAGCGTCACGCGCAGTTGGGGGGATGAGTATCCGCGCAACGCAGTCAGCGGTGCGGGCATGCGCAGCAGTACGTCGAGTTCCTGGCCGGCGTTGCCGGCTCGGGGTTCCCGCGATGTGAGGAGGTTCAGTGCGTCCTGGTAGTCCGATATGGCGCGGGCATTGGCGAAGATGCTTGTCGCGGCGTCTCCTGCCTGCAGATAAAAGTGGACGGCCCGGTCCACGTTCCCACTCCTTCGGTACTGCTCTGCGAGTTGGGCTGCAACCGCCGTGGAATTGCCGGGGTGAAGCGCTTCCATGGCTTCGGCCAGGCGCCGGTGAAGCCGCCAGCGCTGGGGAGGCGAAGCCAGTTCATAAGCGCACTGGCGTAAGAGGTCGTGCGAGAAATCGTAGCCGCCGCGCTGTTCACGCAGGATCCGCAGCCGCCACAGTTCGTCAACGGCACGGACCAGCGCCTGTTCCTCGATGCCCGAGGCGCGGGCGATCAGTTCGAGCGGGAATTCCCGTCCGACGGCGGCCGCCAGCGTGGCCACGGTCCTGGCCTGGCGCGAGCATTGCGCCAGGCGCCGGTCCAGCAGTCCCTGGCCCGCGGTCGCGCCGGCAAGCACGTCGGCGAGGCTGGAGCCTGCCATGCCCCGGGCCGCTTCCACAACGTACAGCGGGTAGCCGCCGGTGGCGCCCTGCAGCAGGGATTCCTCCGCCGCAGTGAGCCTGCGGTCCAGGACGGACGCGGCAAGTTCCGCGGAGCTGGCTGCATCCAGTGGCGGCAGCTCCAGCTGTTCCGCCCAGCCGGCGTCGTGCAGGACCTCCAGTCCGGCCCGGGCCGCCGGGGCCCGCAGCAGGTCACCCGGGCGGACACCGGCCGCGACCAAGAGCCTTGCCGCCGGTGCATGGGCGAAGAGGAACGCCAGCCAGTCAAGGGACTCCTCGTCACACCACTGCAGGTCGTCAAGCACCAGCAGCGTGGGCCGGCCGGCGGCCAGGACCGCCTGGGAAACGCCTTCATAAAACGCCCGCCGGCGCCACGCGTCCGCCAGTGCGTTGTCCGGCCCGTTCACCACGTCCGGTTCCCGCCGCGGCGGGTCTCCACCGGTGTCCCGGGGCAGGAGCCTGGCCAGTTCCGTGGTCCAGGCACCATCGGCCGTGGCGGCGACGGCATCGAAGTCGGCGCTGCGCAGCCACTCAGACACCGGGGCGAGGGCCATCCGACCCACACCCCGGAAACACCGCGCGTAGGCCGTGGCGGCCCCTTCCGACGTGGCGGCGGCCAACAGGGACACCAGCAGGCGGGTCTTGCCCACGCCGGCTTCGCCGCGCACCACCACCAGGCCCGGCGCCCCGGCGGCGGCACGCGCCCACCGCTTCAGCAGCAGCCTTTCTTCGCGCCCACGTCCCACCGGGGGCCTTGAGCCGGGGCCCGGCGCGAGCGCCATGACGGCACGCCCGCCGTCGGGCCGGCCGACAGGCAGGTGGCCGAGCAGCCGGCGGGCGAGCTCCTTGGTGCGCCATCCGGGCTTCACGTGCAGTTCCTGTTCGAGGACCGACGCGCACCGGTGATAGGTCCCCAGCGCGGCCGCCGCGTCGCCGGCCCGGCACTGCAGTTCCATCAGTGTTTGGTACCCGGCCTCCTCCAGCGGTTCCAGCTGCAGCCGTCGCCGGGCGGCCCCGAGCGCGCCGTGCAGGTCAGTGTCCGGGGCGCGCGCGACGAGGTCGCACAGTTCCACGCACTGCCGGTGAAGCCGCTCCCGTTCCACCAGGACCCAATCGGAATACATGCCGGGCAGCAGCTGTCCCTTGTAGGCGCCGATCGCGGCAGCAGCGTGCAGGCGGCCCCCGCCGGGGTCGCGTTCCCGTGCCAAGCGAAGCGCCAGTTCCCGGTGCCGCATGAAGTCGTACACATCCGAGCGCGAGCCATCCCCCTCCCGCCACAGCAGTGCGGCGCCATCCGCCTGGATGAGGTGGGCAAGCCCTGGCAGCTGGCGCAGGCCGTGCAACTCGCGACGGAGGTTGGTCCGCGACTGGCCTTCGGAGGAATCGGGCCAGATGAGCCCCGCAAGCCGTACGCGTTCCTGCGGGAGGCCCGCGTGGAGCACAAGGAAGGCCAGAATTTCCAGCGCGCGCCCCGACACCAGCGACGGCGCTGGCGCCGCCCCTTCAAAACTCACGCGCTGCTCTCCCAGGAATTCAAGTCGCAACATGACTCAACGCCCTTAGGCCGCAAAGGACTGACCGGTCCCCACCATTCTTCCACCGGCCGCCCGCCGCCATCAAGAAAGGAATGCTGCCCGTGGCCGCGGCTAGTATGGCGGGGTGACCCCTCCCTCGACGCCTGTCGTTCCCAACAGCTACGCAACCTTGGCCGCGGGGGCGGATTTCCGCCACGAGCTCGCCATCAAGCGTTCTCGCTTCATCACGGTCCTGCGCCGCGTGGGCGACGAGGCTGCTGCCCGCGGGCTGATCACCGAGCTGCGGCGCGAGTTTTCCGATGCCCGCCACCACTGCTCCGCGTTTGTGTTGGGGGCGGACAGGGCGGTGCAACGCTCGAACGACGACGGCGAACCCTCCGGCACGGCGGGGCAGCCGATGCTTGATGCCCTGTTAAAGCGCGAAACCGGGACCGCAGCGGCCCCCGCCGCCGACCTCAGTGACGTTTGCGCCGTCGTCGTCCGCTATTTTGGCGGGATCCTGCTGGGCGCGGGCGGACTGGTGCGGGCATATTCGGAGTCGGTCAGCTCGGCGCTTGAGCTGGCGCCCCTGGTCCGCCGGGACCGGATGCAGCGCTTCACGGTCTCCGCCCCGCACGCGGCGGCGGGGCGGCTGGAAAACGAGCTCCGCAGTGCCGGTTACGTCATGACGGGCAACAGTTACGATGCCGACGGGACAAAGGTGGGACTGGCCATGGCCGACGATGCTGCCGTGATTGCTGCTGCACAGGAACGCCTGGCGTCTTTGACGTCGGGCGAAGGCGCCCTGGTCGCGGCCGGCCGCGACTGGGTGGACACCCCGCTCCCACGGGGCAGCCGCTAGCCGGCCACTGCTGGGTTTCCCCCCGGGCCGGGGCGCCGCGGGTTAAAGGGAGCGGGTCCCCCACCCGGAGGTGGAGGACCCGCTGAACTGCACCCGCCTTGGCGGATTAGTTTCCGGTGAGCTTCTCGCGCAGTGCGGCAAGGGCCTCGTCGGAAGCAAGCGTGCCGGCACCGGTGTCGGTTGCGGCGGGCTCGGACGAGTAGCTGGTCCCTGCGGACTCGCCGGCCTCGCTGCCGTCAGCTGCCGCATCTTCCGCGGCATGCTGGGACACCTGCTTCTTGTGGGCTTCCCAACGTGCCTGGGCGTCAGCGTACTGCTGCTCCCATACGGCGCGCTGGGTCTCGTAGCCTTCGAGCCATTCGTTCGACTCGGGGTCGAAGCCCTCGGGGTACTTGTAGTTGCCTTCTTCGTCGTACTCGGCAACCATGCCGTACAGGGCGGGGTCGAACTCGGTGGAGTCGATGTCCACGCCTTCGTTGGCCTGCTTGAGCGACAGCGAGATGCGGCGGCGTTCCAGGTCGATGTCGATGACCTTGACGAACAGTTCGTCGCCCACGGAGACAACCTGCTCGGCCAGCTCCACGTGGCGCACGGCCAGCTCGGAGATGTGGACCAGGCCTTCGATGCCGTCTTCGACGCGGACGAACGCACCGAACGGAACCAGCTTCGTGACCTTACCCGGCACAACCTGCCCCAGGGCGTGGGTGCGGGCGAAGGTCTGCCACGGGTCTTCCTGCGTTGCCTTGAGCGAGAGCGAAACACGCTCGCGGTCCAGGTCCACTTCGAGCACCTCGACGGTGACTTCCTGGCCAACTTCGACAACCTCGGAGGGGTGGTCGATGTGCTTCCAGGACAGCTCGGAAACGTGGACGAGGCCGTCTACGCCGCCCAGGTCCACGAAGGCACCGAAGTTGACGATGGAGGACACGACGCCGGGACGGACCTGGCCCTTTTCCAGCTTGTTGAGGAACGTGGAGCGGACCTCGGACTGGGTCTGCTCCAGCCAGGCACGGCGGGAAAGCACCACGTTGTTGCGGTTCTTGTCCAGCTCGATGATCTTGGCTTCGATCTGCTGGCCGATGTACGGAGCGAGGTCGCGCACGCGGCGCATCTCGACGAGCGACGCGGGCAGGAAGCCGCGCAGGCCGATGTCGAGGATAAGACCACCCTTGACCACCTCGATGACGGTACCGGTGACGACGCCGTCTTCTTCCTTGACCTTCTCGATATCGCCCCAGGCACGCTCGTACTGCGCGCGCTTCTTGGAGAGGATGAGACGGCCTTCCTTGTCTTCCTTCGTGAGGACCAGGGCTTCGACCTGATCGCCCACGGCGACAACGTCACCGGGGTCGACGTCGTGCTTGATGGAAAGCTCGCGGGAGGGGATGACGCCTTCGGTCTTGTAACCGATGTCGAGCAGAACTTCGTCGCGGTCAACCTTGACAACTACACCTTCGACGAGATCGCCGTCGTTGAAGTACTTGATGGTTGCGTCCACTGCGGCGAGGAATTCTTCAGCAGTACCGATGTCGTTGATGGCAACAACAGGCGTGGTACCAGTCTTCTCGGGGGTCGTGATGGTCATGTAGTAGGGGCTCCGATGTGGATAGTTGGCTTCGCCGGGACGTAGTCCCGGAATTATTATGGTTGCAGGGGTTCCTGCGGATGATACCTGCGGACAGCGCGCGGTGACGTACCCGTTTCGGGGCACAAACCACGCATTACACGCCCGTTTAGTCTAGTGGCCCACGCCAAGGAGCGCAAAATGCCGGCACGACGGCGATAATGGCGTTTGTGGACAATTCGACCCTTCTCGTGCTTGGCCCGAGCGCGTGGGTCCTGCTGGCGGTATTGCTGGCCCTGGCCGCCGTCGTGTGGCGTGTCTGGCTGGACCGGCCGCCGGCCCAGATGGTGGTGGCGGGGTGCCGCGCCCTCATCCAGCTGACCGTCGTCGCCCTGGTCATCGCGTTCCTCGCCAATCGCGGCGCCTGGGCCTTTGCCTTTGTGACGCTCATGTTTCTGGTCGGGGTCTGGACGTGCGGGCGCCGGGTTGCACGGCAGGGCCGGTGGTGGCTGGCGGCTCTCCCCCTGGCTGCCGGCGTGGTGCCTGTTGCCGCCCTGATGTTCGCCGCAGGCGTGCTGCCGTTTTCGGCCCTGGCCATCATCGCCGTGCTGGGCCAGCAGATTGGCGGGGCCATGTCCACCGTGACGCTCAGCGGCCGTCGCGTTGAGGACGAGCTGCTGGTACGGCGTGGTGAAGTGGAGGCGGCCGTGGCGCTGGGGTTCATGTGGCCGGCCGCCCGGCTGATGGTGGGCCGGCCCGTGGCCGGGGAGGCGGTGCTGCCTTCCGTCGACCAGACCCGCACCGCCGGGCTGGTGACGCTCCCGGGCGCGTTCGTCGGCATGATCCTGGGCGGTGCCGCGCCGCTGGATGCCGGGCTGATCCAGCTGCTGGTGTTGATTTCGCTGCTTCTGGTCAACTCCCTGGCCGCTGCAACGACGCTGTGGCTCAGCTGCCGCGGCGCGTGGTGGGCCGGCCCGGACCGCTCCGTGCCCTAGTCCGGATTTCCCTAGTCCGGGTTGCCGAGCACCACGTGGGACCGGCTGTGGGTGAGGTAGTCATCCGCCCAGGAAATGAGTGCGCTCACGCGCTGGCGGTTGCCGGACAGCAAGACCACATGCACGCCGAGCCAGGCAAGGAAGGCGAGGGGCCCCTGTACCTGCAGTCGCTTGCGGCCAATCTCGGCCACCGCGGCGCCACGGCCGATCATGGCCATGTAGCCCTTGTCCAGATAGGCGAAAGGTTCCCGCGTCCCGCCGCGGAGATCGGCGTGGATGTTCCGTGCGGCCCACTTGCCCGCTTGCTGGGCACACGAGCCCAGCTGCGGAAGCTTCTCACCGCGGGCGTCGGTCATGTTGGCGGCATCGCCCAGGACATAGACGCCCGTGGACCCCGGGGCGGTGAGGTCCGGGTTGACATCAATACGGCCGCCGCGCCCTTGTTCGAGGCCGGACTGGGCGACGACGGCGCCGGCCTTCAGGCCGCCGGCCCAGACCACGATCTGGCTGGGCAGGGAGGTGCCATCGGCAAAGTCCACCCCGTCCGGGCGGACTTCCGTCACGCCCGAGCCCATCTTGAGCCGGACGCCCGCCTGCTGCAGCCGCCGGGTGGCATAGCTCTTGTTTTTGTCTGAAAACGGGCCCAAAATGCTCGGCACCATGTCGACCAGGTGGACGCTGGACCTTGCCGCCACGCCGTCCGAATAGTATTTGGGCACCACATACCTGAAGTTTTCGGCGATGGCCCCGGCGGTTTCCACCCCCGTGGGTCCGCCGCCGACCACCACGACATGGACTCCGCGGCTTTCAGCCCCCTCACGCTGGGCCGCGTCAAGGGCCCGGACCATGGCATTGCCGAGGCGGACCGCGTCCGTCACGGAATACAGTGGGTAGGCGTGCTCTTCGGCGCCGGGGGTGTTGAAAAAGTTGGCTTCCGCGCCGGCGGCCAGGACCATGATCTGGGCGTGGAAGGTGTCGCCGTCGGCCGTTGTGACCGTGTGGGCGTGGACGTCGACGGCCTCCACCTTGGCGGTGAGCACGGTGGCGCTGCGGTAGCGCTGGAACATGCCGCGAAAAGTCCGGGTGACGTCGGAGACGCCGATCTGCGCCGTCGCCACCTGGTAGAGCAGCGGCTGGAACTGGTGGTAGTTGTGCTGGTCAATCAGGAGCACCTTCACGCCGCTGCGGCCCAGGGCCTTTACCGCTGCCACGCCGGCAAAGCCACCGCCGACCACAATCACCTCAAATGTCTTGTCCATTTACCCACCCTGCCACTCCTGTGGGCCTAATGCTAGAAGTTCGTCAGGCTGTGGGCGGAGTCGGGCCGGGCGAACAAGGCATCGAAGCGGGCGGCGGCGCCCGGATGTTCCTCCCGGAGCCGCCCCGCGGCGAGCAGCGTGCGTGCCGTGACCGCGCCCAGGTACAGGCTGGAGAGTTCGCTGACGCCCATGGACAGTTCCGCGGCGACGGAACCGTCCTCCGGGCAGCGGGTCACGGTCGCGGTGCCGTGGACCACGTCAATGCGGAAGATCCCTGAGGCATGCCCCAGCGGGTCCCCCACATGGATGGCCACGCGGCCGTCGGCGGCGTAGGGGCGGGCGGCCAGGGCCGCCGGTGCGTCCAGGATTCGCAGCCACAGGTGGTCCTCGGTTTCGGTCCGCTTGTAGTCCCGCTTGGCAGCCATGGCCCATTCCAGCGGATCCACCTCGGGCGCCATGTCCCAGGTGACGCGTTCGATCAGGTCCAGGGAGCCGAGGTAGTTCCAGAGGGCCAGATAGGCGCCCTCCCCCGCCGCCAGCAGGTCCACGATCTTGACCGTGGGTGGACGGGCGGCATCGTCCGGCTTATAGGTGACATAGCCGTCCACGGCGCCGGCGGAATCGTAGTGCAGGGCGGCCCGGATGTTTTTGGCAGGTTCCATGTCCGCGTAGTTGCCCTGCCCCGAGGCGACCAGGCGGTACATGTCGTGCCGGCCGATCGAGCCGTAGGTGGCGGCGTGGACGCGGGCAAAGATTTCATTGTGCAGGTCTCGCACGGCGAGGGCGTCGGCCACCTCCACCGTGCCCAGGGCCGCCGCTCCCGGATTGAGCAGAGTGATCCCGCCACGGCTGGCCACCTCCACCTGGCACACATGCGTGGCCACGCCGAAGCCGAACCGCCCGTAAATGACGGCTTCGGACGCCGTGAGCGCGGCGATCGGGATTCCCGCGGCCTTCGCCTGGGCCAGGTCCGAGCTGATCATGGCGCGCAGGATGCCGCGCCGGCGGTGGCTGGGGCGTACCGTGACGGCGGTGATCTGGTGCACCGGCAGGAGCGTGCCGCCGCCCACATTGAGGGTCTTGCGGTGGTAGGCATAGGTGGCCACGGGATACTCCGGACCCCACGCGCCCGCGGGCGCTGCGGCGTCGGTGAGGTAGGCCCCTGTTGCCATGCGCCCGTCCACCTGCTCCACGGCCGCAAACTTGGCGATGTCCTCCGGCGTGGGGGCGTTGCCGTAAAACCCCAGCGCCACCGCCTGTGTCCACGAGGCGACCTCTGCGGGGACTTCCCCGTCCACGAGGCGGACGGGGAAGGTGCGCAGTTCATAGGGGAACGGCCGCGGGTGGCGGGTGGATGGTTCGCGGTCCGTGCTCATGGTGGTTCCTTCCCTGGAGGGGCGGGGGCGTGCGGCGGGATGGGGCTGGGGCTCAGTGTCCGGCGTCGTTCCAGCTGGCGCCGACGCCCACCTGTACTTCCAGGGGCACGAGCAAGTTGGCGGCGGCGCCCATCTGGGCCACCACCAGGGCCTCCACTGCCTCCCGCTCCCCCGGCCACACTTCCAGGACCAGTTCATCGTGGACCTGCAGCAGCATGCGGGATTTCAGGCCCTGCCTCGTCAGTTCCGCGGCGACGCCGAGCATGGCGTGCTTGATGATGTCCGCCGCGGAGCCCTGGATGGGCGAATTCAAGGCGACGCGTTCCGCCAGCTCGCGCAACTGGCGGTCCGTGCTGGAGAGGTCGGGCAGGTAGCGGCGGCGTCCTTCAATGGTGGAGGTGTAGCCGTCAATGCGGGCCTGTTCGACGACGCCGCGCAGGTAGTCCCGCACGCCGCCAAACCGGTCAAAGTAGTCCTTCACGAGCGTGCGGGCCTCGTCCACGGAGATCTCCAGTTGCTTGGAGAGGCCGAAACTGGTCAGACCGTAGGCCAGCCCGTAGGACATCGCCTTGACCTTTGAGCGCATGGCGGAGGTGACTTCCGCCGGGGCGACGCCGAAGACGTGGGATCCGACGTAGCGGTGCAGGTCCTCACCTTCCGCATAGGCCTGGATGAGCCCGGCGTCGGCTGAGAGGTGCGCCATGATGCGCATCTCAATCTGCGAGTAGTCGGCCGCGAGCAGGCACTCGTAGCCGGCACCGACCACGAACATGTCCCGGACGCGCCGGCCCTCTTCGCTGCGGATGGGGATGTTCTGCAGGTTCGGGTTGTTGGAGGACAGCCTGCCGGTGGCCGCCACGTTTTGCGCGTAGGTGGTGTGAATGCGGCCGTCCTCCGCCACGGACTTCTTGAGCGTTTCCACCATCTGCCGCAGTTTGGAGGCCTCGCGGTGCGCCATGAGCTGGGCGAGGAACTCGTGCCCGGTCTTCTCCAGCAGCGCCTTCAGCGATGCCGCGTCGGTCGTGTAGCCGGTCTTGATCTTCTTCGTCTTGGGCAGCTCAAGTTCCTCGAACAACACCTGCTGGAGCTGTTTGGGCGAGCCCAGGTTCACTTCGTGGCCGATCGCGGCAAACGCGGCGGCCTGCGCGGCCTCCATGGTGGAGGTGAGGTCGTCCATGAGGGTGTCGAGGCGTTCGCGCGAGATGTCGATGCCGGTCAGCTCCATGTCGGCCAGGACCGCGGCCAGCGGCAGCTCCAGCTCGGCCAGCAGGCGGGCTGCGCCGCGTTCGGCCAGCATGGGGGCAAAGTGCCCGCTCAGGAGCAGGGCCACGTAGCCGCGCTGCACGGCGTCGGCAAATTTTGCCCCCTCCTCCAGGCCCAGGTCCAGCTGGCCGGCGTCCGAGGAACCGGCGGCCGAGAAAGTGACCTTCAAGTGCACCTGGCTCAGGTCCGGCAGGTCGTAGCTGCGCCGGTCCGGCTGGATCAGGTACCCGGAAATGGAGGTGTCATCCACCACCCCGGCCAGGGACAGCCCGCGCGGGGCCAGGGCCTTCAGCGCCTCCTTGTATTCGTGGACAACCTTGGGCGCCTCCGAAGTGAGCCAGGACGCCAGTTCCTTGTCCAGTGCCTCATCCGCCGTGCCAAGTTCGACGACGGCTGCCGAGTCCGCGCGCACCAGCGCCACCCCGGTGGCCTCCGCCATGAGGCCGACGCGTTCAGCGAGGACCTCCACGGCGGTCGGCGCCGGGGCCCCCTCGGCCTGGGTTCCGGCGTCGAGCCATTCCCTCAGCGCTACCGCATCCGTGATCATCTGGTGGCGGGGCACCTCGTGGCCCTCGCCGTCGTCGACCGCTTCCTCCTCGGCGAAAAGGTCGAAGAGGCGTTTGCGCAGGGTGTTGAACTGGAGCGCGTCAAAGAGCTCCTCCACGGCGGCACGGTCCGGCGACCGCAGCACGGTGTCCTCGAGCGCCACGGGCAGGTCCATGTCCCGCAGCAGGTGGTTCAGGCGGCGGTTGCGCTTCACGTCGTCAACATGGGCGCGAAGCGATTCACCCACCTTGCCCCCGATGGAATCCAGGTTCTCCAGAATCCCTTCCAGTCCCCCATACTGGTTGATCCACTTGGCCGCCGTCTTGGGCCCCACCCCGGGCACGCCCGGGAGGTTGTCAGCGGTCTCCCCGACGAGGGCGGCCAGGTCCGAATAGCGGTTCGGGGGCACAAAGTACTTGGCCTCCACGGCTGCCGCGTCCATGGGTGGGATGTCCGAAATGCCCTTTTTCGGGTAGAGCACCAGCACCTTGTCCGTGATGAGCTGGAACGCGTCGCGGTCACCGGAAACCACCAGGACCTTCCAGCCGGCCGCCTCGCCTTGGGCGGAGAGCGTGGCGATGATGTCGTCCGCCTCGAATCCGTCAACCGAGATGGTGGGGATGTTCATGGCGGCCATGACCTTGATGATCAGGTCCACCTGGCCGTAGAACTCCTCGGGAGTCTTGTTGCGCCCGCCCTTGTATTCCGTGTACTCGACGGAGCGGAAGGTGGGGGTGTCCAGGTCAAAGGCCACCACCACATGCGTGGGCTTTTGCTGGCGGATCATGGTCAGCAGCATGGACGTAAAGCCGTGGACCGCGTTGGTGTGCTGTCCGCTGTCCGTGGAGAAGTTCTCCGGCGGCAGGGCGTAGAAGGCGCGAAACGCCATCGAGTGTCCGTCGATCACCAACAGGCGGGGCTCCCCGCCGGTCGAGGCGGCAGCGGGAACAAGTGTTTGGGGGGCCGTCTTGGCAGATTCACTCACAGGTGCCAGCCTAGTCATCATGAACGCTAATTACACGCCGCTGCCCTATGCTGCCGAACTTGCCGCCGCCGGAGTCCCGGACGAGTATCACGAATGGCTCGGGACCATGGGAGTGGGGGCCCTGGTGGTGAAGATGGGTATCGTCTTTGGCGAGATGAGTGCCGCGCGCATGACGGCCATTATGCCGGTGGAAGGGAACACCCAGCTGGCAGGGCTGCTGCACGGGGGCGCGCACCTGGTGCTGGCGGAAACCCTTGGATCCTTCGCGGCCGCGTTCCATGCCGGCCCCGCCCGCCGTCCCGTGGGAATTGAAATCGGCGCCACCCACCACCGCGGCATCACGTCCGGACTCGTCACGGGAACTGCCACCGCGCTTCACCTGGGCCGCACCCTGGCCACCCACGAGGTGGTCATGACGGACGCCGACGGCAGGCTGCTCTCGACCGCAAGGATCACGAACATGATTCTGGACGTCTGATCCCCACGCCCTCCCACGCCCCCCGCTGCCAGCGAGACCCGGCTTCCCGGCGTCGTGCTTGAAACCGCTAGACGGTGACGCCGAACCAGCTCATGACGGTTTTGTAGAACACCGGCACAATCAGGATGATGCCCGCCGCCACTGCCAGGCCACAGAAAAGGAAGCAGACCCACGAACCCCACTTGGCGGCCGTGTTGGGACTGGCAGTGTTGTCGCTGCTGATGGCGGTGAGGCGCACCCCGAGGGAGTACATGAGCACGACAAAACCGGCCCCGACGAGCGTGACGACGGCTACGACAATGAAGCCCATCCAGTCGATCACGGGCTTGTTGGCGGTTTGTGCCGCCATGTTGGCGATGGTCGCAAACTGCATTATTTACCCTTCTTACCGGATTGCTTCTTGCCTGCCTTGGGCGACCCTGCGGCGGCGGCTGCCTTGGTCATTGCCTTGAGGACGGCGGTGTCTGCCTGATCCAGGGCTGCCTGCGCACGGGCGCGGACGGCCGCGGTCTCTGCGGCGCGCTTGGCGGCCTTTGCCGCGAGCTTCTCGGCGGCGCGAACCTGCGCAGCCAGGCGGTCGCGCTCCTTCTTGCTCGGGATGTGGAGTGCCTCGCCCACGGCATCAACGTCACTGATGGCGTTGTTGTGGTCCACGGTTTCGCGCTGGGACAGGTAGAACATGACGAGGATCGCGCCCAGCCCCAGCACGGCCACAATGATGACTCCCACGGTGCCGGCGCGGATGACGAGGGCGGCGAGACCGCCGACCAGGGCCGCTGCGGGGAGCGTGAAAAGCCAGCCAAGGCTGATCTTGCCGATGGCGCCCCAGCGCACCGTGGAACCCTTTCGACCGAGGCCCGAACCGATCACCGAGCCGGAAGCCACGTGGGTGGTGGAGAGCGCGAAGCCGAGGTGGCTGGAGGCGAGGATGGCGGCGGCGGTGCTGGTCTCCGCTGCGAAACCCTGGGCGGGCTTCACGTCGGTCAGGCCGGAACCGAGGGTGCGGATGATCCGCCAGCCGCCGGCATACGTGCCGCCGGCAATGGCCAGCGCGCAGGCCGTGATGACCCAGATGTGTGGTCCGGTCCCGGGCGTCTGCAGCTGGGATGCGATCAGCACAAGGGTGATGACGCCCATGGTCTTCTGTGCATCGTTGGTGCCGTGTGCCAGCGCCACGAGGGACGAGCTGAACACTTGGCCGTGCTTGAAACCGCGGCGCTTTTGGGTCAGCTTGTCGCCGGAGTCCGGGTCGGAGCGCCTGGTGATGCCGTAGGCCATCCTGGTGCACAGGTAGGCCACGCCGCCTGCGACGGCCGGAGCCAGCAGCGCAGGGATGATCACCTTGGACAGCACCACCAGGAAGTTCACGGCGCCGAAGGACCACGTGCCGACGATCGCGGCACCGATGAGGCCGCCGAACAGTGCATGTGACGAGCTTGAGGGGAGGCCCAGGAGCCAGGTGAAGAGATTCCACAGCACGGCGCCCATGAGTCCGGCAAAAATCATCTCCGGGGTGATGGCGACACCTCCGGACCCCTCATTGATGATGCCGCCGGAAATGGTCTTGGCGACCTCGGTGGAGAGGAAGGCACCCACCAGATTCAGAATGGCGGCCAGCGCCACGGCCGTCTTGGGCTTGATGGCACCAGTGGCGATGGGGGTAGCCATCGCATTGGCCGTGTCGTGAAAGCCATTCGTGAAATCGAAGAAGAGGGCCAGTGCAATGACAAGCACGACCATGAAGGTGAGATGATCCACCCGCGATCCGTTCTATTGAGGGCAAAAGCGAGACGTCAAAGAGTCTAGTCGGACACGGCGGTCGGCGGTCTTGCGTGTACGTCGCGCCTGCCCCGTGGGGCGAACCAACTTTATGATCCTACGACGGTATTGCCATCCGCCGGAATGCGCGTCCAAGACCCCGCCGCGGTGCGGCTGCCCGCGCTAGGCTTCAGGAATGGAGGTGGTGTGGACAACCTCTGCACGGTGGCATAGCCGATGGATGGATGGTGTGTTGTGAGCAATTTGGAAACTGAGCCGCAGGAACTGCTGTGCCCCAGCAGGCCGGGCACCGTGGAGGTGCTGGAACCCCGGCTGGTGCCGTTAGGCGGTCCCCGGGCCATGACGGTCCGGCGGACCCTGCCGCAGAGGCAGCGCTCCCTCATCGGTGCATGGTGCTTCGTCGACCACTATGGACCGGATGATGTCGCCGGCACCGGCGGCATGTCGGTCCCACCCCACCCGCACACAGGCCTGCAGACCGTCAGCTGGTTGTTTACCGGCGAAATTCAACACGCCGACAGTGCTGGATATCACGCCAGGGTGCGCCCCGGCGAACTGAACTTGATGACTGCAGGGAAGGGCATCAGCCACTCGGAATACTCCACACCGGCCACCACGGTCCTCCACGGCGCCCAGCTGTGGGTGGCCCTGCCCGACGGCGCCCGCTTCATGGAGCCGACCTTTGAGCACTACCGGCCCAGGCCATTCTCCTTGCCCGGGGCCACCCTGAGCGTCTTTCTGGGTACGTTGGCCGGTGAGATTTCTCCGGTGGCGACGCACACGCCCCTCCTGGGCGCGGAGCTCGTGATCGCCGCCGATGCCGCTCTCAGGCTCAATCTTGACCCATCCTTTGAGCATGGCTTCCTGGTGGACTCGGGTTCCCTCACCCTGGCCGGGCAGCCGCTCGCACGTGGCGAGTTGGGGTATGTGGGGCCAGGCCGCTCCTTGCTGGTACTTGAGGCCGGACCCGAGCCGGTCAGGCTGCTCCTGATTGGTGGCACTCCCCTGGGTGAATCAATTGTCATGTGGTGGAACTTCGTTGGACGCAGCCACGATGAAATAGTCGCGGCACGGCAAGCGTGGCAGACGGAGATTGGCGCCGAAGGCGCTCACCCGGCTTCACCGCTCTTTGGACTTCCGGCCGACCAAGAGGATCCACCTCTCCCGGCGCCCGCCCTCCCCACAGTCACTTTGCGGCCAAGGACCAATCCGGCCTGACCATGGCCGCCCGGTGGCCGGGCGGCGATCTCTGCGGGGGCGTCGAGACCCTGGACCCGGTGGCTGGGCTTTTAGAAACTGGTGGCCGGTCTGCGATCTCTGCGGGGGCGTCGCGCCCAGGGTCCCGGTGGTTGGGTCTGTCGAAAGCCGGTGGTTGGGTCTGCCGGTAATCCGGGGGGTGGGTCTGTCAGTAACCCGGGGTCTGTCAGTAACCCGGGGTCTGTCAGCTGTCGGGTTGGTTGTTGTTGTTGGGGTGTTTGAAGTTGTAGTCGAGGAGGCTTTCGAGGGGGCTTTGACTTAGGTCGATCCGGGGTGCCGGGCCGGTTGTGGGGCTGTTTTTGTGGTGGCTGGGGTTTTTGGCGAGGCGTTTTTTGAGCCATTTGGGGTAGGCCGGTGGCTGGGTGTCGCGGGGTGTGGGGGCGTGGTATTTGCCGGTGGGCGAGGTCCAGCCCACGCGCCCGTCGGCGGTGGTGCAGGGCTTCCAGCCGCGCAGCTTGATCCCGGCCCGGTCCGGGTCCCGGTCCTGGCGGTAGCGGCCGTGGCGGTCCTTGTCGTCACGGAAGTGACGCAGCGCGTGATGGAGGCGGCAGCCCGGGTGGGTGTTGGCCCTGGTGGTGGGCCCGCCCTGGCCGTAGGCGATGACATGGTCGATGTCGGCGGTGATGGCCGGGTTGGTGCAGTTCGGGAACGAACACGTCTCGTTCAACGCCCGCAGCAGGGTTTTCTCGGCTTCCCGCAGCCGGTACCGTTCCGGGGCCAGCTCCGCCAGGGGCACGTTGGTGACGGGATCGGTGAGCACGCGCAGGAACGCCCCGGCGTTCTCCAGGAGCCTGCGGGCGGTTTCCTCCGGGATCGGCCCGTGCCCGGCCAGCTGCGCCGGTTCGTTCGTGGCTCCGAGCAGGCCCAGGACCGGGACCGTGATGATCACCTGCGCGCCCGGCAGCGGAGGCCCGGTGATCGCCGCCCCGTTGCGGGCGGCCTCGAGCTGGTCCAGGTAGTCCTGCACGGGATCCTCCAGCAACCCGTCGACCACCCCGTCCACCAGGGCGCCGGCAAGCCCGGCGACCAGCTCCCCAATCATGCCACCGGTCCCACCAGTGCCGCCGCCCGTGCCGCCGGTGGTGGCTCCATTCGTGCCGCCGCCCGGGACGGAACCGTCCCCTCGGGGATGACCGTCCCCCATCACGGAGCCTCCGACCGTGCCGCCGGTGCCGGATGCCGTGCCGGTGCTGCCGGTGCCGGATGCCGTGTCGGTGCTGCCGGTGCCGGGTGGGGTGTCGGGGCAGAGGGTTCCGGTCAGGGGGATGTTTTCCGGGTTGGTCTCCCAGGCCCTGGCGCGGGCGTCGGCGTCCCGGGTCAGGGGCCCGATCACTTCGTGCGAGGGCCCGTGGGCCCAGTCCGGGACCACGTCCACCAGCGTCAACCCGGTATACCCGCCCTCTTCCATCGGGGTGGGGCTGGTGATGGTGTACATGTCCAGGATCTGGCCCGAGAACGGGTCGCTGATGAACCGTGCACCCACGTACGGGCCGCCGACAGGCCCGCCATTGCGGCCGCCGGCCACAGTGTGGCTGCCGTCCGGAGCGCCAGCGGCGCCGCCGGCATTGTTTCCTCCGGGCCCGTCGTGGCGGGTGTTGCCGTTGCTTCCGCCGGTGCTGCTTGAGCCGCCGTTGCTCCTGTCGCTGTCTGCGCCGGTCGTGCGGTTGTCGCTGTTGCTGTCTGCGCCGGTCGTGGGGTTGTCGCTGTTGCTGTCTGCGCCGGTCGTGGGGTTGTCGCTGTAGCTGAGCCCGCCGGTGGTTCCGGCGTTGGTTCCGGCGTTGCTGTCGCCGGTGGTGTTGGTGGTGCCTGCGTTGGTGGTGGTGGGGAGGGGTTGGTTTAGGAGGAGGAGGGTGGCGGTGTCGGCTTGGAGTTGGCCGGGGGTGCGGTGTTCGTCGGGGCCTTGTTGGGTCCGGGCGAGGCGCGTGCATTGGACGTAGGCGCCCTGGGCTGCCGGGGCGGGGATGTGCAGGGTCAGCCAGGACATGCCGTCCTTGCCCGGTTCGAGGGTGAGGGAGCGTTTGGTGATGGCCTGGCGGGTGCGGGTGGTGAGGGTTTCCGGGTGCAGGCCCTCGCGCATCCGCCGGGCCCGGGAGGCGAACCCGCCGGCGGTGGTGCCCGGCGCGGCGGCGAGCAGGCGGGCTTCGAACGCGGTGATGTCGGCCGGGGCCAGGGACGGGGTTTGGGCCAGGGTGCCGGTTTCACCCAGGACCGTGCACGCGTGCCGCCAGGACAGGGTGCCGGTTTCCAGGGCGGTGAGGGTCTCGGGGTGGTGGGCGAGCAGTTCCACGGCCTGGCGGGCCAGGGCGGCCGCGCTGCCCTGGGCGATGCACAGGGTCGTGGCGATCTCGGCGGTCGCGGAGGCTTCGCCCAGCCCGGCCTGCCACGGGTCCAGGGCCACCGCGGCCGATTCGACGGCGGCGGCGGCCAGGTGGCGGGCGAGCAGGGCCGCCTTCAACGCCGCGGTCCTCCCCTCCAGGACCCGCACCGCGGCCAGGGCGGCGATGGTGGCGTCCTGCACGGTGCGCGCGACCTGGACCCGCGAGGCCGGTTCCGGCTCCGGGACCGGGTGCGGGGTGTACGCCGGCAGCCCGGCCAGCCCGGGCGTGTCGGGGCCGAAGGGTTCAATGGAGGGAAGGGACACGGCGGCGATGAGGGCCGCCACATCCGCTGTGGCGGGAACTCCCCCGCTGCCGGGGCCGCTCTCCGGCCTGTCCATGACACCAAGTCTACGCCCTATATACCACACTATCAATAGTTTCTAGAACATTAGTTCTAAACAGTTTCCGCCCCGCCCACGCCACCAATCCCCGGACTGGATACCGCCCACCGGGCCGGACGTGACCTCCGGGCGGAATTCGCCCGCCGGGGCCGGCTCTACCAGGGCGGCGCCAGAGTCTCAGTCGACCCGGGCCGGCCTCGCCCACCGGACCCGGACCCGGGCCCGCCAAGGCCCGCGCGCCGCAGCGGCGCCGAAGGGCCGGGCCGCAGGCGAATCAGCCCTTACGCAGGTTTCCCCTGACGACGGGGGCCACAAGCGTGCCATAAAGCTCAATGCTTTTGAGCATCTGCTCGTGCGGCAGCGTGCCGTGGCTGTATTTGAGATCAAAGCGGGACAGCCCCAGCGCCTTGGCGACCGCGGTGATCTTGCGGGCCACAGTTTCCGGCGAGCCGACCATCAGCGCACCTTTTGGGCTCGCCGTGGCATTGAACTGCATGCGGGTCAGGGGCGGCCAGCCGCGGTCACGTCCGATGCGGTTATGCATCGCGGCATAGTGCGGCCACAATTCCTCCATGGCCTGTTCGTCCGTCTCGGCAATGTGCCCCGGCGAGTGGACGCCGATGGGCTGGTCCGGTTGGCCAAATTCCTTCAGTGCACGGTGGTAGAGCTCGGTGAACGGCGCAAACTGAAGCGGCTCCCCGCCGATGATGGCGAGCATCAGCGGCAGCCCGTAGCTGGCGGCGCGGACCACCGACTGTGGGCTGCCGCCCACAGCGACCCAGGTTTTCAGCGTGCCCGACTCGAGGTGCGGAAAGACCATCTGTTCCGACAACGCCGGCCTCGTCTTGCCGCTCCAGGAGACCGGCTCCTGCTTCAGGAGCTCGGCGAACAGTGCCAGCTTCTCCTCAAACAATTCCTCATACTGTGCCAAGTCCAGCCCAAACAGCGGAAACGATTCCGTGAAGGAGCCGCGGCCCAGCGTGACTTCGGCCCGGCCGGAGGAAACGGCGTCGAGCGTGGAAAACCTCTGGAACACCCGGATGGGGTCATCGGAACTGAGCACTGTGACTGCGGAACCCAGCCGGATGCGCTTGGTCCGTCCGGCGATGGCCGCAAGCACCATGTCGGGCGACGACACGGAGAAATCGTCGCGGTGGTGTTCGCCAACTCCAAACGAGTCCAGCCCCAGGGAATCCGCCAGCACTGCCTGTTCGACGACGTCGCGAATCACCTGCGCGGCCGGCTTGGCGCGGCCGTCCGCGTCCAAGGTGACGTCCCCAAAGGTGTCCAGTCCCAGTTCGAATTCAGCCGCGGTCATGCCTTGCTCCCTTTTCCTTGCCCCAGTCCCGGCCATGAAGCCGAGAAACATGCGTTTGCATCTACAGAGGGGAACTGGCCGGCCTGCGGAACTATTCCCCGCAGCGGGAGGGGTGAAGAAAAACTACCGTCGCGCCGTCGTGGCCTTGCTGCGGTACACGGCCAGGAAGGTGGATATCCGCCGCACGGCCTCCTCGATGTCGCGCACGGAGGGCAGCAGGACAAAGCGGAAATGGTCGGGCGTGGGCCAGTGGAAGGCGGTGCCGTGGGAGACAAGGATCTTCTGGTCCTGCAGCAGGTCGATCACGAACTTTTCGTCGTTGTCGATGGGATACATCTCCGGGTCCAGCTTCACGAACAGGTACATGGCCCCCGACGCGGGAACGCAGGAGACGCCGGGCAGCGCGTTGAGCAGCTGCGAAGCCCGCGTCCGCTGTTCGCAGAGACGTCCGCCCGGCTTCGTGAGGTCGTTGATGCTTTGATAGCCGCCAAGCGACGTCTGGATGGCGTGCTGTGCCGGAACGTTGGAACACAGGCGCAGCGAGGCGATGAGTTCCAGCGATTCCTTGAACTCGGCCATGGCGGCACGCGGTCCGGACAGCGCGACCCAGCCGGCACGGTAGCCGGGCATCCGATACGCCTTGGACAGGCCGCTGAAGGTGAGCATGCAGACGTCGTCGGCCAGGGAGGCCATATGGATGTGGGTGCGGCCGTCGTAGAGGATCTTCTCGTAGATCTCATCAGCAAAGATGACGAGATCGTTCTCGCGCGCCAGTTCGACGAACCGCTCCAGGATATGGCGCGGGTAGACGGCGCCGGTGGGGTTGTTGGGGTTGATGATGACAATCGCGCGGGTGGCGGGGGTGATCTTCGCCGCCACGTCCGCCATGTCCGGCCACCACTCGTTGTCCTCGTCGCACAGGTAGTGGACGGGCACGCCGCCGGTCAGCGTGACGGAGGCGGTCCACAGCGGGTAGTCGGGCGCCGGAATCAGCACCTCATCGCCGTTTTCCAGGAAGGCCTGCAAGGTCATGGAGATCAGCTCGCTGACGCCGTTTCCGACAAAAATGTCATCGACGCCGATCTGCATCAGTCCCTGGGTCTGGTAGTACTGCGAGATGGCGGTCCGGGCGGAAAAGATGCCTTTGGAATCGCTGTAGCCCTGTGCCCCGCGCAGGTGGTGAATCATGTCCACCACGATCGATTCGGGCGCCTCCAGGCCGAACGGGGCGGTGTCCCCCAGGTTCATGCGCAGGATCCGGTGCCCCTCCGCCTCCATCTTCTGGGCCGCGTGGAGAATCGGGCCGCGAAGTTCATACCGTACATTGGCAAGTTTGCTGGAGTGTTGCATGGGGCGCATGAACTCTATTTTCACACAGGCCGGCCCGCGGCCCGCGGCTCCGTCCACATGGCGGTCGCACAGGAAGCAAGCACGACGGCGCCTGCCGTCCCGGGTGCCCCGCGCCGGCCCGGGCCGGAGCGCCGGACCGCGGCACGCAGGCGCCCGGGGCGCCCGGCCACGCTATGCGGAGCGCTGGTAGACGCGGAACGCCCGCGCCGCCAGCCACGTCATGACAACGGCCAGCGCCGCAAGCAGCCCCAACGATCCCCACACGGCGCCCCAATCCGGCGCGGTCTGCAGCGAACCGCGGCCCGCTGTCACCGCCCATTCAAACGGGTTGAAACGTGCCACGTTGCGTACCCACGCCGGCGACAGGCCGGTGTCCATGATGGCCGAACTGAGGAACATCAGCGGGAAAGCGATGACCTGGGAGATGGCGATCAGCGCCGTCTGCGCCCGCGCCAGCAGTGCCATGGCGTTCGAGAACGCCGCGAAGATGAAGGTCAGCAGCACGGCGGCGAGGAGGAGCACCGCAAGGCCCGGCCATCCGCCGTCGAACCTTGCGCCGGCCAGCCAGGCCACGCCGAGCACCACCAGTGTCTGGATGACGGTCAGCACGGCCTGGTAGAGCATCGTGGCGACGACCAGGCCGCTGCGGCTGGTGGGCGAAGAGAGGAAGCGGTCCAGCACGCCCCGGTCCATGTCCTGGATGAAGCTGGTGCCGGCCCAGGCGCTGCCGAACAAGGCCATCATCATCACGATGCCCGGGGTGAGGAAGACCAGGTAGTCGCCGCCGCCGGAGAACCCGGGGATGTCGACCACGGACTTGAACAGCTGGCCGAACAGGAGGAGCCAGATGATGGGCTGGATCAGGTTCATGACCAGGTACGCGGGGACACGCATGAACGCGCGCAGCTGCCGCGCGGTGAGGAACGCCGTGTGGCCGGCCATGGTCAGGGCGCTCATGCCTCGCTCACTTCACTGGCAGCCCCGCTGGGGGCGTCCTGTGGACCGGCGCCCTGAGAACCGGCGCTGTGTGGACCGGCGCCCTGCGAACCGGCGCTGTAGGCGCGCCCGGTGTGGCGCAGGTAGACGTCGTCCAGGCTGGGCCGGGACACGGTGGCCGTGGCCGCCTCTAACCCGGCCGCCGCCAGCTGCTGAAGGACCACCGGCAGCGCGGCGGCGCCGGAATCGACGCGGCCACGCAGGATGTCGCCGTCGAGGAAGGGCTCACGCAAAAGTCCCGCCCTTGAAAGTGACTCAAGGGCGTCCGCCGCCGTACGCCCGTGTCCGTCGGCACCGCTTCCGTGGGCACCTTGCGGCGCCGCCAGCTTCAGCGTGATGGCGTCGCCATGGAGCCCGTCCTTGAGCTCCTCGGGCGTGCCTTCCACCACGATCCGGCCGTGGTCCACGATGGCCAGCCTGCCGGCCAAGCGGTCCGCCTCCTCGAGGTAGTGGGTGGTGAGCAAGATGGTCATTTCCTCGGCGCTGGCCATGGATTCGAGCTCGGCCCACATGTCGGCCCGGGATTCCGGGTCCAGGCCCGTGGTGGGCTCGTCCAGGAACAGCACTTGCGGGCCGTGCATCAGGCCCATCGCCACGTCCAGCTTGCGGGCCATACCGCCCGAGTAGCTCTTGACCTGCCGGTTGCCGGCGTCTGTGAGCGAAAACCGCTCCAGCAGCCACGCAGCCCGGGCCTTGGCCCGGGAGCCGGGCAGGCCTTGCAGCCGGCCGGCGAGGACCAGGTTTTCCCGTCCCGTGTCCATGGGGTCGGAGACCTGCTTTTGGGCGACAAAGCCGATGGTGCGCCGGACCTTTGCTGGGTGGCGTCCGACGTCGATCCCGGCAACGGTGGCCCTGCCCGAGTCGGCGCGGGCCAGGGTGGCGAGGATCTTGACGGTGGTGGACTTGCCGGCGCCGTTGGGGCCGAGCAGGCCGAAGATCGTGCCGGCGGCGACGGTAAAGCTGAGCCCCGCAAGGGCTTCAACGCGCGGCTTGCCGCGCCCGCCCGGGTAGGACTTGGCAAGCCCGCGGGCCTCCAGTGCTGGTTGTGCTTGTGCCATGGTTGGCTCCTTTGGAAAGGAGCCTCCCGTCCAGGTTGCGCTGGCGTAAACTTCCAAGTGTGCCTTGAGTAATTGTTAGCGCAATTCCCGTTTGGGAGACTCAATGGTTGGTACAGGTGGCCTGGATGCTCGAACATCCGGGCCACTTGTATTTGGGTGGTCAGTTCGGTGCCGGGCCGTGCTTTCGCGGGGCGGCGGGGCCGGTGTTGGCGCCGCCGGCGGGAAAGAGCATGCGGGCCAGGATCACCATGGTGGCTGCCAGCGCGGCCAGGATCGCAAGCCAGGACCAGGCAATGCCCACCGTGAACGTCAGCACGGCAAACACGGCGAGGGCGGCAATCCAGAGGGCACCGACATACATGCCAAACCGTGCGGCGGCCGCCGGATCCTGTGAAAAACGGTCCTGCCCCTCAAACCCGCGCTGTACCTCACGCACCCAGGGCTTCTTCCGGTTGGTCTGCGAGATCCCCAGCCGAATGAAGCCCACCACGGATCCCAGGACCACGAACACGCCTGCAACCAGCATGCCCGTCCCCGCCGTCGTGACGAGAGCGCACAGTGCAAGCCCGACGACGCCGGCAGCCGCCGCCGCACCGTAGGCCAGTGCACGGCGCGGCGGCACCGGATAGTTGTGGCCAGTCTCCTGCCGCAGGCTCCAGCAGACAATCACCCCAACGGAAACTGCAAGAACAAAGCTGGACAGCACCGCCATTCCCGGATTTCCGGAGGGTCCCAGAACCATGACGAACAGCAGGAGCGACGCCACCGCCAGCACGGACAGCAGCACCGCGCCGGTGACAAAGCCGGCGTTCGGCCTGACGCGGTTGCGGGCGCAGTCCCTGACCTGCGCCAGTCCGGGGCTAACGGATTCCGCCACCTCCCCCGCCGATTCCTGGCGGATGAGCTCCCCGATGTCGCCAAGTTCCGTGATCGCCGTCGCCGCCGCCTCATCGTCGGTGGCGCCGGATTGACGAAGTTCGTCGACCCGCGCCGACAAATTGGACCTGATCTCCTCCTTCAGGTCCTGCAGCTCCGGCGTCATGGCCAGTCCCGCAAAGGCCTCGTCGAGGTGGCGATGGATGTTGGATTGTCCGGCACCGCTCATGACTGGCCGCCTTTCAGGTTCAGGAGTGTATTGATGACGTGCTGCGTTGCCGTCCAGTCGCGGACATTTTGCTGGTAGACGGCCCGCCCGGCGTCGGTGATCCGGTAATACTTGCGCCGCCCGCCCTGGGTTTCATCGCCCCAGCTGGCCTCGACCAGCCCGTCCTTCACGAGTCGGCGATAGGTGGCGTAAAGCGTGGCTTCCTTGATCTCGTACAGCCCGCCCGTGGCGTCACGGATCATTTTGTAGATCTCGAAGCCGTAGCGCTCGGTGTCACGCAGCACGCCCAGCACGATCGTGTCGGTGTGCCCGCGCAGCAAGTCCGCGGCAAATGGCTCGGTCTGCGGCGCCGGGCCCTTCAAGTTCTGCGTCATGTCAACTACTGTATCAGATCAGGTAATCGACATGGAAGAGGTATTTCAGAACTTCCACGGTCCCCACAAAGGCTGTTGAATTTCTCACAAACGGCGCACTGCCCACGGGCCTAGCACAACCCGCCCGCAGCGGCGGACGGCCAAAGATTGGTAGGCTGAAATGCTGGACAAGGGCCTCGTGGGGAAGCGCCTGTCACATCACTTTCACCCTCAAGGAGACCAAGCCCTCAATGACATCCGTGGCAACTGAATCACCGCGTGAACAGCTCTGGAACCGTCGTTACGACGAGAACATTGCACCCATTACGGAACTCTGCGACTCCCTGGCCGAAGCCCGGCCTGCGCAGCAGGTGGCGTATGTGGATCCGGTTCACGATGTCGATGATTGCCGCATCATCAGCCTCTTCTCCAACGTGGGCGAGATGGACGAGTCCGGTTACATCACGGCGGGCGACGAGCAGGCCACCACCCGCCTGCTGGGGATCCACTGGCAGCTGGGCCTGCGTCCCAGCTACGTGATGCCGTGGAACGTCCACCCCTGGTATACGCCGGGCCAGCCCAACGGAAGGCTCACCGCCCCGCAGATCGAGCAGGGCCTGCGCCCGTTGGCGAAGTTCATGACCCTGGTCCCCCGTGCCTCCGCCCTCGTGGCCCACGGCACCGAGGCCCACCGCCTGGCGGACCAGCTCCTCAAGGCCCAGGGCCCGATGCTCTACAAACGCGGCTTCGGCATTTACAAGGTGCGGTCCCTGAGCGGGCGCAGCTTTGCCGGTTCCGCCGAACGCCAGGCCGGCTGGCTGCTGGAGTCCGCCAAGGCCTACGCGGAATCCATGACCCGCAACGGCATCCCCGTCAAGGGCCGCTAGGGTCCCGCCCACAGCTGTGTTGCACAAGTTGGACCGATTTCCCTGTTTTTCGGCGTTTTCCGGCCAACTGGTGCAACACAGATCTTGAGCAGACGACGCCGGCACCTCCTGTCCCATGCCCGTTCCGTTAGGCTGTGGCCATGGCTGCGACGACGCACGGCCCAGCGCAAGTTCCACGCCTTTCGCGGCGGCGGCTGCTTGCCGCCGGGTGCGCGGTATCAGCATCCGCGGCACTGGCGGCCTGCCAGGCACCTGCGCCGGTCCCCACCGAAAGCGCCTCAACGGTTGTGGGGCTCGCCACGGGCCTTGACTCGCCGTGGTCCATGGCCGTGCTCGCCGACCAGTCAACCCTTGTGAGTGAACGGGACTCGGGGCAGGTGCTGGAGGTGTCGGCGTCGGGCGCCAAGCGCGTCGCCGGCACCGTGCCGGGTGTGGTCCACCAGGGCGAGGGCGGGCTGCTTGGCCTGGCCACGCGGCTGGGCAGCTGTCACCCGGGCGCCGACCCGCACACCGGCTGCCTTGACGTCTACGCGTATCTGACCACGGCGGTTGACAACCGGATCGTGCGGATGCCCTTGCTGGGCGCCGCCGGCAGCAGGTCCTTGGGTCCGGCCACCGTCGTCCTCCAGGGCATCCCCAAGTCCACCAACCATAACGGGGGCCGCATCGCCTTCGGCCCCGATGGGATGCTGTACGCGGGCACGGGCGACGCCGGCAACAACGCCAACGCGCAGAACAGGTCGTCGCTGTCCGGGAAGATCCTGCGCCTCACGCCCGACGGCGGCATTCCCGCCGGCAACCCGTTCCCCGGCAGCCCGGTCTGGAGCATGGGGCACCGGAACGTGCAGGGCATCGCCTGGGACAGCCGCGGCCGCATGTGGGCGTCCGAGTTCGGCCAGAACACCTGGGACGAACTCAACGACATCAAGCCCGGCAAAAACTACGGCTGGCCCACCGTCGAGGGAATGGGGGGCCGGGACCTGGCCCGGTTCACCAACCCGGTGCTTGTCTGGCCCACGGACCAGGCAAGCCCCAGCGGCATTGCCATCAGCGGCACAACCCTGTACATGGCCGCGCTGCGCGGCGAGCGGCTCTGGGTGGTGGACCTGGCCGGGACTCCCACCGCGCAGGCGTTCCTCACCGGGCAGCTGGGCCGCCTGCGCGATGTGGCGTTAACGCACGGCGGCCTGCTGCGTGTCCTGACGAACAACACGGACGGCCGCGGCACCCCCAAGCTTGGCGACGACAGGATCGTGGAACTCCAGCCCTGATCGGGCAACGGCCGGCGTACGCTGGGCCGGATGGCGCGCACGGACTTTCGGCGAGGAACGAGCCCAAATAAATCTTTCTGCGCGCGGCGGACCCAGCGGAAGCCGGCAGGACGCCCCTACGTCAGGTGCGGGGCCACGAGTTCGGCGTAGCGCGCCTTGACGGTGTCGACGACGTCGGCGTAGGGCAGGTTCCAGATGTCATCGTTGAAGATCTCCACCTCGACCACGCCGTCGTAGCCGGCCTCGGCAACCCACCGGCCGATGGAGGCGAAGTCAATGACGCCGTCGCCCATGAAGCCGCGGGACAAGAGCGCATCGGCGGCGATGGGCAGGTTGAAGTCGCACACCTGGTAGGAGGCGATGCGGCCTTCGGCCCCGGCCCGGGCAATCTGCTCCTGCAGGGCCGGGTCCCACCAGACGTGAAAGGTGTCCACCACGACGCCCACGGCCTCGACCGGGTGCGGCGCTGCCAAGTCCAAGGCCTGGCCCAGGGTTGAGAGCACAGCGCGGTCCGCCGCGTACATGGGGTGCAGCGCCTCCAGCACCAGCCGCACGCCGTGCTCCAGTGCGAATGGCACCAGCTCGGCGAGGCGGTCCCCCACCCGCTGCCGGGCCAAGACCAGGTCCTTGCCGCCCGTTTGGACAGCAGGGTCGGCGGCACCTTCCCCTACGCCGCCGTCGACGGCTCCGGGGGCCACGCTGAAGTCGGGCAGCCCGCCAACCACCATGATGACTTCCGTGGTGCCGAGCGCCTTCGCTTCCAGGATGGCCGCCTTGTTGTCGGCAAGGGCAGCCGCCTGGCCGCGGCCATCGGCAGCCGTCAGGAAGCCGCCGCGGCACAGGCTGGAAACCTGCAGGCCTGACGCCTTGACCAGCTCGACGGCGGTGTCCAGGCCGGCTTCGGCGACCTTGTCGCGCCACAGGCCAATGTGCTTCAACCCTGCCGCAACGCTGAGGTCGAGGGCCTCGGCCAGCGATGCCTTCTTGATGGTGGCCGTGTTGATGGACAGCTTTTCAAAGGTCTTCATGCACTGGCCCCTTCCGGCACGGTGGCTTCCGCGGAGACCGCTGATTCGACGCCGGCGGCGTTCAGAAAGCCGGCCATGCGGGTGGCGGCCATCCCGGGGTTGAGCAGCAGCCGGGCCGTGTTGGCGCGGCGGAACAGCTCCACCAGGTGGTTGACGTCGCGGCCCGAGTGCAGGCCGCCGACCATCTGGAAGCCGGCCTGGTAGCCGTTCAGCCAGGCGAGAAACGCGATCCCGGTCTTGTAGTAGTAGGTGGGTGCCTCGAAGATGTGCAGGCCCAGCTCACGCGTCGAGTCGAGGATGGCACGGGCTTCGGCGGCGCGGCCGGCGTCGTACTCCTGCAGGGCGGTTGAGGCGGCAGGGGCGATCGCGGCAAAGATGCCCAGCAGGGCATCCGAGTAGTGCGTGCCGTCGCCGTCGATCAGCTCGGGGTAGTTGAAGTCGTCGCCGGTGTACAGACGCACGCCCTCGGGAAGGGAGGCACGCAGCGCAACTTCGTGGCCGGCGTCGAGCAGGGATACCTTCACGCCGTCAACCTTGGCGGCGTGCGCCTGGATGAGCTGCTGGAAGGTGGCCGTGGCGGCGGCAATGTCATCGCTGCCCCAGTACCCGGCCAGGGCGGGATCGAACATGGTGCCCAACCAGTGCAGGACCACAGGTTCCTTGACCTCGGAGAGCAGCGTGCCGTAGAGGGCCAGGTAGTCCTCGGGGCCGCTGGCCACCTTGGCCAGGGCGCGGGAGGCCATGATGATGACCTTGGCGCCGGATGCCTCGACGACGGAGATCTGCTCGCGGTAGGCGGCCAGCACGGCTTCCAGGCCGGCCGCGCCAGGCCAAACGCCGGCCGGATCGAGCTGGTCGGTCCCGGCACCGCAGGCGAGGAGGTCGCGCACAGTGCGCTCCGGCGTCGCGATCTTCGCCGCCTCGGCGGCGCTGCGGGCAATGAGCTCCTGCGTGGCGGGCCAGTCCAGTCCCATGCCGCGCTGGGCCGTGTCCATGGCGTCCGCGATGCCCACGCCCCAGCTCCACAGCTCGCGGCGGAAGGCCAGGGTGGCGTCCCAGTCGATGTCGGCCGGCGCGCCGGGGACGTTGTTGCCCAGCACCTCCGGGATGACGTGGGCCGCGGCGTAGACCTTGCGGGACGTGATCAGCCCGGCGGGCTTGCGCCACGGCCCGGTGGGGTTGAGGGTGAGTGTTTCAAGCGCACCGGCGGCGCGCGGAAGGGTGATTGAAATCGCCATGGCCTAGAGCTCGATTTCCGGGATGTCCAAGGTGCGGCGCTCGGCGGAGGACCGCAGGCCCAGTTCGGCCAGCTGCACGCCGCGGGCTGCGGACAGCAGGCCAAAGCGGTGCTCGCGCCCGGCCACGACGTCGCGCAGGAATTCCTCCCACTGCAGCTTGAAGCCGTTGTCCAGGTCCGCGTTGGCCGGGACTTCCTGCCATTGCGCACGGAAGGATTCGGTCACGGGCAGGTCCGGGTTCCAGACGGGCTTGGGCGTGTGCGCGCGCTGCTGGGCCACGCACTTGTTCAGCCCGGCGACGGCGGAGCCGTGGGTGCCGTCGATCTGGAACTCCACGAGTTCGTCGCGGTAGACGCGCACCGCCCAGGAGGAGTTGATCTGCCCCACCACTTCGTCGCCGTCGGGCGTCTCCAGTTCGAAGATGCCGTAGGCGGCGTCGTCGGCCGTGGCCTTGTACTCCTTGCCTGCCTCGTCCCAGCGGGCGGGGATGTGGGTGGCGGTCTTGGCATTGACGGACTTGACCGTGCCGATGATGCCCTCCAGGACGTAGTTCCAGTGGCAGAACATGTCCGTGGTCATGCCGCCGCCGTCTTCCTTGCGGTAGTTCCAGGACGGGCGTTGGGCGGCCTGGTGGTCGCCTTCGAAGACCCAGTAGCCGAATTCCCCGCGGATGGAGAGGATGCGGCCGAAGAAGCCTTCGTCCACGAGGCGGCGCAGCTTGACCAGGCCCGGCAGGTACAGCTTGTCGTGCACTACGCCTGCGGTGATGCCGGCTTCCCGGCCGATGCGGGCCAGCTCAATGGCCTCTTCGAGGGTCTCCGCCGTGGGCTTCTCCGTAAAGATGTGCTTGCCGTTGCCCATGGCCTTCTTCAGTGTGGCGGCGCGCAGGCTCGTCATGGAGGCGTCGAAGACGACGTCGACCGTGGGGTCTGCAATGATCGCGTCCAGGTCGGTGGTCCAGTGCGCAACGTTGTGCAGCTCGGCCAGTTCGCGGACCTTCTCGGCGTTGCGGCCTACCAGGATGGGCTCAATGGCAACCTTGGTGCCGTCTTCGAGCGTCAGCCCGGTTTCGCGCAGCGGCAGGATGGAGCGCAGCAGGTGCTGGCGGTAGCCCATGCGTCCGGTGATGCCGTTCATGGCAATGCGGATGACCTTTTTCCTGCCGTCGGTGGTGGTGTCGGCGGCGGCCGTCTGCTCGGTGGTTGATGTCAGCGTCACTGGTAACTCCTTGGAAGCGGCGGGCGGCCGGAACCGGGGGGACCGGCGCGGCCTGGAATTTGGAAAGCGCTTTCCAATATATGCTGTAGCTAACGTCCGGTCAAGGCCCTTGCCCGGCCCGCCGGATCCCTGCGAGCAAACACGAGAAGGACGCCACCGTGAGCGTGAAACTAACAGAAGTGGCCCGGCAGGCCGGCGTGTCGCTTGCCACCGCCTCGAGGGTCCTGAACGGCTCCGACCGCACGCCCGCGGCCGGCATCGCCGACCGCGTGAGGGCCGCCGCGGAGGAGCTGGGCTATGTGGCCAACGCGCAGGCGCAGGCGCTGGCCCGCTCCACCACCGGACTGGTGGGCCTGGTGGTCCATGACATCGCCGACCCCTATTTCTCAGCCATTGCCCACGGCGTCCAGGAGGCCGCCCTGAAACGCCGCCACCAGGTACTGCTGGCCGGCACGGACATTGCCGGCGACACCGAATCGGAGGGCGGGGCCGAGCTCTCCGCCGTCAATGCCTTCATCTCCTACCGCACCGACGCAATCATCCTGGCGGCCTCGCGCCTGCACAGCGAGGACCCCCGGCTTTCCGCCGCACTGGGGCGCTACATCGCCAATGGCGGACGCGTGGTGGCCCTGGGCGCCACGCACATCCCGGGGGCGCAATCGCTCACCCTGCCCAACGAGGAGGGTGCCGCCGCCCTGGCCGCCGCCCTCATCGAACAGGGCCACCGGCGTTTCGCCATCCTGGCCGGGCCGCCGGAGCGCAACACTGCCCGCCACCGCGTGGAGGGTTTCACGCGGGCGCTGGCCGCCGCGGGCCTTGAGCCGGTGGCCGTGGTGCCGGGCGCGTTCAACAGCCAGGGCGGCTTCGACGCCACACTGGAATGCCTGGAACAAGTGGGCATCGCCGACAAGGACGCGGTCACCGGGATTGGAGCGGGCCCCGGGGACGACGCCGGCGCGGCAGGCCTGTGCCTGCTGGCGGCCAACGACGTCATGGCCCTCGGCGCCATGACGGCGCTGCGCTCGCGCGGGCTGCGCATCCCCCAGGACGTGCAGGTGGCCGGCTTTGACGACATCCCCACCCTGCGCGACCACTCCCCCGGCCTGACCACCTACCGGCTGCCCTTGGAACAGATCGGGCGGCTCGCGGCGGAACTGGCGTTGGACCCGTCGCGCAGTTCCGACGCCGCCATCGCGGGCCAGGTGGTATTACGCGAAAGTGCGGGCGCCGCACAGCCGGACGAGGCATAATCAGCACCATGACGACCAACGACGAGCACCCCGGCGAAGCAATGTCCACTCAAGATGCCTGGCGATTTTTGGAACACACCTCGTTTGGCCGGCTGGCGGTCAGCGTGGCCGACGTTCCGAACATCTTCCCCATCAACTACCTGGCGCACGACGGCAGGCTGCTCATGCGCACCAACCCCGGCACCAAGCTGGCCCAGCTGACGGTCAACAACTCGGTGGCCTTTGAAATTGACGGGATCGCGGAGTCGGAGGCCTGGAGCGTGGTGGTGGAGGGCACGGCCCGCGTGGTCGAGTCGCAAAGCGAGATCGACGCCCTGGACCTGCTGCCCCTGGCACCGTGGATCCGGACGAGGAAGTACACGTACGTGGAAATTACCCCGGGCAACGTCAGCGGCTTCCGCTTTGAGCTCGGCACCGAACCGGACCGCTAGGGCAGCCATCTCCCGGTACGATGGCGCGTTCCCCGCCTTGGCAGGGAACGCGCCGTCGTCAGCTGCCCGCAGGAACCGTCAGCTGCCCGCAGGAATCGTCAGCTGCCCGCAGGAACGCGGGTGACCCGCTACCACCTGTGCGCCACGTCAATCACCAGCCGCGACTGGCTGCCCGGACCGGACAGGACAAACACGGTGAACGGGAGCCTGGCCCGCACCCCCATGCCAAGGGTTGTCTGGGATTCAAAGCTGCCGGCCAGGGCCACCTGGCGGAAAGTGGCGAAGCCGGCCGTGTTGACCAGTTCATTCGGGTTGGCGGGCCGGTAGACTTGGGCGCCGGTGGCAACGTTGTATGTGGGATCCTTGACCGTTGCCTGCAGGAAGGCTCCTCCGCGCAGCGGCACCACGGCACCGCTGCCCTCCCTGTGGACCGCCGTGACGTACTGCACGGTGTAGCCTCCGGCGTGGCCGCCGATGTCAACGACGACGCGGTCAAAGCAGGGGTGTTGGCCTGCCCTGACGTTGGTGATGGGCGCGCTGGAGAGGGTGCCGGCCGACTTGGCCAGCGACCCCCAGGTGATCCCGCAGTAGGGTGCTGCCTGTGCCTGGCTTGGCGCGACGAAAACGAAGGCGGCGAGCAGCCCCAGTACTGCCAGCCATGACGTGAACTTTCTCATGGGGAACGCTTCCTCTGTGTTTGGGCGGGGTGATGGGTAGGTCCAGTATCAGCGCCACCGCGGTACGCGGGCGACCCCCTGCACCGAAACGGCGGCGAATCGTTAACGTGCGTCGCCGGTGGTCTCAAACGTTATGCGCCTCAGGCCCCGCCGCCCTTCCGTTACCGGGCGCGTGGACTGGCCGCTGTTTGTGGGTGTCTGCATCGGCACCACGCTGGTGATCGGCTCCGCCTGCGTGCTAAACAACGTCCTGGACCGCGACATCGACACCGTGATGGAGCGGACCAGGAAGCGGGCCACGGTGACGGGCCGCGTCCAGGCCCGCAACCTGACCGGCGTTCCGTGGGCGTGGGTGGCACCCGCCCCTATTGGTATTCGACGCCGGTTTCCAATCCCGGCGCGCCGGTGCGGTCCCGGCGCCAGCCGAGTGCGGCGATCCCCCACACCGCCAGGAACAGGCCCACGAGCAGCAGTCCGGCGTGGCCCAGGTCCAGCCCGGCGAGCCACGTGGTGACGGGGTCCGCCAGGCCCAATGCGTCGTGCAGGATGGCCGCGATGGTCAGCACCGATATGAACAGCGCCGACGTGGCCGAAAGCCCGGTGACCACCATGTTGAATCCGATCCGCCGGGCCGGGTTCATGATCGCCGAGCGGTACATTTTCATCATCGCCATCCCGTTGGCGGTGTCGCACAGCGTCATGGCGGCCGTGAAGGCCAGAGGCAGGGCAAGCAGCGCGGCAATGGAGATCCCGGCCAGTGCGGCGGAGGCGGTCAGCACCAGGAACGCGATCGTGGAGGCGGTGTCAAAGCCAAGGCCAAAGAGGAAGCCGAGCACGTAGATGTCGCGGGGCCGCTTGACGCGCGACAGGGGCTTGTTCATCAGCCGCGCCACCATTCCGGTGGGGGTAAGTTCGCCGTCGGCCACCGTCCCGCCGTGGCGGACGCGCCGGTACAGCACATTCGCCTTGAGGAACGCGGAGCCGTTGAACAGGCCGATGGACAGCAGGAACAGGGCGGAGACGCCGGCCCCAATGCCTGCCAGCACCATGTTGGCTGCGGATCCTTCCTGCAGCATGGTACCCATGATGCCGGCACCGCTGACCACTAGGATGCCGGCGAGAAGCACCACGGAACTGTGCCCCATGCTGAACGCAAAGCCGACGCTGACGGGCGCCCGGCCCTGCGCCGCGAATTTCCTGCTCGAATTGTCAATGGCCGCGATGTGGTCCCAGTCGTAGCTGTGCTTGACGCCGGCCATGTACGCTGCCAGCACCAGTCCCAGCGCCAGCGGGTGGGCGTCGTGGAGCAGCGAAAAGGTCAGCAGTGCCGCCACCATGAAGTGAAGCAGGGCCACCGCCGCAAAGGTGGCACCGGCGCGCCGGACAACAGGCAGCTGCTCGCGCTCAAGGTATCCCATCCGGGCGGTGGCGGTCATCAATACTTCCTCAGGTTCAGCGGGTCCTGGCCGTGCCAGCGGCCACGCAGCAGGTCGACGGCGGCGGCCAGCATTTCATTCAACGGTTCGGTGGTGCCGGAGAGTGCACGCAGCGCCAGTCCCGGACCGTCCAGGAGCGTGATGCCCAGCTGCCCTTGCGGATCCATGGGCGCCAGCGCGGCGTGAAGCTCGTCGACCAACGCCGCGTCGACGCGGGCGTCCATGACCAGCAGCGAACCCAGGTGGGTGTGGCGGTCCATGAAGGACATGCCGTCCACCGGTGAACCCGTCCCGGGCCGGATCAGGAGGTTGTCCAACACGGCCAGCCGGCCGCCAATGGAGATTTCGTTGCGCATCCGTATTTCGTCGTAGCGGAACGGCTTTCCATCCGGCGACCACCCCGGCGTCACCACCTCGGCCATGACGAACGAGGCGCCGGGGTCCATCTCCACCACTGTCACCTGCCCGTAGCTGGCCTCCCGGTAGGCGATCAACGGATCGGGCAGCAGCTCCATGCGGGCGCCGGCCGCCAGCCGGATGTGCAGGCGTTGTTCGGCCCGGCTGTCCGGCGTGCGGTAAACCTTGGTGGCCGACTGCGTCGTCAACAGCAGCTCGGCACCCGGCGCGACGTCGACCTCGATGAGGTACTTGTCCCCGCCAAGGTAGGCGCCGCCGGGATTGATGACCACATAACAAACCTGTCCGGACTCATCGAGGTAATGCGGACGCAAGACCCGCAGCGCGCCGTCGTGGTACTGCTTGACGGCGATCGACCTGTCTCCGCGCCGGTCGATGGACAGGGAAAGCGTCCCGGCCCATGTGGACGGTTCAGCAAGCCGGCCGACGGCGGCGGGTCCGGTGTTCCCGGAGGTCGCGGACCCGGTGTTCCCGGAGGTCGCGTAAAGGAGACCCCGCAGGCCGCCCGCGGCCGAGGAGTCGGATAGTCCCCAAGCGCTCCCACGGCTCGCAAGCTCGCCGCGGGTCCCTAGCGCTTGTGGGCCCAACCGAGGGAATGCCGGTCCGCCCTCAGCGACGGTTTCAGTCACCGTGATTCCAGGTCCAGCATGAGCACGTCGCGCTTAAGCCAGTTGATGACGTGTTCCAGTCCGTCGTCGGTCTTCAGGTTCGTGAAGCAGTACGGCTTGTGGCCACGGAATTCCAGCGTGTCGGCTTCCATCACCGAGAGGTCGGCGCCCACGTAGGGGGCAAGGTCCGTCTTGTTGATGATGAACAGGTCGGACTTGATCATGCCCTGCCCGGCCTTGCGGGGGATCTTTTCCCCCTGTGCCACATCGATGATGTAGATGGAGAAGTCCACCAGCTCCGGGCTGAACGTGGCCGAGAGGTTGTCGCCCCCCGACTCGATGAAGATGACCTGCAGGTCCGGGTGCCGTGCCTCCAGCTCCGCCACGGCGGCCGAGTTCATCGACGTGTCCTCGCGGATGGCCGTGTGGGGGCAGCCGCCGGTTTCAATGCCGATGATCCTGTCCAGCGGCAGCACGCTGTTCGCGGCCAGGATCTTGGCGTCCTCAATGGTGTAGATGTCGTTGGTGATGGCGGCGCTGGAAACCTCCCCGTCCAGGGCGCGGGTGAGGCGCTCCACGAGCTGGGTCTTGCCGGCGCCGACAGGGCCGCCAATGCCAATCTTGATGGGCTTCATGGTTTTCTCCTTCTACGGTTTCAGGACATGAACATGCGGGCCCGCTGGCGTTCGTGCTGCATCTGTGCGATCTCCAGCCCCGGCGCGGTGACGCCAAAGTCTTCCCGCCCCAGCGTTTGGACAAGCACGACGCCGTCACCCACCTCCCGGTGCGCAGCGCGCAGGACGCGCTGGCCGGCATTTTGGCCGATCGGGATGCCCCTGATGGCGTTTTGTGTCAGCGACGTGGCGGTGGAAAACATGTAGGTGGCCAGCAGCTCGGCGGCGGGTACTCCCAGGGACTTTCCCGCCACGGCAAACGCCAGGGCGGGGTGCCCGGCGCAGTCGCCGCGGGCCACGGCCCTGGCGAAGCTTTCCAGTTCCCGGGAAGGTGCCACGGAGCGGGCGATGTCCAGCATGCGCGCACCCATCTTCACGCCCGCTTCACGGATTTCCCGGGGCAGCGCAGCGGCGTGCAGTTCGTGGTCCACCCGGAACAGTTCCTCCTCGCTCGCCGCCTCCAGTGCGAAGCGGATGGCCAGCCCGTCACTGTGGACCAGCTGGATCCGGATGAACTGGGTCAGCCAGTCCGCGAAGGTGGGCTCGTCGTGGACCTGGCCGCGGTGCAGGCTGGTTTCCAGGCCGAGGGAGTGGCTGAAGGACCCGGTGGGCAGGGCCGAATCGCTGAGCTGAAGCAGCGCCAGAAGGTACGCGGGGGCGGTGGAAGTCATGCCGGGCCTCAGTGCGTGTGTCCGGCGTGCCGGAACGGCACGGGCATGACGCGTTCCTGCCGCGAGTACGCCACGCCTACGTGCTTGAGGTAGTCCTCCACGGTGTGGTCGTAGGCCAGCACCATCACTTCCGCGCCGTACTCGGAGCCGGCGCCAAAGAACTGGGCCTGCATGTGCCGGTTGCCCAAGTTGTGGGCCACCACCCCCATTTCCTGGATGGAGGCGGGGGCGATGACCAGCACGTCGGTGTGTTCGACGGCCACGACGATGGCGTTGTGCCCGTCCATGAACAGGACGTCGCCGTCGCGCAGGTCAGGCGCCTTGTCGCCCGCAAGCCGTATGCCCAGTTCCTTGCCGTGGTCCGTGGTGACCCGCTGGATGCGTTTGACCAGGGCGGCGGAGGGCAGCAGCACCTTCTCCTCATGGAGGCCCGCAAGCGAATCCGGGTCGAACGATTGTGTGGCGGGGTCAAACTTGTTGCCCAGGACCTTTTCGATGATCACAGCGCTCTCCTTAAAACAGGAAGTAGCGCTGGGCCATGGGCAGGACCTTTGACGGCTCCGCGGTGACGACCTCGCCGTCCACGCGCACCTCGTACGTTTCCGGATCCACCTGGATGTCCGGGGTGCCTCCGTTGCGCTTCATGTCCGCCTTAGTGAGGTTGCGGATGCCGCGGCAGGGGCGCACCTCGTGCTGCAGGCCAAGTTGCGCCGGCACGCCGGCGTCGACCGCGGCCTGGGACATGAACGTGATGGACGAGGAATGCACGGCCCGTCCCAGTGCGGCGAAGTTCTGGCGCAGGGTCCGCGGCTGCGGGGTGGGGATGGAGGCGTTGGGGTCGCCCATGACGCTCATGACCATCTGGCCGCCCTTGAGCACCATCTCCGGCTTGACGCCAAAGAACGCCGGCTCCCACAGCACCAGGTCGGCAAACTTGCCTTCCTCGACGCTGCCCACGGAGTCGGCGATGCCGTGGGCGATGGCCGGGTTGATCGTGTATTTCGCCACAAAGCGCTTAAGGCGCGCGTTGTCGCCCACGGAGGGGTCGTCGTCATACTTGCCGCGCTGGCGCTTCATGGCGTCGGCCACCTGCCAGGTGCGCAGCACCACCTCGCCCACGCGGCCCATGGCCTGCGAGTCGGAGGAGGTGATGGAGAAGATGCCCATGTCGTGCAGGACGTCCTCGGCGGCGATGGTCTCCTTGCGGATGCGGGAGTCGGCGAAGGCCACGTCCTCCGGGATGTCCGGGCTGAGGTGGTGGCAGACCATCAACATGTCCAGGTGCTCGTCGATGGTGTTGACCGTGTAGGGCAGCGTGGGGTTCGTCGAGGCCGGGAGCACGTTGGGCAGTCCGGCCACCTTGATGATGTCCGGTGCGTGGCCGCCGCCGGCGCCTTCCGTGTGGAAGGTGTGGATGACGCGGCCGTCGATCGCCTTGATGGTGTCCTCGACAAAGCCGCATTCGTTGAGCGTGTCGGAGTGGATGGCCACCTGGACGTCGTATTCGTCCGCCACCCGCAGGGACATGTCGATCGAGGAGGTGGTGGAGCCCCAGTCCTCGTGGACCTTCAACCCGATGGCGCCGGCGCGGATCTGCTCGGCGAGCGGCTCGAGGGCGCTGGCGTGGCCCTTGCCGAGCAGGCCGATGTTGATGGGCATGTTGTCCACGGCCTGGAGCATCTTGGAAATGTGCCAGGCGCCAGGGGTGACGGTGGTGGCCTTGCTGGCGTCGGAGGGGCCCGTGCCGCCGCCGATGAGGGTGGTGACGCCGGAGGCCAGCGCCACGGGGATCTGGTCGGAACTGACAAAGTGCACATGGGTGTCGATGCCGCCGGCTGTGAGGATCTTCCCTTCTCCGGCGATGATGTCGGTGGCCACGCCGATGGTGATGTCCACGCCGTCGGAGATTTGCGGGTTGCCGGCCTTGCCGATCTTGAAGATGTGCCCGTCGCGCAGGGCGACGTCGGCCTTGTAGATGCCGGTGTAGTCGAGCACGACCACGTTGGTGATGACGGTGTCGGGGATGTCCTCGTCGCGGATCAGCTGTCCGTTTTGGCCCATGCCGTCGCGGATGACCTTGCCGCCGCCGTAAACCACTTCCTCGCCGTACTTCGTCAGGTCGTGTTCGATCTCGGCAAAGAGTTCGGTGTCGGCCAGGCGGACGGCGTCACCGGTGGTGGGGCCGTACAGGTCCGAATACTGCTTGCGGCTCAGTTCGAAGCTCATTTGCTGCCTCTCCCTGCCGTGCCGGCGTCGACTCTCCCTGCCGTGCCGGCGTCGAGGGGACCATTCACCCGGTTCTGGAAGCCGTAGACTTCCCGGGCGCCGGAGAGCGCTATCAGGTTGATGGTCTTGGCGTCGCCGGGCTCGAAGCGCACGGCGGTGCCTGCCGGGATGTCGAGCCGGCAGCCCCGGGCCTCGCCGCGCTCAAACTCCAGCGCGCTGTTGACTTCCAGGAAATGGTAGTGCGATCCGACCTGGATGGGCCGGTCCCCGCGGTTGGTGACCTGCAGCGACTTCGATTCTGAACCCCCGTTGCAGGTGATGGGATCGGTACGGAGGATGTATTCACCCGGAATCATGGCATGCCTTTCAATGCACGGCGCTCTGCTGGGACAGGCCGTCAGCGGATGGGGTTGTGGACTGTGACAAGCTTCGTGCCGTCGGGAAAGGTCGCCTCGACCTGGACGTCCTTGATCATTTCCGCGACGCCTTCCATGACGTCGTCCCGGTTCAGGATGGTGCTGCCCCAGCTCATCAGGTCCGCGACCGTGCGTCCGTCGCGGGCACCCTCGATCAGCTCGTAGGTCAGGATTGCCACCGCTTCGGGATGGTTGAGCTTCAGCTGCCGCGCCTGCCTCCGGCGTGCCAGGTCCGCGGCCACCACGACCATGAGTTTTTCGTGTTCCCGTGGCGTCAAGTGCATATGGTTCTCCTCAAGTCTGGAAAGGATTCCAGTGGCCACCCGACATCTACAACTGGCAGGCGACCGTGCCCGGAGATCCGCGGGTAGGGTCAGGCTATCAGAACAGGGGACCCTTCCGGATGGGGCCCGGGACCGCCCGCCGGGTTGACAGAAAGCTCCCAGCTTCGCCGCTGCGCCACGGGACTACCATGGATAGTTGACAGAGGTAACCACCGCCGCTGCCCATGGACGTGACAGCTTCCCAGGGAGTGCGAAAATCGTGGCCAAGGCTTCATTGACACCATCCACGGCATTGACAAATTCGGCCGGCGCACGCGCGCGGGCCCGCCGTGACCGTGACCTCGCCAGCCCCCGCTACAAGTGGATCGTGCTGTCCAACACCACGCTTGGCGTGTTGATGGCCACGATCAACGCGTCGATCCTGTTGATCGCGTTGCCTGACATTTTCCGCGGCGTCGGGATCAACCCGCTGGCTCCCGGCAACACCTCGCTGCTGCTTTGGCTCATCATGGGCTACATGGTGGTGACGGCCGTCCTGGTGGTCAGCTTCGGCAGGCTCGGCGACATGTTCGGGCGGGTGAAAATGTATAACGCCGGCTTTGCGATTTTCACCGTCTTTTCCATCCTGCTCGCCGCCACCTGGCTCAGTGGCGTGCCCGGCGTGTACTGGCTGATCATCATGCGCGTCCTGCAGGGCGTGGGCGGTGCACTGCTGATGGCCAATTCCACCGCCATCATCACCGACGCGTTTGGCGTGGACCAGCGCGGCCTGGCGCTGGGGCTGAACCAAGTGGCGGGCATCGCAGGCTCCTTCCTGGGGTTGATCATTGGCGGCCTGCTGGGACCCATCGACTGGCGGCTGGTGTTTCTGGTCTCCGTCCCCGTCGGCCTCTTCGGCACGGCGTGGGCGTACCTGAAGCTGCACGACAACGGCATCCGGCAACCGGCCCGGCTCGACTGGTGGGGCAACATCACCTTTGCCTCCGGGCTCGTCGCCGTGCTGGTGGGCATCACGTACGGGATCCAGCCGTACGGAGGGCACACCATGGGCTGGACCAACCCGTGGGTGCTTTCCGCGCTGATCGGCGGCACAGTGGTGCTGGCAATCTTCGCCGCCATCGAAATGCGGGTGCCCGAGCCCATGTTTGAGCTGAAGCTGTTCAGGATCCGCGCCTTCACGGCCGGGAACCTGGCCAGCCTGCTGTCCGCCATTGGCCGTGGCGGGCTGATGTTCATCCTGATCATCTGGCTCCAGGGCATCTGGCTCCCCCGCCACGGCTACGACTTCGCCAACACGCCGCTGTGGGCCGGCATCTACATGCTGCCGCTGACGGCCGGCTTCCTGGTGGCCGGCCCGGTGTCCGGCTGGATCTCGGACAGGATGGGCGCCCGCCTGCTGGCCACCGGCGGAATGGTGGTCGCGGCCCTGAGCTTCTGGTGGCTGCTCCTGCTGCCCGTGGACTTCCAGTACTGGACGTTTGCCCTGGCCCTGCTCGTCAACGGGATGGGCATGGGCCTCTTCGCCGCACCCAACCGGGCCGGCATCATGAACAGCCTGCCGCCCAACCGCCGCGGCGTCGGCGCCGGCATGAGCACCACCTTCCAAAATTCCGCCATGGTGCTCTCCATCGGCATCTTCTTCTCCCTCATGGTCACGGGGCTGGCCCGCACACTGCCGGCCACGCTCACCAGCGGGCTCACGGCGCACGGCGTCAGCGCGGCCGACGCCGGCCACATCGCCTCGCTGCCGCCGGTCTCCGTGCTGTTTGCCTCCCTGCTGGGCTACAATCCCGTGCAGACGCTGCTGGGGCCAGCCGCGCTGGCCCGCCTGTCCCCGGTCGACGCCGCGTACCTCACCGGCCGCGGCTTCTTCCCCGCACTGATCTCCGGGCCGTTCGCCGACGGGCTCGCCGTGGCCTTTGGCTTTGCCATCGCCGCCTGCCTGGTGGCCGCGGTCGCCTCGGCGCTGCGCGGGGGCAAGTATGCCTACTCCGAGCCGGCGGGAGTGCCTGCCGGCAGTCCAGGCACGGCGCCGGGCGATGCCGTCCACGGAGGTGGCCCGCCCGCGGGCATCCCGGCTGGACGGTTGCCTGCCGGCGTGACGTCCGACAATTTTCCGCCCGCGCGTCGTGTGCCCGCCGTCGAACGCCGCCGACGGCCGGGTGCGGCGCCCGCCACCGGCCATGCCCAGACCGGCACGGGGCCGGCCCGCCATGCGCCGGCCGCCACACAGCAGCCGGTGCCCCGGCACCGCCTGGAGTAAGACCCTGGACAAAAAAGGGGCACGATGGGAGCTTGCCGCCCGTGGCGGCGCGGGGCCCCCTTGACCTTGCAGGGGAAAAGGCCTGCAATGGAATCAGGGAACCGGTGCGGCCGGCTCCTTGTGCGGGTGTCCGGGCCGCAGGCCCGGGACGGTTGGCGGGAGGTGCCACGATGGTTGTTACAGCCCTTGCAGGACTCACCTTAATGGCTGTGCTGGTGGTGCTGTCCACGGCTGGAACCGTTTGGCTGGTGAAGGTTCGTCCGGCCGTGGAACACGACCCCGACACCCAGTTCTGGTACCTCTTTGCCGGCCTGTGCATCCTCCTGCCGTCCGTCCTGATCACCGCGGTGCTGAACCGCTGGGCGGGCGCGGCGCTGGCGGTGCTCGCGGCGGGTACATGGTGGTGGACGAACAGGGTGGTTTCCCGGCGCATTCACCTGCTGGCCGACGCGGACGCGCGGCACGTTGACGACGCGGAGCGCCGCGCGGTTTCGGCCCGGCACAACTCGTTGCTCGCCCGCTGGCGCCGGTATGAACTGGACCCGGCCGAGGCCATCGACTTCCCGGCGATGTCCGACGTGCGGGTTCCGGAAACGTCGGCCATGGTCAAGGCGATGGCCCTGGCGGAACGGCTGCGGCGCAGCACCGGGCCCGGTGGCACCGCCGAGTACCGGGCCGCCGTCGCCGTTTTGGAGAGCGCATTCAAGACGGCCGAAGACGCCGCGACGCAGGCGGCCGCGGGACGCACCTGACGACCCTCCCGAGGAAGGGGGCCCCGTTCCGTGGATGCTCCCTCCGGGTGTGACAGGCATTGTCTGGGCCCGAAATCGGCCGTAGTATCGCCGTAAACGAGTGGAGGGTGTGTGCCATGCCAGGACAGGAACCGCCAGTGGACGGACCGGACGCAAAAAGACCACCTGTTGACCAACCTTCGGACAACGGACCGCATACCGGGGGCGGGGGCTCCGGTGCGCAGGACCCCGCCGCGGATGCCCCGCGGCGCGGGCGGCATGCGGCTCCACTGGCCGGCCCCGAACTCGTTCCGCTCCCCGGCAGCAGCCGGGAGCCGGCCCCGCAGGCACTCCACCTCCCGCCGCCAAGCGGAACCCCGGACGAGCTGTACATGGAGGACATCACGGTAACCGTCGTGCTGCGGCGTGCCGGTACCGCTGCCGACGGCACCGGGTCGCCCACATCAGCCGCACCGGCAGACGTCGAACTCGCCACCCGGACCTTCACCGGACTGGGTGCCAGGGTGGTGGAGACCGATCCCGTGTCGCGCAGGCTGCGGATCGCCGGGCCCGTGGGACTGCTCTGCTCCCTTTTTGGCACCGAGCTCGACACGGTTTCCAGCGTCGGGCCCAACAATGAAAGCAGCACACACCGCCACCGCACCGGCGGACTGAGCGTTCCGGCGGCGCTGGACGGGGTGGTCACCGCCGTGCTGGGCCTGGACGACAGGCCAACGGCTCGCGCCCCCTTTCACTTCGCGCCGGCGGCCGCCGGCAACGTAAGCTACACGCCGCTGGAGCTGGGCCGCATCTACGATTTCCCGGCCGGCACCGACGGCGGCGGCCAGGTCATTGCCATCATCGAACTGGGTGGCGGGTTTGGCCAGGCGGACCTGGACACATACTTCTCGGGGCTGGGGATCACCGGCCCGACCGTCCAGGCGGTGGGCGTGGACGGTGCCGTCAACGTGCCCGGCGGCGATCCGCAGGGGGCGGACGGAGAGGTGCTCCTGGACATCGAAGTCGCCGGAGCGCTGGCACCGAAAGCCACCTTGAAGGTCTACTTTGCGCCGAACACCGACGCCGGTTTCCTCGACGCCGTCGCCAAGGCGACCCACGACACCCCCGCCCCGGCGGCGATCAGCATCAGCTGGGGCCAGAGCGAGGACCAATGGACGGCGCAGGCGCGCACCGCCATGGACGATGCCTTCATCGACGCCGGCATGCTGGGCATCACGGTAACCGCGGCGGCCGGCGACAACGGCAGCGCCGATGCCCAGGGCGACGGGAGCAACCATGCCGACTTCCCGGCGTCGAGCCCGCATGTGCTCGCCTGCGGCGGCACGCGGCTCGAGGCGGACGGCTCCACTGGAAAGGTGGCCAGCGAAACGGTGTGGAACGACTCCTCCAGTTCAGCCACCGGCGGCGGAGTCAGCGACACCTTCCCCCTGCCCGACTGGCAGCAGCACGTCACGGTGCTGTCCGGCGCCGGCCCCGCGACCACACCCAAGGGCCGCGGGGTGCCCGACGTCGCCGCCGTTGCCGATCCACAGACCGGCTACCAGGTCAGGGTCGACGGGACGGACATGGTCATCGGCGGCACCAGCGCCGTGGCGCCGCTGTGGGCCGCACTCGTTGCCCGGCTGGCCCAGACCCGGGGCAGCGGGCTGGGACTGCTGCAGCCCCAGCTCTACCCCGGAGAGACCCAGGCGCAGGCCGGACCGGGCTTCCGTGACGTGACGGTCGGCAACAACGGCAGCTACCACGCCACGCCAGGCTGGGACGCCTGCACCGGCCTGGGCGTACCCGACGGGACCGCGTTACAGGGGGTTCTGGCGACCGGGACCGGCAAGTCCTAAGCGCCCCCGGCGGGGGCGGTGTGTCCGTCCAGCGGTCAGGTCCAGGCGGTCAGGGATTCGGCGCCTTCGGCGGAGTCACCTTCGGTGTCGGGATCGTTATTTTCGGCGGCACGGGCTGGGGCGCCGGGGCGCGCGTGGCCGCGGGCGGCGCCTGGGTGGCCGGTGCGGCGGGGGCCTGTGTCTGTGGCTGTGTGTCTCCCGGAGCCGGCTGCTCCTGGGTCGCCGGTGCAGGCACGCCGCTGCCGGCCATGGGGTCGTTGGAGCCGGCAACCAGCGGCGCAGTCTGGCTGAGCATGCTCGCCGGCGGTGCCGTCAGCGGGTCGACCTGGTAGGCGGAATTGCCGGCGGCGGCGTTCATGACCGCGGCCCAGTTGGAGCCGGCCAGCTGGTTACCGTCAATATTCGGGTAGTAGACGCCGTTGATGGTGATGTCTTGGTTGACCCACTGGTCACCGTTTCCTTGGTAGCTGCCAAACCAGGCCGCCGTGGCGATGCCGGAGTTGGCGCCCACCGTCCAGGTCTCGACGTTGCCGTCCGTGGTGCCCGTCTTGGCGAAGGCAGTAGCTTTGTCATTGAGCGGGATGGCGTAGCCGGAACCGTGCACCAGCATGTACTGCAAGGCGTACGTCACGCCGGCGGCGACTTCCTTGCTCATGGTCCGCTGGCAGTTCGCCGTCGGGACGGGGTAGCTCTTTCCCGTCGAGTCGGTGATCGAGGTCAGGGCGATCGGCTCGCAGCGCACGCCGCCGTTGGCAAAGGTGGCATAGGCCGTGGCCAGATCGATCGGCGCCACGTTCTCGGAACCGATGAGGTTGGAGATCTTCGAGACGTCATACGGCTTGTTGGTGGTGCCGTTCTTCAAGCCCGCTGCCGTCGCCATCTTTTGGATGTTGCAGAAGTCCAGCTGCGTGGCGGTCTGGAAGGTGACGGTGTTGATGGAGATCGCCAGGCCCAGGTACGCCGTCATCGAGTAGTAGTGGTCCGGGTCGTCATTGGGGAGCAGGTTCGTGCCGCTCGCCGGGTCGTAGAAGCCCGTGGTGGAGCCACAGGAATTCTTCCACGGGTAGTTGGGCGGGTAGTCGCGCACGGACCCGTCAATGTTGGTCATCATGGAGTGCCCGCTCCTGAGCCATTCGGCAAACACAAACGGCTTGAACGTGGACCCGATCTGGAAGCCGCCGGAACCGTGCAGGGGCAGGCCGTTGGCGTCCTTGAGGGGAAGGGAAAAGTTGCCCATGTAGTTGCCCGGCTTCGTGGCCGGGTTGTACACGGTGTTTTGGGCCATCGTGAGGACCTTGCCGGTGCCCGGCTGGACACTGACGACGTCGGCCCCGCGCTGCAGGGGATCCGTGGGGCTCATGGTGTTGTCGACCCGCTCCTGCGCCACCTTTTGCAGCTTGGGGTCAAGGGTGGTCTTGATGGTCAGCCCGCCCTGGTACAGGAACTTGGCCCGGTCCTCCGGGGTGGAACCGTAGGCCGAATTGTTGAGCACCAGCTGCTGGACGTAGTCGCAGAAGTACGGCGCCATGGCCGCCGCGACACAGCCCTGTGTGGGCTTGTTCAGGTGCAGCTTCAGCGGCGCCTTCACGGCGGCGTCATGCTCCTTCTGGGTGATCTTCTTCTGGGCCAGCATTTTGCCCAACACCTCGTTGCGCCGAGTGACCACGTTGTTCGGGTGGGCCACCGGATCGTACACGGAGGGGCTGTTGACGACGCCGGCCAGCGCCGCGGCCTGCGGCAGCGTCAGGTTCTTGGCGTCGGTGTCGAAGTACAGTTTCGAGGCGGCCTGGATGCCGTAGGCGCCGTTGCCGAAGTAGATGAGGTTGAGGTAGCCCTGGAGGATGTCGTTCTTGGACGTCGTCTTCTCCAGGTCGATGGCCTGCTTCATCTCGTTGATCTTGTCAACGATGGTCTTTTGGGCGCCCAGCTTGGCCTGGTCGGTCTTCCCGGCCGTGACCAGGTTTTCAATGATCACGTTGTTCACGTACTGCTGGGTAATGGTGGAGGCGCCCTCGCGTCCGCCCTGGATCGTGGCCACGACGGCGCGCATGATGCCTGTCATGTCGATGCCGCCGTGGTCGTAGAACCGCGCGTCCTCAATGGCGACTATGCCGTTCTTGATGAACGGAGACATGTTGGCCAGGGACACTGTCTGGCGGTCCTGTTCATAGAATTTTGCGATCACGGAGCCGTCGTTGGCCAGCACGGTGGTGCCCTGCGCGGGGGCGTTGAGCTTCAGTGCGCCCGGGCTCGTGTTCAGAAAGGTGTCTGTGCCCGAGACGGCGGCGGTTGCAACGGCGCCGGCGGGCACCATCAGTCCTGCAACCAGGATCCCTGCCACGCCGCAGGCCACGAAGAGCTTCAGCAGGTTGCCCAAGGTCGAGCCGGTGTCCCTCCATATCGAAGAGATCTTTCTTCCTTGCGTTCCTCTGGGCATTCTTAGGAAGGCCTTCCTGTGCTGGCTCGCTGTTCGGCTGCGGTTGCGGGCCGGCGTGTCAATGACAAGCCGTACCGGTACTGGTGGTGTCGTGATCGGGCTGGGCGGCGGCATCCGGAAGGATGGCACAAGTGTAGTGTGCACCCTTTTGGTGGGAATTTCCTGAACGTGGCACACAAAAAGGGCTCACCCAATGCCCGTCCCGTGCCCGGCCGGAAGTATGCTTGCCTGCATGGCCAGATTCTTCGACATCCACCCCCACGATCCGCAGGCCCGCTCGGTGGCCCAGGTGGTGGCGCTGCTGCGCTCCGGCGGACTGATCGCCTACCCGACAGACTCCTGCTATGCGCTGGGAGCCCAGATCGGAAACCGCGAGGCGCTGGACCGGATACGGGCCATCCGCCACTTGGACAGCAAACACCACTTCACGCTGGTCTGCAAGGACTTTGCGCAGCTGGGACAGTTCGTCATGGTGGACAACGACATCTTCCGCAGCATCAAGGCCGTCACCCCCGGGCCGTACACCTTCATCCTGCCGGCCACCAAGGAAGTCCCCCGCCGCATGGCCCACCCCAAGAAAAAGACGGTGGGCGTGCGCATCCCGGACAGCCGCCTGATCCACGCCATCCTCGATGAGCTGGGCGAGCCGCTGCTCTCCAGCACGCTGCTGCTGCCCGATGAGGACGAGCCACTGACCCAGGGCTGGGAAATCAAGGAAACACTGGACAATGTGGTGGACGCCGTGATTGATTCGGGCGACGTCGGCGCCGAGCCCACCACGGTGGTCGACTTCTCCAGCGGCTATGCCGAAGTTGTGCGGCGCGGCATGGGCGACCCCACCCGGTTCGAATAGCCGAAAACTACCGGCCGGTACTCTGGCGACGGTCGTTGCGCAGTGCTTGACTGGTGGATACCCACCAGCCACTAATGAAGCCGCGAAAGATGAACACCCGTCCTGGCCTCCGCCATCCCGGCACAGTTGCAGGACCGCGCGGTCCGCTGCAGCGCCTCGCGGCCATGGCCGCGTGCGCCGCACTGGTTTTGGCCTCCCTGGCGTCGGGGCTCTTCTTCTCGCTGCCGGCACAGGCTGCCTCCCTCTCCGGCAACGATGTTTCGTGGCCCCAGTGCCCGACGTCGGCCGGCGGCAGCGGGCTTCCCCTCCCTCCCGACTCCGCCCAGTTCGTCATCATCGGCCTGACCAGGGGCCTGCCGTTCACTACCAATCCCTGCCTGTCCTCGCAGGTTGGCTGGGCGACGTCACGGAACAAGCCGGCACACGGCTACGCCATGGCCGCCTTCCCCACAGCCTCCCAGCTGGCCAGCTACAAGTCCCAGGGGCCGTGGTCAACAGCCACCCGGGCCGGGCAACTCTCCAATGCCGGCTACGCCGAGGCAACGGCCGCCGTCGCCGCCATGGCCGGCGCCGGGTTCCACCCGCCGGTCGTGTGGATCGACGTTGAGCCGCGCCCCGCGCAGCCGTGGCCGACGGCGACCGCCGCGCAGCAGCGGGAGAACCGCCTGGTGGTGGAGGGCCTGATGCGCGGACTTCACGACGCCGGATTCGCCTATGGACTGTATTCCTTTGCCTCTGGCTGGGCCGCCATCACCGGCTCCTGGCTGCTGCCGGGCGTCCCTGTCTGGGCCACGGCAGGGCGACTGGACTACCCCGCCGAAGCGCAGGACATGTGCACCAGGGCGAGTTTCTCCGGCGGCCACGTATACCTCTCCCAGTGGTACGACGACGTGCGCGACTACGACATCACGTGCAGCCCGTACACGTTCACGGCGCTGGCCATGCCCGGGTCCTCCCTGTCCGGTTCGACTGGCGATTTCAATGGTGACTGGAACAACGACGTGCTGGCACGCGTCAGCTCCACGGGTGAGCTGCGCCTGTACCCGGGCAACGGCAAGGGCGCTTTCACGGGAGGAACAAGGATCGGCTCCGGCTGGCAGGGCATGAGTGCCCTCGACACGGTGGGTGACTTCAACGGGGACGGGCGGACGGACGTGCTCGCGCGCGAAAGGTCCACGGGATACCTGTGGCTGTACCCGGGCAACGGCCACGGCGGATGGCTGCCTCCGGTGAAGGTGGGCAGCGGCTGGAACGGGTTCGGGACCATTCTGGGCCCCGGGGACTTCAACGGCGACCAAACGGCCGACGTGCTGGCCCGCGACGCCACCGGCGCGTTGTGGCTGTATCCCGGCAACGGCCGCGGCGGCTGGCTGCCGCGCGTCAAGGTGGGCAGCGGCTGGAACGCCTTCAACTCCATCCTGGGGCCCGGCGACGCCAATGGCGACGGCACCGCGGACATCCTGGCCAGGCAGGCCTCCACCGGCGAATTGTGGCTGTATCCCGGCAACGGTCGCGGCGGCTGGCTGCCCAGGGTCAGGGTGGGCAACGGTTGGAATTCGATGACGGCCCTCGCGGCCCCCGGAGACTTCAACGGTGACCGCACCCCCGATGTCCTGGCCCGGGATGCCGCCGGCAACCTGTGGCTGTACGCCCGCAGCGGCAGTGGGTCGTGGCTGCCCCGCACCCAGGTCGGCCGGGCCTGGAATTCCATCGACACGATATTCTGAGCGGCACACGGAATGGGAGGACCGCCAGGATGCGAATGGCAGGGAGGCTGGCGGTCCTGGCGGCGTGCGCGGCACTGCTGGCCGGTTGCGCGCCAGCCACGCCAGATCCCCCCGCAAACCCTCCCTACCCCTCCGCGCAGGCGGCCCTGCTGCAGGGCAACGACATTTCCTGGCCGCAATGTCCCGCGTCGGCCGGCGGCTACGGACTTCCCCTTCCACCGGACACGGCCCGGCTGTCCGTCATCGGCCTGACGAACGGGCTGCCGTTCACCGTCAACCCGTGCCTGGCATGGCAGGTCACGTGGGTCTCGAACGCGCGCGTGCCGGCCCATGCGTATGCCATGGCAGCGTTCCCCACCCCAACCCAGCTGCGCGCCCATAAGGCGGCGGGTCCGTGGTCCCCTGCCACCCGGGACGGCCAGCTGTCCAACGCAGGATTCGCCGAGGCAACGGCCGCGGTGGCCGCCATGGCCAAGGCATCGTTCCTGCCCTTCGTGGTGTGGATTGATGTGGAGCCGCACAAGCCGCAGCCCTGGCCGACGTCGAACGCCGCCCAGCGGCGCGAGAACCGGCTGGTGCTGGCCGGCCTGATGCGCGGCCTGCACGACGCCGGACTCGCCTACGGGCTGTACTCGTTCGCCTCAGGCTGGGAATCCATCACCGGGTCCTGGCAGCTGCCCGAGGTCCCTGTCTGGGCCACCGCCGGCCAAGTCTCCGCCGCCAAGGCCCGGGCCATGTGCACCAGGCCAAGCTTCTCAGGTGGCCATGTCTACCTTGCGCAGTGGTACGACGACGTCCGCGACCACGACGTCACCTGCGGACCGTACCGTTTCACGAGCCTGGCGGTCCCCGACCCCCCTGCGCCAGGGACCCTCCGGGGCCAGCCCGCAAGCTAGCCGGTGGCCGTTTGCTCTGGACGCGGCCGGGCGGGTTGGCTAGCGTGGAGCCAGCGCCGCCACCCCGTGCGGCGCACGGCACGTCGACGAAGGAGCTGCACATGGCTGTCAAGAGAACCACGCACGCCGGATACACCGTTCCCGGGCTCTCACTGCAGGACGGCCATCAGGTGGCGGCGATCCTGCAGCCCCGGCTGCACGCGCTCAACGACCTGGCCCTGACGCTCAAGCACGCCCACTGGAACGTGGTGGGCCGCGACTTCATCGGTGTCCACGAGATGCTCGATCCACAGGTCCTGCTGGTCCGGGCCATGGTCGATGAGACGGCCGAACGCATTGCCACGCTGGGCGTCTCCCCGAACGGGCTGCCCGGCGCCCTGGTGGAGGCACGCAGCTGGGACGACTACGCCATTGGCCGTGCCGGCACATCGGCCCACCTTGCCGCCCTTGACGTGGTGTACACCGGCTTCCTCAAGAGCCACCGGAAAGCCTTGGCGGAGATCGGCGAGCTGGACCCCATCACGGAAGACATGGTCATTGCACAGTGTGCCAAGCTGGAACTGTTCCAGTGGTTCATGCGTGCCCATTTGGAGGACGACGCCGGGGACCTCCTCAACGCCGGCGCCAAGACGGAGCGCTCAGCGGCCAGCAAGGCGAAGTAGGCGTCCGGTGGCCGAGCCCCGTCCGGTGGTCGAGCCCCGTCGAGACGCGGGACTCCCATATCCGCGAGTCGCCATTGTCACGGGGGCCGACCGGGGCATCGGCAAGGCTGTGGCCCTGGCGTTGGCGCGTGACGGCTTCAACGTCGGCTTCACCTGGCACGACGACGAGGCCGGCGCCGCCGACACGGCGGGACGCATCGGCAACCTTGGCCGCGCCAGCGCCTCCACCTGGCTGGACACGGCATCCCTGGCGGGTTGCGCCCCCGCCATCGCCGGTCTGGCCGACCGGCTCGGCGGACTGGGAGTTTTCGTCAACAACGTCGGCGTCGGGCTTAGCAAGCCGGTGCTGGACACCCCGCTGTCCGACTGGACACGCCTGCTGGACACTAACCTCAACGGCGCCTTTCTGTGCCTGCAGGAAGCCGCCCGCCTCCTGGTGGCCGGCGGGGCGGGCGGGCGGATGGTGGCCGTCACCAGCATTCACGCCCAGCAGCCAAAATACGGCTATGGGGCGTACTGCGCCTCCAAGGCCGGCCTTGACGGGCTGGTCAAGGTGCTGGCACTGGAACTGGCCGCCCACGGCATCACTGTCAACGCCGTGGCGCCCGGGGAAATCGCGACGCACCTGCCCGCCGCCGAAACCCGCCACCCGCATGACATCCCCCGCCCCGGCATCCCGCTCGGCCATGCCGGCACGGCGGCGGAGGTGGCCGAAGTCGTCGCGTTCTTGGTTTCCCCCGCGGCCGCCTACGTCACCGGCGCCAGCTGGGAGGTCGACGGCGGCATGGCCCGGATGGGCGCCCAGGCCAGTTCCGTTCTGCGCACGGACGGCTGGCGGACGGCGGAAGCCTGACACCGGCCGACGCCTCCGGCCACCCTCAGGGCAGCCTGCGGGCTGCGGACTTCTTCTTCGTCAACGCCGTCGCAGGTGCGGTCCACGGGTCATCCGGCCAGGGATGTTTGGGGTACCGCCCGCGCATCTCGGCCCGGACCTGCGCGTAGGGCCCGGACCAGAAGGAGGCGAGATCGTCCGTGACGGCCAGCGGATGGCCAGCTGGGGAAAGCAGGTGAAAGAGCACGGGTACGCGGTCCCCGGCCAGGCGCGGGGTGGCGGCCCAGCCAAAGCATTCCTGCAGCTTGACGGCGACCACGGGCCGGCCGCCGTCGGAATCCACCTCCGGATAGTCAATGCGGACCCGGGAACCGCTGGGCACCGCGAGCCGCTCCGGGGCCAGCTCGTCCATCCGGCCGGCTTCGGGCCATGGCAGCAGCCGGCGCAGGGCATCAACCAGGCCCACCGCGCCCGGAGAGCTGCCGGCCGCGACCGTCTCCAGCTCCGGCGCCAGCCATTCGTCCAGCCGTTCAAGAAGTGCTGCGTCGGATACGTCCGGCCAGGGCGCTCCAAGCTCCCGGTGCAGCAGGGCCAGCCGGCGCCGCAGCGCGTCCGCGGGTCCGTTCCAGTGGAGCAGTCCGAGACCATTGGACCGCAGCTCGGCCGCCACCGCCGCCCGGCCCTGCGCCGCGGTGGGCTTGACCGGCGTGGAGGCGAGCACGATGGCCCCCAGCCGGCGTTCGCTGCGCGCCGAGACCCTGCCGTTGCGGAATTCTGCCGTCACACCCTCGGACGCTAGATGCCGGGCCGCGGCCAGTGCGGTGCCCAGTCCCAGCGGCGCCGCGGAGCGGATGACCGCTCCGGTGCCCGCGGCGTCCCGGCCCTGTGCACGGGACACCTCGGCCACGGCAAGCCACTCCTGGCCGCTGAGCGGGCTCGCGGCCGGCAGTCCGGCGCGCGTGCCAGACGTGAAGAGGTAGCTGCCGGTTCCCGGAACCTGACGGGCCACCCGGTCCGGATAGGCCAGGGCGACCACGAAACCTGTGACTTCAGCGGCCGGCACCGTGGCGGCGGCCGGCAGGGCGGTGCCTCTTTGCCCGACTTTCTGCCCCCTTCCCTTGGGACCTGCTTCCTGGCGCACAATCCCTTCCATACGCCGGGTGTCTTCCTGCCACCGCCGGGCACCCGGGTCCCGGCCCGACCGCAGCGACGCCGCCAGCTGGGCCAGGTCCGCGCCCTGGGCGCGGTGGTCCCCGGAAACAAGGGCGACGGCCGCAGCCGCCTCACGTGGTCCGACGGCGGCAGCGCCGTCCAGGAGGGCGCGCGCCAGGCGGGGGTCGGCAGGGACGCGGGCCAGTGTCCTGCCGAGGGCCGTTGCCAGTCCCTCCCCGTCCACGGCGCCCAGCTCGCGCAGCGTTTCCACGGCATCGTCCATGGCGGCCTTCGGCGGGGCTGACGGCAACGCCAGCCCCGCCCCTCCGGGAGCACCCCAGCAGGAAAGCACCAGCGCGGCGTGTGCCAGGTCCGCCACGAGGATCTCCGGCGTCTGGTGGGCCGGCGCCGCGGCAAAGGCCTTTTGGTCGTAGCAGCGGACCACCGTACCCGGGCCCAGCCGCGCCGCCCGGCCCGCCCTCTGGTCGGCTGAAGCGCGCGAACAGGACGATGTGACCAGCCCGGACATGCCGCGGGCCGCGTCGCGCCGGGGTTCACGGGACAGCCCGGAGTCGATGACCAGCCGTACCCCGGGCACGGTGAGCGAAGACTCGGCCAGGCTCGTGGAGACGATGATCCGTGGCTCACCCCCTGCCGGGCGGCCGGACACGGCCCGGTCCTGCTCGGCCGGCGACGCCTGGCCGTGGAGTTCGAGCACGTCCGTGCCGCCCCGGCGCAGGCGTGCGGCTATGTACCCCACTTCATAGGCGCCGGGGGCAAAGACCAGCGCATCGGTGCCGGGCTCGGACCGCAGGGCCCGGGCGTGGGCCGTCGCGGCGGTGTCGGCCACATGGTCAAGAAATGCACGGGACACCCCGCGCCCGTCAAGCCGGGGTTCCGGCGACGGGGCCCATACAGTCGCGAGGGGAAACAGGACGGACGGCGAGTCGACCACGGGGGCCGGGAAGCCGGCGTCGTCCGCGAGCAATGCGGCGAAGCGCGCGGCCTCCAGGGTCGCGGACATCGCCACCAGCACCAGGTCCCCGCGCAGCTGGCGGACTTCGGCGAGCATGCCCACCAGCAGGTCCGTCTCGAGCCCGCGTTCGTGCACCTCGTCGAGCACCACGCCCCCGGTGGACTCGAGGCCGGCGTCGGCCAGGAGGCGGCGCAGCAGGATGCCGGGCGTTACGAATTCAACCAGCGTGTCCGGGCCGGCGTGGCGTTCGCCGCGGACGGTGTAGCCCACGCGGCCGCCGAGCGGACTGCCGTCCAGCGCGGCCAGCCGCCGGGCCGCGGCCCGCGCCGCCACCCGCCGGGGCTGGGTGACCACCACGCGCCGTCCGCCCAGCAGGTTGGCGAGCAGCGGCGGGACCAGCGTGGTCTTGCCGGTTCCGGGCGGGGCCTGGACGACGGCGGCGCCGCCGGGGGCTGCGGCTGCGCCGCCGGGAGCTGCGGTATTCAGGGCCGCAGCGAGGCGGTCCAGGGATGCGGCAAAGGCCAGGCCGCGGCCGATCGTCTCCAGGTCAAAGGCTTTGGCCATCGGCTCAGCCGATCTGCAGTTCGCCCATCTCGCCCCAAAAATCACCGTCCACCTTGCGCGACACGATCCGCGGCGTCGAGAGCAGGGCCGGGCGCATGGCCTCCAGGCCGGCCTTGAAGTGGGCGCTGTTGACGTGCGCGCCGGCGGCGTCGTCGTCCAGGAAGGCCTCCACCAGGACAAACTCGGCCTGGTCCTCCACGCTGCGCGACCAGTCAAACCAGAGGTTTCCGGGCTCCTGCCGGGTGGCCTCGGTGAACGGGCCCACCAGGTCCATGAAGCGGTCGGTGTAGTCGGGCTTGGTCTGGAATTTCACGACGATGAAGTACATGCCATCCAGCTTAGGCGAACTGCACGGACGGGCCATCTACCAGCCGCGTCCGCGCCATGCCGGCAGGGACGGGCGCTCGGCGCCAAGGGTGGTGGCGTCGCCGTGGCCGGGCAGCACCACTGCGTCGTCGGGGTAGGCCCCGAACAGGCGTTCCTCGACGTCGTCCAGCAGGGACGTAAACCGCTCGGGATCGTTTTCGGTGTTGCCGACGCCGCCCGGGAAGAGGGAGTCGCCGCTGAAGATCAGCGTGGTGCCGCCGTCGGCCAGGACGTAGGCCATGGATCCGGGCGTGTGGCCGCGGAGGTGGACCGCGTGAAGGCTGATTCCGCCTGCCTCCAGCACGTCGCCGTGTCCCAGCAGCCGGTCGACGGCCACCCCGGATTCTGCTTCGATGCCGGTGGCGTCGTCCCGGCCGGCCGCGGTGGGAACGCCGTCGGCAATTTCGGCCAGGGCCCGCACGTGGTCCCAGTGCCGGTGCGTCGTGGCGACGAGCTCCAGGGCGGCGGGGACCGCGGAGTCGCCCGCCGCGTCGCCGAGCATGCGCCGGATGGCCGGGACGTCGTCGGCGGCGTCGATCAGCACCTGGGCGCCGCTTTGCCGGTGCGTGATGAGGTAGGCGTTGTTGGCCATGGCGGATACCACCGTGCGGCGGACGGTGACGGTGGGCAGCTCGTGGATGAGGGAGGTCGGCTCTGTCATGGGCCAAGCCTAGCGGCCGAGGGGCCCCGCACGAGCGGAGCGAGTGTGGGGAGGCCGGTAGGCGCTAGCGGCCGAGGGGCAGCCGCCTTCAGGACAGCACGTCCTTCGTGGCGAAGCGCCCGTAGGCCAGCGCCCCGAACACCAGCACGTAGCCCAGCTGCAGCACGGCATTGTTTCCAAACGACGTCCACTCGACGGGCTGGCGCAGCAGGTCGGCGAATCCGAGCCACCAGTGGCTGAACAGCCAGGGGTGCAGCCAGTCCAGCTGGGGCAGCGTGTCGAGCACCTGCGCGGCGATGGCCAGCACAATGGTGGCCGCCATGGCACCGACGGGCACGTCGGTCAGGGTGGAAATGAACAGACCCACGGCGGCCAGCCCGAGCAGCGATACGCAGACATAGGCGCCCACCAGCAGAATCCTGCCCCCCGCCGTCCACGCGTCGACCAGCTCTCCGGAGAGCAGGGGCACCGGGCCCGACGGAAACAGGGCCAGGCCGGCCACGGTGCCGGCAAGCAGCACGGCTGCCGTGGCGGCCGCGCAAAAGACCGCGGCCCCCACATATTTCACCAGAAGCAGGCGCGCCCGCCCGGCCGGGGCCGCCAGCAGGTAGCGCAGGGTCCCGAGACTGGCCTCCCCCGCGATGGTGTCCCCCGCGACCACGCCCACGGTCAGCGGCAGGAACAGTGGGGTGCACAGCACCAGGGCCGTCAACACCACGAACAGGCCGTTTTGGGTGATCCGGTCCAGAAACGCAGGGCCGTGCCCGGCGCTGCCGCTTTCCGTGAGTCTGACGGCAATGGCGATCAGCACCGGAATTGCCGCCAGGGCCGCCAGCATGGCCCAGGTCCGGCGACGGCGGAACATGACAGAGAGCTCGGAGACCAGCAAGGGCCACGTCCTGGCACGCGTGCGGCGTACGGGCACGTCGGCCGGAATATTGTCAGCGTGCAACGTCGAACCCCTCCCCCGTCAATTCCACAAAGCGGTCCTCGAGGCTGCCGCTTTCCACGCTGAAGCCGCGGACGCGGATGCCGTCCCGGACCAGGGCGGCCACAATGTCCTCGGGCCGGGGCATGCCGTCCTGGGCCGCGTCCACCGCCCCCGGGAGCTTCGCAGTGACGGGCGGTCCGTCCGTGCCATCCGCCCCAGCCGCACCTGCCGTGGTGTTCGTGGCCGGGCCGGGGACCAGGCCAAGCCCGGCGAGGACGCGGCGGGCGGCTCCGGCGTCGGGCGTGCGGACCACGACCAGCGGCTGGCCCGCCGCACGCAGCCCGGCCAGGGTCCCCTGCGCCACAAGGCGCCCGGCACGCATGACGGCCGCGTGCGTGCAGATTTGTTCCACCTCGGCCAGGAGGTGGCTGGAAACAAAGACGGTGGTGCCTTCCGCGGCAAGGGACCGGACCAGGTTCCTGACCTCGCGGGTGCCCTGCGGGTCCAGGCCGTTGGTGGGCTCGTCCAGCACCAGCAGTTCGCGCGGGCGCAGCAGGGCATTCGCCAGCCCCAGCCGCTGCTTCATGCCCAACGAGTAGGCCTTGACCTTCTTCGATGCCGCATGCTGGAGGCCTACCCGTTCCAGCGCCTCCCCCACCCGCTGCCGGCGGGTGGGGCGCGGCGAATGCGGGTCCGCGGTGTCCAGCCGGTGGAGGTTGGCGGTGCCGGAGAGGAAGGGGTAGAACGCCGGGCCCTCCACGAGGGCGCCCACCCGGGGCAGGACGGCGTCGAGGCTGCGCGGCATGTCCTGGCCCAGCACGCTCACCGTCCCGCTGGTGGCGTTGGCCAGTCCGAGCAGCATGCGGATCGTGGTGGTCTTTCCGGAGCCGTTGGGGCCGAGGAAGCCAAACACGGCGCCGGCCGGGACGCGCAGGTCCAGGCCGTCGACGGCAGTTTGGCGGCCGAACCGCTTGGTCAGTCCACGCGTCTCGATGACGGCGGGACCCTCACGCCCCCTGCCCGCGCCGTCGCGGTCAGTGGCTTGGATTTCCGAGGCGGCTTCTTCCGGCGGGCCGCTCACTTCGCGGCCGCGGCCTGCTGCAGCGCGGCCAGCGGGACAGCGCCAGCGAACAGTGCGCCGTCAGGGGTGATCAGGACGGTGAACAGCGGGGTGGAGAGAGCGTGCCCGCCGGCGACCGGCTCCAGCAGCTGTGCGAGGGCCGGCGAGGCGGAAAGGCTGGCCGGAACGGTGCCGGAAGGTGCCTCTGCGATGGTCGCCCAGCCGTTGCCGGACGCTGCCACCTTCGGCGCCGCGCCCATCTTGGCCGCTGCGCCCGGCGTTCTCTCCGTCAGCGGGGCTGCAACATGTCCCGGCAGCGGGGCTGCACCCGGGACGGGCACCCCGGGCTGCATGGGAACGGCCGGCGCGGTCTTCCTGGTGACGCTGGTGCCCGGAGGCGGGGTGAACACGAAGATGGAGGCCGGCGGGGCCGTGAGCTCCAGCTTGCTGAAGCCGATCGCCAGGGCCGCACTGTCCTGGCCGCGTGCGGAAACGGTGACCCGCAGCGGCAGTCCGGTCGCGGCATCCACGGCGATGGACACCTTGCCGATGAGCGTCCCGCCGCTCCGCGGCACGAGTTGCAGGACGTACGCGGCATGGCCGGCAACTTTGGTGTTCGCGCCAAGGCTAAGCTGCGTGGTCGGGTCTAGGTCCTTGACCAACCCTGCTGCCAGCGCGGCGGGGGTCCGCACGGCATCCGGAGTGTGCTCGGTGAAGCCCGGCGTCAGTGCCTTCGGCAGCCGCGGGTTGGGCAGCGTCAGTTCGGTGGCAGTGTTCTTGCCGGAGTCGTACGTCCACACGGTGGTGCCGTGGCGGATGACGTCCCGCTCGGCCAGCTTGTCCAGGACCTGCACCCGCTGGTTGCCCGCGCCGTCCAGGTAGACGCGCACGGTGTGCGGCGCCGTCAGGAACCCCACCAGCTGGCTGATGTTGGAAGCTGTCAGGAGATTCGCCACGGCCGGTGAACTTCCGGAAGCGGCAGTGCCGTCCGGCGCCGGCGAGCCAAGGCTTGAGGAGCCGGACGTGCCGGGCCCAAGGTCGGGCAGCTGCGGCAGGCCCAAGTTGGCGGTCTCTTCGAGCGTCCCGGAGAGCTGGTGCACCTGGCTGCCGACCATCAGGGCCAGGACCTGCTGCGGTGTCTTGCCCGGCAGGTCGACCCGGGCTGACGCCTGAAGGGGGCCGGCGAGCACTGCCGCGGCGATGACCGCCGGCATGGCCGCGGCCGGCATCCACCGAATCCATCGACGTTTCATGACCGCCCCTCCGCTGTTGGCGTGCGCATCCCACCAGCTTACGCCGCTGCCGCCGCCAGGAGCTGGGAATTTCCTGTCATGTGCGGCGGCAGGCTGTGGGCCGGGTCGCGGAGCCGCAGGCTGTGCGCCGGGTCGCGGAGCCGCAGGCTGTGCGCCGGGCCCGGTTTCTCGTGGTGGCCCGGTTGTAGGGTGGCATCATGACGCGCAGCGGCGGTTTTGGGCAGCACCTTTGCAGGGCCGGTACATGACCCGGATCGCCGTCGTCATTCCGTGCCGCAACGACGCCGCCATGCTTCAGTCCTGTCTGGCCCTGCTGGCGCTTCAGGATAGGCCGGCGGACCGGATCATCGTGGTGGACAATGCCAGCACGGACAACACGGCCGAAGTCTGTGCGGCCGCCGGGGTCCAGCGGATCCTCTCCGCACCGCCGGGCATTGCGCCCACCTCTGCCCGCGGGTTTGATGCCGCAGCCCAGTCCGGTGCGGCAATCCTGGCCCGGCTGGATGCCGATTCACGGCCGCCCGCAGGCTGGCTGGCACGGCTGGAGAACACCCTGGAAGAGGCGGGGCCGTTGTCTCTCGTGACCGGGCCGGGCGACTTTTACGGCGCAAACAAGCTGGTTTGCGGGCTGGGGCGCACGCTCTACCTGGGCGGCTACTTCCACGCAGTGGGCTTCCTGCTGGGCCATGTGCCCGTCTTCGGCTCCAACTTCGCCATGACCGCCGACGTTTGGGCGAGAATCGGCCCCCGCGTGCTGCGCGGTTCGCCCCTGGTCCACGACGACCTCGACATCTCCTACCGCGTGCGCCCGGACATGCAGGTGCTCTTCGACGCCGGGATGCGCATGCCTGTTTCCGCCCGGCCCTTCCGGTCGTGGGGCGCCTTGGGCCTGAGGCTGTCCATGGCGTGGGCGACGCTCCGCTGGGAGTTCCGGGCCGAGCCGCCACTGCGCCGGCGCCGGGAACGACGCCGGCCGCCCGGGCAGCAGGGTCCGTGAACTGCCTGGGGGGCCGGCCGGCTCCCGGTCCGGCCGCGCTTCAGGCTGCCCGCGCAAAGAGGGCCAGCAGGTCCCGGCTCAGCTGGTGCGGCGAGGTCTCGCACGGGCTGTGACCCGAACGGTAAACGGCCAGGCTCGCCCCGATGGACGCGGCGAAGCCGGCGTGCAGGCGGGTGGGCCAAAGATCGTGCTCGCCCACGGCGACCAACTTGGGCAGCGGCGCGCCGGCGAGCACCTTCGTGAGGTCGGGGCTGTGCTGCATGAGTCCGACCATGTCGCGTACCGACTGGCGGCGCGTGAGCTGGAAACGGTCCCTCACAAAGCGCAGCCTGCCGGCCGGCACAGGGATGACATTGGCCTTGATCCCCCAGATCATCAGGGCCGCCCCGGTCCGGCCTCCTGCCAGGCCGGTCAGCGGGCCGATCCTGCTGATGCCGCGAAAGCTTTGCCCGGCAAGCGGCGGACACCCGAGCAGGGTCAGGCTCGCAAACAGGTCCGGTTGCTTGGCCAAAGCGAGACCGGCGACAATGCCGGCGAACGAATAGCCCACCACGTGCGCCGGCCTTTCGGCCTTGGCGGCGGCGTCGCGCAGCACCGCCACGAGATCGTCCGTAAAGAGTGCGTAGCTGTAGTGAAGGCGGGCGGGCGTGAGGTTTTCGGGGCCGGCCCCGGCAGATTCGTACTGGCCGGACAGGTCAAAGCTGATGGCGTTATAGCCGGCCCCGGCCAGGATGGGCATCATGAGGGCGAAGTCTTCCTTGGAACCGGTGGCGCCGGGAACCAGGACCACGGGCTGCCCTGCCGGGTCGCCCAGCTGGGCCATGGCCAGCGAACCGCTCGGTGCGGCAAAGGTGCAGCGGTTGAATTCACTGGGAAGCCGGGCCCAATCAAAGTCCTGCAGTTTGGCGTCCAGCTGTTCTGCGGAATCCAGTGTGGGGTCTTCCTGTTCGGCCATTGCGCTACTTCCGGTCCTGGTCGGGGCGGCCCGGGCGGACATCCGGGCGAGGGCTTAGTGCGCCACCTTGCTTACAAAGGATTGTAGGCGCCGGTACACCTCCTGGGATTCAGGGAAGCGGAAGTTTTGCTGCCAGGTGTGTTCGGTGTTGGGACTGTTCCAGCCGTACACCATCTTCTCGACCACGACCCCGTGGCGTTCCAGGCTGGCGATCAGGTTCAGGTTGGCGGTGTAAAAGAAATCCCGCTCCGATGTGGTGATGAACACCGGCGGACAGCGCGAGTCCAGCCACTCGATGGGCGACATGTAGTGGGCGGCCTCACGCAGGGGCAGCCTGTCCTTGGCGTCGCCGCCCGTGGGGATGAGCATGCGGATGAAGTTCAGGCTTAACACGAAACCCGGATCGAAGCACACCGAGAAGTCCGCCACGCTGCAGTGCTGCACCAGGCCCCTGAGGTGTGCTGCCGGCAGTGCCGGTGCCAGGTCATAGTGGCGGGCCAAAAGCGGGCGAAACGTGGCGGCCGTTATAAGCGCCGCGACCTGGCCGCCAGCCGAGTCGCCGCCAAGCACCACGCGGAGGGGGTCCCCGCCAAAACGTTCGATGTTGTGCCGCACCCAGCCCAGCGCCGCGTTGGCGTCCTGCAGCACGTGGCCCAGATGGAACCGGGGCGCCTTGCGGTAGTTGACGTTGACCACCACCATCCCGGCCGCGGCCTGGCTGGCACAGTACTTGGTCAGTGAGGCCTTGTCCCCCGAGGTCCATCCTCCACCGTGAAAGTACACATACACGGGCAGCAGTCCCTGGGGAGCGGGGTCGGGCGCCATGACGTCAAGCCGCTGGGCAGCGGAGGCCTCATGACCCGTAAAGTCCATTTCCGGCCAATGCTGCACACTGGCAACGGGGTCCACATTGAAACGCGATATTTCACCGTCCCGAACGGCGCGCATGAGCAGCCTCCACGCCCAGACGGGAACCCGGCGCAGCACCAGCCTGGCACGCCGTCCGAAAGCAAAGGTGCCGCGGGGACCACCAGGATCAGGGCCTTCCATGGGACAAGGGTACGCCGCGCGTCAGGGACGGACCTGAATCACCAGATGCCCTGCGCGCAGGCGGATCTGCGCGCAATGCATTCCCGCGGCCGTGTTGCACATCGGCCACGTGACTGAACGCAGGCACGGCGCGGGACTAAGTTGTGGTCAAGACCGATTCATTTAGTCGGTTTTGTCATATCGGAAAAGCAATAAAAGCAATCCGCATTCGGCGGAGGCTGGATCACCAGCCTGATCCTGGGCGTTGTCGGCGCAATCGTCGGCGGCCTGGTTGTCGCAGGCATTTACGGCGCAATCACCGGCCGCTCCAAGTCGGCCGCCTAACCGCCTATCAAACGTTTATGTCAAGGTGGACCGGCACCCGTGGGTGCCGGTCCACCTCCACGTCCACTAGGCGTCCCTGGGGCGCCAGACGCCGAAACGGTTTCCCTGCGGGTCGACCAGGTGGGCGAACTCAATGGCACCGTTGTCGACGAGGGGGACGGCAACGGTGGCGCCCAGGCTGACGGCCTTTTCAATGCTCTCGGCGACATCGTCCACCTGGACGTAGAAGATTGCCCAGTTCCCTCCCCCCATCGTCGAAGTGTCCCATAGGCCGCCACGGTCGCCGTCGACCATGCTGTAACGGGCCTCGGAGGGCGGACCGACGGGCCAGTTGAACATTCCCGAATAGAAGGCGGTGCTGGCCGCCGGGTCAGGGGTGCCGACTTCAAAATAGTTGACGGAGTTGGACATGGCGAACCTTCCGGGAGCATGGGATGGATTCCTGCCCCACCAGCTTCCCTCCGCCGGCGCGCCGGCGCAAGGGATTCACCCCTCCAGCGGCGGCCTAGGGTGCAAGGGTGAAGAGCCGGCGCACCACCCGGCCGTCGGCGAGCGCGTCCAGTCCTTCGTTGATCTCCGCCAGCGGCCTGGTGTCGGTGTGCAGCAGTTCCACCGGGAGGCGGCCATCGCGCCACATTTGGAGGTAGGCGGGAATGTCCCGGGCGGGGTTGGCATCCCCCATGTACGAGCCGAGCAGCCGCTTGCCCATGCCGGCAAACTGCAAGGCCTGCACGCTCAGCACCTGGTCCGGATGCGGCAGCCCTACGGAGACCAGCGCGCCGCCGCGGGTGAGCAGGCCCAGGCAGGATTCCATGACCCGGGCGCTGCCCACGGCCTCGATGGCCACGTCGACGCCGTCGCCCGCGTGTTCGGCGACGAGGGCTTCGGCATCGGCCGGGGCACCGGCCGCGCGTGCGCCGCAGCGCGCCGCGAGCGCCTGTTTTTCCGGGAGGGGGTCGATGGCGATCACCGTTGTCCCGGCAACCTGCGCGGCGCCCATGACGGCCATGAGACCCACGGCGCCGAGGCCAAACACGATGACTGATTCTCCGCCGGACACCTTGGCCGAGTTAAGCACCGCCCCGATTCCCGTCAGGGCGGCACAGCCGAACATGGCGGCAATGTCGAAGGGGACGTCGTTGTCGACCACGACTGCGGATTCCCGGGCCACCACGGCGTAGTCCGAGAAGGCGGAGACGCCCAGGTGGTGGTTGATCCGCTCCCCGTCCACGGTCCGCAGCACTGCCTCCCCGTGCAGCAGGTCGCCGCTTCCGTTGGCCGCCGCGCCGCGGTGGCACAGAGCCGGCCGGCCGGCGTCGCAGGCGCGGCAGTCCCCGCAACCGGGCACAAACACCATGACCACGCGGTCGCCGTCCTTCACGTCCGGGACGCCGGGCCCGACGGCGGCCACGGTCCCGCTGGCCTCGTGCCCCAGTGCCATGGGCAGCGGGCGGACCCTGGAGCCGTCCACCACGGACAGGTCGGAATGGCACAGGCTGGCCCTCTCGATCTTGACGAGCAGCTCCCCCGCCCGCGGCGCGGGCACCGGAATCCGTTCCAGGACCAGGGGACGGCTCCCGGCGTAGGGCCGGGCTGCCCCCAGGGAATGAAGCACGGCGCTGGTCATCAACTGATCCGTCATGGATCCCAATGTACCCCCGCCCGGCCGGGCACCGAAGGGCCGGGGAATAGTCGGGGCAACACGGGGCGTTGACGCCAACGGAACCCATTCCCGATCTTGGAGCTGCATGTGAACCTGTTTTCCCCCGTGACCCTCGGCGACCTCGAACTGCCCAACCGGCTCGTCATGGCGCCGCTGACCCGTTCCCGCTCCGGCCGCGACGGCGTCCCCGGCGACGATGTCGTGGAGTACTACCGCCAGCGTGCCTCCATGGGCATGCTGGTCAGCGAGGGGACGTACCCGAGCTTTGCCGGCCAGGGCTTTGTGCGCCAGCCGGGGCTCGTCACCGCGGATCAGCTTGCCGGCTGGAAGCGCGTCACCGACGCCGTCCATGCGGAAGGCGGGCTGATCATTGCGCAAGTGATGCATGCCGGGCGGGTCACGCATCCCGGAAACACGGGCGGCCGCGAGGTGGTGGCGCCCAGCGCTGTCGCCGTCGACGGGCTCACGCGCACCTATGACGGCAAGGCCCCCTACCCGGTGCCGCACGCCCTCACCACTGAGGAGCTGCCCGCCGTCATCGAGGAATTCGTGCAGGGGTCCCGCAACGCGATGGCAGCCGGGTTTGACGGCGTGGAACTCCACGGCGCCAACGGCTACCTCCTCCACGAGTTTCTGGCGCCGTCCGCCAACCGGCGCACCGACGCGTACGGCGGCCGGCCGGAGAACCGCGCCCGGTTCGTCGTCGAGACCGTCACAGCCGTGGCAGCCGCCATCGGTGCCGGGCGGACCTGGCTGCGCATCTCCCCCGAGCACAACGTCCAGGGCGCCCTGGAGACGGACGCCTCGGACACGCTGGCGACGTACCGGGCCCTGCTTCAGGAAATTGCCCCGCTGGGGCTGGCCGGGCTGAGCATCCTGCACTCGGATCCCTCAGGGTCCCTGGTCCAGGAACTGCGCGCAGCCTTTGGCGGCCCGTTCCTGGTCAACACCGGCTTCGGCACCATCACCACGCTCGAGGACGCGCAGGCCGTCGCCGCCCACGGCTGGGGCGACGCCGTGGTGGTGGGCCGCCCCGCACTGGCGAACCCCGACCTTGTCCGCCGCTGGAGCGAGGGGCTGCCCCTCAATGAGCCCGACCGCGCCACGTTCTACACCGAGGGTGCCTCGGGGTACACGGACTACCCGTTCTGGGCGAACTAACACTCCGAAACAGGTCCTTCCAGCGTATAACGTTCGACGGCGGCGCCCCGGCGGGTGCCGCCGTCGAACTTTGCGCTGCACATGCCTTCCGGCCGCGCAAGTCGGGCACGCAACAAAGGGAAATATTCCTTAGCCATTTCAGTCCCGCCGGGGGCACTCTGGGTATATGAGCACACCACGCACCTCGGTCCCCGTCCTGGATCTGTCCGCCGCACGCACCCCGGACGGGCAGTTCGCCCCGGCCTTCATCGACGCCCTGCGCGACGCCGCCCACAACGTCGGTTTCTTCCAGGTCACCAACTACGGCGCCGGGCCCGGCCAGGCGCAGGAGCTCCTGGACACGCTGGCCGGGTTCTTCCGCCTGCCGCTGGAGCAGCGCCTGGAGCTGGACAACCGCACCTCCGCACAATTCCGCGGCTACACGCGGCTTGGCACCGAGATCACCCGCGGCCGCGCCGACTCCCGCGAACAAATCGACTTTGGCCCGGACCGCGAACCGCTGGCGCAGGTGCCGGCGGACAAGCTTTTCCTGCGCCTGCAGGGACACAACCAGTGGCCTGCGCAATACCCCGAACTGGAACGGGCCGCAGGGCAGTGGGCGGCGCTCATGTCGGGCATTGGCGCGGAGCTGCTGGCCGGCATCAGTGCCGTCCTGGGCCTGCCGGAGGACTACTTTGCCGAACCGTTCGCCGGGACCCCGGCATGGATGGGCAAGCTGGTCCACTACGTGGGCGGCCAGGTGCCGGAAGCGGGCACCCAGGGCGTGGGGTCCCACGCCGACTACGGCTTCGTGACCCTGCTGCTGCAGGACGGGGTGGGCGGACTGGAAGTCCAGCCACACGGCCAGGAGGACTGGATCGCGGTCGAACCCATCCCGGGCGCCCTGGTGGTGAACCTGGGCGAGATGCTGGAAGTCGCCACCAACGGCTACCTCATGGCCACCATCCACCGCGTCACCGCGCCCGCGCCCGGCGTGGACCGCTACTCCGTGCCGTTCTTCTGGTCGCCGCGGCTCGACGCCGTCATCGACACGGTGCCGCTGCCGGCGGAACTTGCCGCGGAGGCCCGCGGCGTCACCGACGACCCCGAGAACCCCATGCTGTCCTCCTACGGCGCCAACGTGCTCAAGGGCTGGGTCCGGGCCCATCCGCAGACGGCGGCCATCCATTACCCCGAACTGGGCGGATAACCGGACATGGACGCCCCGTCCGCGGCCATGGCAGGCAGCGCCGCCACCGCCATCATGGACTGGCGGCTGCGCACCTTCGAGCTCTACTCCCAGGTGCGCGGCACGGCCCGGAGCGACGGCGCCGCAGCGGCCCACGCGCTGTGGGTCCGGGAGCGGGACGCACTGTTCGCCAGCCACCCGGCGTCGGCCCTGAGCGAGGAAAAGAAGGCCCGCTTCCGGGGGCTTGCGGTGGCGCCCTACGACCCCGCCTTCCGCTTCGACTGCCAGCTCTTGCCCGAAGGGGCCGGGGAGGAAATGCTGGTGCGCACCGGCACCGACGGCACGGTCCCGTTTGAACGGCTGGGCACCTTCAGCATCACCGGCGTGGGATCCCTGGCGGCGTGGCGGCTGCGCAGCTACGGCGGCGGCATCTTTGTCCCGTTCCGGGACGCCGGCTCCGGCAAACCCGGCGGCAGCTACGGGGCCGGCCGCTACCTGATCGACACGATCAAGGGCGCCTACCTGGGGCACGCCGACGGAGCGTTCACCCTCGACTTCAACTTTGCGTACAACCCGTCCTGCGCCTATGACGGTGCCTGGGCGTGCCCGCTGCCCGGGCCGGACAACCGGGTGGCCGCGGACGTTCCGGCCGGGGAGCTGTATCTGCCGGAGCTGGCCGGCTGATCACCACGTCGAACAGCTTGGACGGCACGGAAATCAGGCGGTCACCCTCCTAATGAAGGACTGCATGCGCCCGTACACCTCCTGGGATTCCGGATAACGGAAGTTCTGCTGCCACGTGTGCTCGGTGTTGGCGCTTTTCCAGCCATAGACGAGGGAATCCACGGGAACCCCGTGCTGGGAGAGCCTGTCGATGAAGTTCATGTTGGAGGTGTAGAAGAAATCCCGCTCCGAGGTGGTGATGAACACCGGTGGGCAACGGGAGTCGAGCCACTCGATGGGTGACATGTAATGGGACTCCTCCCGCAGCCTGTGTTTTTCCTTCCAGCTGCCCTTGCCCTGTCCGTCGTGGGGCAGGAGCATGCGGATGAAGTTCAGGCTCAGCACAAAGCCCTTGTCGAAGAACACGGAGAAGTCGACGATGCTGCAATGCTGCACGAGTCCCTTGAGCGAGTTGGCTGGCAAGGCCGGTTTCAGCGCATAATGTTCGGCCAGTTCCGGACGAAACGTGGCCGCAGCCGTGAGCGCGGAAATCTGTCCGCCCGCGGAGTCCCCGCCGAGGACTATCCGCCGGGCGTCCCCGCCAAATTCTCCAATGTGGGCGCCGACCCAGGCAAGGGCCGCATTGGCGTCCTCCAGGACGTGGCCCAGATGAAAATGCGGTGCCATGCGGTAGTTCAGGTTGACCACCACCAGGCCGAATGCTGCCTGGCTCGCGCAGTACTTCGTCAGCGAAGCCTTGTCGCCGGACGTCCAGCCTCCCCCATGGAAGTAGACGTACACCGGCAGGTGGCCCTCCGCGGCACGTTTGCCGTCCGGTGCGATGACGTCCAGCCGGTGCCAGCGGATATGGTCGCCCACGAAGTCAATGTCGTGCCACTGCAGAACCCCGGCGACGGGATCCACATTGAGATGCTGCCGCTCGCCCTTGCTGATCGCGTGCATGTACATGCGCCAAACCCACACGGGCACCCGGCGCAACATGCCCCGGACCATGCGGCCGGAGGAAAATGCGCTGCCAGACCCATCATGAACCCTTTCGCCCATATCTAAACGTTAAGCCTTACCGCGAGGTTCCGGCTGTGAAATCCACGCATCCTCTTCGGTTTGGGCGCCGTCGGATCCATCGTTTGGTACACCACCACAAAGAGCACCACCATGAAGGCTGACGGCAAGGTTGCGCTCATCACGGGCGCCTCGACATCCTGGTCAGCAACGCCGGCCGCGCCATGCACGGACCGGCCTTGCGCCGGACACGGCGGAATGCGCCGCCTCCCTGGTGCTCGAGGCCATCGAAACCGAACAGGCGGAACCCTTCGCCGCCAAGACTGCCGGACTGCCGAAGCCGTAGCGCGCCTGGGAGCTACGGCGCCACAGCGGCGGCATGGTCCGCCAGGACCGCCATGGCCGCATTGTGCCCGCCGATCCCGCTCACTCCGCCGCCCCGCCGTGCCCCGGAGCCGCACAGGAAGATCCGTTCATGGCCCGTGTCCACGCCCCACCGCCGGGCGGGGGTGTCGCGTGGGGCCCCGTCCTCCAGAAACGGCCAGTCCAGCGGGCCGTGGAAGATGTTGCCGCCGGGCATGTTCAGGGCCTGCTCCAGGTCAAGCGTCGTCTTGGTCTCCACGCAGGCGTTGCCGTCGGCATCCCTGAGCAGCAGGTCCTCGACGGGTTCGGCCAGCACCGAATTCAGCGATGCCAGCACCGCTGCCTGAAGCTGTGCCCGCATGGCCCCGTTGTTCGCCCCCGTGAGCCATCGGTGCGGGGTGTGGAGCCCGAAGGCAGTCAGCGTCTGCGCCCCGGCGCCGGCGAGTTCGGGCGAGAGGATGCTGGGGTCGGTCAGGGAGTGGCAGTAGATTTCGCACGGCAGCGGCGCCGGAACGGCCCCGCCGGCTGCTGCCCGGAAAGACTCCTCCAAGTGCCCGTACCCTTCATTGATGTGGAAGGTCCCGCCAAAGGCGGCAGCCGGTGAAACGGATTCGTCGCGCAGCCGCGGCAGCCGGCGCAGCATGAGGTTGACCTTGACCTGGGCTCCCTCCGGGCCGTGAACGCCTGCCTCCGCTTCGCCCAGCAGACCCCGGAGCACGGCCGGGGCCACGTTGGCGAGCACGTGGCGCCCGGCGACCACAGTGTCCGTGCCGGAACGGCGGAACGTGACCTCGCCGTCGTCGGCCACGCGGGTCACGAGGGCTCCCGTCAGGAGCCGGGCGCCGGCGTCGCGGGCCGCCCGCTCGAGTTCGGCGGTGACAGCTCCCATGCCGCCGATCGGGAGGTCCCAGTCCCCTGTTTCGTTGCCGATGACGTGGTAGAGGAAGCAGCGGTTCGCGGCCAGGGACGGGTCCTCCAGCGAGGTGAACGTGCCGATCAGGGCGTCGGTGGCGACCAGTCCGCGCACGGTGTCGTTGCTGAAGCGGGCGGTGATGGCCCGGCCGATCGGCTGTTCGACGAACTCGTCCCAGAGGGCGTCGTCGCCGAGCAGGCGGCGCGCCTCGGACCGGGTCGGCAGGGGTTCGCAGACGGTCGGGAAGAGGGCCCGGGCGAGGCGTGCGGTGTTGGCGTGGAAACCGGCAAGGGCCTCATAGTCCGCCCCGGCGCCGAGCCCGGCGAAGGATGCCCGGCTCGCTCCTGCGTCGCCGTGGTCCACGAGGAGTCCGGCCGCCGTGCCTCCGGGGTCCGGCGTGTAGGAGGAAAAGCGGCGCCTGGCCAGCTGCAGGTCCAGCCCCAGTTCGCCGATGATGCGCTTGGGCAGCAGGCTCACCAGGTAGGAATAGCGGGACAGCCGCGCGTCCACGCCCTTGAAGGCCGTGGCGGAGACCGCGGCCCCGCCAAGGTGCCCATCCCGTTCCAGCAGCAACACGCCCTTGCCGGCCCGGGCCAGGTACGCGGCCGCCGTCAGCCCGTTGTGCCCGCCGCCGACAATGACGACGTCGTGGGTGGTGGGGGTCATGGACTCACCTTTCGCGTGGGCGCGGTTCCGAGCCGCCGTCCAGGAAGGCCTCGATGCGCCGGAGGTCCGCGGGCGCAATGCCCCGCCGGGGATCCGGCGAGATGCCCAGAATACCCCGGCCCAGGATGGACATCCACGCGGCGGCCGACTCCTCGTAGTCGAGCTGGTCGTCGATCCACACCGCGCGCCGCGGGCTGCGCCGTTCAATGTCCCGCTGGATGGCCTCCAGCTTCCACCAGCCGGCGCCGCCGGACTGCTCGCCGGCACGCAGCACGGGCCATTTCCGCCCGTCGAGGCCGATGGCCCGGCACAGGTACCTGGGCGCGAGGTCCTCCCAGCTGGTCAGCCACACAAAGCGCACGCCGGGCCGGGCGGAGAGCCGGTTGAGTTCGCCGACCAGCCCCGGCGCGTAGTGGATGCCCAGCATCCCGATGTCCACGTACTCAAACGCGGATTCCCAGTCGGAGCGTTCCCCGGGGCCGAACGGGCAGAGGACCCCGTCCACGTCCAGGTAGACGGCGGCGCGGGCCGCGTCAGTCATCGCCGGTCACCTCACGCCGCTGCACCTCGAGCAGCTCGATTCCCGGGCGGTACGCCACGTAACGTTCGACGGCGTCGAGCACCTCCACCGTGTGGGCCCGGTCCGCTGCCACCAGGGCGGCCCCGATGACGGCGCGCCGGTGCAGATCCTGCAGCCCCACCTCGGCGACGGAAACGTCAAAGCGCCTGCGCACCTCCGCAATCACGGGGCGCAGCACGGACCGCTTTTCCTTGAGCGAATGGACGTCGCCCAGCAACAGGTCACATTCAATCCAGCCGATCCACATAGCTCCATCGTCCTCCTGCACCGCGCGGAGGCACAGGGCCGGACGGCCATGGGGGCGCATGCGGGCTGCCGCAACGGACGGCGTCAGCCCGCGGGGTCGTACTGGAACGCACGCACCTCCTGCGCGCAGCGGCAAGCGGCCGCGATCCTCGCGGCCCATCCCAGAGCCGCCTCGCGAGAGGGCAGATCCAGCACCGTGTAGCCGCCTTCGAGCTGCTTCGTCTGCGTGTAGGTGCCCTCGGTCACGGTTCCGTCGCCATCGACCATGACGGGCGCCACGCTTTCATCAATCCCGCCGCTGAACACCCACACGCCGGCATCCCTCGCCTCCCGCACCACCGCGTGCGCGGCATCCGAAACTGCCTGCAGGTCCTCGTCGGGAAAAACCATGGCTGCACTCGGGAACGAGATGAGGTACTTCGTCATTGTGTCGACTCCTTGATCGCACTTCACGGATGGAATCCATCCTCGCCAATGGGCGCGCTACGCGAAAGCCCCCAAGCTCCCGCACGTCATCCGCAGCGTCCGGCGCGTACAATTGGACCACGAGCCGGTCCGCTTCACGCCCCACATCGTCAAGGAAATTCATGGACCCGCTGGCCTGCTTTCCACAAAAAAGCCCGGCACCGCCTGTCCCCATTCCGCGCAGGGTGGGGAACCAGGATTAGACGCGTCGTATCCCTCGTGCAACACCCCCGGCAGCACCGCCACACGGCCCCATGGAACCCCCAGCGTTCCTTCCCCATGGCAGCAGGCCAGCACGCCCCCGGGCCGGAAGTCGGTGAACAGATGATTGATGTGAAAGAGCCGCCCCCGGACACCCTGGTCCGGGCCATCCAGTCGGGCCGCCTCAAGACGGTCCGGCGAATCTTGCGTCACCACCCCGACATGGCCCGGACCAGGTTCGCAACGCCGGACCCCCACGGTGCAGCCCGGACACTCCTGCACATAGCGACCTGCCCGCCCGGGCACTACCCCCGCTGCGCCGAGACCATCGCCGCGCTGGCGGCGGCGGGGGCGGACGTGAATGCGCGCTGCACGGGGAGCTTTCCCGAAACGCCGCTGCACTGGGCCGCCAGCTGCAATGACATCGAGGCGCTCGAAGCCCTGCTGGACTCGGGTGCGGACATCGAGGCTGCCGGCGCCGTCGTGGACGGCGGAAGTCCGTTGTCGGACGCCGTCGGGTTTGGCCAATGGCAGGCCGCCCGGGACCTGATCGACCACGGGGCCCACATGACGTTGCGCGAGGCCGCGGCCTTGGGCCTGCGCCAGCGCATCCGGGACTGCTTCGCCGACGGCAGGGCGCCCTGCCAGCAGGAGATCAACGACGGGTTCTGGCACGCCTGCCACGGCGGCCAGCTGGTTGCCGCCCACTACCTTCACCGCCAGGGGGCCGACATCAACTGGCGGCCGGACTGGGAGGACCTGACGCCGCTCGACGCGGCCCGGCACGGCAACGCTGCGGACCTAGCCACCTGGTTGCAGGCCCTGGGCGCGCTCAGCGCCGCGGACCGCCCCGCCGGCTGGGAGCGGGCGCGGCCCGGCTAGTCCCGCCCATGGCCCTATGCTGGTGCCATGACGAAGACGTCGATCCTTTCCGCTGCCACCCTGCAGGACAGGCTGGCCGCCACCGGCTACCTGGCCGACGACGGCCTGGCCACCATCGGATACCTGGCCCTGGCCATGGAGCGGCCGCTGCTGCTCGAAGGCGAACCGGGAACGGGCAAGACGGCGCTGGCCGAGTCCCTCGCGGAGGCGTTCAGTCTGCCGCTGATCCGGCTCCAGTGCTACGAGGGCATCGATGCCTCGCAGGCCCTGTACGACTGGGACTTTACGGCGCAGATCCTGCACCTGCGCAGCGTGGAGGCCGGCGGCGGCTCCGGCCTGAGCACGGCGGAGCTGGAAAGCAGCCTGTACGATAAGCGGTTCCTGCTGGCCAGGCCCATCCTGAAGGCGCTCCAGGAAAGCCCGGCAGTGCTGCTGATCGATGAGATCGACCGGGCCGACGACGAGTTTGAGGCGTTCCTCCTCGAGGTCCTCTCCACCTACCAGGTGTCCATACCGGAGTTTGGCACGGTCAAGGCGGACACGCCGCCCATCGTGGTCCTGACCTCGAACCGCACGCGCGACCTCCATGACGCGCTGAAGCGCCGCTGCCTCTACCACTGGATCGACCACCCCGGACTGGCCCGCGAGGTGGAGATTGTGCGCACGCGCCTCCCCCAGGTGCCCGCGCTGCTGGCCGCGCAGGTGGTGCGCACCGTCCAGCAGATCCGCGCCACCGACGGCGTCCTCAAGCCCCCGGGCGTCGCCGAAACCCTGGACTGGGCTCGGGCCATCCACCAGCTGGGACGCGCCGAGCTGGACCTGGCGTCCGCGGCGGCGAGCATCGGCGCCCTGTGCAAGTACCGCGAGGACACCGAGCGCGTCACGGCTGCGCTGGCCAGGATGCTGGGGTGACCGTGCCGGTCCATGGATGGAACACTGGTGTGGTCGAACACAGCGCGGAGGAGATCCTGCTCGCCTTCGCCTCCGCAGTGCGCGCGGCCGGCGTCAAGGTCACGGCCGACCGGGCCCGCAGTTTCGTCGACGCGGTGGGCCGGCTCGACGTCGGCCGGCGACCGGACGTGTTCTGGGCCGGCCGGGCCACGCTGTGCGCCGCCCCGGACGAACTTGGGGCCTACCAGCGCACCTTTGAGGCGTGGTTTGCCCCCGAACCTTCGACGGCGGCCACCAGGGACACCGCCGCCACCACCGTCAGCGAGGCCTCCCTAGCGGACGACGCCGGTCCCTCCGACGGGGCGAAGGAGACTGTGCGGGCCGTCGCCAGCCGGCGCGAGCTGCTGCGGCACCGCGATGTGGCCACCCTGGACGCGGCAGGAAAAGAACTGCTGCGCCGGCTGTTCGCCGAACTGCCGGTCCGGCTGCCCACCCGTCCCAGCCGGCGCCGGCAGCTGAACCCGCACGGGGACATCGACCGGGTCCGCACCCTGCGCGAGCAGCTGAGGCGCGGCGGGGAGCCGGGTCCGCTGCGCCGGGCGCGCGCTCCGCGGCGGCTGCGCCGGATCGTCTGGCTCATTGACGTCTCGGGGTCCATGGGCCCCTACGCCGACAGCCTGCTCCGGCTGGCACACCGCGTGGTTGCCGAGGCGCCGCACGGCGTGGAAGTGTTCACGCTCGGCACGCGGCTGACCCGGGTGACCGGCGCCCTGCGCCTGCCGGACGCCGACGACGCGCTGGGCGTGGCCGGGCGGACCGTGCCGGACTGGTCCGGCGGGACGCGCCTGGGCGAGGTGCTCCGGGCGTTCAACGACCGGTGGGGGCAGCGGGCGGTGGCACGCGGCGCCGTCGTCGTCATTGCCAGCGACGGCTGGGAGCGGGGAGACCCCGCGCTCCTGGGCCGGCAGGTGGAACGCCTGCACCACGTGGCACGGCGGATCATCTGGGCCAACCCGCACCGCGGGAAGCAGGGGTACCAGCCCGTGCAGCAGGGCATCATGGCCGTCCTGCCGCACGTTGACCACTTTGTGGACGGCCATTCACTGAAGAGTTTCGAGGAGTTGTTGGGCGTGGTTGCCAATGCGTGAGGTGTTGAAGGACCTGGGTGCCGCACTGGCGGCGGGACAAACGGTGGGGCTGGGCACGGTGGTGCGCACCTTCCGCTCGGCACCGCGGCCGGCCGGCGCGTCCATGATGGTCGACGCCGACGGCCGGGCGGTGGGCTCCGTCTCGGGCGGCTGTGTGGAAGGCGCGCTGTACGACCTCGCCACGCGCGTGGTGGAGGACGGCACGCCAGTGCTCCAGCGCTATGGCATCTCCGACAACGACGCCTTTGAGGTGGGCCTGACCTGCGGGGGCATCCTGGACGTCTTTGTGGAGGCGGTCTCGCAGGAGAGCTTCCCCGAGCTGCAGGGCGTGGCCGACGACGTCGACGCCGGTGTCCCGGTGGCCGTGGTCACCGTCATTGAACATCCCGACCCGGCCTGGCTGGGACGGCACCTGGTGGTGCACGCCGACGGATTCTCCGGCTCGCTGGGCTCGGACCGGGCCGACCACGCCGTCAGCGACGACGCCCAGGGGCTGCTGGCTGCCGGGCGGAACTCAACCCTGATGTACGGCCCGGACGGCGAGCGGCGCGGGGACGGCATGCGGGTGTTCGTGGTCAGCTTCGCGCCCCAGCCGCGCATGCTGGTCTTCGGGGCCATCGACTTTGCCGCGGCGGTGGCGCGGCAGGGCAGCTTCCTGGGGTACCGCGTCACGGTATGCGACGCCCGCGCGGTGTTCGCCACCAAGGCCCGCTTCCCCGTGGCCGACGAGGTGGTGGTGGAGTGGCCGCACCGCTACCTGCAGGCCCAGATCGACGCGGGCCAGATCGATCCGCGCACGGTGATCTGCGTCCTGACGCACGACCCCAAGTTCGACGTTCCGCTGCTGGAGGTGGCCCTGCGCCACGACGTCGCCTACGTGGGCGCCATGGGCTCGCGCCGCACCCACGACGACCGGCTCGACAGGCTCCGGGAGGCGGGTCTGGCAAAGGAGGAACTGGCACGGCTCTCCAGCCCCATCGGCCTGGACCTGGGTTCCCGCACTCCCGAGGAAACAGCCGTGTCCATCGCCGCGGAAATCATCTCCCTGCAGTGGGGCGGCAAGGGCGGACGGCTCAGCGAAATGGACGTGCGCATTCACCACGAGCCGCTCACCGACGCCGCCCGCGAGGAGCCGGCAGCGGAATCCGGCGCACCCTAACTAAAAACCCTACGGTGGGGTAACGTGGCTCACATCAGGGCTGGAGCGGCAGTCGTGCGCCGCTCCACGGTTTCAGCTGGACGCAGTGACACATTCAGCTGGACGCAGTGACACAAAGGAGATCTCAATGGCGAGTTCCAAGACGATCACCGTCGAAGTTGACGATGTGAGTTACACCGACGACGTCGAGCCGCGGCTCTTGCTGGTCCAGTACCTGCGTGAGCGGCTGGGCAAGACGGGCACGCTGGTTGGCTGCGACACCACCAACTGCGGCGCCTGCACCGTCCACCTGGACGGGGTCAGCGTGAAATCGTGCACCATGCTGGCCGTGCAGGCCGACGGGCACCAGGTCACCACCATCGAGGGCATGGCCACGGACGGAAGGCTCGCCCCGCTCCAGGAAGCCTTCCACCAGTGCCATGCCCTGCAGTGCGGCTTCTGCACTCCCGGCATGATCATGCAGTCGGCCTCGCTCCTGACGGAAAACCCGCACCCGAGCGAGCAGGAGATCCGGGACGGGCTGGAAGGCAACCTCTGCCGCTGCACCGGCTACCAAAACATTGTGGCCGCCGTGAGGAGCGTGGCTGACGGCACCGTGTACGGTGATTCCGGCGTGTCCACGACCGTGGGCGAGACCGAAACGGCAGGTGTGTCATGACTGCCACCACTGAAGTCGGCGGCACCGGAGCAAGCCGCCCCGAAGTTGGCAAAGCCAGATTGCGCAAGGAGGACCGCCACCTGGTCACGGGACGCTCACGCTTCACCGACAACATGGTGCTCCCGGGCATGCTGCACCTGGCCATGGTGCGCAGCCCGTTCGCGCACGCGAAGATCACCGCCGTCGACACGGCCGCGGCCAAGTCCTCCCCCGGCGTCGTGGCCGTGCTTACGGGCGCGGACGTGGCCGGCGAGCAGGGCAGCGTGCCCAACGTCTGGCCCATCACACCTGAGCAAAAGGGACCGGACCACCCGTCCATCGCCGTCGACGAGGTCGCCTTTGCGGGCGAAGTGGTCGCCGTGATCGTGGCACGCACCGCGGCAGCCGCGCGGGACGCCGTCGAACTCGTGGACGTCAGCTATGACGAGCTGCCGGTGGTCATGGACCTGGAAGAGGCCTTCACGGACAAGGTCCTGGCCCATACCTCGCTGGAGTCCAACCTGTCGGCCACGTGGGTGTTCGACTCGGCGGAGGCGGGGACGGGAAGTTCCGTGCAGGAGGCCATCGACAACGCCGAGGTCCTCATTGAGCGCACCTTCTACCAGCAGCGCCTCATCCCTGCCTTCATGGAGCCCCGTTCCATCGTCGTGGACCCGACCGGCGAGCAGGTCACCATGTGGTCGTCCACGCAGGTGCCGCACATTGCGCGCCTCATGGTTGCCCTGACGCTGGGCATCCCCGAGAGCAAGGTTCGCGTCATCGCCCCCGACGTGGGCGGCGGATTCGGCGGGAAGCTGCAGGTGGTGCCGGAGGAGTTCATCACCGTCATGGCGGCCCGGCGTACCGGCAAGCCGTGCAAGTACACTGAAACGCGCAGCGAATCCCTGCAGGCCGGCCACCACGGCCGGGCACAGGTGCAGCGGCTCAAGCTCGCCGCAAGGAAGGACGGCACCGTCACCGGCCTGTCCGTCAACCTGCTGGCCGACATGGGCGCCTACCTGGGCCTGATCGGCTCCGGGATCCCCATCCTCGGGGCCTTCATGTACAACGGCATCTACAAGTTCCCGGCCTACCGCCTTGAATGCAACAACATCTTCACCAACAAGGCCTGGACCGGCGCCTACCGCGGCGCCGGACGGCCGGAGGCCACCTTCGCCGTTGAGCGGATGATGGATGAACTCGCCACGGAACTGGGCATGGACCCGCTGGCCGTGCGGGAAACGAACTGGATCCGGCACGAGGAATTCCCCTTCACCACGGTGGCCGGGCTGGAATACGATACCGGCAACTACGAAGCCGCCACGTCGAAGGCCGTGGACCACTTCGACTACGAGGGACTGCGGGCCGAACAGAAGCGCCGCCGGGACGCCAACGACCCCGTCCAGCTGGGCATCGGGGTATCCACGTTCACGGAGATGTGCGGCCTGGCCCCCTCCCGGGTGTTGGGGGCGCTCAACTACGCGGCTGGAGGCTGGGAGCACGCCCAGGTGCGGGTGCTGCCGACCGGCAACATCGAAGTCGTCACCGGAACTTCCCCCCATGGCCAAGGCCACGAAACGGCGTGGAGCCAGCTGGTCGCGGACAAACTGGGCGTGCCGTTTGAAAACGTCGAGGTGCTCCATGGGGACACGCAGATTTCCCAACGCGGCCTGGACACTTACGGTTCGCGCTCGCTGGTGGTCGGCGGCATGGCCGTCCTGGCCGCGGCGGACAAGGTCATTGAAAAGGCCAAGGCCGTGGCGGCGCACCTGATGGAGGCCAGCGAGGAGGACATCGAATTCGTGAATGGATCCTTCACGGTCAAGGGCACTGAGCAGTCCACGGCGTTCGGGGATGTCGCCTTTGCCACGTTTTCAGCGCACAACCTGCCGGACGGCTTCGAGCCCAACCTGGACTCGGACGCGACCTTCGACCCCGCCAACTTCTCCTACCCGCACGGCACCCATCTGGCCGCCATTGAGGTGGACACCGAGACGGGGCATGTGGGCATCCTGAAGTATGTGTGCGTGGACGACGTCGGCGTGGTGGTCAATCCTCTCCTTGTCGAGGGACAGGTCCATGGCGGCCTGGCCCAGGGCATTGCGCAGGCCCTCTACGAGGAGGCGGTGTACGACGATGCCGGCACGCTCGTCACGGGATCCTTTGTGGACTACCTGGTCCCCGGCGCCGCGGACCTGCCGCACTACATCACGGCCCGCACCGAAACCCCGGCCACCAGTAACCAGCTGGGCGCCAAGGGCGTCGGCGAGGCGGGCACCATCGCCTCCACCCCGGCCATCGTCAACGGCATCCTGGACGCCGTGCGGCACCTGGGCGTGAAGGACATCAAGATGCCGTGCACGCCGTCGCGCGTATGGCATGCATTGGAAGAAGCCAAGACCACCGGAGGTGTGCGATGATCCCGAGCGCTTTTGACTACGCCGCACCGGCCACCGTGGAGGAGGCGCTGGGCCTGCTCGCGGCGGCCGACGCCGCGGGGGACGACGTCAAGGTGCTGGCCGGGGGCCAGAGCCTGCTGCCCGTCATGAAGCTGCGCATGGCCGACCCGTCCATGGTGGTCGACCTGGGCCGGATTGCGGGCCTCTCCGGCGTCACGGACGACGGCGATTCGCTCCTCATCGGCGCCATGACGCCCCACCACGTCATCGCCACCGATCCCCTCGTCGCGCAGCATGTGCCGCTGCTGGCCCGCGCCGCCGCGACGGTGGCCGATCCCCAGGTGCGCCATCGCGGCACCCTTGGCGGTGCCCTGGTGCATGCGGACCCGGCAGGCGACATGCCGGCGCCCGTGCTGGCCACTGGTGCCACCTTCGTGATTGCCGGCCCGAACGGGAAACGCAGCGTGGACGCGGCGGATTTCTTCCAGGGCTACTTCACCACCGCGGTGGAGGAAGGCGAGATCCTCACGGCGATTCGAGTGCCCAAGTACACCGGCTGGGGAGCCCACTATGAAAAGTTCACGCGCGTGGCCCAGCAGTGGTCCATCGTGGCCGTTGCCGCGCTGGTCCGGATGGAGGGCGGCACCATCGCCGAGGCCCGGATCGGGCTGACCAACATGGCCAGCACCCCCTTGCGCGCCACAGCGGTGGAGTCCGCGCTCGCCGGCGCCCCGGCGACCGCCGACGCCGTCGCCGCGGCAGCTTCCCACGCGGCGGAAGGCACCGACCCGGCGAGCGACCTGAACGGCGACGCCTCCTACAGGGCGCACCTCGCCCAGGTGCTCACCAAGCGCGCGGTGCTGGCCGCCATGGGGCTTTAGGGCCGGGACGGACGGGAAACCATGGAACTCAAGCACCATTTCAGCGTTCCCAGCCCGCTGGCGGATACGTGGCACGCCTTCAACCAGTTGGAGGAGATTGCCCCCTGCTTTCCCGGCGCGGTCCTCACCTCCGTGGAGGGAGACACGTTCACCGGGACGGTCAAGGTCAAGCTGGGGCCCATTGCCATGGTCTACTCCGGCAAGGGCGAGTTCACCACCCGCGACGAGGCCACGCACACGGTGGTCATCGAGGCGCAGGGGAAGGACAAGCGCGGCAACGGCACGGCGGGGGCCACCGTCACCGCCGTCCTGGCGGCCGACGGGGGCGGCACGACGGTGGATGTCAGCACGGACATGAACGTCACCGGCAAGCCGGCGCAGTTTGGCCGCGGCGTCATCCAGGACATCTCGGACAAACTGCTGGAGCAGTTCGTGCAGTGCGTCATCGACAAGGTGGGCCAGCCGGTTGAGGAGCCGCCGGTGGACGTGCCTCCGGAGGAAGCGCGGATGGGGAGCGAGACCCAGGAGACCGGAATTCGACAAGCTCAACCACCGGCACCAGCGCAGGCGCCGTCCCAATCAACGGCAACGGAGCTGGACTTGGGCCCGGCCATGTGGCCGGTCCTCGCCAAACGCTTCGCCCCGGCGGCCCTGGCAGTGCTCGGCGCAATCGCCCTGGGCGTCTGCCTTGGCAGGCGCAAGGGCCGACGCCCGTAGGCGCAAGGAAAGGGCACCGCGCACGTCCGGCGGTGCCCCTTCCCTTGTTGCCGCCGCTACCGGTCAGTTGATGTCGTACTCCCGGTAGGCGTGCCCGTCCAGGGCGTGCATCACTATGTGCGACGGCCTGTCGCCGCACTCGGCGTGCGCCGCCGCGACGGCTTCCTTTTGGCTGTGGAACTGCTCGTGCTGGGTGGTGCGGAACTTGTGGAGTTCCCACTTCATCCCGTCCGCGCCGTCGCACGGACGCACGTGGTAGACAGATCGCCGGACGGCCTTCTTCTCAAGCGTTGCAGTGGGCATGGGTACCTCCTGGGTTGTTCTGCAAACTTGCACAGGGCTCAACCGCTCCCACACAAACGCAGCCATCGCCCTCCCTCCAGTTCACTCCTGTGTGCCGGGAATGACAAGTGCCGTTTGTGTGCCGGGAATGACAAGGGCCGTTTGCCTGCCCAGCTGCCTGTGGCAGCGGGTGGATGGCCCGTTGCCACGGGCCTGGGCCGCCAGCTTCCAGACCGCGTCGAGGTCCCCGGCCGTGCAGTACCTCCAGGACCTTGCTGAGGATGGCGGCCAGCCTCGTTGACCTTCTCGTAGGCCTCGGCCTGCGCGGCTATTCCCGCGGCACCGGCCAGCCCCCTGGCTTCCGTGGACTCGGCCTCGGGCTGGCCCAGGAACTTGATGACGGCGCCCTCGGCCTGGCCCTTGGCCTCGATGACGGCGGCGTCGGCATTACCGCGGGCCATGTTCGACGCGGCATCCGCTTCGGCTGCGACGCGGTCGCCCTCGGCGGTGAGCTTGCGCTTGGCCAGTTCCACCGTTGCCTCGATCTCGGCCGCCTCCGAAGCGCGACGGCGTTCCTCCAGTTTCGCGTCGGCCAGCTGGATGAGCCGGTACTTCTCGGCGTCGACCGGCATGCGGACCTCCGTGTCGAGCTCCTTTTCGCGCAGTTCGGCACGGCGCAGGGCCACCTGCTGGTCGTGGATGATGACCTGCTCGTTTTGCTGGGCGGCGGCCAACGGGCCGGCCGCGTCCGCCCGGGCCTGGCGGACGTCGGCCACCTCCTTCAGTTCCGCCCGCTTGATGATCAGCTGCTGCTGGGCCAGCGCCACCTGCTCTTCGGCGATCGCCGTGGCCTGTTCAGCCTCCTGCAGCGACTGGGCCTCGGCCATTTTGGCCCGTTTTTCGGCAAGGGCCGCCTCGGGGCGGCCCAAGTTGTCCAGGTACCCGGAGAAGTCGTCCACGGACTGGATCTGGAACGTGTCGATGACCAGGCCCTGGTTGTGCATGGAGTGCTCGTCCTCCTCCTTCACGCTCTAGGCAAAGCTGGCGTGGTCCTTGATGATGGACTCCACCGTCAGCGTGCCCACGATGGAGTGCAGCGAACCGGACAGCGTTTCCTGCGTGTAGTGGTCGATGGCGTCCTGCTGGTTCAGGAAGCGCTGGGCCGCCTTGCGGACCGAATCGGCGCCGCCGCCGACCTTGACCTGCGCCACGCCCGTGAGGTGGAGCTTGCTGCCGTTCTGCGAAATGCCCTCGATCGTCAGCGACACCTGGCGTGAGGCCAGCGACAGATAGGCGCGCTGGGTGAACGGGTTGATGAAGATCCGGCCAAACACCACGCGCTGGGTGTTGGGGTCCGGCTGGCTTTTGTTGTCCCTGGAGGAGATGACCAGGGCCTGGCCGGGGCTGGCGATGTGCAGGGCCATCCGGGAGATGACGGCGGCGGCGAGCAGCAGCCCAACCAGTGCGGCCTGCCCAATGAACAAGGGGATGAGAGTGAGGATCATGGGGTCCTTCAGGCGTTCGTCGTGGGTCGCCTCGGCTGCGCGGTGCGAAGGCCGCGCGGGCGGCCGTCCTGTGCAGCCCACGTTTGATCCTACGGAAGTTCCCGCAATAATCCACTCGATGGATTTTGAAGCGGCAACCAGTCCGCCATCGAGGCGCGCAGGTGATCCGCCTGGTCGATCACTGACCCGCCAGGCGCCGGCGGACCATGTCGGAGACCGCCTTGCCGTCAAAGCGGCCGGCAATCCTGGGCGTGATCGACTTCATGGCCTGGCCCATCTGGCGCAACGTCAGCGGCTCACCGGCCGCTTCGAGCTCAGCGATGACGTCCTGGACAATTCCCTCGGCCTCAGCATCCGACAGCGGCCGGGGCAGGTATGTTTCGATGACCTCGGCCTCGGCAATCTCGGCCTCCGCGCGCGCGGCTTCGCCGGCTTCCGTGTAAATGGCGGCCGTCTCGCGGCGCTTGGCGGCTTCCTTTTGCAGGAGGAAGGTCACCTGAAGGTCGTCGAGCTCCACAGGGGCCTTGCCGGACTTCTCCCGGGTTTCAATCTCTCCCAGAACGTTGCGGACTGTCGCCAGCGCGACCTTGTTGCCGTCCTTCATGTGCGCGACGACGTCGGCCTTCAACTGCTGCTTGAGAGTGGACATGGTGCTCCTTTGATGGGCGTGAGGTGGCACGGCCACCGGCTGGTGCCATTATCCCCCGGCCGCGACTCCCGGGCCCCAACAGACCGGAGCGGGTGTATGCTTTTCGACGTGAGTCTGCCTGTCTGTTACACGGTGCCCGCGGGGCGTTCGGAGGTTGTCGGCGTTGTGTTCGCCGACGCCAGATAGCGCCGTTTCCCTTCCGGTGGTCCAGCCGCGCCGCGATGCGGCGTGCACGGTCCGCGCCCCGGGCCTGGGGGACGCTGACGATCCCGGCCCGGTCCATCCGATCAACGCCCCGTGTCCAGCCGCGGCCGCTTGCGTGCCCCTTCTGGGCGTCTGGGCAAAACAGACTAGGCAATCCCATGCTTCCCATGACCGAACCCGACCTTCGGGAATCCTTTATCAACGCCTCCCGCCGCGAGCGGACCGAGCTGACCCTGCCGGACGACTTTGGCGCCCTTGACTGGAGCAGCCTGGACTTTCTGGGCTGGCGCGACGCCAAGCTGCCCGCCGTCGGCTACGTCGTCGGCGTTTCGGCCGGCCGGCTGGTGGGCGTCATGCTCCGGGAGGTGAACGGCAGGACGCGTTCGCGGCCCCAGTGCTCGTGGTGTGAGGACGTGCTGCTGCCCAACGACGTGGTGTATTTCAATGCCAAGCGTGCCGGCAAGGCAGGCCGCAACGGCAACACTGTCAGCACGCTGGTTTGCGCAGGGTTCGAATGCTCCGCCAATGCCCGCCGCCTGCCGCCACTCCCTTACCCCGGGTTTGACTTGGAGTCGGGGCGGAAGCGGCGGATTGTGGAGCTGCGCGGCAACTTCGAGAACTTTGTGCAACGAATCAACGACGAAAAGTAGCGGTGCGGCATGCGGCCCGGCCTCCACCGGCCGCATGCCGGTGGATTTCTGTGAGTCTCATCGGTTCCCTTTCCGCATGATTGGCAGGCGCGTAATCTTGAATTGATGCCCCAGGCACCATGCGGACTGCCTTAGGCAGAATTATCCAAGGGACGCATCATGATGATTAGCAGCGACGCAGCCGCCTTATCCTCCCCCGGCACGGCCCGAGAACCGGCGCCTGCCGGACAGGCCCCGAAACATGCGCGGGGCGGTGCGGCCACATGAACCAGTATCGATGTGCCTGGTTGTTGCTGTGCCGGTCCGTCGCCGTGGTGGGTGCCTGCCTGGCGGTGCTCATCTATCCGTTGGCGTCAGCGGTGGCGCTGTGGTGCACTGGTGCCGTGGTGGGGTGTGTCCTGACGTATGCCCGCCGTACAGCGGCCGATGTACCGGCGCCCAAGGCCCGCACGATGCGAAAGGCCGGCATGAATGCCCTGTCCGCCGGGGTTGCGGTCTTGGCCGTGGCCGGATTCACGGTGGTCCTCAACGGATGGGTTTGGGCCCTTATTCTGGTGGCGGCGGTCACGTCGCCATGGGCCATCGAGCGCTTGCTTCGGCACACACCGCCCAGCCCGGACGCAGACGGGCGCCCGGCGCCCGGTGCGGCCGAGTCTGCAGGCGTGCCGGACATCCCGGTCCAGGCAGCCACCTTCGCGCCTTCTGTCCAGGCGCTTGACGACGCGGACATTTGCCAGGCCTGGCGCGGGAGCTATCGGTGGCTCGAAGTCGCACCCACCCTGGCACTCCAGGCGTACATCGTCGCCCTGCGGCAGGCCTATCTCGATGAATTGGACAGGCGCGATCACGACGGACTGGAGGCCTGGCTCGATTCGCGGCCCCGTCCCCGCGGCGGGCCCGACAAGTTTCTCCACCACGGCACCGACGGCCACCACCTGTCCGCCTGAATCCCCTGCGGCGGACCCCAACCGTCCCGGTCCCGAACGGGCTTGCCGCACCACGCTGCCCGCTGAAAGCGGCTAGGCTCAGGGTCAGGTACAACTCCCCCTCTTCCGCAAAGGACGCCATGACAGCGAATAGCCACGGGCCGGCCAGGCTCGCCGCCGTCGTCATCAACCCCGTCAAGTCCCCCGGCAACGGTTTTCGGGCGGAATTTCAGGCCCTCTGCCGCGAGGAAGGCTGGGCCGAGCCGCTTTGGCTGGAAACCACCGAGGACGACCCCGGCGCGTGGCAGGCGCGGCAGGCCCTGGAATCCGGGGCCGACGTCGTCATTGCCGCCGGCGGCGACGGCACCGTCCGCTGTGTGGCGGAGGTGCTCGCGGGAACCGGGACAGCCATGGGCCTGATCCCGCTGGGGACGGGGAACCTGCTGGCCCGCAACCTGGGCATCGGCGTGGCCGACCCCATCGGCGCAGCCCGCGACGTCCTTGCCGGCGCGGACATCGCCGTCGACGCGGTCAAGGCGCACCTTGACCACGCGGAGGACGGCCAGCTCTTCCTCGTCATGGCCGGCCTTGGCTATGACGCGGCCATCATGGCCAACACCGTCGACGGCCTCAAGGACCGCGTGGGATGGCTGGCCTATGTGGAGGCGGGCATCAGGCACCTGCCGGGCAGGCCGGTGCGGGCCCGGATCAGGATCGACGGCGGGCCCGAAGTCAGGCGCCGGATCCGCAGCGTCCTCGTGGGAAACTGCGGGCAGCTGATGGGTGGGGTGGAAATTTTCCCCCAAGCCAGGGTCGACGACGGCGTGCTGGACCTCGTGGCCCTCTCACCACGCGGGCGCTTCGGCTGGTTCAACGTGGTGGCGGGCCTGTTTGGCCGGAACCAGGACAAGAACCGTTCCGTGGAGTACCTGGCCGGCAAGTCCGCAGAAATCATCCTGGACGACCCGCAGGAGTTTCAGCTCGACGGCGACCACTTCGGCTCCGGCAAGCACCTGCTCGTCACGGTGGTACCGGGGGCCCTGACCATCAGGACCTCGGCTTCACGGGCGGAAGCCGGGGTCCTGGGCTGACCTCCAGCCTTGTGCATGGGTGCTTGTGGCCTGCCTGGTGGCGACTTCGGGCGGCTACCGGCCCCCCGCAATCTTGCGGCTGCGCTGCTCCAGGGCCATGGGTCCGTAGGGGTACACGCCGACAGCGGGCCGGCTCACCTCCGCGAGCCTCCGCGTTTCCTCATCGGAGAGCTCCAGCTGCGCCGCGGCCAGGTTGTCCGCCAACTGGTCGGTGGTGCGGGCGCCCAAGATCACGGACGTGACGGCGGGCCGCCCGGCCAGCCACGCCAGCGCCACCTGGGCCGGGCTGGCATCGTGGGCCTTGGCGATCTCGTCCACCGCACCGATCACGTCCCAGGTGTGGGGGTTGTCGTTGCGTTCCTGCCAGGCCTCCATGCCGCGCTGGGGGTTCTCACCCAGCCGCGTTGCCCCCGCCGGCGGCACGTCACGCTTGTACTTGCCGGACAGCCACCCGCCGCCCAGCGGCGACCACGGCAGCAGGCCGATCCCGGCGTCCAGCGACGCCGGAACAATCTCGGACTCAATGTCGCGGACCAGCAGGCTGTACTGCGGCTGCAGGGTGACAGGAGTGTTCCAGCCGTGGGCCCTCGCGAGGTGGACGGCCTTGGTCAGCTGCCAGCCCGTGAAGTTGGAAAAGCCGTAATAGGCGATCTTGCCGCGGCTCACTGAGTCATGCAGGAAGCGCAGCGTCTCTTCCAGCGGCGTGATGGGGTCCCAGGCGTGCATTTGGTAGAGGTCGATCTGCTCCACGCCCAGACGCCGGAGGGAATCGTCCAGCGCGCGGGTCAAATGCCGGCGGGAGGTGCCGACGTCGTTGGGGGAATCTCCCATGGGGAAACGCCCCTTCGTGGCGATGACCACCGAGTCGCGTGCCTCGGGGCGCTTCGCGAGCCACCGGCCAATGATTTTCTCGGACGTCCCGGCGCTGTAGACATCCGCCGTGTCAATGAGGTTGCCGCCGGCGGCCACGTAGCTGTCCAGAATGGCGTGGGAGGCGTCCTCGGCGGCCTCGGCCCCGAACGTCATGGTGCCCAGCGCGTAGTTGGAAACCACGGCGCCGCTGTTGCCCAAAGTGCGGTATTGCATGATGCTCCTCAAGTGGTCGATGGAGGTGCCGGAGATGCGGATCGCGGCAAGGCTGCCGGTGCCGCGGCACTTAATCCACCTTAGGCTGCCGGACGTTCCCTGTGCGTGGCCCTGCCGGTCCTAGGTTCCCGCGCGCAACGCCGTGGCCGCGAAGGTGGTGTAGTGCATCGTGAAGTGCCCGCCGAGCGAATCGACGGCGCTGCCGGCGGCCTCCAGGATGTCGGCCAGCTGCGCGGCCGGCAACCGGGTGAGGCCGCCTGTGGTGGGCAGCAGGTCCAGCCATTGGGCCCGGGTGTAGGGTCGCTCCCACTCGAACTGCCATTGCCCCGGTTCCCGGAACCGGCCGGTCGCCAGGATCGAATCGACCACCTTGGCGTACAGCGCCTGATACGTCCCCAAGGGGCGGCGGGCAGGCTGGCTGCTCAAGGGCGAATCGGGGGCGGCCCGCCTGAAGGCGGCGGCAAACGGTTCGGCCACCTCGGCGGGCGGCTCAAATGCGTGCCCGAAGATCGCCAGGCGGCCGGACGGGCGCAGCACCTCGGCGGCCTTCAGCGCACCGGCCACCGGATCCACCCAGTGCCAGGACTGCGCCGCGATGACGACGTCGAATGTCCGCCCTGCCGGTTCCCAGGCTTCGAACGTCGCCGTCTCGACCGGCAGCCCCGCGGCCCGGGCAAAGCCGGCCATCCGCGCGTCGGGCTCGACGCCGAGCACGGTGCAGCCGGCTGCCTGGAACTGGCGCGCCGCAATGCCCGTGCCGCAACCGACGTCGAGCACCGTGAGGCCGGGGCTTCCGCCCAGAATCCGCGCAACAAGTTCTTCGGGGTAGCTGGGCCGGGCCCGGTCATAACGCTGCGCGTCGGTGCCGAACGATTCGGCGACCGCCCGTGCCTCATGCAGGGCCGCTGACGGCGGCCTGGGTTGCTTCCGCGGCGGACTCGGCATGCGCCCAGAATAGTGGGCGCTTGCCCGCGTGGCAACGGCGCGACCTATGCGGCCCGACTCACGACATAGCGCCGCGCGCCGGTGCGATTCCACCCAGGGCTTCCGGCCCCGTCACGACGGCCGCATGGACGCGGCGGCACGCTCGCTGCAGGCGCAGCGAGGGTGCCGCCGTCGTCCCTTCCGGGGAGGGCGGGTTATCTGCCGAGTTCAGCCGTGGGAACCTTGAAGGTCTCCTTGGCCGTGGCCGCGGAGACCGCGGCGATGAGACAGATGACGCCGGTAAACAGGCTGATTTGGACCCATCCGCCCGGCTTGATGCCGCCCATGGCGGTTACGATGGCCGGGGCAAATCCGGCCATCAGGAAGCCGATCTGGGTGCCGATGGCCAGGCCGGAGAACCGGACCCTGGTGCTGAACATTTCACCGTAGAACGACGGCCAGACGGCATTGGCGGCGCCATAGCCGAAGGCAAAGAACAGGATGGAGACGAGGAACATCAGCGGCACGTTCCCCGAGTCCAGGGAGAGCAGGAACAGCGGGGTCATGACCGCGCTTGCCAGGGCGCCGTAGATGAAGACCGGCTTGCGCCCGATCCTGTCGGCGAGCTTGCCGAACAGGGGCTGGGTGCCAAGGGCCACGGCATTGGCGGCAACCACCAGCCACAACGTAATGGTGTTGTTCACGTGAGCCACGTCCTGGGCGTACTTGATGGCCAGGGCGCCAAAGACGGTGCTGACGGCGGCGATGAAGGCACAGCAAATGACACGCAGCACGTCGCGCCAGTGGTGCTTGAGGAGTTCGGCAATGGGCAGCTTGGCAATCTGGTGGTTCTTCTTCGCTTCCGCGAAGGCGGGCGGCTCGGCCAGCGAGCGGCGGATGAAGAAGGCAATGACCACCACGATGGCGCTGATCCAGAACGGGATGCGCCAGCCGATGCCGTACTTGATGTCGTCCGGCAACGCCACCACGGGGATGAAGATCAGGGCGGCAAGGATCTGCCCGCCCTGGGTGCCGGTCAGCGTCCACGAGGTGAAGAAGGAGCGCTGGTGGTCTTGCGCGTGCTCCAGCGTCAGTGACGAAGCGCCTGCCTGCTCTCCGGCTGCCGAGAGTCCCTGGCACAGGCGGGCCAGCACGAGCAGGATCGGTGCCAGCCACCCCACGGTCGCAAAATCGGGGAGGCAGCCGATGATGAACGTGGATCCACCCATCAGGACCAGCGTAAACAGCAGGACCTTTTGCCGGCCCATCCTGTCGCCAAAATGCCCGAGTATGACTGCCCCGAACGGCCGGGCAACATAGGCGAAACCGAACGTTGCAAACGACATGATGCTGGCATTGGCATCGGCGCTGGGAAAGAAGACATGGGGAAAGATCAGCGCCGCGGCGGATCCGAAAATGAAGAAGTCGTAGTACTCGACAGCGCTGCCCAAAAAGCTGGCCAGCGCGGCCTTTCTGGGCGTACCCGCTTCAGCGGCGGCGCCGGTAGTGGTCAGGGGCATGGTTTGTCTCATCGGTTTCCTTAGGTGACATCAGTGTCTCAAACGCTGGTGAATCAAACGTGAATTCTGTCGGCTTCGTTCCCACATCGTGGCAACGGTTTGTGCCATGTAGAAATCATGACTGTGATCGGGGACACTTGTCAAGGGTTGCTTCCAGCATCTAGTCACAGCTCCCACATTGTGGCAATATATGACCATGACTGTGATCGCTGACACGAAGACCGACATGATTGGCAAGGCCCTGGGGCTGCTGGTGCTGCTGGGCGACGAGCCCCGCGGGGCAAGCGCCTCCGAACTCTCCAAGCTCGCCCGGCTGCCCTTCAGCACCACCTATCGGCTGCTCGGGTCCCTGACCCGTGACGGATTCGTCGACTACGATCCGGCGGGGCGCCTGTACCGCCTGGGCCTGCGCGTGTTTCAGCTGGGCCAGCAGGTTTCGAACCACCATGGGTTCGCGGGAACCGCCATGCCCATTCTCCAGCGCGTCACCGATGTCACCGGCGAGGCCACCATCCTCTCGGTGCGCGACGGCGACCGCCACCTGACCGTCAGCAAGGTGGACGGACCCCGGACCTTCCGGGTGACCAGCGATCCGGGCCACCTTGGCCTGCTGCACACCACGTCCGTCGGCAAGGTGCTGGTGGCGTTTGCCCCGCCCGAGGACCGCCACCGGCTCGTCGAGGAGCTGGAATTGACGGCCCTGACGGCCTCGTCCATCACGGACCGGGACGCGTTCCGCGGGGAGATCGCCCGCGTGCGGGAGCTCGGCTACGCCGTCATGGATGAGGAAAACGAGGTGGGCATGCGGGCGGTCTCCGTACCGGTCATGAACGCCCAAGGCACCGCCTTTGCGTCCCTGGCCATCGCCGCGCCGATATTCCAGCTGACGGTGGAGGAGCTGCTGGCGCATCTGCCGCTGCTGCAGTCCGCTGCCGCGGAGCTGGCCGCCAAGCTGCCGCACCGGTAACCACTCGAAGTTCGTCATACGAACTTCTGTGCAATCTACGAACAACTGCTGTAGAGTAATTCACGTCACCGTTGGGGCCGTCCGGAGGGGAAACCTTCCGGCGCCCGGCGGCGTCAATGCCAAAGGAGTGTCACACATGAGTAGTCGAGCCGAATCGTTTCTGCTGGGCTTGATCGGCGAAGGTGTCCTGCCGTCGCTGACGCCCGCCCTGCACGAAGGCGAGGCGGACCGACAGGGGCTGCGCCTGCTCTACCGCCCCATCGACCTGCTGGAGGTCGGGCTGTCGCCGGCAGCCGTCGGCGACCTGCTCGAGGCCGCGGCCCGCCTGGGCTTCAACGGCCTTAATGTCACCCACCCCTGCAAACAGCTCGTCGTGCCGTTCCTGGATGCGGTCTCCGAGGACGCACGCCGCCTGGGCGCCGTGAACACGGTACTCATCCAGGACGGCCGCTTCATGGGCCACAACACCGACTTTTCCGGCTTCGGCTCCGCTTTTGCCGCCGGGCTGCCGCACGCGGCGGTCCACCGGGTGGTGCAGCTGGGTGCCGGCGGGGCCGGGTCCGCCGTCGCCTACGCGGTGCTGGGCGCCGGAGCGCAGACGCTGGACCTGGTGGACGTCGACGCCGGCCGCGCCGCCGACCGCGCTGCCGAGCTCCGCCGGTTGTTCCCGGACCGCACCGTCACGGGCCGGGGCACCGCCGAACTGGCCAGGCTCGTGCCACAGGCCGACGGCCTGGTGAACTGCACGCCCATGGGCATGAAGGAACACCCGGGCGCATCCTTCGACCTGGAACTGCTGACGCCCCGGCACTGGGTGGCGGACATCGTCTACCGCCCCATCGAGACCGCGCTGGTGCAGTTTGCGCGCAGCCGGGGCTGCCAGGTCCTCGACGGGGGCCGCATGGCCGTGGGCCAGGCCGCGGACGCATTCCGCCTTTTTACCGGCAGGGAAGCGAATGCCGTCCGCATGCGCGCCCACTTCCTGGACCTCATTGCCAAGGAGGGCAGCGCCCTGGAGGGCATTTCCCACCAAGGCAGCGCACAGGAAAGCGACAGCCGTCTGAGCCGGGCGGCCGGCTGATGCGCACAGGAATCGCCACCGTGTGCCTGTCGGGAACCCTGCAGGAAAAAATGGCCGCCTGCGCCAAGGCCGGCTTTGACGGGATTGAAATCTTTGAACAGGACCTGGTCACCTCCGCCATGAGTCCGGAGGAGGTCCGTTCCCGGGCCGCCGGCCTTGGCCTGACCCTTGACCTTTACCAGCCCTTCCGCGACTTCGACGGCGTCGACGACGGGCTGCTGGCCGCCAACCTGCGCCGGGCGGCCGCCAAGTTTGACTTGATGGGCCGGCTCGGCATCGACACCATCCTGGTGTGCTCCAACGTGGCCACGGCAACCCGCGGGGACGACGACGTCCTGGCAGCCCAGCTCTCCCAGCTCGCCGAGCTCGCCGGCCGCCACGGCGTCAAGGTGGCCTACGAGGCCCTGGCCTGGGGACGGTACGTCAACGACTTTGAACACGCCCACCGGCTGGTCCAGGCCGTGGACCACCCAAGCCTGGGCACGTGCCTGGACTCCTTCCACATACTCTCCCGCGACTGGGACACGGCCCCCATCGAAAAGATGGACGCGTCGAAGATCTTCTTCGTCCAGGTCGCCGACGCGCCCCAACTGTCCCTGGATGTGCTGTCGTGGAGCCGCCACTACCGCGTGTTCCCCGGCGAGGGGCAGTTCGAGCTGGCCAAGTTCATGGGGCACCTGGCCCGCACAGGCTATGACGGCCCCGTCTCACTGGAGATCTTCAACGACGTGTTCCGGCAGGCGGACGTTGAGCGGACCGCCGTGGACGCCATGCGGTCGCTGGTGTGGCTGCAGGAGCAGGGCGCTGCCTGGCTGGCCGGCCAAGGCGAAACACGCAGGCTTCCGCTGCGCCTGGACACGCTGCCGCGCGTCCCCGAGCCCACCGGCTTCAACTTTGCCGAAGTCAGGGCCGCGGACACGGCCGCGCTGGAGGCGCTCCTGGCCCAGCTGGGATTCACCTCGCGGGGCCGCCACCGCACCAAGGACGTCCAGCTGTGGACCATGGGGCAGGCCCGTCTGGTCATCAACGAATCCGCCCCAACCGACTCGGAGCCGGCCATCTCCGCCGTCGGATTTGACGTGGAAAACCCGCTGCTGGCCTCCTCGCGCGCCCAACAGCTCAAGGCGCCCGTGGTGCCGCGCAAGACCCAGGCCGACGAGGAAGTGTTCCAGGGCATCGCCGCCCCCGATTCCACGGAGATCTTCCTCTGCCAGGGCACTCCCGACGGCACGGCCGCGTGGACCGGCGAGTTCGGCCCGGAACCGGCAGGACGCAGCGGCGGGGGAAGCGCCGTCATCGACCACGTGAACCTGGCCCAGCCATGGCAGCACTTTGACGAGGCCGTGCTGTTCTACAGCAGCGCCCTGGCCCTGACCGCGCAACCCTTCGCGGAAGTCCCGAGCCCCACCGGCCTGGTCCGGTCCCAGGTCATGGACACCGCCGACCGGGCCGTGCGCCTGGTGCTGAACCTTGCCCCGCTCATCCAGCAGGGTGACGGCGCCAACAGGGCCTACCAGGAGCACGTCGCCTTCGCGGTGGAGGACCTGGTGGCAACCGCCCGCGCCGCCAAGAAGCGCGGACTGCGTTTCCTGCGCATCCCGGCCAACTACTACGAGGACCTGGCCGCCCGCTTCGACCTGGAGCCGGGCTTCCTTGACACCCTGAGGGAGCTGGACCTTTTGTACGACCGTGACGCCGACGGCGCGTTCCTGCACTTCTATACGGCCACCGTGGGCAGCGTCTTTTTTGAAATGGTGGAGCGGCGCGGAGGCTACAACGGCTACGGGGCACCCAACGCCCCGGTCAGGCATGCGGTGCAGTACGACCTGCGCCAGGCGGGAACCTAGGCAGCAGCCGCCCCGGCAGCAAACCAACCGATCCAAGCAACCGAAGGAAAGGAGGGCCCCGTGCCCACCCCCCGGCAGGAAACCCAACAGGAGCTGAGCGCGGAAATCGCGGCCATCGCCTCCAACTACCGCCACTCCGTGGCGGCCGGCGGCGCCGTCGCGACGCAGCCGAGCCTGGATTACGCCCCGTACCGGAGCAGCATCCTGCGCCACCCCACCAAAAGCCTGCACCATGCGGACCCGGAGACCATCGAGCTCTTCTCGCCCGCCTTCGGACACCAGGACGTCAGCCCCCTGGAAGCGGACCTGACCATCGTCCACAACGGCGAGCCGCAGGGTGAGCGGATCAAGGTTGCCGGGAAGGTCCTGGACGGTGACGGACGTCCCGTGGCCGGGCAGCTGGTGGAGATCTGGCAGGCCAACGCGTCCGGCCGCTACATCCACAAGCGGGACCAGCACCCGGCCCCCATCGACCCGAACTTCACCGGGGTCGGCCGCTGCATCACCGGTCCCGACGGCTCCTATGCGTTCACCACCATCAAGCCCGGCGCCTACCCGTGGAAGAACCACCTGAACGCCTGGCGCCCCGCGCACATCCACTTCTCCCTGTTCGGGAGCGAATTCACCCAGCGGATCATCACCCAGATGTACTTTCCGGGCGACCAGCTGTTCCCGTTGGACCCGATTTACCAGTCCATCGTGGACCAGGACGCCCGGGACCGGCTCGTGGCCACATACAACCACGAGCTGACCTCCCCGGAATGGTCGCTTGGCTACAACTGGGACATTGTCCTGACCGGGTCAAAGCGCACCTGGACCGAAAACGAAGCACTTGGCGAGGACGGCGAACACCATGAGTAAGCTCACCCCCACTCCCGGCCAGACGGTCGGCCCGTTCTTCGGATACGCCCTGCCGTTTGACAAGGACAACGAGCTGGCGGTCCCCGGCAGCGCCGGCAGCCTCCGCCTGCACGGCACCGTCACCGACGGCGCCGGGGAGCCCATCCCGGACGCCATCTTGGAAATCTGGCAGCCGGCCGCCGACGGAAGCGTCGCCGCCGAAACCGGTTCCCTGGTGCGTGACGGCTACACCTTCACCGGGTGGGGCCGGGCCTCCACGGACCGCACGGGCAAGTACACCTTCACCACGGTCAACCCCGGTGCCAGCCGCCCGGGGAAGGCACCCTTCATCGCCGTGGTGGTCTTTGCCAGGGGGCTGACGAACCGGCTCTTCACCCGCGCCTACCTGCCCGAGGACGCCGCTGCGCTGGCGGCGGACCCGCTCCTGTCATCCCTGCCCGCGGACCGCCGCGGCACGTTGATCGCGACGCGCGAGGACGGCGGCGGCCTGCACTGGGACGTCAGGCTCCAGGGCGAGGGCGAGACCGTCTTCCTGGAGTTCGACGGCGGCGGGTTCGACGGCGGCGGGGACGCCCGCACCGAGGGGGCGTGAGCGCCGTGCCGGGTAACTTTGGCCTGCTCTCGCCCGTCACCGCGGATCCGCGCCGGCACTCCGCGGCCGGCGACGACGCCGTCGTGGAGGCGGTGCTGGCCGTCGAAACCGCCTGGGCCGAGGTCCTGGAAGACGCGGGACTGGCGCCGGCCGGCGCCGCGGCGGCTGTCCGGAAAGCGGCGAAGGCTGGCGGTTTCAACGCCGCCGATCTGGCCGCCGCGGCACAGGGCGGCGGCAATCCCGTCATCCCCATCGTGGCCAGGCTGCGGGAGCTGGTCTCCGGAGACAACCCCCAGGCATCGGGCGCCGTGCATGCGTCGCTGACCAGCCAGGATGTCCTGGACACCGCCCTCATGCGCCTTTCCGCCCACCACGTCGCCGCGCTCCGGGAGGACGTGGCGGGAGCCACCGCGGCCCTCGCCCGGCTGGCCCGCCGCCACGCCGGCACGCTACAGCCCGCGCGGACCTTGACCCAGCATTCCCTGCCGTCGACCTTCGGGTTGAAGGCGGCACAATGGTTCCACGGACTGGCCGCGGCAGCGACGCGCCTGGACGCCGCAGACTTTCCTGTGCAGTTCGGCGGCGCGGCGGGCACCCTTGCCGCCGGCTCCGCCCTCGCCGCAAAAGGGGGCACCGACGCCTTCACCCTGGCCGACTCCCTGGCCGCCAAACTCGGACTGGCCACCGCACCGGCGCCATGGCACACCAACAGGACCTCGGTAACCGCACTGGGCGACGCCCTGGCCTCGCTGTGCGACGCCGCGGGCAAGGTCGCCAACGACGTCCTGCTCCTGAGCCGCCCGGAATTTGGCGAGCTGGCTGAACCACGGGCCGACGGGCGCGGCGTTTCCTCGGCCATGCCCCAGAAACAAAACCCCGTCCTCTCCATCCTGGCGCGCAGCGCGGCCCTGGCCGCGCCGCAGCAGGCAGCCCAGCTGCACCTGGCCGCGGCCCTGTCCGTGGACGAACGACCGGACGGTGCCTGGCACAGCGAATGGGAGGCACTGCGCACGTTGCTGGAGCTGGCGGGCGGGGCGGCCGCGGCGCTCCGGGAACTGGCCGAGGGCCTGCACGTCTTTCCGGAGGCCATGGGCGCAAACCTGGCCCTCAGCGGGCCGCTCCTGTTGAGCGAGGCGGCGGGTGCCGTAGTCGTGCCCCTGATGGATGGCGGCACGGCTGGCGGCGGCACGGCTGGCGGCGGCAAGGCCAGGTTCCAGGAGGTCGTGGACGCGGCCCTGCAGGCACCCCGGGGAGGGCAGGGCGCCGAATTTGCCCGGCTGCTGCGCTCCGCCGTGCCGCAGGAGACGCTTTCGGACGCGGCCCTGGCCCGGCTGCTGGACCCGTCGGGCTATCTGGGCGAAAGCCGGGCCATCATTGAACGAATATTTGCCGCCTACCCGCGCTGGGCTGCCGAAGGGACAAGCGATGAGTGAGAGTGCAGGGAACGGCACAGCTGCGGGAACCCGCGTGCCGGCAGTCAAGGCGGTGCTGTTGTCGCCCCGGCGCCCGCTTGGGAACCGGCCGCTGCTGGTGGTGGGCTGTTCCCTCGGGACGTCCTCCGTGCTGTGGGAAAAGGTCGGCGCCCTGCTGGGGGACGCCGTCGACGTGGTGGCCTGGGACCTGCCCGGCCACGGGATCTCGCCAGCAGCGGAGGCACCCTTCACGGTCGCAGGACTGGCCGGCGCCGTCGTTGCGCTCGTGGACTCCATCGCGCCCGGGGCCCGCTTCCATTACGCCGGCGTGTCCCTGGGCGGCGCCGTCGGGCTGCAGCTCGGACTTGACCACGGCGCCCGACTCCTGAGCCTGTCGGTGCAGTGTTCCGGGCCAAAGCTTGGCACACCCGAGTCCTGGGCCGAAAGGGCGGAAACCGTCCGCACGCTGGGCACGCCCGTCATGATCCAGGGCTCGGCCCAGCGCTGGTTTGCCGAAGGGTCCATGGCCCGGGATCCGGCCCTCTCCAGCAGGCTCCTGCACGCCCTGCGCGACGCCGACCGCGTCAGCTACGCCCACTGCTGCGGCGCCCTGGCCGCCTTTGACGTCCGAAGCGAACTGGGCCGGATCACCGTCCCGCTGCTGGCTGTGGCCGGCGCGGAGGACACCGTCGCGACGCCGGAACTGATGCAGGACATGGTCGCCGCCATCAACGCTCCTGCAGATAATGGCAACGTCAAGGCGGACGCTCCTGCAGATAATGGCGCATTTTCCGTAACGCTCCCGCACGTGGCCCACCTGGCGCCCGCCGAGGCGCCGGCCAAGGTTGCGGAACTGCTCCGCAGTCTCATCGAAAGGACCCAGCCATGACGGCAACGCCCGCCCCGGACCGCCAAGACGGCCCGGACAACCAAGACGCCCAGGGGGCCGTCCAGCGCGAGGCCACCACGGAGGACGTGTACCGGGCCGGCCTGGCCGTCCGCCGCGAAGTCCTCGGCGACGCCCACGTTGACCGGGCCACCGCCGCCATGGACGATTTCACCGCCGATTTCCAGGACATGATCACCCGGATAGCCTGGGGCGGCATCTGGACCAGGCCTGGCCTGAGCCGGCAGATGCGCTCCGCCGTCACCATCACCGCCATGGTGGCCCACGGCCACTGGGACGAACTGGCAATGCACATCCGGGCCGCCCTGCGTAACGGGCTCGAGCGCGGGGAGATCAAGGAAATCCTGCTCCAAACCGCCATCTACTGTGGCGTACCGTCCGCCAACACGGCCTTCAAGACAGCCCAGGAAGTCTTCGCCCGGCTCGACGCCGAACCGGACGCACCCTCCCAACCCGCCACCCGGAAAGACGAAACCGCATGAACCAGGCATATCTGTATGACGCCGTCCGCACCCCTTTCGGCAAGTTCGGGTCCGGCCTGGCCGGGGTCCGGCCGGACGACCTGGCCGCCCATGTGGTTCGCGAGTCCGTGGCCCGTGCGCCCCAGCTGGAGCCGGACCGGATCGATGAGGTGGTTTTTGGCAACGCCAACGGCGCCGGCGAGGAAAACCGGAACTTGGCGCGCATGGCCACCCTCCTGGCCGGGCTGCCCACCTCCATCCCCGGCACCACCGTCAACCGGCTCTGCGGCTCCTCCATCGACGCGGCCATCATCGCCTCCCGCCAGATCAACACCGGCGACGCGGACCTGGTGCTGGTGGGCGGGGCGGAGTCGATGAGCCGCGCCCCCTGGGTGCTGCCCAAGACCGAACGGCCCTACCCCGCCGGGGACCTGGCCCTGGCCTCCACCACGCTGGGCTGGCGGCTGGTCAATGCCGCCATGCCCGGGGAATGGACCGTGTCCCTGGGCGAGGCCACGGAGCAGCTGCGCGAGAAGTACGGCATCACCCGCGACCGCCAGGACGAGTTCGCCGCGACCTCCCACAACCTGGCCGACGCCGCCTGGAACGCCGGTTTTTACGACCATCTCACCACCGTGGTCCCCGGCACGGGGCTGCTCCGCGACGAAGGCATCCGCCCCGGGTCGACGGCGGAAAGGCTGGCCGGGCTGAAGACCGTGTTCCGCCTGGAGGCAGAGGGGTCCGACGGCGGGACCGTCACGGCCGCGAACGCCTCACCGCTCTCCGACGGCGCCTCCGCCGCATGGCTGGGCTCCGAGGCAGCCGCCGGCATCCTGGGCATGGAACCGCTGGCCCGGATCGCCGGGCGCGGGGCGGCCGGGGTGGACCCGCAGTTCTTCGGCTACGGGCCCGTCGAGGCCGCCAACCGCGCCCTGGCCAAGGCGGGGATCAGGTGGGACCAGGTGGGCGCCGTCGAACTTAACGAAGCGTTTGCGGCCCAGTCGCTGGCCTGCATTGACGCGTGGGACATCGACCCCGGGATCGTCAACCAGCATGGCGGCGCCATCGCCATGGGCCACCCGCTGGGCGCCTCCGGCACCCGGCTGCTGGGCACCCTGGCCCGCAGCCTGCAGGCCACCGGGCAGCGGTGGGGCGTGGCCGCGATCTGCATCGGCGTCGGCCAGGGCCTGGCCATCGTGCTCGAAAACACCACCACCTCCACGAACTAAGGGGAAGACCATGCCCACCATTGCACCATCCGCAGCCGAGGCCGTCGCGGGCATCCGCGACGATTCCACCGTGCTCATTGGCGGCTTCGGCAACGCCGGCCAACCCATGGAACTTATCGACGCCCTGCTCGACGGCGGAGCCACCGGCCTGACCGTGGTCAACAACAACGCCGGGCAGGGTGACGCGGGCCTGGCGCTGCTCATCAAGGAACGCCGGGTCAAAAAGATCATCTGCTCCTTCCCGCGCCAGTCCGACTCCTGGCACTTTGACGCCGCGTACCGGAGCGGGGAGATCGAGCTGGAACTGGTCCCGCAGGGCAACCTGGCCGAACGGATCAGGGCCGCCGGTGCCGGGATCGGCGGGTTCTTCACGCCCACCGGCTATGGCACCATGCTCGCCGAGGGCAAGGAGACGCGGATCATCGACGGCCGCGGACACGTGTACGAGACCCCCCTCCACGCCGACTACGCCCTGGTCAAGGCGCATACGGCGGACAGGGCGGGAAACCTGGTCTACCGCAAGACAGCCCGCAACTTCGGCCCCATCATGGCCGCCGCAGCGAAGACCAGCATTGTTCAGGTCGGCACCATCGTCGACACGGGCGCCCTGGACCCGGAAGTCATCGTCACCCCCGGCATCTACGTCACCACGCTGGTCCGGATCCCCACGCCGGCGCCGGCAGAACGCGAGGCAAAGCAGTGAACATCCAAACGGAGCGCTCCCCCGGCACACGCCTGGGCCGCGAGGAACTGGCGGCCCTGGTGGCCGCGGACATCAAGGCCGGCTCCTACGTCAACCTCGGCATCGGCCAGCCGACTCTCGTCTCCAACCATCTGCGCCCGGAACAGGCCGTCACGCTGCACACCGAAAACGGCATGCTCGGCATGGGCCCGGAAGCGCACGGCGCGGAGATTGACGAGGACCTCATCAACGCCGGGAAGGTCCCCGTCACGGAGCTGCCCGGCGCCTCCTACTTCCATCACGCCGACTCCTTCGCCATGATGCGCGGCGGCCACTTGGACGTCTGCGTGCTCGGCGCGTTCCAGGTCTCCGCCACCGGGGACCTCGCGAACTGGCACACCGGGGCGCCCGACGCGATTCCCGCCGTCGGCGGCGCCATGGACCTGGCCACCGGCGCCAAGGAGGTCTACGTCATGATGAGCCTGTTCGCCAAGGACGGCACCGCCAAACTGGTCCAGAAGTGCACGTACCCGCTCACCGGCGTCGGCTGCGTCACCCGCATCTACACCAGCGACGCCGTCTTCCTCATCACGGCCGACGGCGTGCGCGTGCGCGACATGTTCGGCACCACGCTGGCGGACCTGCGGGAACGCATCCCGGTGCCCCTCGAAGCCGCCCGATAGGATGGGCCGGTGATCGAAGCACAGACCGCCCCGCCCGCGGCCGGCGACCAATACGTGCAGTCGCTGGCCCGCGGCCTGTCCGTCATCAGGGCGTTTGACGCCGACCACCCCGTCATGACGCTGACGGAGGTGGCCCGGCGCACGGACCTCACCCGGGCCACATCCCGGCGCTTCCTGCACACCCTGGTGGAGCTCGGCTATGTCCGCACCGACGGCAAGGTCTTCTCCCTCACCCCGTCGGTGCTGCAGCTGGGCTATTCCTACCTGTCCGCGCTGTCCCTGCCCCAGCTGGCCGAACCCCACCTGCAGGTCCTTTCGGCGCTGCTGGGGGAATCGACGTCGGCGGCCGTGCTCGACGGCGGCGACATCAGCTATGTGGCGAGGGTCGCCGCCCGGCGCATCATGAGCGTGGGCATCACCGTGGGCACCCGCTTTCCCGCCCATGCTACCTCCATGGGAAGGGTGCTGCTGGCCGGCCTGCCGGCGGTGGCGCTGGAGGACTATTTCGCCGCGCACACGGTCACGCCCATGACACCCAAGGCCGTAGCCTCAGAGCCGGAGCTGCGCGCGGTCCTGGCCGGCGTGCGGGAGCAGGGCTGGTGCCTGCTGGACCAGGAACTGGAGATCGGCCTGATGTCCATGGCCGCTCCCGTGCGCGATGCCGGCGGGCACGTCGTTGCCGCCATCAACGTCTCACTCCAGGCACAGGGCGTCTACGCACAGCCCGATCCCGCCGCTTCCCTGGCGCAGGTGCGCGAGCAGCTGCTGCGCACGGCGGCACTGATCTCCGCCGACGTCGCCGCCGGGAAGTAGCGGGCGGCCCTGCAGCCGCGTTTGATGAACTCCTGGCCACGGGGAGGCTCGTTCCCGATGCATCCCTCGCGGAACCTGGATACGAGGACGCGTACGCCTGGATGCTCCGACAAATGGAGGCACGCCTTCCAACGCGCGGCAACGCGGCCCTGTGGCTGTGGGCCAAGATCCGGCGCGGGGACCTGCTGTTCAACTGTCGTTTGCCAGGCGGAGCCGTACTGCTGACCTGCGGCATTCCGCGGGAGGGTGCTGCCGTCCCAATACGACGCACGGCCCAGGCCCGTCGTGCAAGACTTGGAGCATGGATCTGGAGGTATCGCCTGCGCTGACCATCCCGTCGTCGGAGCTGGGCTGGAGGTTCTCGCGTTCGTCCGGGCCCGGGGGGCAGCACGTGAACACCTCGGACAGCCGCGTCGAACTCTTCTGGAACGTCGCCGGCTCCGCCGTTCTCTCCGATGACCAGAGGACCATGCTGGCAGCCCGGCTCGGACGGCGCCTCGTGGCCGGAGTGGTCACCGTGACCGCGTCAGAGCAGCGTTCCCAGCTGCGCAACCGGGAAACTGCGTTGCACAAACTCGGCGAACTGGTCGCGGCGGCGCTTGCCCCCGAGGCACCCGACCGCCGGACCACGAAGCCCACGAGAAGTTCGAAGCGGCGCCACCAGGCCGCAAAGGTGCAGCGGGCGGCAACAAAACAACTGCGCAGGCGGCCGTCCGGCGACTTGTAGCATTCCGAGGTAGCGCCCTATTGCGAACGCGCGGCGGGCTGCCGCGCGGTCGTCCTGACGAACGCGAGGGTGACGACGAGGGCAATGAGGGCGGTGGCGACCAGCAGCGACAGTCCTATGGCGTACTTGTAATGCGTCGCGTCGGGGTTGTACGTCCAGCCCATGATCAGCGGCGGGAAATATCCGCCCAGTCCGCCAGCTGCACTCACGATCCCGCTGACGCTGCCCACCTTCCCCGCCGGGGACAGTGCACCGACCCAGGCGAAGACGCCGCCCGTGCCCAGACCCAGCGAGGCGGCCAGGGCCAGAAAAACCGGTCCGGACTGCACGTCCGCAGCCGGCTGAAGTGCCACCAGCCAGCCGAGGACGGCCACGCCCGCCAGGGAAAGCAGCACGACCGGCTTGGCACCGATCTTGTCAGCCAGCACCCCGCCGATGGGCCGGGCGATCACCGCAGCCACGGCAAAGCCGGCCGTTCGTGCCCCCGCGGCGCTGGGATCAAACGCGTAGACGTCGCGCAGGTAGGTCGGCAGGTAGGTGGCAAACGAGACGAAACCGCCGAACACCACCGCGTACAGGAAACACATCTTCCAGGTCACGGCCAGCTTGGCCGCATCCAGCATCTCGGGGAGCACCGGCTCCTGGCTGGGCCGCCAGTCCGGGGCGTTCTTCATGAAGCACCAGACCACCACCGCCATCACGGCCAGCACCCCGGCCAGCAGGAAGTGGGTGGGCGCGTAGCCGATCCACTTCACCAGGCGGGGGTTGAGGAACGCGGCCAAGGCAGTGCCGACCATGCCGGCCCCGAAAACGCCGGTGGCAAACCCGCGGCGCGCCGGCGGGTACCAGGCACTGACAAACGGAATGCCGACGGCAAAAACCGTGCCTGCCACACCCAGCAGGAAGCCCGCCACCAACACCAGGACAAACGAATTCAGGGTTCCGCCGAGGGCGACCAGCAAAACCGGGGGGATGCTTGCGACCAGCACCAAGGTGAACAACGCCCGGCCGCCGAACCGGTCCGTCATGGGGCCGATCACCACGCGGCCCAGCGAACCGACAAAGATGGGCATGGCCACCAGGATGCCCATGGTCCCCGCTGACAGCTCCATGGCCTTGGCATAGTGGGTGCTCAGGGTGGCGACGACGTTCCAGGCCCAAAACCCCACCACGGAGGCGGCCGTGGCGAGGGCCAGATTAAGCGCCTGGCCCTTCAGTGGCGGCTGGACAACGTGCGTTGTTGGCTTGGTCTGCGGCATGGTCACTCCCTCAATGTGCGCGCCTGGGGTTACGTGCGTCTGTCTATCGTTGCCGGGTGTCGCGGTCGTGCGTGCCCACCTCGGACCAGCCGCTGCGCGGAGCGACGCTGGCGCCCTTGTCCCGCGACCGGTAGACGATGTAGGGGCGGAACAGGTAGTGCAGCGGTGCCGTAAAGGCATGGACCAGCCGCGTGAACGGCCAGATGGTGAACAGCACCATGCCCACCAGCGTGTGGATGTGAAAAGCCAGGGGCGCGGCCGCCATCGAGGTGATGTCAGGCTGGAGGATGAACAGCGAGCGGAACCAGGGCGAGACGGTTTCCCGGTAGGTGATGCCGTGGTCGTTGGAGAACACGCTGGCCACCGTGGTCCAGAGCCCAAAGATGATGGCCGCCACGAGCACCACATACATGAGCTTGTCGTTGTTGGTCGTGGCCATGAACACCGGCCCGGTCTTGCGCCGGCGGTAAATGAGGATGATGATGCCCCCCAGCGTTCCCACGCCGGCAATGCTGCCGACCAGGAGGGCATTGAAATGGTACAGCCCCTCGCTCATGCCCAGCGCTTGGGTCCAGGACTTGGGGATGACCAGGCCGAAGAAGTGCCCGGCAATCACCGCCAGCAGGCCAAAGTGGAAAATCGGGGAGCCGATGCGCAGGAGCCTGGATTCATAAAGCTGCGACGACCGCGTGGTCCAGCCGAACTGGTCGTACCTGTAACGCCAGATGAGCCCCCCAACCAGCACCACGAACATGACGTACGGCAGGACGCCCCACAGGAGGATGTTCACTTTCAGGCCCCTTTCATCGGCAGCAGGCGCGGGTCGTAGGGATCCAGCCCGACGGATTCCACTGGCGGCCCGTAGCCCGCCATGCGCATCACGGCTTGTTCGTCCGCCGGCGACGCGCCGGGCAGCGCGTCGCAGACGGCCTGGACGATGGCTTCGTGGGGCAGGCCGTCGCGCCGGAGCCCGAACTTGATCAGTTCCAGGCTGGGCCGGTAGCGCTGGAGCAGCTCCTTGCCGGCCGGCAGGTCCACCGTGGCCGCGAACTCCAACACCATCGGCAGGTAGTCCGGCAGCTCGCCGTGGGTGTCTACCAGGATGTCGCTGCCCCGGTACACCTTTTTGAACGCGCCAAGCACTTCGCCGCGGCGGCGGGTGTCCCCGTCGGTCCAGTACGACAGGTGCAGGGCGTGGCGCTTGCCCAGGTCAAACTCCTGCACGTACTGGGCCTGGACGCTCATCAGGTCCGTGTCCGCCAGCAGGGAAAGCACTGCGGCGAACGGTTCGGCCGCGCCCGGGAACTCACCCAGGGCGGCCCGCATCAGGGGGACCCTGTCCACCAGCTCCATGTCCGGGTAGGACAGGCACCAGGCTGCGGACAGGAACGTCACCTGGTCCCTGCGGCTCATGGACGCCCCCCGCCGTCGGCGGCGTCGAAGGGCGCGTCGAGTGAAGTCTCCTCGGGCGGCTCGGTGGGATGCCGCTGCGGAAACAGGCCCTGGGGCGCTCCGTTGCCGTCCCAGTTGAGCAGGTTCACGCGGCCGCGCAGGGTGTCGCTGCCGGCAATGGAGTCGGAGGTCTGCCGGTCCTGCAGGGCGTGGAAGGTTTCCACGGCCACCGGGGTGGGGCGGCCGCTGGCCTCGCCGAACGGGGAGTTGCCCATGGCACCCATGCCGGGTCCGCCGTCGAAGTCGAGGGAACAGCCCATTTCCTCCAGGTCGTGGGCCTGCTCGGCGTGGGCCTTGGGAATCACGTAGCGTTCGCTGTACTTGGCGATGGCCATCAGCCGGTACATCTCGTACATCGTCGCCCCGTCCATGCCCACGGAAGCGGGAATGGACTCGTCGGGCTCGTTGCCCAGCGAAATGCCCCGCATGTAGGCCCGCATGGCCGCCAGCTTCCGCAGCACCAGGGTCACCCGGTCAACGTCCCCGGCTGTGAACAGCTCGGCCAGGTACTCCACCGGAATGCGCAGCGCGTCGATGGCGCCGAACAGGACGTCCCGGTCTTCGGCGTCGTGCCCCTGGTCGCGGAGCAGGTCCACCACCGGCGAGAGCGGCGGGATGTACCAGACCATGGGCATCGTGCGGTATTCCGGGTGCAGTGGCAGGGCCAGGTTGTACACCTTGGTCAGCGCATAGACAGGTGACTTTTGCGCGGCGTCGATCCAGTCTTCGGCGATGCCCTGTTCGCGGGCGGCGGCAACCACGGCGGGGTCATTCGGATCCAGCAGGACATCCATCTGCGCCTGGTACAGGTCCTGCGGGTCGGTGACGGAGGCAGCGGCGGTGACGGCGTCGGCGTCGTACAGGAACAGGCCCAGGTAGCGCAGCCGGCCCACACACGTTTCCGAACACACGGTGGGCAGGCCCACCTCGATGCGCGGATAGCAGAAGGTGCACTTTTCGGCCTTGCCGGTCTTGTGGTTGAAGTAGATCTTCTTGTACGGGCAGCCCGTCATGCACTGGCGCCAGCCGCGGCACTTGTCCTGGTCCACCAGCACAATGCCGTCCTCCACGCGCTTGTAGATGGCGCCGGAGGGGCAGGAGGCCATGCAGGACGGGTTCAGGCAGTGCTCGCAAATGCGCGGCAGGTAGAACATGAACGTCTGCTCATACTCCAGCTTGATCTTGTCCTCGGACTCGCGCCGGACCTTCTCCACCATCGGGTCCAGGTGTCCCATCTCCGTGGTGCCGCCGAGGTCGTCGTCCCAGTTGGCGCTCCAAGTGATCTTCGTGTCCTTGCCGGTGATCAGGCTCTTGGGCCGCGCCACGGGGAAGTCGTCGCCGAGCGGGGCATCCACCAACGTCTTGTAGTCGTAGGTCCAAGGCTCGTAGTAGTCCTTCAATTCCGGCTGGACCGGGTTGGCGAAGAGGCCGAACAGCTTCTTCACGCGGCCGCCGGCCTTGAGCTTGAGCCGGCCGCGCTTGTTGAGCTCCCAGCCGCCCTTCCACCTCTCCTGGTCCTCGTACCGGCGCGGATAGCCCTGGCCGGGGCGGGTTTCCACGTTGTTGAACCAGACGTATTCCACCCCCGCCCGGTTGGTCCATGCCTGCTTGCAGGTGACGGAGCAGGTGTGGCAGCCAATGCACTTGTCCAGGTTCATGACCATGCCCATCTGGGCCATAACTCGCATTAGTACTGCACCTCCTGGGAACGACGGCGGATGGTGGAAATGTTGTCCCGCTGGTTTCCCGTGGGGCCAAGGTAATTGAACGCGTACGTCAGCTGCCCGTAGGCGCCGATCAGGTGCGACGGCTTGACGAGCAGGCGCGTGAGCGAGTTGTGGATGCCGCCGCGGCGCCCGGTGGCCTCGGACTTCGGCACGTCGATGGTGCGCTCCTGCGCGTGGTAGACGTACACCACGCCCTCGGGCATGCGGTGGCTGACCACGGCGCGGGCCACAAACACCCCGTTCATGTTCACGCATTCCACCCAGTCGTTGTCGGCGACCTTGATGGAGCCGGCGTCCTGCGGGCTCATCCAGACCGTGGGCCCGCCGCGCGAGAGGGAAAGCATGAGCAGGTTGTCCTGGTATTCGGAGTGGATGGACCACTTCGAGTGCGGCGTCAGGTAGCGGACCACCACCTCCTTTTCGCCGTTGGGTCCGATCTTCGGTTCGCCGAACAGCCGGTGCATGTCCAGCGGCGGTCGGTAGATGGGCAGCGCCTCGCCGATGTCGATCATCCAGTCGTGGTCCAGGAAGAAGTGCATGCGCCCCGTCAGCGTGTGGAACGGCTTGAGCCGCTCAATGTTCTGCGTGAACGGCGAGTACCGCCTGCCGCCGGTTTCCGAGCCGGACCATTCCGGGGACGTGATGACGGGCACCGGCCCGGCCTGCGTCATGGCGAAGGTGATGTGTTTTTCCTCCGAGCCCTCCGCCAGGTCCACGAGCTTGACGCCGGTGCGCTTCTCCAGTTCCTTAAACCCGGCCACCGCCAGCTGTCCGTTGCAGGTCCCCGACAACGTCAGGATGGCCTCGGCCATCTTTGCATCGGTGTCGATGGCGGGCCGGCCGTGGGCAAAACCGCCCATCATGACGCCGTTGGCCTTGGCCAGGGAGTCCAGCGCCGCAGCCAGCTTGTAATTGACGTCCTTGACCGTGAAGCCGAGCGTGTCAGCCAAGGGCCCGACGGCGGCCAGCTTGTGGGCGATGGCGGTGTAGTCCCGCTCGACGACGGTGAAGTTGGGCATGTTCTGCCCTGGGACGCCGTCTATCCCGTCCTGGCGCCAGTCCCGGACCACGCCGCCGGGCTGGGCGATCTGGCCCACGGTGTCATGGATCATCGGCACGGTCACCAGGTCCCTGCGGGTGCCCAGGTGGGCGGCGGCTTGGCGCGAGAATTCCTCGGCCAGCAAGGAAAACATTTCAAAGTCCGTCTTGGTTTCCCAGGGCGGGTCGATGGCCGGGGTGAAGGCGTGCACAAACGGGTGCATGTCCGTCGAGGACAGGTCGTGCTTCTCGTACCAGGTGGCGGCCGGGAAAACGACGTCGGAGAGCAGGGTGGTGCTGGTCATGCGGAAGTCCGCGGACATCAGGAAGTCCAGCTTGCCCTCGGGCCCCGTCTCATGCCACTTCACGTCCACGGGCTTCAGCGACTCCTCGTTGTCCTGGCCCATGACGTTGTTGTGGGTGCCGAGCAGGTTGCGCAGGAAATACTCGTTGCCCTTGGCGGAGGAGCCGAAAAGGTTGGAGCGCCACAGGATGAGCGTGCGCGGCCAGTTTTCCGGGGCGTCGATGTCCTCGATGGCCGGGTTCAGGGTCCGGTTCTTCAGGGACCGGGCCACCCAGGTTTTCTCGTCCGGCGCCTCTCCGGCGGCGACGGCGGCCGCGGCGTCGTCGGCGATGTCCAGCGGGTTCCGGTCAAAGAATGGGTAGAACGGCATCCAGCCCAGGCGCGCCGACTGCGCCAGCGCGTCGGCCGTGTGCAGCCCGTCCAGGCTGCCGGTGGACAGCGGGGACTTGAGGGCGTCGGCGGAATAGCCGTCCTGGCGCCACTGGTCGGTGTGCATGTACCAGTAGCCGGTGCCGATCATGGTCCGCGGCGGCCGCGACCAGTCCAGTGCGTTGGCCAGCGAAACCCATCCGGTGAGCGGGCGGGTCTTTTCCTGTCCCACGTAGTGCGCCCAGCCGCCCCCGTTGCGGCCCATGCACCCGGTCAGCATGACCATGGCCAGCACGGCGCGGTAGGTGGTGTCGCCGTGGAACCACTGGCAGATGCCCGCGCCCATGATGATCATGGACCGGCCCTTGGACTGCTCGGCGTTGCGGGCAAATTCGCGGGCCACGCGGATGCAGGCTTCGGCGGGGACGGAGGTGATCTCTTCCTGCCAGGCGGGAGTGTAGGGCGTGGAAGCATCGTTGTAGTCCGCCGCCCAGTCGCCGGGCAGGCCGTCGCGGCCCACGCCGTACTGGGCCAGCATCAAGTCAAAGACGGTGGTCACCAGGTGGCCGTCCACCATGGCCGTGGGCACGCCGCGCCGGAGCACCGAACCGACGCCCTCTGGATCCTCAAAGCACGGCATCAGGATTTCCGCAGCCTCGGAGGAAACCTCCCGCAGACTCAGCGCCGGGTCGATGCCTTCAAGGTCCAGGTTCCACTTGCCCACTCCCGACTTTGAATACCGGTCCCCGAGCGTGCCGTTGGGCACCACGGCCTGACCCGCTGCCTTGTCGAACATCATGGTCCGGAACGCGGCATCCTCCGTGCCGGCGAGTGCGGGAAGGTCCGCCGCTGTCAGGAACTTGCCGGCACTGCAGGTCCCATCGTCGCGCTTTTCCAGCCGGACCAGGAAGGGCAGGTCGGTGAACCGGCGCACGTAGTCCTGGAAGAACGGCACCTGCCGGTCCACGAAGAACTCCTTCAGCGTGACATGTCCCATACCCATGGCGAGCGCCGCGTCGGTGCCGGCCTGGGCGGGCAGCCATTCGTCAGCGAACTTGGTGTTGTCCGCGTAGTCGGGGCTGATGGCGATGACCTTCGTGCCCCGGTACCGGACTTCGGTCATCCAGTGGGCGTCGGGGGTGCGGGTGACGGGGACGTTGGAACCCCACATCATGAGGTAGGTGGCGTCCCACCAGTCGCCGGATTCGGGGACGTCGGTCTGGTCGCCGAACACCTGCGGGCTGGCGACGGGGAGGTCCGCGTACCAGTCATAGAAGGATGTCATGACGCCGCCGATGAGCTGGACAAAGCGCGTGCCGATGGTGTGGCTGACCATGGACATGGCTGGGATGGGCGAGAAGCCGGACACCCGGTCCGGGCCGTACGTCTTGATGGTGTTCACATGGGCTGCCGCCGCAATCTCCAGAGCCTCGGCCCAAGTGGTGCGGACCAGGCCGCCCTTGCCGCGGGCGTTTTGGTAGCTGCGGCGCTTCTCCGGGTCGCCGGCCACTTCCGCGAAGGCCAAAACCGGGTCCTTCAACCGCGATTTGGCCTCGCGGTACATGTCCAACAGCACGCCGCGGGCGTACGGGAAACGCACCCGGGTGGGCGAATACGTGTACCAGGAGAACGCCGCGCCGCGGGGGCAGCCGCGGGGCTCATACTCCGGGCTGTCCGCCCCCACGGACGGGTAGTCCGTCTGCTGGGATTCCCAGGTGATGATCCCGTCCTTGACGTAGACCTTCCATGAACAGGACCCGGTACAGTTCACCCCGTGCGTGGACCGCACCACCTTGTCGTGGCTCCACCGGTCCCGGTAAAAGATGTCCCCCTTGCGCCCGCCCTCGCGGAAGACGGCGCGGGAATCGTCCGTCTGGTCCCACCTGGTGAAGAAGCGCCCCAGTTTCAACATCGCGTCCGACGCCGGCCCGTCCAGCCCGGCGACAAATGGTTCAGCAGTCATGGCCCCACCCTATGGTTGCCGGAAACACATTGCTAGGATGCGCGAAATAGTCAACAAATGGGTACGCCAATTCCTGCGTGCGCGTTCCGGTTTTCAAGATCTGGCCGTCCCCAGCAGGAGCCCGGAGAAACCACCACGTCCGCGACGCCCCACCACCAGCATGTCCGCACCTTCACTGGCGTCCAGCAGGGCCTGCGGCGGATGTCCTTGGACCAGCCGTGCCGAAACGTTCCCGGGCGTCGGCGTCCCAAGGGCCTTCGTGACGGTTTCGTTGAGGAGTTGCGCGGCGCCATCTTCACGTTCCACGGTGCCCAGGGCATAGGACACGGCGAGGGCCGTGGGCACGCTCCAGCAGGCCACTGCGTCCACGCGCGCGCCTGTCGCGGTGGCGATGCGTGCCGCCGCCTGCAGGCCCGCAATGGAGGCTGGCGACCCGTCAACGCCGACCACCACGGGTCCGGTTCCCGTGTCTTTTGTCATTCGGTGTTCCCTCGTCTCTCGCCGTTCCGTATCTCGCTGGTCGGACCAGCGCTGGTCCGCCTGAGCTCCATGGTGGCGTGGGTTCCGGCCGGCGACTAGGGTCCAAGGGCCCCTCTTGGACCCCTGAATGGTGCCCTCCCGCCTTGCAGGCGGGGACCGCCCGGGACCGCCACAGCCATCGTCGCGGTAACCCTACGCGCGGAACTTGACTACCTGGCGGAGGGCGCAACGCAGAACGGTTTGTCCACAATTTGCCAATGACCCCGGAATCCACATTCCCAAAATCTTCTGGGAATCAACCACCGCCCGGGCGTTGACGATGGAAAGAGTCCACGGGCTGAGGATCGATGATGCGCTGGTTGCGGCGCTGCCGTCCGTTGACCGGGAGACCCTGGCCAAACGGGCCGCCCGTGCCGCGGCCACGATGATCTTCGAAGCTGGGTTCTTCCACGCCGCCCCCCACCCCGGGAACCAGTTCCTCGAGGCCGACGGACGCATCGGTCTGATTGATTTTGGCATGAAATCGCCATGCTCGCGAAGATGGTGGTCTGACAGGGCTGTCAGGGGCCATGGGCGGGTAGCTGGCCAGGACGGCCCGCCACGGGCCGAAGGGCAGCCGTCAGTAGCGTTCGGGCTCGGCACCCAGCACGGACCGGCGGCCGGCCACCGAGACGGGGGTGATCTCCACATAGGCCGACTTCGGCGTCGGGGTCCAGGGGTCCAACGGGAGAAGGTCGGCGGCATCGATCTCGGACTGGGACTCCAGCACCCTGGCCGTGCCCTTGGCCACCACACTCCATGCCGCGCCGTCCTTGATCTTATCGGCCTCGAACGCGACCACGGCATTGATGGTCAATGCCGCCAACTTGGTGCCGGGACGTCGGCCCACCGGCCACCGCCCGAAGGGGCGAAGGCTCGGCTCGGAATGGGGCCTTTGGACCATGGCAAACGGGTGCACGCGGGGCGAAAATGGAAATGCACCATAATCAGGCGCGCGCGAACCAGGAGGCAGGCCCCGTGAAAAGCGGTATGGATGGCAGGACCCCGAACTCCGGGGCCGCCGTGGTCGTTGCCACCTCCTGGCCATCAGTCCCGGAAAAGCTGAAGGAGACGTCATGGAACTGTCTGAACACGAATTGCGCGTACTGCAAGAACTCGAAGATGACTTGCGGGCCGGCAGCCCCCGGCTGGCACGGACCCTAGGCGGCAACGGAAGGCTGGGCCATGCACTCCGCCATGTGGTGCTGGGCACCGCCGGCCTGGGCCTGGGCATCGGCTTGATGTGCTTGGCCCTGGTGCTCAGGTCGGTCCCCGTGGGAGCCCTGGCATTCGCAACGATGACCGCGGGCGCCTACCTTGCAACTCCCCCGCGTGCCCGGTTCGGCGTTCGGCTCAGGCCGCCCGGGAATCGAGACGACTCGCGCTCCGCGTCGGAACAATGACCACCCGCGACGACCTGCCTCTCCTTGTCCATCCAGCCGGCACTGCCGGAGAATGGTCCTCCCGGGCGCGCCGGGACCGCCAGCCACCTGGCAAAGGTGGCATCCCGGGATCCCAGGAAACGGCCCCGGCCTCAAGCAAAGGAATTAACGCACAATGATGGACACGACTCCACCAGCTGAGCGTGCCGCCACGCCACCAGCCATCCGGGTGTTCATACTCGACGACCACGAACTGGTCAGGCTGGGCCTGCAGGAACTCTTGGAGGGCCATGGCTTCACCGTGGTTGGTTCTTCAGGCTCCGCGATGGAGGCGGCGCGCCTGATCCCGGCGCTGCGCCCCGACGTCTCGGTCCTGGACGCCAGGCTGCCTGACGGAACCGGGATTGAAGTGTGCCGGGACGTGCGCTCCGTTGACCCGACCCTCACGTGCCTGATCCTGACAAGCTACGACGACGAGCACGCCCTCCGCGGAGCCGTACTGGCGGGAGCGGCAGGCTATGTCCTGAAGGAAATTGGCGGCACGGACCTGTTGACTGCCATCAAGCTCGCCGCCCGCGGCGAATCACTGTTCGACGTCGACCTCAAGCGCAAGATCATCGACGGTCTCGCCGATCCCGTGCCCTTGGAGCCCCGCGTTGCCGCGCTCACGGCCCAGGAGCGCAAAGTTCTGGCCCTGATCGGCCAGGGCATGACCAACCGGCAAATCGGCGATGAACTCTTTCTTGCCGAAAAGACGGTGAAGAACTATGTGTCCTCCCTGCTGGCCAAGTTGGGCTTCGAACGGCGGACGCAGGCGGCCGTGTTCATCACCCGGAAATAGCCTCCTCCCCATGGCCACGGTCGCAGTGTTGACAACGGAGCAACGCGCCTGATCGTCACGGGGGCGGAGTCAACGGGACCGACCAAAAGAACTTCGTTCCACGCCCGCCGACGCTTTGCACGCTAAAGACGCCCTTGAGTTTCAGCGCCCGGTCCTCCATGTTGGCCAACCCGCTCCGGGTCGACGGCTTGCCAATTCCGCCGCCGTCGTCGTTGACCGTGACGCTGAGGCATTCCCCGCCCGCGGTGACAGCAACGTCGATTTCCGCCGCCTTTGCGTGCCTGACAGCATTGCTGACCCCTTCCGAGACCACGGCGATGAGCTGTTTGGCCAGGTCGGGCGGCACTTCGGAGTCGATGGGCCCGGAGAGGACGATCCGGGGCGCAAATGACAGTGACCTGGACACCTTGCGCACGGTGGTCATGATGCGGCTGCTGAGCAGGTCCGTTTCACCAGTGGAAGTACGCAGCGCATAGATGGTGTCGCGCAATTCCTTGATGGTGGCGTCGAGCTCGTCCGTTATGGCGCGGATGCGCGCAGTGCCCAACGGATCCGTCGTGAAGCGGCCCAGGCTCTGGACATTCAAGCCCGCGGCAAACAGCCGCTGGATGACGACGTCGTGGAGATCCTGGGCAATGCGGTCACGGTCCGCGTACAGCACCAACCGCTCACGGTCACGGTGTGCTTGGCCAGCTCCAACGCCAGGGCTGACTGGGCGCAGTAAATGGTCGCCATTTCCCGCTCCAGCGACGAAAAGGTGGGCTGGCCGTCCCCCCTCACCAGCACCAGCAGTCCATGCTCCGCGCCCTTGGTGCCCAGCCGAGCGAGCAGTGCGGGTCCGGCCGGGGCACCAAGGGCAGGGCCAAGCAAGTCCAACGCCGTGTCAAAGGAAGCAGGACTGCCCGACGACAGGACGCTTTGCACTGCGTCGCGGTCCAGGTCCAGCAGCCGTCCAATCCATTGCGGCGATGTCCCGCCGGATCCTGCGACGACAACCACCTGACCCGCCTCGTTCGGCCCTCCGACGATGAGGGCCAGGGCCGCCCCTGAGGTTTCGAGGGCCGCCTGGGCCACAAGGGCAGGTCCGGGGCCCTCGTCCTCCCGCACGGCTCCCATCATGCGCACGGCCACTTTTCGTCCGGCTTCCAGCCACTGCATCCGCAACTGTGCTTCGGCAAAGAGTTTCGCGTTCTCGATGGCGAATCCGGCGGCGCCGGCAAGCGCAATGGCCAGCACCTCGTCGTCGGCCGTGAACAGTTTCCCATCCTGCTTCTCCGTCAGGTACAGGTTCCCAAAGACAACATCCCGGATCCGGATGGGCACACCGAGGAAGGTGCGCATCGGGGGATGGTGCTTGGGAAATCCGTACGACGCCGGATGGTCGTGGAGGTTGGGGAGCCGGATCGGCCGCGGGTCGCGGATCAACAGGCCGAGGACGCCGTGTCCTGTGGGCAGGGGGCCGATGAGCCTGGCCAACTCCGGGTCAATTCCCTCAGTGACGAAGTGGCTCAGGCCCCCACCTTCCGCGATGACGCCCAAGGCGCCGTCCCGGGCGTCCACCAGTTGACCGGCCGACTGCACGATCCGTTGCAGCAATGAATCCAGGCTCAGCTCCTCGGCGATGGAAAGTACTGCCGGAAGCAACTCCTGCATCCTCTGATCCGACAGGTCGGCGGGGCGGTGCGGCGGCTGTGGCCCGTTGGCGGCTCCCCGTGGCTTGCCCATGTCGTGCCTTCCCCATGCGCGGCCGCAACAAACACCGGATGGCTTGGTGTTGACCGCCTGATAGTCAGGATAGTCCACCGCCCCTGAAGCCGTTATGCACGGCATAGGGCCCTTGTCCCCTACCGGCACCGGCTCGCTGGCCCTAGGCTCACTCCATGACACAGAAACCAGCAGCCGCACGAACGGAAGACCTGCCCGTCCATGAATGCTGGTCCTTGCTTCGCGGGATATCGGTGGGCAGGCTGGCGGTGTGGGACAAGGACCACCCCGACATCTTCCCCATCAATTACACCGTGGACCACGGCACGCTGGTCTTTCGCACGGGTGTAGGCACCAAACTGACGGCAGTGCTGGGCGAAAATCCGGTGGCGGTCGAAGCCGATGGTGTGGACCCTGACACCGGCATGGCGTGGAGCGTGGTGGTCAAGGGCTCCGCCGAGCTCCTCGCCTCGACGGAGGACCTGCTGGACAGCTTTTCGCTGCGGCTCTTCCCCTGGCACTCCGGGCCCAAGGACAACTTCGTCAGGATCACCCCGACGTCGGTGACCGGACGCCGCTTCCGGGTCACGCAGCCGGCGGAGTGGTGGACCGCGCAAGCCAACGCGCCGCGGTCCTCCCCGGAATAATCCAGCGGCAGGAGTGCCCCACGGCCCCAAGGCGCGAACCCTTTCCGTGCTGTGGGCAGTGGAGACGGCTACTGAGGGCGTGGCCGGCGCGGACCTCGGAGTGGCCGTGGGAGCCACAGGATCGACGGCCGTTGGGCCCGGATTGCGGTGCAGGGCATCTGGGTCCGAATCACGCCAGTCCGCAGCCGTCCTGGATGCTTGTGAGCTGCGCAAGGTGTTCCCGTCGGCGCGCCGCCCACGGCCAGCCAGTCTGCCAGCTGGCTGGTCCTTTGGTGCGGCCAAGTTTCGCTGCGCCGGCAGCCCGCCGTCGTGAGCAGGAGCAGCGGGCAGGGCGGTTTGTTGGGGCCTTTGGGCCCTGTTCCCCCTGAAAGCGACGCCGTAGGATCTGGTTCATGAGAGATAAGGCCGTAGCCCCCGAAGCAGGAATCCTGACCCCTGAGCAGTGCTGGAAGCTCCTTTCCGAAACATCCGTGGGACGCCTTGCGGTGACCGTGGACGGCAGGCCCGACGTCTTCCCGGTGAACTACAAGGTTGATGGGGAGTCACTGCTCTTCCGCACCGGAGCAGGCACCAAAATGGAAGCGGTCGGGGCCGATCCACGAGTCGCCATGGAGGCAGACGCAGTGAGTGCGGAGTTTGGCATCGCCTGGAGTGTTGTCGTGAAGGGCCGGGCTGAAGTCGCCCCGTCCGACGCGCGGGTTCTTAATGAGACCGTCCGAGGGCTCTTTCCCTGGCAGGGGGTCGGCAAGGACCGCCTGGTGCGAATCATCCCGGAAACCGTGACCGGCAGACGGTTCACCCTGGACGCCTCCATGACCTGGCGCATCCCGCTGGATGAAGCAATCCGGGCCGGCCTCGAATAAGCGCCTACGCGGCCGCAGCCGCGTCGTCCCCCTGCACAAACGCGAGGAGCGGCTCAAGGCCCGGACCCATTCCGGGATCGGGACATGCCACGGAAAAGGCTACGCCACCACCTGGCGCTTGGAGGAGATCACGCCGGTGTCGAAGCCCGCCAGGTGCAGGCCGCCATGGAAGCGGGCGTGCTCGATCTTCACGCAGCGGTCCATGACCACCTCCAGCCCCGCGGCCTGGGCCTTCATCGCCACGTCCTCATGCCAGGATCCCAGCTGCAGCCACAACGTCTTGGCGCCCACGGCCAGCGTTTCCTCCAGGACGGTCGGGAGATCGTCGTGCTTGCGGAACACGTCCACAAGGTCAGGGACCTCCGGCAGCACGGCCAGCGTCTTGTACACCGGCTTGCCCAGGATCTCCGTCGCCACGGGGTTCACAAAGTAGACCCGGTAGCGGCTCGAGGACAGCAGGTAGGTGGCCACAAAGTAGCTGGCGCGGGACGGCTTGTCCGAGGCCCCCACGATCGCAATGGACTGCGTCCTGCGCAGGATGGCCAGCCGTTCGGGGGCCGAGGGCCCCGTCCAGCGTCGTTCCACGGTGCTCATGCCGATGCCCCGATCGTGCAGGAAGGGGCCGCCGCGCATGCCTCAGGTTCCCCCGCGGATGCCTGGGCCGCGTCCAGTGCCTGGTCCAGGTCCCACAGGATGTCGGCCAGGTCCTCCAGACCCACGGAGATGCGGATCAGGTCCCCGGGCACGCCGGCGGCTTCAAGTTGCTCAGCGGAGAGCTGCTGGTGCGTTGTCGAGCCCGGGTGCAGGACCAGCGTGCGCGAGTCGCCAATGTTGGCCAGGTGGCTGGCCAGCTGCAGCGCGTCGATGAACACCTTGCCCGCCTCCCGGCCACCACGGACACCGAAGGCAAACACGGAGCCGACGCCGTGGGGCAGGTAGCGCCGCCCGCGTTCGTAGTGCGGGTGGCCGGGCAGCCCGGCGAAATTGACCCACGAGACGCGTTCATCGGCGTCGAGCCATGCGGCCACGGCCGCGGCGTTGCGCAGGTGCTCATCCATGCGCTGGGGCAGCGTTTCCACACCCTGCAGCAGCTGGAACGCGGACTGCGCGGACAGCGACGGACCGATGTCGCGCAGCTGCTCGGAGCGCAGCTTCGTCAGGAAGCCGTACTCCCCAAAGTTCCCCCACCAGGACACGTTGCCGTAGGATGCCACGGGCTCGGTCATGGACGGGAACCTGCCGTTGCCCCAGTTGAACCGGCCGGATTCGACGACAACGCCGCCCAGGGTGGTGCCGTGCCCGCCCAAAAACTTGGTGGCGGAGTGGATGACGATGTCCGCCCCGAACTCGATGGGCCGGATCAGGTACGGAGTGCTCAGCGTGGCGTCGACGACCAGGGGGACACCGGCGTCGTGCGCCACTGCGGCCAGCCCCTCCAGGTCCGCGATGTCCCCGGACGGGTTGGCCACGATCTCCGTGTAGACCGCCTTCGTGTTCTCCCGGATTGCGGCCGCGAAATCGGCCGGTTCGGTCGAGTCGATGAAGGTGGTGTCCACCCCGAAGCGGCGCAGCGTCACGTCCAGCTGCGTGATGGTGCCGCCATACAGCTTGGAGGACGCCACAATGTGGTCGCCGGCCCCCGCCAGCGCGGCGAAGGTGATGAATTCCGCCGCCATGCCCGACGACGTCGCGACGGCCCCGATCCCGCCTTCCAAAGAAGCGATGCGCTCCTCAAAGGCGGCCACGGTGGGGTTGCCGATGCGTGAATAGATGCTGCCGTACTTTTGCAGCGCAAACAGGTTGGCAGCGTCGTCGGTGTCCTTGAACACGAACGAGGTGGTCTGGTAGATGGGCACGGCCCGGGCGCCGTGCTCGGCATCGGGCGTACCGCCGGCGTGCAGCGCGCGGGTCCGGAAGCCAAACTGGTGATCGGACATTTAGACAGCAGCCCCTTCCAGAGCTGCGATTGAACCCAGACCTGCGGTTGAGCCCAGTCCGGTGGTTGACCCTGTCGAAACCACGGGCAACCGCGACGTGTCCAGTTCGGTGCCGTGCTTGCGGGCAAGGTCTGCTTCAAGTTCGCGCACGATCGGCAGGATGTCGCGGCCGAACGCGGCGACCTCTTCCTGGAAGTGCAGGTAGCAGGTCAGGAACAGGTTCACGCCGCGCTTCTTGTACTCGACGATGCGGGTGGCGATCTGCTCGGGCGTGCCGATCAGCTGCGTCTTGAAGCCGTCGTTGTACTGGATCAGGTCCTCGAAGGAGGAGTCCGCCCACATGCCCTTGCCGTCCTTGGTGGATGCGCCTGCCTCCTGCACCGCATCCCTGAAGCCCTGCACGGCCGGCTTGTGGGCCTTGGCCACGATCTCGCGCAGGGTCTCGCGGGCTTCCTTTGCGCTGTCGCGCGCGATCACAAAGCCGTTGAGGCCAAAGCGCGGCTTGCGGCCCAGCGGCCCGGCCGCCGCCAGCACGCCGTCGATGTTCTCGCTGAAGCCTTCCAGGTCCTTGCCATTGGAGAAGTACCAGTCCGCCACGCGGCCGGCGGTGGCCTGGGCCGCGGTGGAGTTGCCGCCAAAGAAGATCTCCGGGTGCGCCCGGCCGGGCACGTCCACGGGGCCCGGCCGCAGGGTGAACTTGTTGATGTCGTAGTACTTGCCCGACTGCGAGAATTCACTTTCGGTCCACAGGCCACGCAGGATCCTGATGAATTCCTCCGTGCGCACGTAGCGCTCGTCGTGCTCCAGCCAGGGCAGGCCGAAGTTGGTGAACTCGTCCTTGAGCCAGCCGGAGACGATGTTCACGGCGGCGCGGCCGTTGGAGAGGTGGTCGGCGGTGATCATGAACTTGGCCAGCACACCGGGGTGCCACATGCCCGGGTGGACGGCGGCGATGACCTTCAACCGTTCCGTGGCGCCCAGCAGCGCCAGGGAAAAGCTGGTGGCCTCGTGCTGCTGGTCGGCCCCGTAGGAGGCCGCGTAGCGGGCCTGGGTCAGCGCGTATTCAAAACCGCTGTTTTCGGCGATCCGGGCCAGCTTCTTGTTGTAGTCGAAGCTCCAGTCGGTGCGCTGTTCGATGGTGCTGACCACCAGGCCGCCGGAGACGTTGGGGACCCAATACGCAAATTTGAGCGGCGTGGCGAGGTCTGCGATCGTTTCTGGTGCGTTGCTCATGGGCGTTCCTTCTTGTTGTGCCGGGTCTTTAGGTGCCGGGTCTTTTGGTGCCGGGCAATGGCCGCGGCGATGCCGGAGAGTGACTCTTCGTTTTGCAGCGAGGTGGTGTCGCCCAGGGGCGTTCCCTCAAACATTTGGGTCAGCAGCCTGCGCATGATCTTCCCGGAACGGGTCTTGGGAACGTCGGGGACCACGACGACGGCGGCCGGCTTGGCGATGGGGCCGATCTTCTGTGCCACGTGGGCCCGGAGTGCCTCGCGGATGTCGCTGCCGGCATCCGCAGCGGCAGGCCGGAGGACAACAAAGGCGGCAACGGCGTGTCCCGTCAGCGGGTCCGCCACCGGGGTGACGCCGGCCTCGATCACGGCCGGGTGGGACACCAGCGCCGATTCAATCTCGATCGTGGATAGCCGGTGCCCGGATACGTTGATGACGTCGTCCACGCGTCCCAGGATCCAGATGTCGCCGTCAGCGTCATAGCGCGCGCCATCGCCAGCCAGGAAGTATCCCTGCTTGGCGAACTTGCGCCAGTAGGAGTCCAGGTAGCGCTGCGGGTTGCCCCACACCGTGCGGGCCATGGCCGGGCCCGGGGCGTCAACCACAAGGAGACCCTGCACGTCGGGCGCCACGTCTTCTCCGGCGTCGTCCACTATCCGCACGCCCACCCCGGGCAGGGCGCGGGACGCGCACCCCGGCTTGAAGGCGGCGTCGCCGGGGCGTGGGGACAGGATCGTGGCGCCGGTCTCGGACTGCCACCAGGTGTCCACCATGGGGGCCGTGCCGCGGCCCAGCTGGTCACGGAGCCAGTGCCAGGCCTGCGGGTTGACGGCCTCGCCCACAGTGCCCAGCAGGCGGATGGAGGAGAGGTCGTGGTGGGTCGGGACGCCGTCGGGAAACCAGCCCATGAGCGATCGGACCAGGGTGGGCGCGGTGTAGTAGCTGGTGACGCCGTACCGTTCGATGATGTCGAAGTGGCGGCCGGGGTGGGGCGTGGTGGGGGTGCCCTCGTAGATGACCTGGGTGGCGCCGTTGGAGAGCGGGCCGTAGATCTCGTAGGTGTGCGCCGTGACCCAGGCGAGGTCCGCGGTGCACCAGTGCACGTCGCGGTCCCGCAGGGTCGGGTCCGGATGGCTGAAGAGGAGTTCGTGGCTGTAGGAGGCCTGCGTCAGGTAGCCGCCGGTGGTGTGGACCAGGCCCTTGGGCTGGCCGGTGGTGCCGGAGGTGTACATGATGAACAGGGGCGTCTCGGCGTCAAAGTGCTCGGCCGTGTGCTCGGGGCTGGCATGGCCGACGGCGTCATGCCACCAGATGTCCCTGCCGTCGGTCCACTCGATGTCGGACCCGGTCCGCCGGACCACCAGGACGTGTTCGATGGAGTTATCCCCGGACACGGCGGCGTCGGCGTTGGCCTTGACGGGCACGGCCGCCCCGCGGCGGAAATGGCCGTCGGTGGTGACCAGCAGCTTCGCTCCCGTGTCCTCGACGCGGAACTTCAGCGCCTCGGCCGAGAAGCCGCCGAAAACGAGCGAGTGGATGGCCCCGATCCGGGCCACGGCCAGAGTGATGACGATGGTTTCGACGATGACGGGGAGGTAGATGACCACCCTGTCGCCCTTGCCGATGCCGAGGGCCTGCAGTGCGTTGGCGGCCCGGCAGACCTCATCCTGCAGTTCCCGGTAGGTGACTGCCCGGCGGTCCCCTGGCTCACCCTCAAAGAACAGCGCCACCTTGGCGCCCTTGCCGGCGCGCACGTGCCTGTCCACACAGTTGACCGCGGCATTGAGCCTGCCGCCCGCGAACCATTCGATGGCAGGGACGCGGAGTTCGGTGTCGTGGTCCGGGCTTGCGTCCATGCTCGGGGCACCTGCCGGTTCAAAGGTGTGGGTGGTGTGCCACGGCTCGGCCCAGTCCAGCCGGAGTGCCTGTTCAGCCCAAAATGTCACGCGGGCGCCATCCGCCTGGGCCGCCCGTGACGTGGCACCGGCGGGTACGGCGGTCTGTGCGGGGGCAAGGCTCACGGGGGCAGGGGCCGAGCTGGCAACGGTCGAACTCAAAAAATACTCCATCAATGCTGGCGGGGACCGCTCGATTCCCTCACCATGAGACCCCACAACGCCGCCCCGCACCAAATTTGCTGGTCACAAATGGTCACTCCATAGAACCACGGCGCGCTTTAGCCATGATTCGTCACGAAAAATCGTCCAATAGTTCATCGCGGTGATACTTTGTCATCCAGGACTGCAGCCGCAGGCCGGGCCGCTTCCGGCCGCACTGAACGGAGGATCCATGGCGCCATCAACTGCGCTCGCCGACCACAGGCCGGCGTCCCAGCACGGATTTGCCGACATGCTCAGTGCGGACGATTTCAAGGCCGTGTTCCGAAACCACCCGGCGGGCGTGGCCGTCATCACCGCCGACGTCGGGGCGGGGCCTGTCGGCCTGACTGCCACCTCGGTCATTTCCGTCTCCGCCAGCCCTCCCCTGGTCGTGTTTTCGCTGTCGTCATCGTCGTCCTCAACGCCCACCGTCAAAAAGGCGGAGACGGTGGTCATCCACCTGCTCGGAGCCGACCAGATCGACCTCGCCAAGAATTTTGCCACCAGCGGCATTGACCGGTTTGCCGACACCGGCATCTGGTCCCGGCTGATCTCCGGTGAGCCGTACCTGCCGCAGTCGAACGCGTGGATGCGCGGCCGGATTGTCAACCAAATGGATGTCGGGGACTCCACCGTGGTGGCCGTGCAGGTGCTCCAGGTGGACCTGCCCCGGGACGACGAACGGGCCGCCCAGCAGGCGCGGCCGCTGGTGTACCACAACCGCACCTGGCACTCCCTGAGTGAATCCTCGGTCATGGCATAAGCTCTTCGTGCGCTGAGGCGGGCGCGGGGCAGGCCTTAGCCGTGGGGCCAGCCGGTGTAGGCCTCGGCCAGGTATTGCTGCCCGTAACGCGAGGTGGCAACGCTGTTCAGCTCGCCGAGGATGCGCTTGCGCTCAAAACTGCTTTGGTCCTCTCTGCTGTGCAGCATGCTGGTCATCCAGTAGGAGAAGTTCTGCGCCTTCCAGACCCGCTCCAGCGCCTTGGCGCTGTAGCCGTCGAGCAGGTCCCTGGAACCGGTCCCGTAAAACGATTCGACCGCCTCGGACAGCACCTTCACGTCCGCCAGCGCCAGGTTGAGGCCCTTGGCTCCGGTGGGCGGCACCGTGTGGCCCGAGTCGCCGGCGAGGAAGAGGTTCCCGTGGCGCAGGGGTTCGCAGACGTAGGAGCGGAAGGGCAGCACGGTCTTTTCAACGATGGGACCTCGCTGGAGCGTGAATCCGTCGGGTCCGTCCACGCGCTTTTGCAGTTCGTCCCAGATCTGCTGCTCGGTCCAGGCGCCGGCGTCCTCTTCCGGATCGCACTGGAAGTACATCCGCTGCACGTGCTCATTGCGCTGGCTGATCAAGGCGAACCCGTGGGCCGAGTTGGCGTAGATCAGCTCGGGGGCACTGGGCGGGCCCTCCGTCAGGATGCCAAACCAGGCGAACGGGTAGCTGATGAAGTTGTCGGTGCGGTCCGTGGCGGGGATGGCCCGCTTGCAGATGCCCCGCGAGCCGTCGGTGCCGGCGATGATGTCCGCATGCACCTCGACGCGCTGCCCGCCCGCGTCGGTGAAGCGCATCTTGGGCACCCCCGATTCCAGGTCGAGGACCTCGGTGTCCGTCACGGAGAAGCGGACGTCGCCGCCGTCGCGCTTGCGCGCCGCGGCCAGGTCCACAAAGACCTCATTCTGGGGATAGAGCCACACCGATTCCCCCACCAGGTCCTGGAAGTTCAGGCGGTGGCTGACGCCGTTGAAGCGCAGGTCGATCCCGTCGTGGCGGTGGCCGTGTGTGAGCACCCGTCCGTCGACTCCCGTATCCGTCAGCATTCTCACGGACCCGGCCTCGAGGATTCCCGCCCTTTGGGTGGTTTGGATCGTGCTGTGGTCCCGCGTCTCGATGACGATGTTGGCGATGCCGGCGCGTGCGAGCAGGTGGGAGAGCATGAGCCCTGCCGGGCCGGCACCGACGATGCCGACCTGGGTGGTGATGATGTGGGGCTCGGTGTTCATGGGCGTCTCCTGTGTCAGCTGTGAAGCGGGTCTCCCCCAACTGTGGCACCGGCAGCGGCGCCCGGCCGCCTCTTTCTCAATGAATGGGAATGCGGGGTGCGTGGCCAGGCTGCTCCCCGATGGCGCGTGCGATGCCGCGCGCGCCGGTCAGCAGGGCAGGCAGAACCGACTGGACGCTGCCGCTCCCCCGGGCCACCACCACGCCCAATGCGGCCGTGGCAGCGTTTCCCCGGCCGCGGACGGGCACGGCGATCCCCATGGTGTCCGCGTCCACCAGCCCGTCAAAGGACGCAAAGCCCTGCGCCCGCACTTCCGCCAACACCCGCCGGAAACCGTCCGGACCGCCTTGGCCGGGCAGGCCGGCCTGGGGGTGGCGCGCGAGATAGCCTTCCTGCACCTGGGACGGGGAGAACGCCAGCAGCACCACGCCCGACGAGCTCTTGTGAATTGGAAGGCGGCCGGCGACGCGGGCTTGGTTTACAACGGAGTCCCGGCCCGACAGCCGCTCAATGAAAAGCACCTCATCATCGCTCAGGACGCCGAGCTGGGTGTGCTGGCCCACCACCGCCTGGACATCCTCCATGTACGGCATGGCGGCTTCACGCAGGTCCAGGGCAGTTGAGCTGCGGCTGGCCAGCTCCCACAACCCCAGCCCGAGCCTCACGCGTCCGCCGTCGTCCCTGCGCAAAAAGTCGTGGCCGACCAGCTGGTCCACGAGCCGGTACGCCGTGGCCAGGGGCAGGCCCGCCCGTGCCGCGAGTTCCCGCACCGTCATGGCGGGCACTTCGGGATCAAAGGACTGCAGTATGCGCACCCAGCGGTCCAGCGACGAGTCCCCGGACTTCGAATTTGCCATAGGGACATGGTTGCATGCCGCCGGTGCCCTGTCCCGTCCGCCTTGGACCGCCGGACGCAATCATGCGGGCTGCGCCGCGGGAGCGGGCCCGGGGCCAGGCGACGGCGGCCAGGTGGCGGCTCAGGAGTTGAGCCTGGCCTCTTCAACCCTTGAATGCTGCTCGTTGGTCGCCGCCCAAATGGACAGCAGCCGCAGCGCCTCCTCGGTCGTCGAACCGGGCTCGGCGCCGTAAACCACCAGGGACTGTCCGACGTCCGCCGGCAGGTCCATCACCTCGAAGGTCAGTTGCAGGTCGCCGACCACGGGGTGGTGAAGGACCTTGAACCCGGTGTCGTGGTAGCTGACATCGTGTGCGGCCCAGAGCCGGGAGAAGTCCCGGCTCTTGGTCGACAGCTCACCGACCAGATCCTGCAGGCCGGCGTCGTGCGGATCCCGGCCGACTTCCGTGCGCAGGTTCGCCACGACGTCGGTGGCGGCCTTTTCCCAGTCGCTGAAGAAGTCACGGGCGCCCTTGTCGAGGAAGAGGTAACGGACGGTGTTGACGGTGCCGTCAGCCTCGGGGTGGCGGTACAGCTCGGAGTACAGGGCCCGGCCCATGGTGTTGGCGGCCAGCAGGTCGCGGCGGTTGTTGCGCACAAACGCGGGCGCATCCGCCAGCCCGTCGACAACGCGCTGCACCGCCGGGCGTACGGTCCGCGCCGGCGTCCGGCGCCGTCCAGGCCTGATGGCCGCCGTCCTCGTGGCGAGGTGAAAGAGGTGTTCACGTTCAGCCTCGTCCAGTTGCAGTGCCCGGGCGAGGGCGTACAGCACGCTTTCTGAGACGCTGCCGAAGTTTCCGCGCTCCAACTTCGTGTAGTAGTCGACGCTCACTCCGGCGAGCAGGGCGACTTCCTCGCGGCGCAGCCCGGCGACCCGGCGGTTGACTCCATACGCGGGCAGCTTCGCCAGTTCCGGAGTGATCTTCGCGCGGCGCGAGGACAAGAACTCCCTGATTTCATTCCGTGCATCCATAGGAACCAACTTTACCGGGCGGCCGCGCACCGAGGGAGGGTCCGTGGGTACCTCCCGCGGCCGATAGCGGCGCCTCCCTCCGCGGCCGGCCCGGCCATTCAGCGGCGGCGCGCGGACGTCGCCAGTTCGTTGGCGCCGTAGCTGTTGTCGTCCGGATTCATCGTCACACCGGGGGCCACCAGCGCGTCGATGCGGTCCAGGATGTGCTCGGACAATGCCACACCGGCAGCGGGCAGCTGGGAGTCCAGCTGCTCCATCGTCCGGGGCCCGATGATTGCGGAGGAGACGGCCGGGTGGTTGATCACAAAGGCGATCGCGAGCTCAATGAGGCTCATCCCGGCGTCGTCAGCGACATCGGCGAGCGCGTCGACGACCTGAAGCTTCCGCTGGTTCGCTGTGCTCGTCATGTCGAAGCGGGCGCCGGGGCGCGCAGCCGAGGTGGGGGTGGGCGCCGACTCCTTGCGCCACTTTCCGGAAAGCCACCCGCCGGCCAGCGGGCTGTAGGTCAGGATTCCCATGCCGTGGCGCCGTGCGGTTGGCAGGATGTCCTCCTCGATGCCGCGGACCAGGATCGAGTAGGGCGGCTGCTCGGTGACGAACCGGGCAAGGTGTCCCTCGCGTGAAGCGATCTGGGCCTCGACGATCTGGCTGCCGGAGTATGACGAGGACCCGATGTAGCGCACTTTGCCCTGCCGGACCAGGTCGGTCAGGGCGCCAAGGGTCTCCTCGACGTCCATCAGCGCACTGGGGCGGTGCACCTGATAGAGGTCGATGTAGTCGGTGCCGAGGCGCCGGAGGGAATTCTCCACCGCCTGCATGATCCATTTCCGGGAGCCGCCGCCGCGGTTGGGTCCCTCCCCCATCGGCATGAAGAACTTGGTGGCCAGCACCACGTCGTCGCGCCGTCCCGCGAGTGCCTTCCCGACGATTTCTTCCGAGCCGCCGGCGGAGTACACGTCGGCGGTGTCGACGAAGTTGATGCCGGCGTCGAGGGCGTGGTGGATGATCCGGGTCGAATCGGTGACGTCCTGGTTTCCCCAGTCGCCAAACATCATTGTGCCCAGGCACAGCGGACTGACTTCGAGGCCGGTGCGTCCCAAAAGGCGGTATTCCATGACTTGCTCCTTATTTGGTGGATGTCAGCGTGCCGAGGTCCCGGCGCACTCTGTCCGGTTCGGCGTTGTCGGGCATGGTGGACTGGTCCCGCACGCGGGCGATCTGGTGCCGGGCGATGACCCCGTCCGCGGGGCTCCCGGCGTGCCGCGTGTCGCCCTGCGGCAGGGTGATCGCCAGCTGGTCGCCGCCGTTGTAGTCGAACCAGCCGGGCCGCGCTATCGTGTAGGGGTTGCCGCTGGCCCGGACCAGCCGTTCGCCGCGCCGTTTCCAGTCGTGGGCGCTGCCGTCGAGCCGGCCGGCACGCGAGGCATCGCGCACGAGGGCACGGGTCGTGAAGCCTTGCCGGACTGCCTCGGTGACGACGTAACGGCCGACACGTCCCGTCGCCCCGACGACAAGCAGCGTCCCGGGCCCCTCCGTGTTCTCTGTCATGCCGCGCCTCCTTCAGATTCCTTGTCCCGGTCTGGCCGGGGGGGGTGTTGCCGTCCGGCCGGTTTATGCCGCTGTATCCTGTCGACACCAGGCTGGCCGGCGCTTTTCCAGTCAACACCTGCCGGGCCCATCCTGGGAGTCCCTGCGGATCGGGGTACCGGCGGTACCTGTTCCACCTGGTAGACCGCCGGCCTTGACGGGAATGGGCCGACGGCAGCGCATGCCCTGTTCTGGAGCGCGTCGGAACTCGGACCGGGCGGAGCTGTCACTGTTTCATGGACGGGGAAGGCGGCCGAAGCTAGGATGGGATCGTCAGCGATGGCGCTGAACGCCTAAGCAAATGGCGGGGGTTCAAACCTCCATGATTATCCTTCCACCGTTGGGCTTTCGATGATGCTTGCAATGATGCACTCACACGGTAAACGCACCGCCAACTGCCCCAGCCACCGCTCCACGCAGACGGTGGGGCAATGGCACTTCAGGCCACGGCGTTGGTCGTCGCTGAGGGAACGGCCATGACCATTACTCCGGCAACAGACGCACACACTGAGGACATGAGGGGCCCGGACGGGCGGCCGTGGTGCGAGGACTGCGACACGGACGAAAACCTTGTGGTCGAGTCCATCGGGCCCCTGTCCCCGGCCGCGCGTGACCTGGTGGAAGTCGAGTACTCCTGCGCCGTGTGCGAGGGCTACTACGCCCACGTAGCCACGGTCGGCCAGGTGGCCAACCTCCTTGACATGGAGCCTGCGGCGCCGGGCGTGCTGCACTTCGGACACGAATACATCCACTGCGGGGAAGTCATGCAGGATGCCGGCGCCGACGACGCGCCGGACTTTTCGGGCTTCATGAGCACCGCCAAGATACTGCGCTGCCGATGCGGTTTTCGTCTGGTCCGACCCCTTTAGCCGGCTCACCTGGTCCGCGCCGCCACCTGGACTGCTGGCGGCAGGACCAGCACCGGGCAGGATGCCTGGTAGATGATGCGGTGCGCGAGCATTGGTGATCGCGTTGCCACCGGCCGTCCCGGCGCGTCCAGGACAAGCAGGTCCGCTCCGGCGGAGGCGCTCACAAGCACCGCCCCTGGAGCGCCGCGCCTCAGTTCGCAGCGCACGTTGAGCCCGCTGCCACCCGCCCGGGCGACAGCGGCGGCCACGTGCTCCTTTAGTTCGGCTTCCGCCGCCCGTTGGTCCGCTTCGACGTCGCGGCTCACGCCCGGCATCCGTCCGCCGGGGGACGACGGCGGGCGGGCCGGACGCCAGGCCTGGACGGCCACCAGTTCGGCATCCCGCCACCGCGCCTGTTCGAGCCCTGCCGCCAACGCCCCTGGGGACCCGCTGGAAGCGCTGACCCCCACAACTACCCGTGCCATGATCGACTCCTCGCTTCCCGTTCCGGGCCCGTCGAACGGTGGTTAAATGGTCTTACCGTCCGGCCCCGGCTTGCCCGGCGCCTTCGTTGCCGCCCCCGACTTTGGAAAGGGGGTCGGCGATTGATTCAAGCGACTGCCGCTCCGCATTCACCCCGAATATCAGGGCGATGATTCCGCCGGCGGCCATGACGGCCGCGCCGAGGTAGTAGCCTGCGGCCAGCGGTCCCCGGCTTGATCCGTCGCCAATCATGGAGCCGTAAAGGACAGGGGCAACGGCACCGGCGATCTGTCCGATGGCGAAGAAATAGGAGATCGCCTGGCCGCGCAGCTCAAGGGGGAAAATTTCGCTGACCGTCAGGTAGGCCGAGGACGCGCCGGCCGAGGCAAAGAAGAACGCGACGCACCAGAAGATGGTTTGCGTCGTGGCGTTCAGCAATCCCGCTTGGAACAATGCCGCGGACACCGCCAGCACAAGGCCGGAGAGCGCATAGGTGCCGAAGATCATCTTGCGCCGTCCGATGGTGTCGAAAAGCGGGCCGAGGACCAGCGGGCCGAGGAGGTTGCCAACGGCGAACGGGAAAAAGTAGAACGTGATGCCGCTCAGTGAGACGCCATAGAACTTTTGCAAGACCAACGCGTAGGTGAAGAAGATCGCGTTGTACAGGAACGACTGGGTGATCATCATGCTCAAACCCAGAAAGGTCCTTTTCGGGTACTCGCGCAGGAATACCCGCGCCACCTGGCGGAACGGAACGCTGGGCAGCGGGGAGACTTCCAGTGCCTTGGAATCATCCACCTCGGGGAGTTCGTGGCCGGCGGCCCGGATGTCCGCTTCGATCTCATCGACGGTGCTCTCGGCCTCATCCTCACGCCCGTGCGTCATCAGCCAGCGCGGACTCTCCGGGATGTGCCGCCGCACGTAGATGATGATCAGGCCTAAAAGCGGCCCGATGAAGAAGCCGATGCGCCAGCCCCAGCTGTTGGCGAAGCCCGTGTCCGCCAACAGGAACAGGTTCGCTGTCGCACCGAGGGCCGCGCCCGCCCAGTACGTGCCGTTGACGGCGATGTCCACCCGCCCGCGGTAGTGCGAGGGGATCAATTCGTCGATGGCGGAGTTGATGGCCGTGTATTCGCCGCCAATGCCCATGCCGGCGATGAACCGGAAGATCCATAGGAACCACATGGCGAAGGCGAGGCCGCCAATGCCGCTGCCTGCGAGGTAGATGGCCAAGGTGAGGATAAACAGGCGCTTCCGGCCGAGTTTGTCGGCCAGCCTGCCGAAATAAAGGGCCCCCACCACTTCGCCGAGCAGGTAGATGGTCCCGGTGAGGCCGACCTGGGCCGATGACATGTGCAGGTCGTGCTGGAAACCGGCCGTGGCGACAATTTGGACTTCCAGCCCGTCGAGGATCCACGAGACGCCAAGCCCAAAGATGACAGTCCAATGGAACTTTGTCCAGGGCAGCCGGTCCATTCGTGCCGGCACGAGTGAACGCACCTGCCGGGCCCCCGCATTGCTTGTGACCATTCTTATTGCCTCGATCCCACACCCGGTTCATTGCTGAACGGCGGTCGCCTCGACCTGGGCCGCGCTGGTCCGGGTCGGACCCATCTTAAATTGCTATGCCTTAGAACTGTTCTGTGCCAAAAAACTGCCCTGGGCCAAGCGCGGTCCCTTGTCGGCACGGCGCCGGGCCCCATCAAGGCTTACATGAACGCCGTCACCATCGCCTTCACGAATGCGGGCAGGTCGTCGGGCTTGCGGCTGGTCACCAGGGTCCAGCCCAGCTCCGGGCACACGTGGACTGGTTCGTCGATCCATGTTCCGCCGGCGTTGCGGACGTCCGTGCGCAGGCTCGGCCAACTGGTGAGGGTCTTGCCGGGAAGGACGCCTGCCTCCACCAGCATCCACGGACCATGGCAGATGGCCGCCACGGATTTGTGGGCAGCAACGATGGCGGCCACGAAGTCCACAGCCTCCGGACTGAGCCTGAGCTTGTCAGAGTTGGTGGTTCCACCCGGCAGGACCAGGGCGTCACAGCGTTCCACGGGAATTTCCTGAACTGTCTTGTTGATGTGGAACGTGTCCGCCGGTTCCGTGTCATGGTGGAACGCCTGCAGCTCGCCGGGGGCAGTCGACACTAAGACCGGTGTGCCCCCGGCAGCAACGACCGCCTCCCACGGGGCGACGAGTTCAATTTGTTCCACGCCCGAGGGTGCGGCCAGAAACGCGATGGTCTTGCCGTCCAATTCGTGTGCCAACTGAATATTCCCTTCGCCTTGTACTGTCCAGATGTGTGGGTCGTCATGCCCGCATGTCCGCATACCGGGCTTTGACCATCAGGTACAGGCCATAGCAGATGAGTCCTGCGCCTACGAAGACGAGGACATACACACCGTAGGGCTGTGCGCGCAGGCCCTTGAGGGCGCCGTCCAAGCCGGTCGATTGCTGGGGGCGCGCCCCCAGTGAGGACATGATGAACAACAGCCCGACCAGCAGCAGGACGATCCCCTTGGCCACGTATCCCGCCACGCCTAGGACGGTGACGAAGGTGCGTACGGGTCCGGAGTGCGGAAGGATCAGTTGTTTGCGGAACGCGCGTGCCAACCCCCTGATGATGAATCCAAACCCGACGACGGCGATGACGCCGCCGAGCCCAATCAGGGCCGTCGGTCCCCAGGGCAGCTTCATGATCTTCGCCGTCCAGTCGCTTGTCGACTGGCTGCTGCTACTCGCATGTCCGACGGCGAACGCGACGAAGGTCACGGCGAGGAGGGCATAGGCGATGACCTGGGCCAGGGAGGACAGGGTGTGCAACAACCCGCCCTTTCGGTGGACGCCCGCGCCGCCCTTGCGGGGGCCGTGGTCGAAGAAGGCGTTTCCCAGGTTCCACAGGCAGAGGACCGCGCACGCGATGCCGCCCACCCACAACATCACGAGTCCTCCCGGGTCTGCAGCGATCAAGGCCACGGCACCGCTCAGGTCAGCCTTGGCACCGGTCGCCCCGAAGGCAATCCTGATTGCCACAGAACCGATGAGGACGTGCAGCAGCCCGCTGACGACAAAGCCGGCCCGGGCCGCCGCCGTGAACAGCGGCGACCGTTTCACACGCTCAGCAGTGTCGGTGGCGTCCCGCAATTCTTCCTTCACCGTTGACCCTTCACCCGAATCCGGCCTTCCTACCTGTGCAAAACGCCTTTGCGCGTCCGGCCAGTAATGGCTGTTACAACAAATGGCACCATGCTGATCATCGCCTGCCGGATGGGCCGTTGTCGGTTGGTGGGTTGCGCAGCATTGACGTCATGGCCGGCGCTGCTTCCCGGGCTTGAAGGACCGCGGATCCACTCTCCGGAATACAGCGCGCAGTGGAAAACCGGCCTCCCTTTGCCGCCATGGCGGCTCATCATTTAACGCTATTCCCATTCCCCGACATACGCAATGAAATGCCCGGACACGCTGGCGGATTCAGCGCCGGTCCAGTTTGGTCTTGTCTTCCAGCTCCAGCCGGCTCACCTCCGGCAAAAGGGCCTTGACGAACCAGAAGGACAGCGCCGCAAAGAAGGCGAAGCCGGCGTACACGAAGCCCAGCCCGACGGCGGCACTCATGACCGGGAAAAGGAGCGTGACAAGGAAGTTGAAGATCCAATTGAAGGCTGTGGCCACGCCGAGCGCAAGGCCGCGCATCTTGTTGGGAAATACCTCGCCGAGCACGACCCACATGACCGGACCCCACGTCGCGGCAAAGCAGATGACGAACAGGTTCGCACCCACCAGCGCAATGGCCCCCCACGGGGCGGGCAACGTGATTGACGTGCCGGAACCGGCGGCATGCGCAAAAGCGAGCGCGGCTGCCACCAACCCGATGAACATGCCAACCGATCCCGCCAACAGGAGCTTTTTCCGTCCCACCCTGTCGACGAAGAATATCGCGACAAACGTCAGCGCCACGTTGATGGAGGCCGTGATGACCGAGGTGGTGAACGAGTCCTGCTGGCTGAAGCCCACGGACTGCCACAGGGTCGTGGAGTAGTAAAAGATCGCGTTGATGCCCACCAGTTGCTGGAAGGCGGCCATCCCGATGCCGATCCACAGGATCGGCGCCAGCCCCAGTGCCGGCCCGCGGAGGTCCCGGTAGGTGGAACGCCGCTCGTCCTCAATGCTCTCCTGGATTTCCGCCAAGCGCTTTTCCGGGTCGGCGGCTCCCGTGACGGTCCGGATCACGTCCAAGGCCTCATCCTTGCGGCCGGCCCGAATCAGGAATTGCGGTGATTCCGGGATGCGCAGCGACAGCAGCCCATACACTACCGCGGGAATCACACCCACCAACAACATCCACCGCCATGCCGGCAGGCCCCACCACAAGGCATTGCCCGCGGCACCGGCCACGCGGGCCAGGGACGCATCGGAAAGCAGGGCGAGAAAGATGCCCACTGTGATGGCGAGCTGCTGAAGGGAACTGAGTCCGCCGCGCAAACGTGCCGGGGCGATCTCGCCGATGTATGCCGGCGCGATCACCGATGCGATGCCAATGGCCAGACCGCCGATGACGCGCCATGCCATCAAGTTCCAGTCGGCCACCGCCAGCCCTGACCCGATGGAACTGACGACAAAAAGGCCCGCCGCAAGCACCATGACCGCTTTCCGGCCCCACACGTCGGCCAGCTGGCCCGCGAACCACGCTCCCACGGCACATCCCAGAAGCGTGATGGCGACCGTGAATCCAAGCACCGCCGCGTCCAAGGTGAATGTCTTCTGGATGGAATTGACAGCCCCGTTGATGACCGAGGTGTCGAAGCCGAACAACAGCCCGCCAAGCGCGGCGGCCACCGTGGCGGAATAGACCTTGCGCCGGACCGAGCGGAGCCCCTGCCCGCCGTCCTGCATTGGCCGGCCACGCCCGGAGTCCCCTTGCCCCCGGATCCCGCCCTGCCGTGGTTCTTCATCTCCGTGCGTTCTCATGCCACTCCCCGCTTCCCGGCCGGACCTGCGGTGAATCGTCTGCCAGCAGAGCCGGCCTACGCCCGGCTGACACTGTGACGGCCCGTCAACGGGCCTTCGGGCATCGTCCGGCGTCGCCCGGAACTGCCGTGAGGCCGCGACAAAGCAAACCGCTAAGGTCATTGTGCGCCCGTCTGCCGTCCGCGGACAATTGCCAGTCCGGCGGTGGGCTGTGGACAATGTCCGGGAGCAGCGATAGCGTCGAGAGAGGTGGAGATCACACGCCGGGCAGGCCGAACGGACCATCGTGCGGGGCCTGCGGAGCTTGGCTCAGGCGTGGGACTCCGCTGGCCGGCAAGCAACGTCGGCCGCGCATCGCCGATTCTCTTGCCGAAGGATGTCCCATGAATGCTTCCACGGAACCGTCCACCACAACGCACGGCGCATCCGCCTCCCCTTCCCCGGTTTCCCCAGTGCCGGCGCCCGTGGGCGCGGGCGGCGGGCGGCGGGTCGTGGTCGTCACCGGTGCCAGCGGAGGCATCGGACGGGCCACCGCCGTTGCCTTTGGCCGGACGGGGGCCAAGGTGGCGCTCCTGGCCCGCGGCGCGGCGGGGCTCTCTGCCGCGGCTGCCGAGGTCGCGGCCGCGGGCGGGACACCGCTGCCCATACCCGTGGACGTGGCCGTCGCGGACGAGGTGGACGCTGCTGCCCGGCGCATCGAGGAGGAGCTCGGGCCGATCGACGTGTGGGTCAACGTCGCGTTTACGTCAGTCTTCGCGCCATTGACCGAAATCAGTCCCGAGGAATACAAGCGCGTCACCGAGGTCTCCTACCTTGGCTACGTGTACGGCACCATGACCGCCCTGCGTCTCATGGGCCCGCGGAACCGCGGCACGATCGTCCAGGTGGGCTCGGCCCTGGCCTACCGAGGCATCCCGTTGCAAAGCGCCTACTGCGGGGCAAAGCACGCAATCCAGGGATTCAACGAGGCCCTGCGTTGCGAACTCCTGCACGACCGCAGCGGCATCCACACCACCATGGTCCAGATGCCTGCCGTCAACACGCCCCAGTTCTCCTGGGTGCTCTCCCGCCTTCCACGCAAGGCCCAGCCGGTGCCTCCCATCTACCAGCCCGAGGTGGCAGCCCGGGCCGTGCTCTACGCGGCCGACCATCCCCGGCGGCGCGAGTACTGGGTGGGCGGCAGCACCATGAAAGTCCTCGCAGCCAACGCGTTGGTTCCCGCGGTGCTGGACCGGTACCTGGCCCGCACGGGCTACGAGTCGCAGCAGACCGGGGAGCCGAAGCCGGAGGACCAGCCGGCCAACCTGTGGAAACCGGCCGACGTCGAACGCGACTACGGCGCGCACGGCGCCTTCGACGACCGGTCCGCGGCCTCCAGCACGCAACTGTGGGCGTCCCAGCATCACGGGCTGCTGGCCGCCGCCGGCACGGCACTTGCCGGTGCGGCCGCGGCCCTGGCACTGGTGCGGCGGACGGCGCGATGAAGCCGCTGGAACTGGTGCGCATCTGCTGCGGGGCGTGCGAGTTGATCTGGCCGTCGGGGGTCTACCGGGTGCTGTCAGGAGGGCCTCCGCCCAAGGGCGCGGTCGCCGTCATGCGGATCCTTGGCGCACGGCACGTCGCACAGGGCATGGTGCTGGCCGGGGCGGACCGGCTCTCGGCCCCGCACACGCTGCACAGGATGTTCTCCCTGGTCGACTTGGCACACTGCGCCACCATGGTCGCCTTGGCCGCAGCTTCCCGACGCCTGCGGCGGCCCGCCGCCATCGACGCGGTCATCGCAGGTTCCTTCGCCGCCCTGGAAAACGCATGAGCCGAGGTCCCATGGCTGGCAAGAACCCAATCCCGGCGAAGCACACGATACTGGCAGGAGCGACAATGACCGCCCACTTTAAACGACACGAACAATCCCCCGAGCTGGTTGCGGAGGCACTGGTCGGCATCGACCGGATGGTGCACAACATCGAGACCGGACGGTTCGAGCGCTCCCTGTCCGCGGTGACCGCCGTGGGATCGCTGGTGACCGCGGCGGAGATTTTCTTTGAGCATGACAAGGCCAGTTTCGGCAACCCGTGGATGTGGGCGCCGGTCGTCCTCGGCCCTGTCGGGGCGGCGGCCGGCGTCGCCGGGTTCTTCAGCCGGCGCATGGCCAAGACGGCCCTGCCCGTGGCCTCGGCCATCATCGTTGCCAACGGGCTCCAGGGCACCTGGCTGCATGCGCGGGGCATCGCGCAGAAGCCGGGCGGCTTCGCCAACCTGCGTTACAACATGGAGATGGGACCGCCGTTGCTGGCGCCCCTGCTGGTCACCATGGTCGGGGCCATGGGGCTGCTGGCGGGCATCCTGAGGCGGGAACGGTGAAAGCTCCCAAAACTGGCCAATCGAAGACGCTGCCCCTGGCGGCGCACGACGGCGGGGGCCGGTTTCCGGGGCTGCGCACCGAGGACCTGTCGGGGCACTGGGACCCTTCCACGTCGTCGGTGGTGATGCAGCGCCTGGGCCGCCAGCCGCACATGCGTTTCCTGACGCCCGCCGAGGAGGCGGCCGCGGACGCCCTGTTCAACCAGTTGCTGGGCCAAAGGGAGGAACCCCGCATCCCGATCGTGCAGATGGTGGACGCACGGCTGGCCGAAGCTGAAACCGACGGCTGGCATTATGAGGGGATGCCCGACGACGGGCGGGCCTGGCGGGTCTCGCTGGCCTGGCTGGACGACGACGCCCGGCTCCGCTGCGGCGGGCCGATTGCGCGGGCCAGCTGGGATGAGCAGCACCGGGTGCTGCAAAGCATCCAGAACCTCGGCAAGGACCGCTGGCATGACTGGCCCGCGTCCCACGTGTGGAGCCTGTGGACCCGCTACGCCTGTACGGCGTTCTACTCCCACCCGTGGGCGTGGGACGAGATCGGCTTCACCGGTCCGGCCTATCCGCGCGGGTACAAGAACCTTGGCCTGAACGCCCTTGAGCCCACCGAAGTGGCCGATTCAAGGCCGCGCCAGGACCCGTTGCGGAGGCGGACATGACGGGCGTCCGGGACCGCAACGAGTCCGCCTGGCTGCTGCCGGCCGGCCCCGGCCTTGACCCCGGGCTGCGGGAGGGCATGCGGCGCTTCGACGACGGCGACGAGGTGGACCTGGTGGTGGTGGGCGCCGGCGCCGGCGGTTCCACGCTCCTGCAGCGCCTGGCCCGGGCCGGGTGGCGGGTGCTGGTCCTGGAGGCCGGCCCGTTTTGGGACCCTGAAACAGACTGGGTCAGCGACGAGGCCGGTTCCCATGACCTGTACTGGACGGAGCCGCGGGTCATCTCCGGCACGGACCCGGTTCCGCTGGGGTCAAACAACTCGGGGCGCGGTGTTGGCGGTTCCATGGTCCACTTCGCCGGCTACGTCCCCCGCTTTCACCCCAGCGACTTCCACACGTACTCGGCGGACGGCGTCGGCGCCGACTGGCCCCTGCGCTATGAAGACCTCCGCCCGTTCTACCAGGACGTGGAAGGGGAACTGCCCGTGGCCGGGGAACACTGGCCGTGGGGGGACCCCCACGGCTACCCGCACCGGCCGCACCCCGTGTCGGGCAACGGCGAGGCGTTTCTACGCGGGGCCCTGAAGGCGGGCGTCACGGCGAAGGTGGGGCCGGTGGCCATCGCCAACGGCCGGTTCGGCAACCGGCCGCATTGCATCTACCGCGGGTTCTGCCTGCAAGGGTGCAAGGTCAATGCCAAGGCCTCCCCGCTCATCACCCACATCCCTGACGCCCTGGCCCACGGCGCCGAGGTCCGTGCAGACACCATGGTCACGCGCGTGGCCGTGGACGGACGCACCGGTCGGGCCACCGGCGTCCACTATGAGCACCGCGGAACGGAACATTTCCAGCGTGCCCGCATGGTCGCCGTCGCCGGCTACTCCATCGAGACACCACGGCTGCTGCTCAACTCCGCCACGCAGCGTTTCCCCGACGGACTGTGCAACGACTTCGACCAGGTGGGCCGCTATCTGATGGTCCAGGGGGCGCCGCAGACCGCCGGCCGCTTCGATGCGGAGGTGCGCATGTGGAAGGCGCCGCCGCCGGAGGTCAGCAGCGAGGACTTCTACGAAACGGACCCCGCCAAGCCTTACAAGCGTGGCTTCTCCATCCAGACCGTTTCGCCGCTGCCCATCACCTGGGCCGAACACGTCATGGCCCAGGGCCACTGGGGCACGGATCTGCGGAAGTACATGAGCGACTACGTGCACTGGGCGTGCCTGGGCGCGCTGTGCGAGTTCCTCCCCCAGGCCGGGAACCGGATCACGCTCGCGGATGAAAAGGACCGCCGCGGCATGCCGGTGGCCAATTTCAGCTACTCGCAATGTGACAACGACAAGGCACTGATGCGGGCGGCGCAAGCCCGCATGGAAGACATCCTCTCCGCCGCCGGCGCCGACGAGGTCATCACCATCGACCGCTATGCCCACCTGGTCGGCGGCGCCAGGATGGCGGCCAGCGAAGACGCCGGCGTGGTCAACGCCGACTGCGTGAGCTTCGCCGTACCCAACCTGCTCATTGTGGACGGTAGCGTGCTGCCCACCCAGGGCAGCGCGAATCCGGCCCTGACCATCATGGCCATCGCCGCCCGCACGGCGGCTGGCCTTATCGCCGGCAGCCGGGCCGGCACCGGACACAGGCAGCACTGAAAGGACATCATCATGGCCAAGGAAACAGTTTCGGACTTTCTGCTCGGGCGGCTGCGCGAATGGGGAGTGGACCACGTATTCGCTTTCCCCGGCGACGGAATCAACGGAACGCTCGCCGCGTTCGGCCGGGCGGAAAACAAGCCAAAATTTGTCCAGTCCAGGCACGAGGAGATGTCCGCCTTTGAAGCCGTCGGCTACGCGAAGTTCACCGGCCGCCTGGGGGTGTGCATGGCGACCTCGGGGCCCGGCGCCATCCACCTGCTCAACGGCCTCTACGACGCCAAGCTGGACCACGTGCCGGTCGTCGCCATCGTGGGCCAGACTGCCCAAAGCGCCATGGGCGGTTCCTACCAGCAGGAAGTCGACCTGCTGAGTCTGTTCAAGGACGTCGCCGGCGACTACGTCCAGATGGTCACCGTCCCGGAGCAGCTCCCCAACGTCCTGGACCGCGCCATCCGGATCGCGCTGGCTGAACGTGCCCCTACCGCGATCATCATCCCCTCAGACGTGCAGGAGATGCCCTATTCAGCGCCCACCCACGCGTTCAAGATGGTTCCCTCGAGCCTGGGCGTGCAGTGGCCGACCATCAGTGCCGACGCTGCGGCCATCCGGGAAGCGGCCGCCATCCTCAACGCCGGCAAGAAGGTGGCCATGCTCATTGGCGCCGGCGCCCGCGGCGCCCGCAAGGAACTGATGGAGGTGGCGGACCTGCTGGGCGCCGGGGTGGCCAAGGCACTGCTGGGCAAGGACGTCCTTTCCGACGAACTCCCCTACGTCACCGGCTCCATTGGGCTGCTCGGCACCCGTCCAAGCTACGAAATGATGCGCGACTGCGACACGCTGCTGACGGTGGGTTCCAGTTTCCCCTACACCCAGTTCATGCCCGAACCGGGCCAGGCCCGCGCCGTGCAAATCGACGTGGACGCGAAAATGATCGGACTGCGGTACGGCTACGAGCGCAACATCGTCGCGGACGCGAAAACGGCACTGGAGGCCCTGATCCCGCTGCTGAAGCCCCGCGAGGACACCTCCTGGCGCACCACCATTGAGGACAACGTGGCCCGCTGGTGGGAAACCATGGACAAGGAAGCCCAGGTTTCCGCAGATCCCATCAACCCGATGCTGCTGTTTTCCGAGCTTTCCGGGCGGCTGCCGTCGAATGCGATCGTCACGGCGGATTCGGGTTCAAGCGCCAACTGGTACGCCCGCCAGCTGCGGTTCCGCGACGACATGCGCGGCTCCCTCTCCGGCGCCCTGGCCACCATGGGGCCCGGCGTGCCGTACGCCATCGGGGCGAAGTTCGGCTGCCCCGACCGCCCCGTCGTCGCCTTTGTCGGGGATGGCGCCATGCAGATGAACGGCATGGCGGAGCTGATCACCATCAAGCATTACTGGCAGGAATGGGCCGATCCGCGCCTCATCGTGGCCGTTTTGCACAACGACGACCTCAACCAGGTCACGTGGGAGATGCGCGCCATGGAGGGAGCCCCGGCATTTGAGGCCTCGCAGGCGCTGCCCGATGTCCCCTACGGCGAATTCGCCAACCTGCTGGGCCTGCAGGGCATCACGGTGGACAAGCCCGACGACGTCGGCCCCGCCTGGGAGCGCGCGCTGGCCGCCGACCGGCCCACCGTCCTCGACGTCCGTGTCGATCCCGATGTCCCCCCGATTCCACCGCACGCCACCTTCCAGCAGGCGCTGGACAGCGCCAAATCCGTCATCAAGGGCGACTCCAGCGCCTGGGGATTCATCAAGGAGGGAGTTAAGACCAAACTGCAGGAGGCACTCCCGCACAAGGAAGGCTGAGATGGACGGGGATCCGGCCGTCGAGGAACTGCAGGCCGCGGCGTATACTGTGCCCACCGACGCGCCGGAGGGGGACGGCACCTTCGCCTGGGACTCCACCACACTGGTTCTGGTGAAAGTCCGCGCTGGCGGCACCACAGGCTTCGGTTGGACGTACGGGCCCGCCGCCTGCTCGGCCCTGGCCGAGGATCTCCTCTCCCCCGTGGTCCTGGGCATGCCCGCCCTCGACGTGGGCCGTGCGTCCCAGGCCATGGCACACGCAACGCGCAACACCCCGCGTCCAGGAACCGCCAGCTATGCCATCTCGGCAGTGGACTGCGCCCTGTGGGACCTGAAAGCCAGGCTGCTCCACCTGCCGCTGCACCGCCTGCTGGGAGCCGTGCGCGACGATGTCGGAATCTACGGCAGCGGAGGTTTCACCACCTACAGCAGGTCCCAGCTCGCCGACCAGCTGGCAGGCTGGGTCCACGGCCAAGGGATCCCGCGGGCCAAAATAAAGATCGGCGAATCGTTTGGCACCAGGGAAGACCGGGACGTCGCCAGGATGCGCCAGGCGCGCGACGCCATCGGACCCGGAGCCGCGTTGTTTGTCGATGCCAACGGCGCCTACACGGCCAAACAGGCCATCAGGGTCATGCAGAAGGTCCACGACCTGGACATCAGCTGGTTTGAGGAGCCCGTGTCCTCGGACAACCTCGCGGGCCTGCGCGAGGTCCGCGGACGCGTGGACGCCGACGTCGCCGCCGGCGAATACGGGACGGACCTTGGCTATTACTGGCGCATGTGCGCCGCGGATGCCCTGGATTGCGTGCAGGCCGATGTGTCCCGCTGCGGGGGCATCACCGGGTGGTTGCGGATCGCCGCGCTCGCGGCGGCCTGCAACCTGGAAATTTCCGGGCACTGCGCCCCGCATATGACCGTCCACGCCGCAGCCGCCACGCCCAACTTCCGGCACTTGGAGTGGTTTCATGACCATGTACGCATCGAAAACATGTTTTTCGACGGCTGCCTGGACCCGCAGGGCGGCGAGCTGCGACCGTCGTCGGAGCCAGGGAACGGGCTGGCCATCCGGACGAGCAGCCTGGAGAAATTCCGGGTGGCCTGACCGCGGACACGTGCCGGGCGCAAGATCTCCCTCGTCCAACTGACCCGCAATAGATGTCGAAAAAACGTGATTTCGAGGCGTTTTTCGACATCTACTGCGGGCCAGTTTCGGGGGAACTACTGTGGGTCAGAGGTGCCGCTTGGGACGGACCTGACCGCCATGCGGGTCCTCCACATACGTTTCACCGTCACCAGAGGTGTAAATGATGGCGTCCGGAACCCGCTGGTGCTTCGCGGCCTCTTTCGCGCGCGCCGTCGGCGGCCCGTTGATGGTGGGAACCTCCGGGTCCCCATCCGTTCCTTCTGGCGCGCCGGGGGCCCCACTGTCGCCCGGTGGCACGGCCGCGCCGGCGTACGCGCCGGTCCCCGAGTGAGCCCGGGCGGCCTGCGTCATTTCCCCAAAAGTGTGAACGCCCCTGTGCGCCCAGCTCACGCGCATGCGAACCGAGCCGTCGGCGGCGCGGTCGATTTCCGTCTCAATTTCGGACTCGGGGGCACCCATGTCCTGCAGCTTTCGACGGTAGGCGCCAACCACGTCAGCCAGGGTCTCCTCGCTCCATTCGCCGGAATGCATCCGCGTGGAAATCTCCACGGGGTCTCCTGGTAAATCCTTCATGTGTGCAAGCCCCTCGTCGCCGACTATAAATTCAGCCTACGCGGCCGCGGTGAGGCTGCCAAGGGCGGCAGGTCCGTCTCGGCCGGCGATCCCGCGGAACGGGGCACAGGGCGACCTCCCGGCCGGGCAGTCAAATGACGATGGGGGCGTGGTTGCCCACCGGTTCCGCAAGGCGCTGGGAGGCTTCCAGCATGGCGGCATGCACAAAGGCCTGCGGGAAGTTGCCGCGGAGCTGGCGCTGCTCAATGTCGTATTCTTCAGTGAAAAGGCCGGGAGAGCCGCAGGCTGCACGGTTGCGTTCAAACCATCGGACTGCTTCCTTCTCCTCCCCGTGCAGGTGCAGGGCGGTGGCCATGGTGAAGCCGCACAGCAGGAACGCGCCTTCGGCGTCGGCCAACGGCCGCGGGTCCTGGCTGAAGCGGTACAGGTATCCCTTCCTGCCCAGCTCCCGGTGGATCGCGGCAAGGGTCACGGCGCTGCGGACATCGTCCGGAGGCAAGGCGCCGCGCACCATCGGCAGAAGCAGCGAAGCGTCCACCCGCGGGTCCCCCGGCGCCCGCTGCCACCGCCCGCTCGGATGCAGGCAATCCTCGGACACGTCAGCCGTGATCACGTCCGCCAAAGCCGCCCACCGCGATCCCTGGGCGGCCGGCGCGTGTGCCGCTATCCCCCGCAGGCCCGCGACGCAGATGAGCCGCGAATGCGCCCACCGCCGGTTGTCCAACTCCCAGATGCCGGCGTCCGGTTCCCGCCAGCGCTGCTCGATCGCACCGATGCATGTCTCCACGGCACGCCAATGGTCCAGCTCCAGCCGGTCGAGTCCGGCCGCTGCCGCAAAGAGCAGCAGGCTCTCCCCGAAGGCATCAAGCTGGAACTGCTTGTTAACCCAGTTGCCCACCTTGCTGGAACCTCCGGGATAGCCAGGCAGTCCCACGTCGACTTCGTCAGGAACCCTGCCACCGTCCACCGTGTAGGCCGGGTGCATCTGCGGGCCGTCCGCAAGAAGCCTTCCGGTCACGAAACGGACCGCGTCATCCACCAGGTCAACGGCGCCGCAGGCGGCGGCCGCCTCGCCGACGAAACACTGGTCGCGGATCCAGGCATAGCGGTAATCGTAGTTGCGCTTCTCATTGGCCCTCTCGGGCAGTCCCATGGTTGCCGCCGCCACCATGGCGCCGTTCGACCCCGTCATCCCGCGCAGGACGGCATATGACTGGCGCGCGTCGTCGGCGGCGATGGTGTTCTCCAGTCCGGGTACGGCCTTACTCCAGGCTTCCTCGGTGGCAACCCAGGACGCGTCCGGATCCGGCGGCGTCCGCGGCAGACGCGCCGAGGAAATTTCAAGCACCAGGTCAAGTTCCTCCCCCTCGGGGATGTCAACCTCCATCGACAGCACGCCGTCGTCGATCCGCGCCCCCTCCGCGCCGGTGAGCCGAACGCGCAGATCCCCCGACCGTGCCGTCCATACACCATCCGACAGCGCCAGCCGGGTCATCCTGTGCCTGCCGAAGTTGGCGCGTGCGTCCAGTACCACCCTGACGGGCGCCGGGCCGTCGAGGCCGCGGATCCTGCGCAGGATGACGGCCCGCTCGGGATCCCCCGGGTACATCAGGGCCTCCCGGCACCCGATCAGGCCCGCATGCGTGGTCCAGCGGCTGTTCCAGATGAGCGTGCCGTCTTCGTAGCTGCCGCCCCAAACCGAGTGGAGGTCCCGCGGGGTCACGGCGAACACCCCCTGCCCGCCCACCAGGGCCGAGAACACGGCGTCGTTGTGCCAGCGCGGGGCGCACATCCACACCACGTCACCGCGGGGACCCAGCAGGGCGCCGCGTTCACCGTCGGCGAGCATGGCGTACTCGCGCAGGACATGAGGGGGGAAGGGTTCGTTCGAATCGTGCAACATCTTGTGAGTCTAGGCTCTGAGCGGGCCTGCTGCCAGAGTCGCGCCGTCCCCGAACCGACTCCCGGGGCCGGCGCCGGCGGTCGCCGGCAAGGTCTGGCGCAGTCCATCCGATGGGGACAGACTGTAGGCATGGCAGCCAAAGACAGCGCGCGCACCACGCAAGACGTCACCATTGACGGCCACCGGCTGTCCCTCACGAACCTGGGCAAGGTGCTCTACCCGGAAACGGGCACCACCAAGGCCGACGTGCTGGACTACTACACCAAGGTGGCCCCGTACCTGATCGCGGCGGCGCACGACCGCCCGGCGACCCGCAAGCGCTGGGTCAACGGCGTGGGCACTGCCGCCGACCCGGGCATGATGTTCTTCCAAAAGAACCTCGACGACGCCACCCCCGGCTGGGTGCCACGCGGCACCCAGAAACATAAGGACCATTCCAACAGCTATCCGCTGGTCAACGACCTCGCGACCCTGACCTGGCTGGGCCAGATTGCCACCCTGGAAATCCACGTGCCGCAGTGGCGCTTCGACGCCGACGGGAACCCGGCGCGTCCGGACCGGCTGGTCCTGGACCTCGATCCGGGCGACGACGTCGGCCTGGCGGAATGCGCCGAAGTGGCGCGTCTGGCCCGCGCCATCCTGGCGGACATGGGCCTGGACCCGGTTCCGGTCACCAGCGGCAGCAAAGGCATCCACCTTTATGCCGCCTTGGACGGGACACAGGACTCCGGCCAGGTTTCCGACGTCGCACACGAACTCGCCCGGGCACTGGAATCGGACCACCCCGACCTGGTGGTGTCGCGGATGCGCAAGGACCTGCGCGCCGGCAAGGTGTTCGTGGACTGGAGCCAGAACAACGCCAACAAGACCACTGTGGCCCCATACTCGTTGCGGGGCAAGTCCCGCCCCTGGGTGGCCGCCCCGCGCACCTGGCGCGACCTGGCATCACCCTCGCTTGCACAGCTGGACCACAAAGAGGTCCTCCAACGCCTTGCCCGGCGGGGCGATCCGCTCGCCGCGCTCGACGACGGCGGCCAGGACGACGGCGGCGGCAAGACAGCCGGCGACGGCCCGGCCAACGGCGACGGCCCGACAGCCGGCGGCGGCAAAACAGCCTACGGCGGGCGGCACGGTCTGCCCCCTGCGGGGAACGACCCCCTGGCCGTCTACCGCGCCAAACGCGACCCCGCGAAGACGCCCGAACCCGTTCCCAGGGGCCCCGGCGACGGGGCGGGAGGGGGGAACACCTTCGTCATCCAGGAACACCATGCCCGCCGCCTCCACTGGGACTTCCGGCTCGAACACGACGGAGTCCTGGCATCCTGGGCGCTGCCCAAGGGCGTGCCGACCGACCCGGGCAAAAACCACCTGGCCGTCCAGACGGAGGACCACCCCCTGGACTATGGCAGCTTTGAGGGAACCATCCCCGCGGGCGAATATGGTGGCGGCGAGGTGTCCATCTGGGACAGCGGCAGCTACAAGCTGGAAAAGTGGCGCGACGGGAGGGAGATCATCGCGACCCTCACCGGACAGCCAGGTGGCGGACTGGACGGTCCGCGGCGTTACGCGCTGATCAACACCTCCGGCCACGGACCGAAATCCCAATGGCTGATCCACCTGATGAAGGACCAGGGAAGCAGGAACGCGGCTGCCCCGACGCCGTCCGGGACGGCGCGCACGCCGATGCTCGCCACGCTTGGAACCGGCGCGGACCTGGATGGCGGTTCCGAATGGTCCCTGGAGTTCAAATGGGACGGCATTCGCGCCCTCGCCACCGTCTCCGGCGGAAGCGCGACGCTGACCAGCCGCAACGGGAACGACCTGACGGACGTCTACCCTGAGCTGGCCGCGGAACTGGCCGAGGCGCTGCCGGCCGATTCCGCGGTGCTCGACGGCGAGATTGTTGCGCTTGACACCTCCGGAAGGCCCGACTTCGGTGTCCTGCAAACCCGCATGAAGCTCAGCCGTCCCGCGGAGGTCCGACGTGCCGCCCAACGCACCCCCGTGCACTACCTGGCGTTCGACATCCTGGACATTGGCGGCACCCCCACCACGGGCCACGAGTTCGCCAAGCGCCGTGCGCTGCTTGAAGAACTGATGGGCCGGCTCCCGGCCATCAAGGCCGCCGCCGCAAAGGGGACACGTCTTCTCGACGACGCCACCTCCGTCCAGCTATCGCCGATCATTCCCGGTACGCTCAAGTCCGCCATGGCCTCCAGCCGTAAGCTGGGGCTCGAGGGGCTGATGGCAAAACGCACCGACAGCCCCTACCGGGAGGGGCGCCGGAGCCCCAGCTGGATCAAGCTCAAGCACGACCGCACACAAGAGGTCGTCGTCGGGGGCTGGCGGGACGGCAAGGGCGCCAGGGCCGGCACGGTGGGCTCCCTCCTGGTGGGCGTGCCCGACGCCGATGGCAGGCTGACGTACGCCGGACGCGTCGGCAGCGGCTTCAGCGAGCGCGAGCTGACCGAACTCGGGCACACGGTGCGCGGGCTGGCCAGAAAGACAACGCCCTTGGCCGGGGTTCCCAAAGCCGACGCCGTCGACGCGCACTGGGTCACGCCCAAGTTGGTGGGCGAGGTCGCCTACACCGAATGGACCGGTTCAGGACGTCTTCGCCACCCGGTCTGGCGCGGCTGGCGGCTCGACAAGGACGCATCGGACGTTGCCCGGGAGGACTGAACGACGCGCACTTTCGGAGTCGAGGAGGAATTTCTCCTGGTGGATCCGCGGAGCGGCCAGCCTGTGCCCGCGGCCTCGTCCGCGCTGACGGCGCCCGCCACGGCCCCGCACTGGCATGCCTCAGGTGCCGGTGCCCGCATCGCCGGCGTGGCTGCCGTTCCTGCTGGCCGTGAGTGCCAATCCCCCCTTCTGGAACGGTCGCGACACCCGCTATGCGAGCTTCCGTTCCAGGGTATGGAACCGCTGGCCGTCCTCCGGCCCCACGCCGATCTTTGGTTCGGTGCGCGCCTACAACCGCCTTGTGGAGAGGATGCTGGATACTGGAGTGTTGCTGGATCCGGGCATGCTCTATTTTGACGCCAGGCTGTCGCAGCGGTTTCCGACCGTGGAAATCCGCGTTGCCGACGTCTGCCTCGACGTGGAAACCGCGGAACTGGTCCCCGGCCTCTCGCGTGCGCTCGTGGAAACCGCACAGCAATGTGGCCGGCGGCGCGAAACGGACTCGGCAGCGAACTCCTGGACCCCGGTTCCTCGCGCCCTGTGCCTGCCGCGCAGTTCGGCGCGAGCCTGCTGGCGCACGTATCGGACACGCTTGGATCAGGGGGTGAAGGAACGCGGATCCGCCACCTGTTGCATCGCAGCCTGGCACATGGCAGCGGGGCCGACTGGCAACGCCGCGAGTATTCCCGGCGCGCGAACGCCGTCGACGTCGTCATGGCAGCCATCGCGGAGACCCAGGGCCGCACTCCCGACAAGGATCCAGGGGCCACACCGGCAACGTCCTGACCCCTCCGTGGAGGGGTGGCAGGAGCACCAGTGGCCAGCTAGAGTGTGGATACCGGCGGCCTCCGCCGGGGGTCGAGCAGCCGGCCGCGGAGTCATTTCAGTGCCAAGGTAACCGCAGACACTTTCATGAAGATCAAGGATCCCGTGATGTCGAACTCCTCTGTAAACCCTTCCCCCAACCCGCTCGAGTCAGGCCTGAGTCCCGACCATGAGGACCCGTCCTGGGACTACGGCGACCCGTTTGAGGCGGCACGCGTCATCTGGACAGGCGCAGGCGCGACGGGCGCTGCTGAGGCCACGGGTGAAAGGAGCCCCCATGTCCCAACCGCCAACAGGTGACGCCGCAGCGTCGGGCGGCGGTGCACCGCTCATCGACCCTCGCACCGCCTACGTCAGCGAACGCTTTCCCGGCCAGCAGCAGGACTACCCCGGCTGGACGGAGGCCATGGATCCGGTACCGGACCACGGTGAGGACACCTATCAGGGCAACCACCGCCTGGACGGGCTCACGGCGCTGATCACCGGCGCCGACTCGGGGATTGGGCGGGCCGTCGCCATCGCCTACGCCAGGGAAGGAGCGGACGTCGCCTTCACCTACCTGCCCGAGGAGGACAGCGACGCTGCGCAAACGGTGCAACTGGTCGAAGACGCCGGGCAGCGGGCGCTGGCTCTCCCCGGGGACCTCCGGGACGAAGCATTTTGCCAGGAGGTAATCGCCCAGACCGTCGACAACCTGGGTAAGCTCGATATCCTCGTCAACAACGCCGGCTTCCAGATGACGATCGATTCACTGGAAAACCTGGAAACCAGCCAGCTCGAGCGAACGTTCGAAACCAACGTGTATTCCCTGGTCTGGCTGGCCAAGGCGGCACTCCCGCACCTACACCCCGGTGCCTCAATCATCAACACGACATCGATCCAGGGCTATCACCCGTCACCGACACTGCTTGACTATGCGGCGACGAAGGCGGCCATCGTCAGCCTGACCTATTCCCTGGCCGGTTCCTTGGGCGAGCGCGGCATCCGCGTCAACGCCGTGGCTCCAGGGCCTGTCTGGACTCCCCTCCAGCCGCCTACCCAGCCCGTGGAAAAGATCAAGAACTTCGGTCAGGACACGCCGTTGGGACGGGCCGGCCAGCCGGCCGAACTGGCAGGCGCCTATGTTTATCTGGCGGCACCTGACAGCACCTACGTCTCCGGCGCGGTCATTGGCGTCACCGGCGGCCGGTACCTGGGATGAACACGCCGGCGAAGGGTCAGGGCTCCCGGAACCCCTTACTGGAAGCTCCCTGACATTAACGGCATTTTGACCGGGTGGATATTCGGCAGGCGGCCGGTGCCGGGGGTGGGGTTTCAAGGCCGGTGTGGTTAGAGTGAAGACAGAGGTCTCCCTTGGGAAATACGGCAGACAATTGCACGTTCAGGCAAGGAGTTGTCCATGAAAGCGAAATTAGCATTCGTTGCGGGGCTGGGTGTCGGCTATGTGGTGGGCACCAGGGTCGGCCGTCGCGGCTATGAAAACCTCAAAAGCAGTGCCCGGTCCCTGTGGGAAACGGACAAGGTCCAGGAAACCGTCACCCACGTGGAGGAAACCCTCAAGGAGGAAGCCAACGCGCTCGGCAGCCGGCTGGTCGGCAAGGTCACCGGGTCCGACACGACGACGAAGGACGATACGGGAAGCGCGCCAACCGCAAAAGCCACTGCGGCGGCCGGCACGGAGTCCCAGCCTCACGGCGTCCATCATGCACCCGACGTTGAGTCCGACCCTGCCCTGAACGACGACGTCGGCCAGGACTGGACGGACGAAGGCGGTGCGCTTCCGTCGGGTCCGGCACAATAGCAGGTCCGCCTGGAGCGACATCAAAGACCATTCCACTTCCGGAGCGATGGAGGAGCAAGCAATGAACAATGAGGCCGCCAACGGGCCAACAAAGGACAACAGCCCGGCACATCACCCCGTGCCGGAGGAGTCCGGCTACGGCTCTCCCGACCCAGAAAGCGAAGTGGCGCCCGCCGATGCAGTGAACCCTGGCTCCGCGGACCCGACCCTGCGCGGGCAGCAAACAGACGCCGAGGCACTTGATGCCGATCCGAGCCTGGGCCTGCCGGAACCAAACTTCCTCGACAGCGAAGAGTCTGGAAGCGACGGGGAGCCGGGTGCGGGCCGCCTGGGCGGAACCGACGACCAGTTCCGCGACGAAATTGACATGGCTGATCCGGCTGCCGCCCGGGTCGAGCCTTCCGACGAAACCCCATGGGAAGCCCCTTCGACGGACGCCCCCCTTGACGAGGACAATGCCGGGCCAACGAGGCCGGAACGGGAGGCGTTCTCCTCAGAACCGGCAGAGGAGGCATCCGGAGAATAGCGGCCAGCCCAAGCGAAACTCGTGATTGGTTTGGCCAGTGCAGTCCCACCCAGTCCGCGCCCATGCGTTTGAACCCTAAGGAGCAGGCCCAGTGAGTGTACCGCCCCCGGCGCCAGCTGCACCACGCGAGGCGGTCCGCGACAAACCCGCACCCCTCGGAGTTCGCTTGGACGTGGCAGCGGCGCCGCCCCAGCGCGCAAGCGTCGCGCCCCTGGACGGGACCTACACCGCAGCACGGTCATGCCAAGGGGATGTTGCGGCCTTGCTGGATTTGGCCCGCGAGCTGGGCCGCACAGTACCGCTGCCCCAGCGTGGAAAAACCTTGGATCGCTGGCAGTCGCTCGCCACACTGGGCGCCGCCGACCTCACGGCAGCGCGCATCATCGAGCCGCACCTGGACGCACTGGCGATCCTCGCCGATGCTGGCAGGGAAGAACTGCACACCGACGGCAGCACGTGGGGGGTATATGCGGCGCAGGGGCCCGGAGGGCAATTGCTCGCCACACCGGCAGGCGGCGGCTGGCAGCTGGACGGAGACAAACCGTGGTGTTCGCTCGCGGATAGTCTCAGCGATGCACTCATCGTGGCGCAAACCGAAAATGGCAGCCAACTGTTCGCCATCGACCTTCACAGCGAAGGGGTGACAGTTTCGGGACCGCCCTGGACCGCACTGGGCCTGCCCCAAGTGCCCAGCCGGCGGTTGTCGCTGGCAGGGGTTCCTGCAGTACCGGTGGGCGGGCCCGGCTGGTACGTCCAGCGGCCCGGTTTCGCCTGGGGAGGGGCGGGCGTGGCGGCCATCTGGCAGGGGGCCGCCACCTCGCTTGCCAGACGGCTCCTGCAACACTGCCGTTCACGGAAACCGGACCAGATTGCCCTGTGGCACCTGGGCCGCGCCGACCAGGCGCTGTGGGCCGCCAGGTCTGTTTTCCAGGCCGCGGCCGCGATCGCCGACAGCACAGGCGCACCCGCCGCCGAAGGAGAAGGACAGGCAGCCATCGTCGCAGGGCGCGTGAGGGCAACCGTTGTTTGCACAGTCGAGACCGTCAACTCGGTGGCGGCACACGGCATGGGCCCGGAACCCCTGGCGTTCGAGCCCGAGCATGCCCAGCGGGTGGCGGATCTTGAACTGTATCTGCGCCAAGACCATGCTGAACGTTCAGTCGCGGCACACGGCGCCACGATCCTGGCCGCTGCAGCGGAGACAGGATCTGTGCCATGGTAGCTTTCACCCACGACCAGGCCACCACTCCTGAAGCGGAATGGCTGGCCAGCCCGCGAATTGCCCAGATGTTGGAACTGCACATTGACTGGGCCACTGTCCAGACGCTTGTAGTGCTGGCAGCACATCCCGACGACGAGACGCTCGGGGCGGCCGGCCTGCTCCAACAGGCAGCCGCACACAACGTGCCCATAGAGGTGATTGTCGCAACGTCGGGTGAGAACTCACACCCCCACTCCCCCACACATGCCCCGGTTGATCTGGCTGCCGTCCGTGCTGTCGAGCTGCGGACGGCCCTCGAACTGCTGGCCCCCACGGCGATCCACACGATCCTCGAAATCCCCGACGGCGGGATCCACGCCCACAGGCACGAATTGGAAAACGCCATTGTCTCCGCCGTGGGAGGCCGTGGCAATACCATCATCGTCGCACCCTGGTCCAGCGACGGCCACACGGACCACGATGCCGCCGGCTCCGCCGCCTCCGGGGCCGCACGCGCAACCCACAGCCTGCTGCTGGAGTACCCCATTTGGCTGTGGCATTGGGGCAGTCCAGGCCACGGGCAAGTTCCCTGGCCAGCGCTGCGGCGGCTGGAACTGACCCGGGAGGAACAGGAGGTGAAGGCAGCGGCGATCCTGAGCCACGCCAGCCAAATCTCCTCGCTGTCCGCTGCCGCCGGAGACGAGGCACTCCTTAGCCCGGACCTCCTGTCCCACTTCGACCGCGGTTTCGAGACGTTCATCGACGCGGCAGGACGGTTCACGGCCGAAGGACCGGCCTACCCGGGCTGGCTGCAGACACAGTTCAACGCCATCCACGCTTCCGGCGCCGAACCGTGGCATCCGGATACCTGGTATGAGATACGGAAGCGTTCGCTCCTGATGGCTGCGCTGCCTCGGGCACGCTTTGATTCCGCACTTGAACTCGGCTGCTCGACAGGGGCACTGACGGCGGAACTGGCGTCCCGTTGCCGGCAGGTGCTGGGTGTCGATGCGAGCGTCGAGGCCGTCGCGTCGGCCAGGACGCGTACCAAAGCCTGCGGCAACGCCACCATCGTGGAGGCGTTCCTTCCCGAGGGATGGCCCGAAGGTCTCTTTGATTTGTTTGTCCTCTCAGAAACCGGCTACTACTTCTCCGAGACCACGCTGGCCCGCATCATTGGGCGCGTCGCCGCGTCGACGCTGCCGAACGCCTTCCTGGCGGCCTGCCACTGGCGCCATCCCATCTCCGGGTGGCCCCTGGGCGGCGACGACGTTCACCGCCTTTTAGGCGCGGACGGACGCCTTGCGTTGGCTTGCAGCTACGCTGAAGACGACTTTGTCCTCGATGTTTTCCACATCCGGGACGCACCATGAGACAGGCCATACGCGAAGTTTCCGTCGTCGTCCCGTCACGGAACGAAGCACTGTTGCTGCCCTACGCGCTCAACGCCCTCGAAGCCGCCATGGACCACTTCGCGCGGGAGGAGCCCCGCGTGCGATCCTCGCTCACAGTCGTGCTTGACAGCACCACGGACGATTCCGCACGGATTCTGGCAGCGCATCCAAAGGTCCGCGTGAGCAGTGTTTCCGCCGGACGCGTGGGTGCCGCCCGGAATGCCGGCGTCGCTGCCGCAATATCGCGGGCACAAACAACGCTGCCACATCTTTGGATCGCCTCGACCGATGCGGACAGCACGGTGCCGGTCGACTGGCTGGTGCGGCATTACGGGTTCGCGACGGCCGGCTCGGACGTATTGGCCGGTACGGTCGAACCCGTTGCCGCGGACTTGGGTGGTGCCGCCCTGGCGCGGTGGTTTGCCTGCCACGATTTGCGCGAAGGACATCCCCATGTCCACGGGGCCAATCTGGGATTCCGTGCGGAGGTGTTCGACACGTTGGGCGGTTTTGGGGACCAAGGCCTCCACGAAGACCGGGACTTCGTAGCGTTGGCCCACAAAACGGGCTACGCCGTCTCGGCCACGGATTCCTGCCGCGTCAGCACGTCCGGCCGCCTCCATGGGCGCCTCGAGGGTGGCTTCGCGGCTTTCCTAACGACGTTGGATTCGGGCAAGGCGCCTTCCCGTGTACTCTGAAGGCCGGGATCGCGCCGCACTCGCCTTGCCTGCTAAGGTGCCGGATTGCCGGACAACAGCGCGAGGACGGCCCGGTCCCTCTGACGTCCGTGCGCGGCGACGGTTCCCTGCTCAAAGAGAGCTATGACGCGGGGATTCACATAAGAGTCCCTGGCAATGGATGGTGTGTTGTGCAGCCATTCGGCAGCATCGCGTATGGCCGCCGTGACGGCCTCGGGGGACGTGGCACCGGTGCGGAACGAGCGGGCCAGGGAAAGTGCCGCCACAACAGTGCCCTGCCAGGTACGGAAGTCCTTGGCGGTGAATCCGTGGCCGGCGGCCTCGCCCAAGTAGCCGTTGACGTCGGCGTCGGAGATTCCATGCCATTGTTTTCGCCGTCCGGACCTCGAGGCATGGCAGAGGGCAGGGCCCGATCCAGGAGTGCGCGGCACAGAGACAAAGTAGTTCACCAAAAGCTCATCCTTGACGCGCAGGTCCCAGTCGCCGGCGGACTTGCCACGGAACACCAGGTGCAGGACGTCGCCTTGGACACTGACGTGGCGCCGCTGCAAAGTGGTGGCCCCAAAGGATCCGTTTTCCTCCGCATATGCCGCCCCGCCGACGCGCAAGCCGGCCCGGTCGATGAGCCGAACACCGGCCGCCACTGCACGGCGGCGCTCATCCACACTTTGCTTCAGGTCGCGCGTGACCATCCTGCGAATGGCCGGCAGCCGCTGTGCGAAGGCCAGGGAACGGATGTACTTTTCGCTGTCACGGATTTCGCGCCACCGCGGATGGTAGATGTACTGGGTGCGCCCGGCGTCGTCCACTCCCGTTGCCTGAATGTGCGCGTTGGCCTGGGTGGCGATCCAAACATGCGTCCAGGCCGGCGGTATGGCCAAGCCGTCGATGCGATCGAGGGTCTTTTCGGAGCTGATGCGACGGCCACGGGCGGAGACGTAGGTGAAGCCTCGTCCGGCCACGCGCCGGCTGATGCCGCCTGTGCCGGGGTTCACCCGGCGAAGCGCTTCGACCACCTACGCTCCCTTGCTCAGGCCCGAGGACGCGGCGGCGGTCTTGGAACCAGTATTCTTCGCCGCGGTTTTCCGGGAACTCCTCTTCGTCTCCGTGTCCGCTTTGCTGCCCGCGTCGCTTTTGCCTTTTGTGGCGGCAGCTTTTTTGCCGGTGCCCTCCTTGGCCGCACTCTTGTCGGCGGCGCTCTTATTGCCTGTGCTCTTTTTGACGGCGATCTTTTTGCCGGCGGCCTTTTTAGGCGACGCAGCTTTCCCGTCCGGGGTGCCGCCGGTGCGTTTTTTGTCTATGCTGCGACGCAGCGCGTCCATCAGGTCTATGACATTGCTGTCTCCCGTGCCCGCTTCCGCCTCTGCCGCCTGGTGGCCGAAGGTCGCGGCCGTGTCCAAGGCATCACCCTGCTTGAGCTTTTCGTCAATGAGGGTGCGCAATTCGGTTTGGTATTCATCTTCGAAGTCTCCCGGATTGAAATCTGCCCTGAACTGGTCCACCAAGGCCGAGGACATTTTCAGCTCCTGCACGCTGATTTTGGTTTTCGCGGGCACGGCCGGGGATTCCACTTCGCGGACTTCATCGGCCCAGAGGATGCCCTGCAAAACCAACACCTGTCCCCGCACGCGCAGGGCACCCAGCCGGGTCTTCTGCCGTAGCGCGAACTTCACAACTGCTGTCAATTCGGTGTTCTCCAGCGTTTGAACCAGCAACTGGTATGCCTTCGGTGACTTCGAGTCAGGTTCCAAATAGTAGCTGCGCTCCAGCATGATTGGATCGATTTGGTCATTGGGGACGAACTGGACAACCTCGATCTCGCGGCTCTTCTCCGCGGGCAGCGACGCCATGTCCGCATCCGTGAGCACCACTGTGCGTTCGCCGTCGTCGTAGGCCTTGTCTATGTGTTCGTAGTCAATCTTTTTTCCGCAGACTTCACAGCGCCGTTGATAGCGGATCCTTCCCCCGTCGGCGTCATGGACCTGGTGCAAACTGACATCGTGGTCCTGCGTGGCAGCGTAGGCCTTGACCGGAACGTTGACCAGACCGAAGGCGACGGAGCCTGTCCATATTGACCTCATGCACCCAGTCAAGCATTCCGCACCTCAACTGAACAGAGCGGGCGGACGCGCAGGGAGGCACGCAGCCGGCCTCCTGCGCAGCTTTGCGGCCCGCCGTACGGGGGCGCGCAGCTTGGCGGCCCGCCCGTGCGGGGGCGCGCGGCAAGGCTGCGTCAGCACCGTTGTTTCGGCGCCGCGGTAGAGCCTTTCCCTGGTGCTGTCCGGCCCGAGCTAGGAATTATCGGCGTCCTGCTCCGGCAGCCGCCCCGCGCCGCCGGACGGTCCGCCTTCGCCGGACCCGGTGGCGCCGCCGCGCGGACCGTCCACGCCCCGGGACCCGGCATCGTCCGGTCCCGCTCCCCTTGTATCGTCACGCGTCTGATCGTCACGCGTCTGATCAACGTCGGGGTCGAGGTCATCGGCGCGTCGACGTCCCTCCGCGGACTTCGCACCCTGGTCACTGGCCACGGAGCGCCGTTCCTCGGCGCGGATCCTCAACCGTTCGGCCTCGACCTCCGCCTGATCGGCCTCCGCCGACACGCGGGCGGCCTCCGCCTGTGACGCCCGCGCGTCCAATTCCGATTCCTTGGCCTCCATTCGCATGGTGGCCGCCTTCTGCCGGTCCTCTTCATGCTGCTTCTCGACGCGACGCCTGCCGCGCCTGCGGCCGACTGTGGCCAGCACTCCTATGATGATCAACAAAACGATGATGCCAATAATGATCCAAACCCATTGCATCGTGGACATTTTGTGCCTTTCTATATTTGTGCCGCCGGCCAAATCCGTAGGTCGGTCATGACCAGGGTCGCCACCACTTAGCCGTGACGGGACATTGCGGTTGCCGGGTGTGCAGCCACGGCAGCTTGGCCGACATCACAGTTTCCGGCAGGCGGAGGCACCCACCGGACGCGGTGACGCACGGGACGGCGCGACAGCCACATTTCGGGGCCCCGCATGTTGTATCCCATGTAGCCAGCCAAAATCCCCGATCGATAAACTTTAAATTGTGACCAGGGTTGGTTAGGGGATAAGGCCATGGCTGGCCGCGCCGAGATTGATGGCCCGGCCGTTCCAAGGTCGTCTTCGGGCGAAAAGGAAGTCGTGATGTGGGACGATGCGGAAGAAAACCCCATGACAACTCCGTCAGTTACCGAATTCTTGGCTCTTAGCTCGACCAATCCCAGACTACAAAGCTGGCGGATGCAAAACAAGGGGCCGCATTGCCTCCCGCAGTCAATTCCCTGCTGATTTTTTGGATGCGCGCGTAGACTTGGGAAAGGCCTGAAAATTGGTCGCCCAGAGCTATTCCAGGGTTTGCGGGGCAAACAGAATAGAGGCTCTCATGGCTCGTTTGGCCGAAGAGATGATTGCCGGGAACCACACCATGGAACTCCCCCGCGACCGTCCTCCCTTCCATGACGGTCGCCGCCGCGTTCGCCCTGCACGGAGGTGCGGTCCTGTTGTCCAGGCCTTCGCGGTAAAGGAATAAGGCGTGCGTGCGGAAGACAGTTCCGTTCAGTACGGCGGGGGCGACGCCGGCAGCGGGCGCCATGAAACCCGCAATGAGCAGCGGGACCGGAATTGGGACGATCTGCTTCAGGAGCTGCGGGTCATGCAGACCGGAACGCAGATCATCGCCGGTTTCTTGCTGACGCTGCCGTTTCAGCAGCGGTTCAAGGACCTGCCGGCACCGGCTGTTGGCTGGTACCTGACTCTCGTAGCCTTGGCGGCAGCCGCGACCGCCTTGATGTTGGTGCCCGTGGCAGTGCATCGGGAACTTTTTGGACTGCAGATCAAGGAACGTCTGGTTGCCGCCGGACATCACACCGTTCGGATTGTTCTGTGGCTGGTTGGCATGCTGGTGGCCGGTACGACCGGCCTGATCTTCTATGTAGTCCTCGGCCCGTGGCAAGCCGCACTTGCCTCGGGCCTTCTCCTGCTTGGACTGCTGGCCTCATTGGTGGCATATCCAACGCTTGTCCGGTTCAGGAATCTGAAGCAAAGCCGTCCCGGCCGTCCCTGATCAACAGTGAGCGTCGAGGGAATGGGTGCGTCCCATGGGTCAGGCCTCGTCACGGGCGCCTACGGCATCTGGCCCACCAACGCCGGAGACTGACCCGCTATCCGCCTGCGGCGATCAGGGCCTGCGGCGCGGCCTGCTTGATGCGCGTCTTGAGCCAGGCCGGCTGGACGGCTGCAGGCCAAGGTAGATGGGAAGCTGCACGGTTCTGCCCTCCTCGATGACGCCGACATCCGTTCGACAACCACAGCGGCGTTCTTAAAGGCGGGTTGCGTGGATACCGGATTCCATTCCGTCAAGGTCCGTGCGTTGGCGGCGGTGGGCGCATCGCCAGGCTCCCCGCCGGCATCCCGGTATCCGTCATGGAACGGGGCAAAAAGGGTGCAGGGGCGGATGTCCGAAATTGTGGCTTGTGCCACGGGGTGCCCACGCCGGGACCGGACCGACACTTCGTCGCCCTCACTGACGCCCAGGCTTTGCGCGTCGGCGGATGACACTTCGACCCATACATGCGGGTCCGCGGCGTTGAGCTGGGGCGTGCGGGCAGTCTTCGTCCGGTAGGCCTGCTCACCGACCGTGGCACCGGTCAGCAGGTCATGTCCGAACGTTTCGCAGCGGTCCGGATTTGTCGGAAACAGCCCCTCCGTGCACAGCCGCAGGATCCCGCAGCCCGGCCGGCCGATCTTCCCCCTCATCAGGTGCAGGTTGTTGACCTGGCATGCCGACGCCGTGGCCTGTGAGGATTGATGGAAGCCCTGCAGGACGGTGGACAGCGGCCGTTCGGAGGTGCCGAAGATTTCCGCGGCCCGCCGGACATCGGAGGCGGAGACGCCGCAGGTCCTGGCCACCGCCTCGGGTGTCCATTTATCAACGGCAGCGCGGACGTCGTCGAACTTGAGGGTACGGGCACTGATGAATTCTTCGTCAACCCAGCCGTTGGCGATGACCTCCCTGATGAGCCCGCGCATGAGGGCAAGGCTGGTACCGGGCCGCACGGCAAGATGGATATCCGCCTAAAGCGCCACCGGCGTTTCGCGGGGATCAACGCAGACTATGCGGGGACGTTCCGGACCGGCGCACCGGTCAAGGACCCGGCTCGGGTGTTGCCGTCCATGTGCGGTGTCCCGATGCCGGCCTTGCCCAGCACCGCCAAGGCAGAGTATTCCTCGAGGAAAAGTTGGCCGCTGGTGTAGAAGGCGTGGCTCAGCGGTCCCTCTTCGCTCAGCAATGATCGGCTGCGGTCAACAACGCGCGCCATGGCGGTGTCCCAGTCTGATTCGACGAGAACGCCATTCCCGGACCAGCGGCACCCTGACCCGGTCGCTGTTGTTGATGCCCCGTTACCTTTTTAGTAGCCCCTTGAGCAGTAGATTTGGGGTTGTTGGCCTGTCAGTCCCGGCATGATTGAAGCCCCCAGTCATCCATGATCCGGGGGGTGTTGTCACCGGGATCTGATAGGCGCCAGGGGATCGCTAATGGGGACCGGACCAGCGCAATGAAACACCGTGTAGGTCAGCCGTAACGTGGATGCCGGGCCTTGCCGCCGCAGGACATGCCAACACCACATTGCACGACACAAATTCTGGGAGGTTTGCGTTGATCAAGGACCATGAAAAAGTCGACATCTTCATCGGTGTCGACGTCGGCAAGAGCAATCACCACGCCGTCGCCATCGACCGCGCCGGCAAGAAACTCCTCGACCGGGCCCTGCCCCAGGACGAGGCCAAACTACAAGCCATCATCCGCTCCGTCGCCAGCAAGGGCACCGTGCTGCTGGTCGTGGACCAGCCCTCCACCATCGGCGCCCTGCCCGTCGCCGTGGCCCAGGCCGAGGGCATCCTGGTCGGCTACCTGCCGGGCCTGGCCATGCGCCGCATCGCCGACCTGCACCCCGGCGAGGCCAAGACCGACGCCCGAGACGCAGCCATCATTGCCGAGGCAGCAAGGTCCCTGCCGCACACCCTGCGCTCCATCGTCGTCGCGGACGAGCAGGCCGCGGAGCTGTCCATGCTGTGCGGCTTTGACGACGATCTGGCCAAGCAGGCCACCGCGACCTCGAACCGAATCCGCGGGCTCCTGACCCAGGTTCACCCGGCCCTGGAACGGGTCGTGGGCACGCACCTAGACCACCCCGCGATGGCCGAGCTGCTGATCAAGTACCCGGCCCCGGAGAAGCTGCGCAAGGCCGGCCAGAACCGGGTCGCAACCCTGCTCTCACGCCATGCGCCGCGGGCCGGGAAACGCTGGGCGGCGGAGGTGTTCACCGCCCTGGGAGAGCAGACCGTCGTGGTCGCCGGAACCGGCGCCGCCGGCATCGTGCTGCCCCAGCTCGCCGCCATGCTCAAGCAGCTGCGCACCGCCCGGGACGAAGTCCTCGCCCAGGTTGAGGTCCTCGTGGAGGCCCACCCTCTTCACGAAGTCCTGACATCCATGCCGGCGGTCGGCGTCAGGACCGAAGCGCGCATCATCACCGAGGTCGCGGGCAAGGAATTCAAGACCGCCGGCCACCTGGCCTCCTACGCCGGCCTGGCCCCGGTGACCTGGCGTTCCGGGACCTCGATCCGCGGCGACCACCCCTCCAAGAAGGGCAACAAGGCCCTCAAACGGGCGTTCTTCCTCTCGGCGTTCGCGGCGCTGAAGGACCCGCTGTCACGGGCCTACTACGACCGGAAACGCGCCGAGGGCAAGCGGCACAACCAGGCACTCATCGCCCTTGCCCGGCGGCGTTGCGACGTCCTGTTCGCCATGCTTCGCGACGGCACCTTCTACGAGGCACCAGCCGCCAAAACCGCCTAACCACCGAGGACTACCAGCTGGCGGGCACGCACCGCCAGCCACTACCCCCTGCCCAAAACGGCGCCCCAAAAGTATTTGAAGAAAAGCCGTCGAAACCCTTGACGAAAAACATAGGGACACCCCCCCGGTCCACCATGACTTCTCCTTAAATTGTCGGTCCCTGCCCGTGCGGCATGGGTTGCGGCGGGCGACGGCTGCTTCATCCACTGATGGCGGCTCTGCTGATTGCGACTGTAGTGATGCCGCCCGCAAAAGGCCATGGCTTGCGCCGCATCGGCCGCCGTCATGGTGGCGCTCCGAGGAAACCGACGCCCAAGTTCGTCCCATCATGGACGGGGAAGTGGCCGCCGCGGCCGTGTCATTCCTTCGCGGAACCGGCGTCCTCGACATAGGTCTTTCCCTCTTCGTCGGTGTACACGAGGAGATCAGGGGATGGCTGGTTCGCCGCTGCCTCCGTCGCCCGGCGGGTGGGCGGTGCGTCAATGGTCGACCGCTCAGCGTCGCCCAGGACCGCGCCCAGCCCCTTGGCGTCATCAGTCGTCCCACCCGTGGGAATATCCTCGCCGTGTCCCCGCGAATTCTCCGACTCCGGCGTTGTGCCCTGTCCCATTTCGGCGAAGGTGCGCATCCCTGCGTGCTGCCAACTCACGTTGACATCGGCCGAACCGTCCTCCGGTGTCTCAACGGAAGTCTCTATCTCCCCATCAGGAGCGCCCATTTCCCGCAGCTTGTCCTGATAGGAAGCCACCAGCTCCATAAGGCTCTCCCGGGTCCACTCCCCCGAGCGCATGCGCGTTGAAATTTCCACCGGTTCATTGTGGGAGTGGGTCATCTGATCCTCCTGGTCCTTGATGGCGCCCGCCCTGTCGGGCTGGGTTGGCCGGTTCTCTGCCTCACCAGCCACACCCGACTCTAACGATGCCCTGCCGGAATATCCATGACCCACATCCGCTTGCCCCGTTAAGCCCGCGGTGAATGTGGGCCGACGAGTTCACGGCCCCGACGCTGCGTCCGGCCCCCTACTTTTGGCATTGCGGGCACTCAACTTTGGCGACCTGCCGGAGGCCGTTGCCACCGCGCTTTCAGCTTTCGCCGCCGCGGAGCAGAATGAACACAACGGGGTTGTCCAACCCGCCCGCGCTGCCATGGGAAGGAGCCCGATGTGACCAGATCCGTCCAAGATTCCTTCCCGCAAAAGAAGCAGCCACAATTTTCTGCCACGGTGGTTCTTGCGTTCTGCATGAACGTGGTGGTGGCCCTGGCAAAGACTGCCGCGGCGCTCATCACCGGATCGGCCTCCATGGTGGCTGAGTCGGCGCATTCGTGGGCGGACACCGGCAATCAGATTTTTCTGTTAATCGCCGAGCGCAAGTCCGCACGCCCCCGCGACGCGGCACACCCGATGGGATATGGACGCGAAGCCTACGTGTGGTCCATGTTTGCCGCCTTTGGCTTGTTCACGGCGGGCGCGGCCGTCTCGATCATGCACGGCGTGCAGCAGCTTCTTACGCCGGAGCCCGCCGGTGACTTTACACTGGCCTACGTGGTCTTGGCAACGGCGTTTGTCCTGGAAGGCACGTCATTCCTGCAGGCCCTGCGCCAAGCCCGCGGCGACGCCCGGAAGCAGGGCCGGGCAGTCCTTGACCAGGTGCTCAACAGTTCGGACACCACCACCCGCGCAGTCTTCGCCGAGGACGGTGCCGCCCTGGCCGGGCTGGTCCTGGCTTTTGCCGGAATCCTCGCACGCCAGCTCACCGGTTCGCCCGTGCCCGACGCCGTCGGCTCCATCCTGGTTGGCGTGCTGTTGGGCATCATCGCCGTCGTGCTGATCCAAAAGAACAGGCGCTTTCTGGTGGGGCAGGCGGTGACGGCCGAGCTGAGGAAGTCCGTGGCCCGCCAGCTCATGGCCGGCACGGACATTGCGCGCATCACGTACCTGCATCTGGAATTCGTCGGTCCCCGCAAGCTCTACCTGGTGGCCGCCGTCGACCTTGCGGGGAACCGCCCCGAATCAGCAGTGGCACAAAGCCTGCGCGCCATCGAACGCGGCCTTGAAAACCACCCCGGCATTGAGGAGGCCGTCCTGACCTTGGCGACCGCCGACGAGCCCTCCCTGCCATTTTGACGGCCCGATGGTGACGGCCCCATGGTGACGACGCTCAGACGGTCTTTCGAACCATGCCCGCTTTCAAACTACGAAGGGAAACGCACCATGAAACCGACATTGTCGTACGAGGAACACGGACTGCGGCGATTCGTCCTGGTCCTGGACAAGGGCGAGCAGGCCTGCCGGGCCATTGGCGATTTTGCCGCGGAGTACCTCATCACCGCGGCCAGCCCGACCGCCATTGGAGCGGCCAGCGGCGCCACACTGGGGTATTTGATCCGGAAACCAGCAGCTACGTCTCCACCGTGTTTGACGAACAAATGGAACTGGCATCATGTCTGGGCGACATCGCCGACGACCACGGCAAGCCGACACTGCACGCCCACGCGGTACTGGGACGGCGTGACTCGACAGCCGTGGCAGGCCACCTGCAGAAGCTCGACGTCCTCCCCACCCTGGAAGTTATCCTGATGGAAGCCCCGGCACACCTGCGCAAGCGCCTGGACCCTGCCACGGGGCTGGCCCTGATGGACCCCGCCAGCTCCGCCGGCGCTTAGGCCGCCCACATGCAGCGCGGGCCCCCGTCGCACAACGGTTCGGCACAGGCTAGTGGGAAACACCCCCATGGCTGTCCTTCAGTCGCTCCCACGAGGCAACCGGCCCCTCCGTCACGGTGAACAGCGGATGCGGTTCGGGCATCCGCACATCCGTCCCGGCCTGCGCGACCAATGGGCTGCGCAGTTCCGGTTTGCAGGCTTCACGCCAACATGCCAACAATGCCTGCCGGTCGAAGTACCGCGGATGCACTGACCACAGTCTCATAAACGCTGACACTACCGGATGATCAAAGCACCGACGGCGGGCCTTTGACGCCGGACAGCTGGCGTCGCGTGCGCGCCTGGCCGCGGGTGAACTGACAACCCGGATCGATATTCTTCGGCAGGCGCGGACGGGAACCGGCTTTCCAAACCGCGCCTTCACTGCATGGGCGGGGTGTTGATCAAAGCCCCGGATTGCCAGGGGAATCGTCGATGACCGTCAACTATTCCTTGTACCACTGCAACGGCTTCAACGAACCAGCGGATGCATCTGACGTGCACACATTGCAAAACGGACGAGCACCTGATGGTGGAATCCATCCAACCGCACGTACCCCGCACACAAGCCCAGGTGGCAATGTAATACAGCCCGGCGGAGGCGCCGGCAGTGACCGTTCCCAGCGTGGTGCTCCGCTGTCAATGCGGTTTTCGGATGTCAATGCCCACGGAGTAGACCCCGGGCTATTCGTCGAAGTGCGTCTCCACCGTGTTCTTGGTGACGTTCGCCAGCAGCGCTTCGGCAACGCCACGCAGTTTTTGGTTTCTCGACGAAGCCGCCCTGCTCAGAAGCTCGAACGCGGCGGACTGTGAGCAGCGCTGCTGTCCCATGATGACGCCCACCGCCAGATCAATTGCCGTGCGCGATTTCATGGCTTCCTGGAGGTCGTCCGCCTTCTGCTGCTTGACTCCGATCCGCACGGCCAGGCGCAGTGCCCTTTGGGCCTGTGCCGCGTACTGTTCGGCGCTGGCAACAATCCCCTCGTTAAAGACGCGGGGGGCGCTGGAGAAGAAATTAAGTGAAGCGGATGCCCCTTGTTCCAGCACCAGCGGAACGGCCAGGACGCTGTGCACGCCTTCCCTGAGCAGTGCCTGGGCATAGCCCGCCCACCGGCCGTCCGTGAGCGTTTCATCGACGACCACCGTGCGCTCCTCCAGCAGGGCCGTCAGGCAGGGGCCCTCTCCCATGCGCTCCTGGATCTCATTGAGCACGCGTGCCCTGTCCGTGTTTCCGGCTCCCGTCAGTGCGCGCCGGCGCCGGTACAACGTCACGGCACAATCCAAGGGCGCGCCGTCACCAACCGCGGCCAAAGCCGCCGAATAGTCGCAGAGTTCACGGAGAAATTCACTGACGTCCGCACTGTCCAGGACGAGGTCCTGCAGTTGTTCAGAAACGGTGACCGCGGAGATCCCATCGTCACTCCCCTGGAAAACGTCGGGCACCGGCTCCGGATTCAGCTCCGGACGTTCGTCGTCGGATACTTTCGTTGTCATCGCAAAATCCTTTGTCAAGCGTCCGCGTATTCCAGGGAAACCCGGCTCGCGGCTGCGCTCCCCTACCCCCGGCGGGACCACGACACACTGTCTTGGGAATGCCACGCAGCGACGGGTCTCCGCTGCTTGAAGGCCGCTTAAAGTCTACGCCATTCGGCCTCCCCGGCCCCGGAATGCGCCGTCGGGCATCACCTTGTCGGTGGCGCATGGACAGAGCAGCCGTGGAATGGAGGTGCTTGACGCGGCTCTGCAGGCGTGGTGGCCCGGCCCTCTCGTGGAAGGGGCTGGAAGGATGATGAGCAACAGGAAGCCTGCAGCGAGGATCGTGACCTCCGGCTGGCGCTACGCAGACTGGCGGGGCAGTTTCTACCCGGCGGGCCTGGCACAGCGCAAGGAATCAGCAAGGGCCCACGGTTCATCACCCACGTGCTCCGGCTGCGCAACGTCGATGTCGCGCTGGCGAACTTCTTTGCCTCCGGGGTGCTGGCGCTCGGACATAAGCTGGGCCCGGTCCTGTGGCAATTGCCGGAACGGAGCGTGTTGGACATCGAGGTGCTCGGCGCGTTCCTGTCCCGCCTTCCCCAACGAATGGAGGCAGGGCAGTCCTGGCGCGGGGCCATGACGACCGGCTCGGGGACCGGAGTTGGACAACGGTCGACGCCGGCCGGCCAATGCGCCACGCGCTGGAGGTCCGGCACGCGAGCTTCGCCACGCCTGAGTGCCATGACCTGCTGCGAGAGCACAATGCGGCCCTGGTCCAGGCCGACAGCACCGCGCGCTGGCTCGCCGTCTCGAGGCCTTGGACCGCGGGGGGCGGGCCGCAGTGACGACGGCCCCTCAGCGGCCGTCCGGCGCCCTGTGAGCCCGTGGGTGTGCCCCCGCGGTGGCCACCGAACGGACAACTTCCTCTGCAAGGTCGCGAACTTTCCTCTGGGAGTGCTGCGAGGCTTGGGCCAACATGGCGAAGGCGGCGTCAGCGTCGATTCGGTAGCGGCCCATCAAGATGCCCTTTGCCTGTTCGATGAAGTGGCGCTTCTCTACGACCCCGGCCACCGCCGCATCGGCGGCGGCCGCCGTCTCAGCATCCATGATCCGCGTCAGGTCGATGAAGTGCCCGCGGATGGCACAAACACGGCCGCCGGCATCTTCCATGCTCTCTCCGACCATGATGACCCGGCGCGTGCTGCCGTGCCCGTCAATAATCCGGTGATGGCTGACCATTGTGCCGCCGTTGGCGACGACGCCGCGAAAAATCCGTTCGAATTCATCCCGGTCCGCAGGATGCTTGTGGGCCAGGACCAGGCCGGTGGTCGGGACAATATCCCCGGGCTCGAAACCGTGGATGATGAATGAGCCCTCGGACCAATTCCAGAGCCCGGAATCCACGTCGAACCTAAAATCGCCGACGGCGAACCCCGTTCCGGGCGGAAGGATGTAGGAAAAGGTCTGGTGCGGGCCCGTCAAGGCGCTGGACCCGGCGGCCATGGCCTCCACTTTGCGCATGACGTCCGCTCCTCTGGTACAAGACTCCCGCGCCCAGGCCAATCTGCTCAGGCCTACTCGATGTTCTCCAGCGTAGGCCTTTCACCGGAACAGGTCCACCGGTCGCGGTTGCATCCACTCACACGAAACCCCGGCTACGGTCGCGCGAAGTGCGTCGGCTGCCTTGTTTCGACTGTCCTATACCTCGGCGGGATTGCGTCCGAGGCGGAGGGCGGCCTTCCGCCCGAGTCGCTGCGTCACCACCTGGATCACGGCACCGGAGGCCGCGGTGGCCAGTGCGAAGGCCAGCACGCCGGGCAGGGGGTTTCGGAGGTTTCCGGCGTCCTTGGGCGGTTCGTTTCCCGTGCTCTTGCGCCAACCCGCTTCCAGTGCCTTGCGTGCTGCGGCGCCCGCCGCCAGGGCGGCGCCCATGCTCAAGAGCTTGATCAGGATCTTCATGGCATTGTCTCCAATTTTTCCAGGAGGCGTTGTTGCCTCCAGCGTGTTGCCACCGGGGCTTAGGCACGCGGCGCTGTTTGACGGAACAAACCAAACTGATTGAACAGGGAAGAGGACGGCGCCTTGATGCTCCGTCCTCCTCCTGCAACCGTCCTGGCTACTCCGGACGGGCCGCCCCGCCTTCGGTGTCGTCCACATGACGCCTGTCGGCGTCCTCGTGGAGATGCGCCTTGAGGTCGGCAACCTTGTCTTTCACAGTGCCCTTGACTTGGTCAGCCTTGCCTTCGACGACCATGGAATTGTCGTCGGTCGCCTTGCCGAAAGCCTCCTTGGCCTTGCCGGTGACCTTGTCCTTTGCTGCATCAAACTTCTCGCCCAAACCCATGACAGTCCTCCTTGGTTGTGCTGCTGATCAGTCGAGCCTACGCTGCTTGAGCGTGACTGGACAGGCGCCGCGGACCGCGCCCGTCGACGCCTACTCCCCCGGCGCGTGCCTCTCCCAGACACAGTGTGCCGCCAAGAGGGTGCCCAGCTGCGCAACAACCTCCTCCGGATTTCCCTGCACTATTCCCGGCGCTGCCGCGTCGATGTTGGCCAGTGCCACCAACTGCCTTTCGCGGACGACCTGTTCATAACACTTGCCCAGTTCAAAGGTGTACGCCTGAACCACGTGGTCCTGCTCCGTGGCAGACAGGCTGCGGTAGAACAACGTGGCCTGGGAGAAATGGTCGCTCTCGTCCCCGGTGTCGGGGAAGACTTGAACGCCCAGTTCCCAGGATGGAAAATTGCCGGATTCGATGGCGTCCGCCAGATCGCGGCGGTGGAAGTCCGGATCCATGCCGTTCACAATCTGGGCCTCCTCCCAAACCAGCGAATGCACGCCCAAGGCAGGCTTCCAATGGAACTTGACCAAGGACAATTCGCCCTCCCCGTTGCCCAGGCGGAAGGTCTGGACCCCGAATCCTTCCATCATGCGGAAGGACCGGGGAATGCCCCGGTCTGCCATGAACCACAGGGTGTGCGCCTGGGCCTCGGTGTGCAGCGAAACGAAATCCCAGAAGGTGTCATGGGCGCTTTGGGCCTGCGGTATCTCCCTGTCCGGAGGGGGCTTCGCCGCGTGGACAACATCGGGGAACTTGATGGCGTCCTGAATGAAGAAGACGGAAATGTTGTTGCCCACCAAGTCAAAGGTTCCCTCGTCCGTGTAAAACTTGACGGCGAAACCACATGTTTCCCGGACGACGTCGGCCGAACCGCGGGATTCCACGACGGTGGAGAAGCGGACAAAGACTGGAGTTTCCACGTCCGCGGCCAAGTACCCCGCCCGGGTCAGCCCGGTCCGGGTGCCATACGACTGGAAGACGCCGTGCGCGCCGGCGCCGCGGGCATGCACGACACACTCCGGGATGCGCTCATGGTCAAAGTGGATGATCTTTTCCCGCAGGTGGTGGTCCTGCAGCAGGATGGGTCCGCGGCGGCCGGCCTTGAGCGAATGGTCCGTGTCCATCAGCCGCGCAGCCTGGGCCGTGGTCAGGTAGTCCCCGGACTGGCTTCTGGAACCTTCCGGTTCGCCCGTGGGCGTGCCGGTCGGTGAGACGAGCTCCGGACCATGCTGGTCGGGCTCCGTCGCTTCCTCCAGCGAGGGCGGCTGCGAGGACGGTGTGCCGGGAAGGGGCTTGCTGTGATGAGTCATGCGCCCTCCTGCTGATGGCCGGGACGTGCTCAACGCTTTCAACGATGGCCGCGTTGCCTGTCTGCGTGGAATTGCTCAAGAATGGCACTAACGCCGATCAGCATGTCCTCGGTGACCGGATCCAGCTCGAGTCGAGTGCCGCCAGGTGCTCGGCGGTGAGGCGAACGTCGTGGATGTGCGGGTCCAGCATTTTATGGACCCCCATGAAGTCCCGCCCCACGACGTTCCGGTGGGCGTGCTTCAACGTCCGTCCTTCAGGGGGCGGGCAGCTGAATATGTCATCGTCGAAAACTCTTCCCAAGCCGGGCTGCCCCGGGGCTATGATGCAGGAAGAACAGTGGGTGCCGCTCGCAAACGGGGCAGGAACACGTCCAGCAAGCAGCGCGGGCCAACGGCCCGGCCAACTGACAGGGACGGTTTCGGGCCGGCGAAGAACAGAGGAAGCAGTCATGCAGTACACCAAGCAGCAAATCATCGATTATCTGGTTGCCCGAGGCGATGCCGGCAAGGCGGCCGAGGCGGAGGCGGACCTCCCTGCCGTTGTCGACACGGACAGCGACCCCGAGCTGCTCGCCCGGCTGGACGTGCAACCCGAGGACTTGATGGGCACCCACCCGCCGGGGCCCGCGGGATTGGGCGGGCAGGCCGGTCTCGGCGACGCTGACCGTTTGGCCGGGCCGGGCGAAGGGCTCGAAAGCTAGCTTTGGCGGAAAGGCCGGGCTAGCCGGCCACCACGTCGCCGTGCGCGTTGTCAGGAGTGTCGGGGTCCTGCTCGTCCGCCTCGGCCCGAATCTTCCTGGTCTGGCGCTGCAGGGCCTTCTCGCCGTTTTCCTCCGCGCCGTACAGCTTGGAGTTGGTGACCTTCAGCTCCATCATCAACGCATCGAGCTTGAGGTTGATGGCGAGGTTGTCCCGGTTCTGGGTGTTTTGAATGATGAACACCATCAGAAAGGTCACGATCGTGGTCCCGGTGTTGATGAGCAGCTGCCAGGTGTCGGAAAAGCCCAGAAGGGGCCCGCTGACCGCCCAGAGGATAAGCACGGCCACCGCGCCGATAAAGACGGGGGGACGGCCAAGGGCGGTCGACGTCTTCGTGGTGAAACGGCTGAAGACGTCTTCCTTCTTGCGTGGACTCACGGAATTCTTTTCTGTAGGAAACAAGGCTGATCATAGCCGCATGGCCAGGTGCGGCCGGAGTCCCGCGACATGCCCGTGCTCTTCCATTGGGGGAGATCACGCAACGACTGCCGCGCTGTAAGGGGGCAGTTGGAGCCCTTCGGCGCCGTTTCCGGGCGTGGGAACTATGTCGTCGTCCGTGGCCAACAGCAGGGCGGATCCCGAGACTGGGACGGGGCGCGCAACGGCGGAGAAGTTGAACGCGATGCAGAGTCCGCCTCGATGGAGAACAAGCCATTTGTCCCGCTCACTGAACTCGACCGTCGTGCCGGCAAAACCGGCGCGGACCAGCTGCGGGTTCGCCCGCCGCAGGGAGATCAAGCGCCGGTAGAGCGCCAGCAATCGCGCGTGGTCGCCGTCGTCCGCCTCCGGCCAGTTCAGCTTGGACCGCGTGAAGGTCCGGGGGTCCTGGGGGTCGGGCACGGTTGCCGGATCCCACCCCATCTGTTCGAATTCCTTCACCCTGCCCACGGCGGTGGCCTCCCCGAGTTTCGTGTCAGCGAAGGAGGTGAAGAACTGCCACGGGGTGCTCGCACCGAATTCCTCGCCCATGAACAACATTGGGGTGAAGGGACACATCAGCGTGGCGACGGCGGCAAGCGCCAGCTGCCCGTAGCCCAACGTCTGCGACGGCCTGTCTCCGGCGGCACGGTTGCCGATCTGGTCGTGGTTTTGGTTGCACACCACCAGGGCTGCCGGCCCAACCAGGGCGGGGTCGATGGGGCGGCCGTGGTGCCGGCCGCGGAAGCTGGAGTAGGTGCCATCGTGGAAGAACCCGCGTTGCAGGACCTTGGCCAGGGCGCCCAGCGTTGTGAAATCCCTGTAGTACCCGTCGGACTCGCCGGTGACGTTGGCGTGCACGGCGTGGTGGAAGTCGTCGCTCCACTGGCCGGCAAGTCCATAACCGTTGACGTTTCGCGGGTAGACCAGCCGCGGGTCGTTGAGGTCGGATTCCGCGATCATGGACACCGGACGGCCGGTTTCGGCCGAAACGGTGCCGGCGAGGGCTCCGAGTTCCTCGAGCAGGCGCATGGCTCGGGCGTCCTTGAACGCGTGGACGGCGTCAAGCCGAAGGCCGTCCACATGGTAGTCGCGCAACCACATGCCGGCGTTGTCAAGGATGTACCCGCGAACGGTGTCCGAGCCGGGACCATCAAGATTGACGGAATCGCCCCAGGTGTTGCCCTCCCCCGGCAGCAGGTACGGACCGAAGCGGGGCAGGTAATTTCCGCTCGGGCCCAAGTGGTTGTACACCACGTCCTGGATGACGCCGATTCCCGCCGCATGCGCGGCGTCGACGAACTTCTGGTAGGCCGCCGGTCCGCCGTAGGCTTCGTGCACCGCATACCAGAGGACGCCGTCGTACCCCCAGTTGTGCGTGCCGTCGAAACCGTTGACCGGAAGCAGTTCCACGAAGTCGATGCCAAGCTCGGACAGGTAGCCCAACCTTTCACTGGCGGCCTCGAGTGTGCCTTCGGAGGTGAAGGTGCCCAGATGCAGTTCGTAGATGACTGCCCCGGCCAACTGGCGGCCCCGCCACCGCGCGTCCTTCCAGCTGTGGACGGACGGGTCGAAGGTCCGTGAGAGGTCGTGGACGCCCCTGGGCTGGCGCCGGGACCGGGGGTCCGGCAGGGGTGTGGTCTCCGCATCCAGCAGGTAGCCGTAGTCGACTTCTTCCCCGGCCGGCGCATCGGCCGCCGTCCACCATCCCTCGTTGCCGGCCGCATCGCCCGCGCGGCGGCTCATGGGATGCTTCCGGCCCGCGGCCACAAGCGTGACCGTTTCCGCTTCGGGCGCCCAGAGGTCAAAGCGTCCGGTTCCCTGTCCATGCAACGTCATGTCACCATTCCCTCGCCTTCCGTGGTTCGCAGTTCCACACTTCCCGCTATTTTGTCCATCCCCCGTCTCCGCGCTTGCCCGCAGGGGCGAGGAGGGCCACGGGGTAGTCATTCATGATGTCGGCCACGGCTGACTCGCCCGGACCAAAGGTCCTGCCGGTCAACTCATCAGTCATTTCCGCGTCGAAGGTGACGGCGGTGTCCTGCCAGCCGCCGTCTTGTTCCAGGCGTCTGGGCAGGCGCGTCACCAGCGTCAAGGCCCCGTGGCCCGGTGTGCTCCCACGATCGAACCCGAGCAGGTGCACCGCGGCCGCACCCGTCGCCGCAACAGGCGCATAGCCGGCGAACAGCCCGGGACGGTCGCGGCGCAGCCGCAGCGCCCGCGAGGTGACCAGCAATTTGGCCGAATCGGCTCTGGGCGACGCAGGGCGCCCACCCGAATCGAGTTCCTGAAGCGCGCGGCGGCGCGCGGCGAAATCGACAGGCCGGCGGTTGTCCGGGTCAGTCAGGGACCGGTCCCAGAATTCAGTGCCCTGATACACATCCGGCACCCCGGGCATGGTCAGCTGCACCAGCTTCGCCGCGAGGGCGTTGGATGCCCCGTAGGGCTCCAGCAGTGAAACCAGGGAATCCAGTTCCCGACGCACGTCGTCGTTGTCGAAGGCAGCGTCGACGGCGGAGGCAACGCTCGCCTCAAAGCCAGGGTCCGGGTCGGTCCAGTTCGTTGAGTTGCCCGCTTCCCGTGCCGCCTTCTGCGCGTAGGACTGCAGCCGTCCCCGGTCCGCCGGCCAGACCCCGGCGACGGACTGCCACAGGAGGTTGGCAAACGGGCCGTCCGGCAACGGCGCCAGCTGCTGCAGCCTGTCCAGGGTGCGCTCCCATTCCGGCGCCAGCTCGGCCAGCACGGAGATCCTGGCCCGGGTATCCTCGCTGCGCTTGGTGTCGTGGGTGCTCAGCGTCGTCATGGACAGTGGAAGACCGCCCAGGCGGCGGCTCATCCGTGCGTGGAATCCATCCGGCTCGAGGGCGAACTCGGTCGGATCGGCCCCCACCTCGGTGAGGCTCCCCAGCCGGGTGTACCGGAAAAAAGCGGTGTCCTCCACGCCCTTGGCCATGACCATGCCGGAGGTCTGCTGAAAGCGCCGCCCGAGCTCGCCGCCGTCGTCCGTGCCTGCGTTCAGCAGGAGCGGGAGCAGCTGATTTACCGCAGCCTTCAGGGCCGGCCGTCGGCGGGCCGCGGCCGCGCACGCTTCCCTCAGGACGTGCCGTCCGTGCGGCAGGTAGGTGCGGTAGACAGGCATCGCGGCAATGATTTCAGAAAGCGCGTCCGCGGAATCCTTCTGGCTCAGGCCGGCGCTGGAAGGCACCAGGCGGGCCAGCCGCAGCACTTCCGAGTGCAGGATGCCGTCGGTGACCCGGCGCTTGGTGCCATGGATCATCTGCCCGTAGTCGGCCGGCGCGCCGCCGCGCAGCCCGGCATCCAGGGCGTCGAGCCCCACCTGGCCGCGGGCATCGACCAGGACCCGGTCCACGTCCGCCAGGGCGTCGTAGCCGGTGGTTCCCTCACAGTCGAAGGTAGCGGGGAGGGTCTCCCCCGGCTCGAGTATCTTCTCGATCAGCAGGTAGCGGCCGCCCGTGGCCTCGCGCAGCCTGCGAAGGTAGCTCTCAGGGCAGGCCAGGCCGTCCGGATGGTCAATCCGCAATCCGTCGACCAGCCCTTCCCGGAACCAGCGGAGGATCTCCACGTGCGCGCCGTCGAACACCTCGGGGACTTCCACGCGGATGCCGGCGAGCGAATTGACGGCGAAGAAGCGCCGGTAGTTCAACTCGTTGTCGGCACGGCGCCAGCCGATGAGTTCGTAGTTCTGGCGTCCGTGCACCGTGCGTGGATCGTCGCCGCGCGTGTAACTGCCCGCGGCGAGCGGAAAGCTGTGCTCGTGGTACGTCAGCTGTCCGTCCTTGACCTCCAGGGCATCCAGGTCGGAGTCGTCGCCCAGGATCGGGATCCGGACGCGGCCGTTGCCGGCTTCCCAGTCAACGTCGAAGGCCTGGGCGTAGGGCGAGGCCCTGCCTTCCTTCAGCAGGGACCACCACCAGGGGTTTTGCGACGGGGTGGCCACGCCCACATGGTTGGGAACGATGTCCACGAGAATCCCCAGTCCCGCTTCGCGGGCCGCCCGGGAAACAGCCAGCAGCCCCTCGGGGCCGCCGCGCTCCGGATCGACGGCGGAGGGGTCTGTGACGTCGTAGCCGTGGGTGGAGCCCCTTTCGGCCGTCAGGATCGGCGAAAGGTAGATCCAGTCCACGCCGAGAGACTTCAAATAGGGCACGGTCCCGGCCGCGTCCCAAAGGGTGAAGTCCGCGTTGACCTGCAGCCGGTACGTCGAAACCGGGGTCCTCACGGAGACGTGGCCTTCGCGGTTCCGGCCGGTGCGCCCGACGGCTGGGCCGCCCCGGTCCCGTCGGTGGCGTCGGCGTCGTCCTCATCGGAAGCCATGGCGGCCATGGACGCGGCGGCCGAGTAGTCCACCTCGGCCTCCGGACCCGAGTAGGCGCGCAGCACGACGAGGGACTTCGCTTCCAGTGTGAGCACGGATCCGGCCTTGAGCGGTTCGGCGTCGTCGCCGTCGGCGGTGTCAACCAGAATTTCCCAGAACGGCGAATATTCCTCTCCCGGGAGCTGGAAGTCCACGCTGTCGACATGGGCGTTGAAGCCCATGAGGAAGCTGTCGTCGGTGATCCGCCGGCCGCGGGAATCCTGTTCCCGGATGCCGTCCCCGTTGTAGAACACGCCGATGGTCCGGCCGAACCCGCTGTCCCAGTCGTCGGGACGCATCTCCGTGCCGTCGGGTTTGAGCCAAACGATGTCAGGAAGCTTTTCGCCCTCGCCACGGACTACTGGCCGGCCGTCGAAGAAGCGGCTGCGCCGGAACGTGGGGTGATCGTGCCGGATCTTGTTGACCACCGCGGTGAATTCCACCAGCGGCTGGTCCATGGCGTCCCAGTGCACCCAGCTGAGCTCGGAGTCCTGGCAGTAGGAGTTGTTGTTTCCCTGCTGGGTGCGGCTGAGCTCGTCGCCGTGCAGGAGCATCGGGACTCCCTGCGAGAGCAGAAGTGTGGCGATGAAGTTGCGCTGCTGGCGGGCACGCAGCGCGAGGACGGCGTCGTCGTCGGAGTCGCCTTCCACGCCACAGTTCCAGGAGCGGTTGTGGGACTCGCCGTCGTTGTTGTCCTCACCATTGGCTTCATTGTGCTTGTCGTTGTAGGACACGAGGTCGCGCAGTGTGAATCCGTCGTGGGCAGTGACGAAGTTGATGGACGCCACGGGCCGCCGGCCGGAGCTTTCGTACAAATCGGCCGAGCCCGTCAGGCGCGAGGCGAACTCGCCGAGCGTGGACGGCTCACCACGCCAAAAGTCACGGACCGTGTCCCGGTATTGACCGTTCCATTCGGTCCACTGCGGCGGGAAGTTGCCCACCTGGTAGCCGCCCGGTCCAACGTCCCACGGCTCAGCAATGAGCTTGACCTGGGAGACGATCGGGTCCTGTTGTATCAGTTCGAAGAATGTGGAGAGCTTGTCGACGTCGTAGAACTCGCGGGCCAGGGTGGAGGCGAGGTCAAACCGGAATCCGTCCACGTGCATGTCCGTGACCCAGTACCGCAGCGAGTCCATGAGCAGTTGCAGGGAATGGGGGTGCCGGACGTTGAGTGAATTCCCGGTTCCGGTGTAGTCCATGTAGTGCTTCAGGTCGTCGTCGACCAGGCGGTAGTAGGCCGCGTTGTCGATGCCCTTGAACGACAAGGTGGGGCCCAGGTGGTTGCCTTCGGCCGTGTGGTTGTACACCACGTCAAGGATGACTTCGATGCCCGCCCGGTGCAGGTCCCGGACCATGGCCTTGAATTCCTGGACCTGGTGCCCGGCGTCGCCATCCGAGCTGTAGGTGTTCTGGGGTGCGAAGAAACCAATGGTGTTGTACCCCCAGTAGTTGTTCAAACCCTTCTCCACGAGTGTGCCGTCGTTGACGAACTGGTGGACGGGCATGAGCTCCACCGCCGTGATTCCGAGTTTTTTGAAGTGCTCGATCACGGCCGGGTGGGCGACGCCGGCATACGTTCCGCGCTGCTCCTCCGGGACCTCTGGGTGCAGCTCGGTCAGGCCCTTGACGTGGGCCTCGTAGATGACGGTTTCGTGGTAGGGAATGTGCAGTTGGCGGTCGCCGTCCCACTCAAAGAAGGGGCTGATGACCACGCTGTACATCGTGTGCGGCGCCGAGTCGCTGTCATTGCGGGAGTCCGGATCGCCGAAGTCATAGGAGAAGAGCGCGGGGTCCCAGTCTATTTGTCCGTGAATGGATTTGGCGTACGGGTCAAGGAGAAGCTTGTTGCCGTTGAACCGTTGGCCATGTTCGGGCTCGTAGGGGCCGTGCACACGGTAGCCGTATTTCTGACCGGGCTGGACCTGCGGCAGATAGCAGTGCCAAATATACCCGTCCACTTCAGTCACTTCGATGTGCGTTTCCGAACGGTCGTCCGCCAGGAGGCACAGCTCCACCCTTTCGGCCTGCTCGCTAAACAAGGCAAAGTTCGTGCCCGTCCCGTCAAACGAGGCTCCCAGCGGGTATGCGTTTCCGGGCCAAACTTCCATGGGTCCTCCTGAGGCTGCTGCTGTTGAGGTCGCGTCGCGGGCACCGGGGCGACCGACGCCCGCCACCACGACCGGTGACACCAACCCTACTCACCCATGCCGACCCTTTTTGCCATTTCGGGCGTGGCGTCCTTTCGAGGGAAGGCTTGTCCTTTCCGGGGAGGACACGGTCAGAGGAACTTGTCAGGGGTGAGCGGCAGGTCCCGTATCCTGATCCCCGTCGCGTTGTAGGTCGCGTTCGCGATCGCCGCCGCCGCTCCGACGATGCCGATTTCACCGATACCCCTGGCGCCAAGCGCGCCGGCCCGATGGTCGGCTTCATCGAGCCAGCCGGCATCGACGTCGAGAATGTCGGCGTTGGCGGGGATGTGGTACTCGGCGAGGTCGTGGTTCATGATGCTGCCGAACCGGGCATCCATGATGCCCGCCTCATGCAGGGCCATGCCGATTCCCATGGTCATTCCACCAATGAACTGTGAGCGTGCGGTGCGCGGATTGATGATGCGCCCGGCAGAAAACACGCCTAGCATCCGGGCGACCCGGACCTCGCCGGTGTCCGCGTTCACCCTGACCTCGGCGAACTGGGCACCAAAGGAATGCATCGCATAGCGTTCGCTGTCGGGATCTTCCGGCGCCTGCGCCTGCGTTTCGACGCCGGCTGCAGGACTGTCACCGTGCTCCTTCCGGAAGGCATCGGCCGCGGCGATGATCGTCCCGCCCCAGCTTGCCGTGCCCGAGGAGCCCCCCGCCACGCTGGCTACGGGCAGGGACGTGTCCCCGATGTCAAGGCGGACCTCATCCATGGGACAGCCCAGCGCATCCGCCGCAATCTGGGTCAGGGTGGTCCAGGTGCCGGTGCCCAGATCCGCCGCACCGATCTGGACCGTGTAGATGCCGTCGCTGCCGAAGGAGATTCGAGCGGCATTGCCGGGGTTGCGGTAGAACGGGTACGTCGAGCTGGCAGTGCCCAGGCCCACCCACCAGCCATCCACCAGCAGGCTCCGGGGTGTCGCTGGGCGCCGGTGCCAGCCAAACCGCTCGGCGCCCTGGGTGAAACAGGCCAGCAGGTGGCGGCTGGAGAATGGCTTTCCGGAGTCCGGATCACGCTCCGGCTCGTTGCGCGCGCGCAGCTCAACGGGGTCCAGCCCGCAGGCCTCTGCGAGCTCGTCCATGGCCACTTCCGGACCAAACATGCCCGGACACTCCCCCGGCGCGCGCATCCACGACGGGATGGGGACATCCAGCGGGACCAGGCGGTGCGTGGTCAACCGGTTCGGCGCTGCATACATCATTCGCGACGGCACCGCGGACTGCTCCGCGAACTCCTTGATTTTGGACGTCTGCTCCACCACCTCCTGCGAAATGGCGGTAAGCCTGCCGTCGGCATCCGCGCCCAACCGCACATGCTGGACCGTGGGCGTCCGATAGCCGGCGAGCGAAAACATCTGCTGGCGCGTCAGGGCAAATTTGACCGGGCGGCCGTTGCTGCACTGCGCCGCGAGGGCGGCCAGGACCACGTGCGCGTGCGGAAGGCCCTTGGACCCGAAACCGCCGCCCACGTGGGGTGCGACAACCCGGACGTCTTCAGGATCCAGCCCAAAGAGCGGCGCCATGGTCTGCCGGACCGAATGGACGCCCTGGGTGGAGTCGTACAGCGTCAGCTGTCCGCCGTCCCACGACGCGACCGTGGTGTGCGGCTCCATGGGATTGTTGTACTCACTGGGCGTGGTGTACGTATGGTCAATGACGACGGCGGCGCCCGCCAGCGCGCCCTCAACGTCGCCTTCACTGGTGTCTGTCTCATACCCGGCGTTGGCCGCCTCGGGGGCGTATTGCCCGGGATGGTCCGGGGTGAACAGGGCGTCGTGACCGGCCTTTTCGTATTCGACGGCGACCAGGCCGGCCGCGTGGCGCGCGGTTTCGGGTGTTTCCGCGATCACCGCGCCAATGAACTGGCCTCGGAAGCCGACGTGCGGTCCCTGGAGGACGGCATACTCCGCGTCGTCGGTCCGGGCCAGCCTCGGCGCGTTCAGATGGGTGAGCACGGCTATCACGCCGTCCAGTCCCTCCGCCGCGGCCGTGGTGATGCGCCTGACTTTGCCCAGCGCAATGTCCGCCTGGACCGGGTACAGGTACGCCGGGTGGTCCACCTGGTGTTCGTAGGCGTAGGGCGCGGTGCCCCGCACCTTCGCGATGCCGTCAAGGCGGCGGGGGCTGGTGCCCATGGCGTTGGATTGCAGCAGTTCAGACATCGGCGGGCCTCCCGGTCAGATCGCGGAGCACCGCGACCATGGTGTTACGGACCATGGGTATCTTGAAGGCGTTGTCCCCGAGCGCCGATGCGGATTCAAGTTCAGCTTCCGCAGCCTGGCGGAAATTGTCCTCGGAAGCCTGCGCACCCCGCAGGATTTCCTCCGCGCGGGCAGCGCGCCAGGGTTTGTGGGCCACCCCTCCGAGGGCGAGTCGCACGTCGCCGATGGTGCCGCCGTCGTCCATGGACACGACGGCGGCCACGGACACCAGCGCGAACGCGTAAGAGGCCCGGTCACGCACCTTCCGGTACGCGGACCGGCTATACGTTCCCGGCGGCAGGTCCACGGCGGTGATCAGTTCGCCGTGCTCCAGCAGGGTGTCCCGGTCCGGTGCGTCGCCGGGAAGACGGTGGAGCGCGGTCAGCGGTATGGTCCGCGCGCCGGCAGCGCCCAGGATCACGACGTCGGCGTCGAGCGCCGCCATCGCGACCGCCATGTCCGAGGGGTGGACGGCCACGCAGCGCTCCGAGGCGCCCAGGATGGCGTGGTTGCGGGTGTAGCCCTCCACGGCGGAGCAGCCCGACCCCGGCTCGCGCTTGTTGCACGGCGTGGTCACATCCTGGAAGTAAAGGCAGCGGGTGCGCTGCAGGAGGTTTCCGCCCGTGGTGGCCATGTTGCGGAGCTGCCCCGAGGCGCCGGCCAGCAGTGCCTCGGAGAGCACGGGATAGCGCTTCCGGATGAGCGGATGGGCAGCGAGGTCGCTGTTGCGGACCATGGCCCCTACCCGCACCCGGCCGCCGGGAAGTTCTTCTACAGTGTCCAGCGGGAGCCCGCTGACATCCACCAGTAGGTCCGGGGCGGCGATGCCGAGCTTCAGGTGGTCCACGAGGTTGGTGCCGCCGGCCAGAAACCGGGCGCCGGGCCGCGCGGCGACTGCGGCAACCGCACCGGCGGCATCGTGGGCACGCTGGTACTCGAAGGGCCTCATGATGATGCACCTGCCGTCCGTGGTGAAGCAGTGCCGGCACCGCCTCCGGCTGCCTGTTCCGCCGCGACGTCCCGGATCGCGGAAACAATGTTCACGTAAGCGCCGCAGCGGCACAGGTTTCCGCTCATGCGCTCGCGGATTTCCGCGTCATTCAATGCAACCGGCGCGTTGAGATCGGCCGTGACGTGGCTCGGGTTTCCGGCGGCGGCTTCCCGCAGCATGCCCACGGCGGAACAGACCTGCCCGGGGGTGCAGTAGCCACACTGGAAGGCGTCCCGGGCCAGGAAGGCTTCCTGCACAGGGTGCAGGGCGGTGCCTTTGCCCAGCCCTTCGGCCGTGACCACTTCGGCTCCGTCCTGTGCAACGGCGAGGACCAGGCAGGAGTTCACGCGCCGGCCCTCAAGCAGCACCGTGCAGGCACCGCATTGGCCGTGGTCGCACCCTTTTTTCGGGGAGGTGACTCCCAATCTGTCCCGGAGCGCGTCCAACAGCGTGGTGCGCGTGTCCAAGGCCAGCGTTCTTTTTTCACCGTCCACCAGCAGGGTGGTTTGAATGTCCATGAAACGTGCACCTCCGGTTGGTACGGGTGTTTCGCAGGGGGCCGGTGCGGGTTCACTCAACCGGCGTGCCCCTTTCGTAACCTAGCCCAGTGCCCGCCGGCGGACAACCCCGCGCAAGGAAACTAGATGCGGCGCCGTGGGCGGTCTGGGCGGCCAGGCGGCCCGGGCGGCTGCAAGCGGGGCAGGAAATGTTCCAGTTTCTCCAATCCGCGGTCCACAGTGCTCCGAATCACACCTGACGCTCCGGTATCGGGCCGTCACCTAGATGAGGAGAAATCTCTTATGAATAAGAAGTCTGCTTTCCTGATTGCACCGGCACTGGCGCTTGCGGCCGTGTCGTTTTCCGGCGCCGGCGCCATGGCCGCCGACGGCGGAACCACCACCTACCAGGCCAACCTGGGCGCCGTTAACGGCAGCAACGCCACTGGCAGCGTCATGATCTCCCTGACCGGGGACCAGGCAACGGTCACCGAAAACGTCAGCGGCCTCGCCGCCACGTTCAATGGCGCGCCTTACCCGCACGTGCAGCACATCCACATCGACGGGATGGGCACCTGCCCGACTCCGGCTGCGGACACCAGTAAGGACGGGGTCATCAGCACCACCGAAGGCGGCGCCGCCTACGGCAAGATCGGCACCACGCTTTCCAGCAGCGGCGACACCAGCGACAAGGCCGCCCTGGACTTGAAAGTGGCGGGCATGGGCGCGTCATACACGTATAAGCGCACCTTCACCATGAACGCGGCAACGGTTGCCTCGCTCAAGGCAGGGACCGGCGTCGTGGTGGTCCACGGACTGGATCCGGCAACACTTCCGGCGGCCGCCCAGAAGGAGAAGAGCGACCTGGTTCCCAGCCTGCCGCTGGCCGCCACGTCGCCGGCACTGTGCGGCACCGTTGTGGCCTCGCAGATGGGCGCCATGCCTGGCGGAGCACCCGGCACAGGCGTGACGCAGGCCGTTGCACAGTCCAGCACCGGATCCACACCGGAGCTTGGCCTGTTCGCGGGAGCCGGTGCACTGGTGCTGGCCACCGGCGCATTCGTGGCTCTGCGCCGCAAGAAGACCGCGTCGAACTGACGGCGGCCTGATTCCCGATGAATAAGCACACCAGCCGCCGCGGGCGCCTCACCGCCTCCGCGGCGGCCGGCGTCCTGCTCGCGGGCATTGCGCTCGGGGCCACGGCCTGCGGCCCGCAAAGTCCGACGGCAGGGGCCGCGCCGCAGCCCGCTACGCTGCAGGCTTCAGCACACCCGAGCTCGATCCCACGTCCGACGCCGGCCGCCGTTTCCCCCGCGCCACCCGCGAAGCCTGCCAAGCCTGCCAAGCCAGCGACGCCGGCAACGTCCGGGCCCATCCTGCCGGCGTCCGTCCCTGTCAGCCTGCAGGTGCCCCAGGTCGGCATCAACACCGCGCTGGTACCTCTGGGCCAGGCTGCGAATGGCGAAATGGACGTGCCCGGCGGCGAGCCAGGCGACCCCGGCGGCTGGTACAAGTACTCGCCCACGCCCGGACAGCTTGGCCCGGCCGTCATCCTCGGCCATGTCAACAACCTTGCCTCGCCCGAGGGCCTGTTTTACCGGCTCCACGAAATGAAGCCGGGAGAACAGTTCTCAGTGACACGGACCGACCACACCGTGGCCGTCTTCCGGGTCGACAAGCTGGCCCTGGTCAAGAAGGCAACGTTTCCGACCCTGGCCGTCTACGGCAACACGAACCGCGCTGAAATCCGCCTCATCACCTGCGGCGGATTTGATCCCGCAACGGGTGAGTACACCGAAAACACGGTCGTCTACGGCCACCTGGTCTCCAGCCACCGGTCGTAGGCCTCCCGGGCCGCAGGCCCGAGGGGAAAATAGTTTTGGATTGGAAGATCATGAGCAAGCACAACAAACTTGTCGCGGCCGTGGCCCTGGCGGCCATGCTGGGCCTTGGCGGCTGCAGCACGGCCGCGCCCGCCGGTTCCGAACCCGCCACCGCGGGCTCCGCTGCGGCGTCGGGCCAGCCGGGGTCGGGCATGGCCGGCCAGCCGGCGTCGGACATGGCCGCATCGGGGGATGCCATGGCGGGAATGATTCACATCGAATCGGGCCATTACCGCAACGCTGCCCCGGTGGCGGCCGGATCCATGGTCACCGTCATGAATATGGGCAACGCCGCCTACACAGTCACCTCCGACGACGGACACAGCTTCAGCGTCACGGTCCCGGCCGGCGCCATGGCATCCTTCGAGGCCCCTGGGAAGGCCGGCAGCTACCCGTTCCACAGCGACGGCCGGTCAGCCATGCACGGTGTCCTGACCGTCCACTAGACGGACAGGGTCGATGAGAAGAAAAGGGACTAAGGCAATGAACAAGCGCTACCTGGCACTCGCAGGCCTGGCGGCAGGAGCAATCCTGCTGGGCGGCTGCGCTGCGGGGACGGCGTTGCCGCCCGCGGCCCCGCCCGCCACGTCACAAGGAACCGTCCCGATCCCGGCAGCCAAGGAGAACGCGCCACAGCCGCCGCAGGCCGCCGCGATGGTCTGCTCGGCGGAGGCCAAGGACAACGTCACCAAGATCCTGGGACTCAAGTCACCTCCCAGAACAACCCTGTCGTGGAACGGCACCATCTATTCCTGCAACTACTCCCTGCCGTCCGGAAGCTTGACGATGTCCGTCCACGTTTACTCGGCGGGCCCGGCCGCGCAGGCGGGTGCCAGGTCGCTTGCGAAGTCACTGAACGCGACGCCCATCCGCGGCCTCTCCAATCTGGGGCTGCCCGGCTACCAGTCGGACGCGGGCACCGTGGTCTTCGCCAAGGACAACATGACACTGCACGTCGACGCCACGATGATGTCTGGGACCGTTGGCTTCAACCGGGTCCCGCGCACCGATTTCGCCTACCAAATGGCCACCACCATCCTGGCCTGCTGGAGCGAACACTAAGCCGCGCCCGTGCGGCGCCGGACGAGGGCACCTTCCTTTTCGCGTGGGTGTGCGCCCGGCGAGCGGCGCCGGGGTTTTCCCCGTGCGCCGCTGCCCTGGTGGTGGCCGTTTCTCAATGATGGTGGCCGGAATGCCTCAACTGCTCCAGATTGCCCGGCAGCGAGCCGGGGCTGGTGGCGCCGTGCCCGGAGTGCGGGACGGCCAGTTGCCCGGCTGTGGACGCCGCAAGCCCCACAGAGGTTACGGACGCCACGACGATCGACGCGGCAAACATGGTGGCCACAACCGCCAGGGCCGACGGCGTCCGACCGGCCCTTGGGCGGGAAGAGGTCCGCAGTGCCCTGTTATGTTGCCAGCCGACCACCGCAAGAACTGACAGTTCCAGCACCAGCAGCGAAGCCACGGTCAGGTCCAGGAACCTCGACTCCTCCGGCAGGCGCCACGCGCCAATGAGGATCAAGGCGAGGTGAACCGACGCGGCCCCCACGACGGTTCGGGCCGCCACGCCGGCCAAGGGCAGGCGCCCGGTCCGCCAGGAGGCCAAGGCGTAGACAAGCGCTGCCCCCGCCCATGCCGACGACGCGAGTGCGGCCGCCCACCGCCACCACGCCGCTCCCCCCGTGGCGCCGGTTGCGCCGGTTGCGCCGGAAAGCAGGCTCGAGGAGGCAGCGCAGCCAAGCGCGGCAATGCCCACCGCGGCAATGCCGACGTACAGGCTGACAAGTTGGCTCCCGGACCCGGGGGAGATCTGGCGCCGTGTGGGACGGGCGCGCGGGGAATGACGCCGGGGACGGACTCCAGCCGTCTGGAGGGCGGCCATGGCTAGGCGGTTCGGGCGCTGACGGTCCGGTCCTGGGACAGACCGACCGCCAACAGCACCAATGCGCTGGCCAGGTGCAGGACGTTGTCAGCGCCATTGAGGGCGATGATGTTCAGTGCGGACGTGGTCAGGAACAGGCCCACAATGCCCACGAGGAGGTAGACCGCGCCGACGGTTGAATTGGCGGTCTTTGCCGCCGTGACGGAGCCCAGTCCGGCCAGCAGCAGCGCGGCCCCGATGGCGAGGTGGATGATGTTATGCAGGGGGTTGACCTCGAAGATGATCAGGTTCCGGCCCTCCGTGGCGAAGAACCCGATCCCGCTGGTGACAAAGAATCCGACGAGGCCCACCAACAGGTAGACGGCTCCGAAGATGGTGGCCAGCAGCCGGTTTGGTGATGTGCGCATGGCTTGCAATCCTTTTCCTAGTGCGGAGATACCTGTCCGCATCGACTCTTACGGGAACCGGTTGGATCCCGTGAGAGTCATTCGTAGGCATGCCGATTTTGGATTGCACCGATCCAACAAGTCTGTTTTCCAGCGCGTCACGCCTGGGCGTCGCTGCTTGAGTCTTCGGGTGGGTAGGTGATGGTCGTGCCGTGAACGCGTGCGAAGGATCGCAACACGTGCGGGGTCGCCTTCTTCTCGGTCATGATGTCCAGGACCCTCACGCCTCGTACCGCCAGGGCATCTCCAATCATGGACCGGTGGCAACGCCATGGCACGGCTTCGGCACACATGATCGCCACGTCATTGTGTTGTGCCCGCTCCACCAAGTCATCGACGGCTTCGGCGAACTCACGCGTCTGCATGTAATCGGCGTAGCCCTGAAACGACCTGTTGCGCCAGCCTCCGTTCGGGCTGTCCTTGCGCACATGCCGCAGACCGCCCAGCGCCTTCGCCCGGCGGTAGGTCAGGCCTTCGGCCCGCAGACTGGCAGCCAGGGCCTCCTCCATGAATTGAGGATTGTGGCCCGACTTCGGAATCGTGCGCACGTCCACCAGCTTCTTCACCCCGTGCGACTTCAGCAGGGCGATGAATTCATCGATCGGATGCGTCGAATGTCCAACGGTGTAAATCGTCGTGTCGTTCATCCAGCAACAGTACCGATCCCAAAATACTGTGGGCGTCCCGGGCCGCTCCTTGGCGCACTCCGGGCGCGTTTGTAGACTGTAGGCGAACCCACCTATCTGGCTCGCACGGGAGGGAAGGGGAATGGCCTCTTTTTGGGAACTTCACCACGCCGATGCGCCGCTCCTGCTGCCCAATGCGTGGGACCTCGGATCCGCGCTGGCATTTGCCGAGGCCGGCTTCTCCGCCGTCGGCACCACGAGCTTTGGCATCGCGGCAAGCGCTGGCCTGCCTGACGGCGCCCGGTCCAGCAAGGCGGCGACGGCCGCATTGGCGACGCAGTTGTGTAGCCTGCCCGTTCACATCACGACGGACATTGAGGACGGCTACTCCGACGATCCGTCCGAGGTTGCGGATTTCGTGGCCCAACTGGCGGCCTTCGGCGTGGCCGGGATCAACGTGGAGGACAGCACCGACGGTCATCTGGTGGACCCGGCAGTGTCCATCGCCAAGGTGGCGGCCGTCAAGCGAAGCAGCCCGGCTGTGTTCATCAATGCGCGCGTGGACAACTTATGGTTTCGCGAACAAGCCACAGTGGACGCCGTCGTTCGCCGTGCCAGCGCCTACGCCGACGCCGGCGCGGACGGGATCTTCGTGCCCGGGCTTGCGGACCCGGAGGACATTCGCAGCGTCACGGCCGCAATTGGTCTGCCGGTCAACGTGCTGGCGCATGCCTCCCTGACCGTTGCCGAACTGGGTGGGCTGGGAGTCCGGCGGGTGAGCTCGGGCTCCCTGCCATACCGCGCAGCGTTGGACGCGGCCGTGAACATTGCCAATGCCCTGCGCGGCGGCAGGCACGTGCCTGCCGCCACCTCCTACTGGGAGATACAGTCGCGGCTTGTGTCCTTCAGTCACGACAGCGCGGAATGACCGGCAGCGCCAGCCCTCAAGCCCGCCGGAACGGCGGCGAGGCGCGGCCAGACACTGAGGCCGCTGTCCGGGGACGCCGTCCGGCGCCGTGCAGCAGGCGGCCTGAACCTTACGGACGGCGGGCGCCCCGTCCCTGGAGGTCTGTGTTGCGGCGGTTCCTGGCGGCCGCGGCGCGGCCGCGGGCGAGTTCGGCCCGGAGGGCCGCGTTTTCGGTTTTCAGGCTCAGGACCAGTTGGATGCCGGAGAGCTTGAGGCCTTGGGCGAGAAGTTCTGGTATGCGTCTCAGCGTCGCCAGGTCGTTGTCGCTGTAGCGGCGTGTCCGCCTTCCGTCCGCAACGGCTCCAGAAGTCCCTTGCGTTCGTAGGGCCTGAGGCTTTGGTGGCCCATCCCGACGAGTTCTGCCGCGACCGAGATGGCATATACGCCCCGGTTCAGCAGAGCCCTGGCGACCATGAGGCCCACCTTTCCCCTTTGCGTCCTACAACAAATTCCCTTGCACCAGTGTGTCAGGCGTGGTCACCCAGCAGGTGCTGGGGACCTGGGCCCGCCCGGCAGCCATTCCGATGGATGCGTGGCGGGACGGGGACACCTTTGAGGTCGAGTTTGACCTCCCCGGCGTCAGCCCGGAGTCGCTCGACCTGGATGTGGAACGCAACGTGGTCACCATCAGGGCCGAACGCCCAGCCTTGGACGGCAACAAGGAGATGCTCGCCGCCGAACGGCCCCGGGGCGTGTTCAGCCGCCAATTGGTCCTGGGTGAAAACCTGGACACGGAGCACATCCAAGCCAGCTACGACAGCGGGGTCCTGACCCTGCGCATCCCCGTGGCGGAGCGGGCCAAACCGCGGAAGATCTCAATTGACAGCAAGGGAGGAGACCGCCAGGCCATCAACGCCTGACCGGAAAGAACCTGACGGCGTTGCCGGCACCGATGGTCCCCGGCCGCGCGGCCGGGGACCATCCCACCCGGCGGAAGGAGATCGAGATGACCGCCTGGCGCCGATACGACACGCTACTGCTGCCTGCTTTCCACGAACGCTTCGAGCGACGCTGGGGCAAGGGCATCGCACCGTTCCTGGATCCGGAACTCCACGAAGCACCCATGCCACGGGCGCATTGGATCAATGCCGACACAGGGGCCGCACTGGCCGTGGTCCCGGTCTGGACGGACGACGAAGCACGCCGCTCCTTCGCCGCCTTCTATCTGCCACCCGCAAAAATACCGCCCCCGCACTTCGGCCGGCAGCATTTTGCCGCGCCACCTCTTCAGAATCGACCTCGCGTGTGGCAGAGTCGAAGTGTCCCAGTCCTTCTTATCCTGGAGAGTCCCATGATCGAGATGTTGCATGACGCAGGCGTCAAGAGCGAGTACGCCTATGCCGGGGGTTTCGCGTCCATCCTGCTTTCCCTTGGCTCGTGGATGGTAAGCCGCGCCAAGAAGAACCATTCCAAGGCGCAATCCGACCGATGGGGAATTTTCGTCGGCCATTGGGCGCCGACGTTTTTTGCTCTCGGAATCGCGCTGAAACTCGAAGAAAAGAAATAACAGAGGAGGGCCGCGGCCCCAGATCCCCGCCAGGGAAGTCTCTGGGATCTGGGGGCATCACCCCCACGGGCTCTCGGCAGCCATCGCGGATCAGGTGGTTCTAGCTCTTAAGCCCAAGCGCCCCTGCCACCGTCTCGGCGTCGTCATCGGGGCCAACCGCTCCAGGCTCAGTCCAGACCAAGAAAGGGCTGCCCTCAACCACGATGAAGGACAGGTTCCTGCTGCGATCCTTTTTGTCATTGACGCCGCTCAGGACAGCGTTGATTTCCCTCGTTGCCCGCGCCAGCCCGGCGTCGTGAAATGACGCCACCGCGTCGTCCGCGGTTTCCCACAATCCGTGGACAAGGCAATCGCCGGCGGGGCTCGCAAAGCAATAAATCTTGTGAGTGACCGGACCAAGTACCCACGAGCGCTTATGCGGTTTGACCGGCTTCTCCATCTTGAGCCCGAGCGCCTTTTTTATCGTGTCAAGATCATCGTTGGGACCAAGCGCCCCAGGTTCATCAGGGCCCTCCGCACTCGGAGTCGTCCAGACGAGGAACGGCCTGTTCGCAACCACAACAAAGGACAGGTTCCTGCCCTCTTCCCTTGCCGCTCCAGCTTTCGCCAGAATAGTGTTTATTTCACTCGTGGCTCTCACAAGTTCAGCATCGTGAAAAGATTCCGCAACTCCTGCCGACGTTTCCCACAGCGACGAAACGATGCAGTCAGCCGCGGAATTTGGATAGCAATGGACGACGTGATGAGTGCTTATCCACCACGAACGCTTCTTAGGTTTTGCAGGCATTGCCCGTTCTGACGATTCCACACCAATCACCTTCGCTGAATAATCCCGATGCGCGAGCCACGTACGCCTCGTGCCAGCCAAGACGAGCATCCCACCTGCATCATTCCGGGTCAACGGTTCTCGAGGCGATATAGCGGCAGCCCGGCACGCTCAGTCCAGCCCTGCGTCGTCCAGCCCTGCCTTGTCCACTTTGCGGTGGAAATGCATGCCGGCCATGCCGCCCAGCAGCGAGCCAACCAGGGCCGCGACCGCAACAACGATGACCGCGAGAATGCCGGCGGGGCCTATGGTTCCCTCGTCGATCGGAATCCGAGGGAAACTGTTGAGCTGGGCCAGAATGTTGAAGCGAGATCCGGCAAGTGCGCCGACCACCGCGACGACGATGGCGATGGCAACGGCCCACAGCCAGACGGCGAGCCCTTGTTTCATTCCGTTGAAGCGTGCCATTCGTCCGGCAACATAACCACCGCAGTAGTAGGCGATGAGGATGATCACGATCAGGACGACAACGCCGGCCAGTCCCACTGTTGCGGGATTCTTGCTCGCAGCTCCCGCCACCTGATCGGTGGTGGTTCCGGTGGCGAGAGCCACCACCGTCCCGGCAGCAGCGGCAAGGGCTGTGAGCAACACGGCGGTCCCAGTGGCCGTGAGCCAACCGAAGAAGGCCGAGCCGACCTTCACGCCGCCATACCTTTCCACCTCCCGGCCCACGACGCTTTCGCGGTCACGTCCGGCCCGGGGACGGGACTGCGCGCGCGGCCCGTCCTTGTCATCGGCGCCATCACGGGGCGTCATGTCTGGATTGGTGCTCATTCTTTCCTCCTCGGCCGCGGACGCCGGGGCCGGCGGCAACTTCGGCTTTGCCGTTCGCGCTGATTCCCGGTCGGGGCCCCGCATGCTCGACGGCGGCGCCAGACCTGAACGGGCACGGGGTTGAGCCACGGTGTCCGCCCCCGCTGCTTGAGGCAGTTGAAGAACAATGGAATCCCGGGCTGCCGGCCCGGCATCCACTGCTGTTCCTGCATCATAGTCCCCGGTTGGCAGAGCAGCGCAAGGGCGGGCTCGCGAGGAACCAGCCGGCTGCCGGTGGCGGCACTGCTTGGCCATGGTCCTGAGTGGAGGGTCCGTGGGGACCGGCCGGCGGCTGGTCCGCCTGCGACTGGGAACGGACCGCCCGCACCACGCCCTTCCCGGCCCGGACCGCGCGCACCGGCCAGGAACAGTGGCTGCAAGTCCCCGTCGGCGTGCGCAGCCAGCCCTGGGGACGGCTCGTGGTCCCCACAAACACACGGGATGACGAGCTGGCGGCCACAGTCCTGGAACGTGCCGCCCAGACCCTGGCCACCAACCGCCTGGCAGATCGCGACCAACGCGAACTCACCCACCGGGCGCAAGCCGGGCTGCAGCAGTTCGCCGAATCCGAGCTCGCAGGCATCCTCGACGCCGAGGCAAAGGGCCGGGACGGGCTCCTGGACCTGCTCGGCCACTACCTCGAATCGGGCGGGAACAAGGCCGCCCTGGCCCGCAACGGATACGTCAGCCGGCCGACCACATTACGCCCGGCTCGCGAAGCTGGAGGAGCTGCTCGCCGCCGACCTGGACGACGCCGAATCCCGCACCTCCCTCCACGTGGCCCTACTCCTGCACCGCCTGCGGAGTGAACCGGCGTAAGCGGCATCATGCCATCGCGACTGCCTCATCAAAAGGTCTTGAATGTCAGCGGCCATGCTGTTTAGATCGGGAGCACGGTCACCTTCCGCGACCGTTCTACCGATAGGACGTGCAGTCATGGGGATTCTCGGATTTCTGCTTCTCGGACTCATCGCAGGAGCCATTGCCAAGGCGATCCTGCCCGGCCGGCAGGGCGGCGGCTGGTTGCTCACACTCGTACTGGGCGTCGTGGGCGCAATCCTCGGTGGCTGGATCGGGTCATTGATTTTTGGCGGCGGCCTCGGCAATTTCTTCAACATTCGGACCTGGCTGCTTTCGATCCTCGGCGCCATCATCGTGCTGCTGATCTACGGCGCTATTGCCGGCCGCAGAAGCCGGGTGTAGAGGGCATCGGGACGTGCCGTCCGCGACGCAGTGCCTGTCCGCGGACGGTTTCGTGCACCCGAGGGGGTCAAGGGGCAGAAGCCCGGACTGTTCCTAGGCTGGTTCAATCAGCTCCGGTGAATCGTTGCGGACGTTGCCGACGCCCTTGCCGACCTCGCGCGGCACCAACACCGGATCCGGCATGGCATCCACGAGCGATTGGATGTCGGACTTGTCCGTCAAGGCCGGGTCGAGCCAGTCGCCCAGCATGTCCCGTGGCACGACCACGGGCGTTCTGTCGTGGACGTGGCCCAGCGCGTCGGGGGCCGGCCTGGTCAGAATCGTCATCGTCATCAGCCAGTCCCCTTCATGTCCTTCAGGAACGTCGGGATCGCGCCAGAACTCATAAAGGCCAGCGAAACCCAACAGCTCGTTGTTCTCGGGGTGAAGGTACGTCGGGATCTTTTCCGCGCCGCGCTTTTCCCATTCGTAATACCCATCCGCCGGGATCAGGGCCCGCCGTTTGACCGCGGCCGACCGGAACATCGGCTTCTCCAGAACCGTTTCGGAGCGGGCATTGATGGCTCGTGAGCCGACGCTCCTTGACTTGGCCCAGACCGGCACGAGGCCCCATCGGGCCGTCTCCAGCCGCCGCGACGGCTGCCCTTGGAGACCGCGGCCAATCACAATCCGCACCGGGTCGGTCGGTGCCACATTCCAACTCGGTGGCAAATCCTCAGCGACGACCTCGTCAATCTCGAAGGCCGACACGAGGTCGCTGTTAGCTTTGGAAACCACAAATCGTCCACACATACGGTGAGCCTAGCCGCGGCGGGTGCGTGTCGCTAGGCGTTCCTGTCGCGAAACAGCCCCCTGGCCCACACACCGTGCGACATCGCCCTGTAGTACACCTTTCGGCTCTACACGCTTTTCTTCGACCAACCCTGCAACAAGGCAACTCACCCTGCCGCCACCGATCCCTCTCATGCTGCTGTTGACACCACTTGGATAGAGCAAGTAGAGTGCGTCCCCGGCGCCGCTCGAGTACGCGGAAGTCGAGTAGCCACCACTCGTGCCAACCTTCAGGGTTTTTCATAGCCTGTCCATAGGATATTCAGCGTGGATTCAGTCATTGAATAGAAGGTCTCCGCCGTGGCACACAGGTATCCTGCACTCGTTGCAGGCACGACAAGTTCAGGCGCATTCGCTGGCGAGGGCGACGGTGCCGGCATCATGGTGCCGGACGATCTGTATCCAGCCGTCTCGTCTCCCCGCTTCGAGGCGGCACAGCTGGCCCTGAGCGAGGCTTGGGCGCACCGCCCGCCAGCCTACTCATGGGAGCGCGCCGTGTTTGAAAAGGCAGTGATACCCGCCGCCCGCGCGGAGCTATACGCCGCATGGCTGGAAGCCGCCGAGCAACGGGGAATCGCGTCCGATCCGCTGTAATCGCGGAGGGACAACGCGAAACACGCCCTTGAGCGGGGACGTGCCGCCTAATGCGGCGGCCCGGATGACGGGGGCTGCAGGACGGCTGTCCGGGTTGTGTGGGAAAGTGGAGGCATGGCCCCGACTCCGCACCAATGCCGGCAGGACGCTCCCGATCAGCAGGACCGCAGTTCCGTGTATGAGCCGCCAGCGAGGGCACTGCTCGCTTCGGTCATGCACATATCCGACGTAGCTCATGGGGTCCGCACGCGGTTGGCCAGAGCCGCCGGCTTCGCGCCCACCATCGTCGCCTACCCCGGTTACGGCAGTACCACGTGGGTGCGCGTGCTCGCCCGGGTCGTCTTGACGACCACGAAGCCTGCTGCCACCACGGACAAGGTCCGCGGCTGGCGGGCCTTCACCAGCGTGCCCGTCCGGAACAGCGAGGTCGAGGTGGAAATCGGCGGTGTCATCCATCCAGTGCATGCCGACGCCGGTGGACTCGTGGACGTGGTCCTGGAAACTTCCCTCGCACCGGGCTGGCACCCCGTCTCTCTGCGCAGCCCGGACACGGCCCCCGCCGAGGCCCGAGTCCTGGTCGTAGCTCCGGAAGCCACGTTCGGCATCGTGACCGACATCGACGACACCGTCATGGTGACGGCACTGCCCAGGCCGCTGCTGGCCCTGTGGAACACACTGGTCCTGAGCGAGCGGGCACGGACGCCGACCCCGGGCATGGCGGTCCTGCTGGACCGGATCGCTGCCCGGCACCCGGAAGCGCCGGTGCTCTACTTGTCGACCGGGCCGTGGAATGTGGCACCGGCCCTGGCACGATTCCTTGCGCGGAATCTGTATCCGGAAGGCGTCCTGTTGCTCACCGACTGGGGACCGACACGGCAGCGCTGGTTCCGCAGTGGACGGGAGCACAAGTACAACAATCTGCAACGGCTCGCCCGGGAGTTCCCGGGCGTCCGGTGGCTCCTCGTGGGCGACGACGGCCAGCACGACCCGGCAATTTATGCTGACTTCGCCCGCGCGCACGCGGGGCAGACAGCCGCGATAGCCATCCGCCAGCTCTCCGCCGGCGAGGCCCTGCTGGCCGGTGGCCGCGCACACGAGGACGTCCACGCCACCGATCATGGCGCGGTGCCTTGGGTGTCCGCGCCGGACGGAGCCGGTCTCGCCGCGCAGTTGAAAGACGCCGGTATTCTCTGAGCTCGGCCTTCCCGAAGCCCGGGACGATTCCGGAGGATGTCCGCGACCGTCGCCGGGATCGGCTCCCCAGCAGGACCAGCGGGACTTTCATGCGGGCCATGGCATTGTCACCGAAAGCTGGAGCCCTCTCGGGCGCGGCGGAGACTTGCTGAAGGACCGGACCATAACCGCCATTGCGTGCGTACACGGGGTCAGCCCTGCTCAGGTGATTCTGCGCTGGCACGTGCAACTCGGAGCCGTTCCGATACCAAAGTCGGCTGATCCGACGCGCCAGCGCGAGAATTTGAATATATTCGCTTTTGAGTTGGGCGAGCTCGAGATGGAGTCCATAACAGCGTTGAACAAGGGTCGGATTTGGCACCAGGACCCCAATGAGTACGAGGAATTTTAACAGCCTGTCGTGTGGTGCGGCATCACCTTCAGAACCTGCGGTGAAGGGGTCTTTCCACATCACCGTGCATGTGATCCATCGAGAAAGTCGAAACATCAGGAGGGTCGCAGATGGCGGTCGCAGCACGGGAGTGCAAATTCGAAGAAGGGCCAGCGTTCCACGGCATGTCACTACCCCAGAAAAACGAACGGGATCATCCATCGACAAAGGACGCGCTTCGTATCCAGCTTGTAGCTTCTTCATGACCCGCCCCGAGGAGATCCGGATCGCGGTGATCGGATCCGGGAAGATGGGATCGGTCCATGCCAGGAATATCACCAGGACCCCCGGAGCGCGATTGGTCGGTGTGGCAGGGGGCTCAGGCGCGGACTCGTTGGCCTCTCGGTACGGCGCCGGGCACCTCGGCATCGAGGGCGCATTTGCCCGCCGGGATATCGATGCAGTGGTCATTTCGTCGCCCAACCGTTTCCACGCCGATCACATTGTGCGGGCTGTCGAGGGCGGCAAGGCTGTCCTGGTCGAAAAGCCGGTGGACCTCGATCTGGACCGAGTGGATCAATGCATCAACGATGTCGGCCAGGCTTCCGATCGGGTGGTGGTCGCCTTCAACCGTAGATTTGATCCATCCTTCGCCGCCGTGCACCACAGAATACTCGCAGGGGAGATAGGAGCCGTGGAACAACTCGTTATCATCAGTCGCGACCCTGCGCCACCGCCGCTGGAGTACGTACAGACATCGGGGGGCCTCTTCCGAGACATGATGATCCACGATTTCGACATGGCACGCCATCTCGTGGGCGACATCGTTTCCATTCAAGCATCCAGTCAGACGACAGATCCGGACCTTGGCGCCCTGGGCCACGCCACTGGGGCCGTGGCGACGCTCACGGCAACTTCGGGCGCACTCGTCACCATCGTCAATTCCCGCAGCAACGCGACCGGATACGACCAACGAACCGAGGCGTTCGGTGCCCTCGGGACGCTGGCCGTGCGGAATCCCACTCCGACATTGGTGACCGCATCCAACCGGTATGGCACTCATGCGGGCGATCCGTTCATCACGCACTACGCCGAACGGTACAGTACTGCTTACCGTCGTGAAATCGAGCACCTGGTCGCGGTAGCCCGCGGCGAGGAAAAGCCCCTCGCCACACTCCATGATGGCCGCGCAGCGCTTGTCCTGGCCCTGGCTGCGGGCGAATCAGCCGCTTCCGGGGGTGCCGCCTTCGGGCTCCTGGCCTAAGGAGAGGAAGACGGATGCTCTCAAGCGCACCATCGCTGTCGAATTCAGATGCGCACCAGCGCCTCGAAGCGGATCGCACCTTCCGGCCGGCGCTCACCACTGCGAGCCTGCCGCTTGAGGATATCGGGCGGATCGCAACCGACGTAATGAAACGATTCACCTCCCTGCTTTTACCGTTGTGGCTCTCGGTGCCGGGAATATTGCCGACAAGCACAAACATTCCTTTACCGTCGCCGACGGTGCCGGAGAAAGCGGACGGGAACTGACTTATCTGGACCTCTTCCAACAGCAACGGGTCCAAGACGTCTTGATCACTCCATTCGGATATGTCCTTCAACGGCTGGACGCGATGCGTTCCGAGGGATACCGTCCGTTCTCGTTGTCCGGCTTGCAGGTGCGGCGCACTTCTGCTCTGCTTCGGTTGACGAAGTCGCCGGTGGCAGGGCAGCCATGGCCCACCTCTTGGACGCCGGGCCGGTCCGTCCGGCGTTCGCCGGCGGCCCCTTCACACTCCAACAGGTCGAAGGCCGTTATCGGGGCGCACATGCCGCCAAGGGAGTCGGCGTCACCGTCAAAATTTTTGAGACATTAAATCTCAAGTTTGAGCCAGGACACCAGATCGGCGAACTGACCAGCGGTCTTCGGCCGACCATGCGGCCCAACGCGGCATTTGCTGCCAAAGACCAGCTGGCGCTCGGTCTCCTGGAGTCATTCACCGCCAACGGGCTCCGCTTTCCCGAAGATATTGCCATAGTTGGCTTCGACGACGTCGACTTCGCTTCCCAGTCGAGCATCCCGCATACGTCCGTCAGACAGCCCCGGCAATACATCGGGGAACGCCCAGCAGAACTTCGGTGCCATGAAATCGACAACAAAATCGACCACGTCCATCGCCAAGTCATGTTTACGCCCGAAATCGTCTCCCGGCATAGCAGCGTGCGCAGCTAGGGAACCGGACTCCGCCCGCCGCGCGACGACGGATTCAGCCACTGGACCAGGCGGGCCGCTCGCCATTGCGCGCAGGCACGCAGACCGTCACCGGGAAGTCTGTCCAGCGCCCAAATCAAGGATTTCCCTAGCGGGTGCCGGTCAGATGCAGATCGGCCGGCTTAGCGTCTTCTCCCCTGGTGGCTGCCGCAGCCTAGGTTTAAAATGCTTGCACATAGACCATTGACACATTGAATCGATTCATGGTTCTATATTGGAAAGCGTTTACCAGTCTTCTGGTGGCCTCAGCGCTCGACTTTAAAGATCAAAGGAGATCCCATGCATGACCAAGTGTCCGAAGCCGCAACAATGCCGTTGATGCCACGACGCGCGACGCTGAGCGGATGGATCGGCAGTGCGCTGGAATATTACGATTTTTCGATTTATGCATCGGCTGCAGCTTTGGTCTTTCCACAGGTTTTCTTTCCCAAGGGGAATGCCTCCATCGCAGTCATCGCGTCACTGGCGACCTACGGCGTGGGGTACCTAGCCCGGCCGCTCGGAGCGTTCGTGCTGGGCAATCTGGGCGATCGTCATGGCCGCAAAAACATCCTCGTTTTTGCCATGCTGCTCATGGGCTTCTCGACGTTCCTGGTCGGTGCGCTGCCGACGTACCAGCAGGTGGGCCTGCTGGCGCCGATCCTTCTTGTGGTTCTGCGCCTGGTCCAGGGATTCGCGGTCGCGGGGGAACTTGGTGGCGCCAGTGCCATGATCGTCGAGCACTCTCCGGAAGGTCGCCGCGGCTTTTACGCAAGTTTCGCCCTGCAGGGGACTCAGGCCGGCGGAATCCTTGCCGCGGCCAGTTTCATCCCGCTGTCCGCATTTCTGCCGTCGGCACAGTTTCTGGCGTGGGGCTGGCGGGTGCCGTTCTTCCTCAGCGCCATCGTGGTCATCGCCGGCTTCATCATCCGTCGTCGGGTGGCGGAGACCCCTGCATTTCTCGAAGAAAAGGCGACACGGCAGATCGCAAAGGCGCCCGTGCTGCAAGTATTTCGTGAAAGCGGTGGCGCGCTCGTCAGGGCCATCTGCATGGGACTGGCGAACGTCATCGGGGTGACCGTGGTGGTCTTTGGTGCCGCCTATGCAACCCAACCCGCGTATGGGATCAAGATGAGCCCCGCCACCTACTTATGGATGCCCGTGCTCGCGAATCTCGTCGCCATCGTCCTGATACCCTTCTTCGGGAGGCTCTCTGACCGGATAGGGCGCCGTCCCTTGATGATCTTCGGCCCGCTTAGCGCCGGAATCCTTTCGTTCTTCTACCTTTGGGCCGTCAGCCAAAAGAACATCGCCCTCACCGTGGTGCTGGCGATCCTGATCTTCGGTGTCCTCTACCAAATGTGGAACGCATCGTTCTCCAGCTTCTTTCAGGAACTGTTCCCGACCCACACGAGGGTCACGGGCTTCGCCGTCTCCCAGAACATTGCGCTCCTCCTCGTGGCGTTCCTACCAAGCATCTTTACCTTGATCGCGCCCCCTGGCTCAACGCTTGTCCCGCTTGTGATCGGAGGGCTCACCCTCGTCCTGTCCGTCATCTCAGCCCTTGCTGCCTGGTTTTCCCGGGAAACGGCCAAGCTCGGCATGAATGAGCTAGGTGTACTGACACCTGCAGTCGCGGTGCCGCCGTCCGGAAAAGACTCCTAATGCGCATGGGCGACTCAGATGAACGCCATTTAGTAGGAAAATGATGCCAGCATGTTCTGCATCGGGGCAGGAGGGTAAAGTCGTGGTATCATTCTCCGAAATCGGTCAGGAGTCACCCCGTCGGATCCATCCAGACGCAGCCAGGGTGGCCCTGGTCGGAGTGCACGGTTTCGGCACACATCATCTCCGCAACCTAGAAAGGCTCCAGGCCAGCGGCTTGGTCAGCCTCGTTGCCGTCGCAGACCCGAATCCGCCTGCCCCTGGCACCCTCCCGCACGAAACCGCCATATTCAGCACCCTGGAGGAGTTGCTGGCAGAAACCCCGGCACTTGACCTTGTCATTGTGGCAACCCCCATTCAAACGCACGCGCCACTTGCGCTCACTGCGCTTCCCCACGCAGACCTTTACCTGGAAAAGCCCCCCGTTGCCTCGATCGCCGACTTCAACGCCCTTCAGGACGCCGCAAATAGAGCCGGCAGGAGCATCCAGGTCGGCTTCCAAAGCCTCGGGTCCGACGCGTTGGAGGCCATTGGCGACCTCATCTTGACCGGTGAGATCGGAACCCTTCTGGGCATTGCCGCCACCGGACGGTGGGTGCGTGACCGTGCCTACTACAAACGCTCAAGCTGGGCAGGCAAACGCCGCCTGAACGGCGTCGACGTCGTCGACGGAGTGGCTACCAATCCGCTGGCACACGCCGTCGCCACCGCGTTGAGGATTGCAGGGGCACGGACGGCGGAAGATCTTGCCTCCGTGGAAACGGACCTCTACCACGCCAACGACATCGAGTCCGACGACACGTCGATCATCCGGATCCGTACCGCCACCGGCCTGCCGATCACGTGCGCGCTCACCCTGTGCGCCAGCGAGTCCGTCGAACCGTACATCACCCTCCAAGGCAGCGAAGGCACAGCCATTTTCCACTACACAGAGGACCGCCTCACTGTCAGCTCTGCCGCCGGCGACCGACACGGGCTGTTCGGCCGGACGGACCTCGTCGAGAACCTGCTGGAGCATCTGCGCCAGCAACATCACCCCCAGAGCCCGACACGCAGCGTGGCACTGATCAGTCCGCTCTCGGACAGCGGCGCTTTCATGCGCGTGGTTGAAGCCATCCGCAAGGCCCAACCTCCACTCCAAATCCCCGAAAAGTACCGCCTCTGGGTAGGAGACGGCGACGCGGCCCATGCCGTGGTCGCCGGAATCGAAGATGCGTTGGAACGCGCAACGGCGGCCCACGCCACCTTCAGCGAGCTCGGCCTGCCCTGGGCGCGGCCCGCCGCCCCCGCCGTGGAAAAGCCATCCCTACGCTTACACAACAAGGGTGAACCGGACGGTAGTCACAGCGGCCTCGCCGTCGTGGCCACCCTGCAAAGCGGCGCCGGTCTCGCGACGCGGCTCTCACCCCGGCCGTACCTCCACCCAGTGCGCACCCTCGACGGCGTCACCGTCAGCGACCATCTACCGGCCGACCACCCCTGGCACCTTGGCGCAGGAATTGCCCTGCAGGATGTAAACGGCGTCAACTTCTGGGGCGGCAAAACCTACACACGCGCTACAGGCCGCTATGAAGAACGGCCGGACCATGGACGCATCATCGACGTGTCAACAACGTCCCGGCCGGACCTCCTGGACCAAGCCCTCCATTGGAAGGCACCGGACGGAGAGGTGCTGCTGCGCGAACGCCGCATTACCCGAGGCCGGCTGGTGGACCGCCGGACGTGGCGACTTGACCTGACATCGGAGCTGACCGCCGGCGTCGACGCCTCGCTGGGTGGCCCGGGCTCAAACGGTGCGAGCGGAAGCGGCTACGGCGGACTCTTCTGGCGCATCGCAGCCTGCTTGGGTGCTGATGTCTTCACTGACGAAGGCCAAGGTGAAGCCGAAGTCCATGGCGTCGCCTCTCCCTGGCTGGCCGTGACGGCAGATTTTCCAGAGGGCCCGGCAAGCCTGGTTTTCGCCGCTCCTGCCGAGGCGCGCGATCCTTGGTTTGTCCGGATGTCCGACTATCCCGGAGTGGGTTCAGCTCTGGCCTGGGACCGACCCGTCTTACTGGCTGCAGGGGACTCCGTTATCCGCTCCTACACAATGTGGATCTCGGACGGCAAGGTGTCTCCGTCCGAGGCAGCCAGATTTGCGTCCGATCGCGCTTCCGGGGAACCTGCCCATGACGGTGGAGCCTTTCCCGAGCCTGACGATGCCGCCAAGACCGCACCGAAGCCGGCGGCAGACGCGGCAGCAGGACCCACTGCACCGCCGCATATGGCACCGACTGTGTGAATAGGCGCCGCAAGTCCGTTTTCGCCGAATCCCGGACGGCACGTGGCACCGTCGGCCGTCCAATATCGTCCGCTGAGATGACGGGCAGCAATGGCGGACGTGTGGGCATCGTCGGAGAGCCCGTGGCAGGCACAGCGGAGCCGGAGCGGTACCGTATGATTGCTCTCCCCCATGAAGAACTGGCCCGGGATCTGGGGCAGGAACTTGCACGCAGCCACGACGGCCCATTCGTGATTGTGGTGGCGCTGACGGGCTGGCCACCTCGGACGGGCGGATCCGGGGATTCCAGCAAGGATTGGCCCACGCCGGCCGCCCGGCCGCGGAGATCATCCGTGTCCCGTTCAACCGGGCCGGGGCTACGAAGCCGGCGTCAAGATTGCCCGGAAGCTCAACGCTGTCGCGAGACAGACAAGGCTGTGCATCTTCGCCGGGAACGACGTCATGGCCAGCGGAGTGGCAGCCGGACTGCGCGAAAACGGGCTTAAAGTTCCACGTGATGTCCTGCTTGCTGGATTCGATGACATCGAATGGCTGCAGGACTTCCGGCCGGCGCTCACCACTGTGGGCCTGCCGCTTGAGGAGAGCGGGCGGTTCATAACTTTGGGTGCACTGTCGGACGACGCGACTTCTGTCAGGATTGCCGGGCGAGTCATTCTCCGCGAAAGTACGGGTGGTGCCTAAGGGAACTGCCCCCGTCCACCCTTGTCAACGGCCTGCTCATACGCCCTTGGAAGGTCCCGCAACCGTGTGAAATACAAGGGACTCGTCCGCCCGCTGAAGGCAGGAAGCAGGACGCCACGGCCGCCGGTCCCTGCTGAACGGGCCATGGCTCAAGGCGATCGGGCGTCCCTCGCGTTGAAAGATGGGGGTGGACTTGAGGGCCGGTTACCGCCGGACCATCGACTCCGGCGCCGCGCTGGGCTCGTAGGCTTTGAGCCGGGTGCCGGCGGCAACGAGGCCGCGGAGTGAGTCGGGCCCGCCCGTGACGGTTCCGGCGGCGCGCGCCTGGATGAGGACGTTTCCCAGGGCTGTTGCCTCGACGGGGCCGGCGATGACCTTCTTGCCTGTCGCGTCGGCCGTAAGTTGGCACAGCAGGGTGTTTTGCGAGCCGCCCCCCACTATGTGGATCACGTCCACGGCCTGCCCCGACAGGGCCGAGGCATCGTGCACCGTGCGTGCGTAGGCTGCCGCGAGGCTGTCCAGGACGCAGCGCACGACGGCGGCCGGCCGGTTCTCGAGCGCTGCGGCCGCTGCGTTGGCCGCGGCCAGGATGCGGGCCGGCATGTTGCCGGGTGCGATGAAAGCCTCCGCGTCCACGTCGATGAGCGGTCCGCCCGCCGGCTCCGCCGCGGCCGCGGCCAGGAGTTCCGCCAGGGCCGGCCCGGGCCGCCGCGCCGCCGGGGCCGGGGACCCGGCGGCGGGCGTGTCCCGGCGCTCCTGCGTCCACGTGCGCATGGATTCGCTGAGCAGCCAGAGCCCGCCCGTGTTGCGCAGGTAGCGGATGGTGCCGTCCACGCTGCGTTCGTTGGTGAAATTAGCAGCGCGGCTGGCCTCCGTCAGGACGGGGTGGGTGAGCTCGACGCCCACCAGGGACCAGGTGCCGGAGGAGACGTAGGCAAAATTGCGGCCGGCTGCGGGAACGGCCGCGACGGCGGAGGCGGTGTCGTGCGACCCCACGGCTACCACCCGGGTCTCCCCGGGCAGCCCGGTGGCGGCCGCCACGGCCGGGAGCAGCGTGCCAACCGTTTCGCCCGGCTGGATCAGCGGCGGAAAAAGCCCGGCAGGCAAGCCGAGGACCGTGAAGAATTCGGTGGCCCATTCCCCGGCGACGGCGTCGAACAATCCGGTGGTGGAGGCGTTGGTGGCCTCCGTGCGTCGGGCCCCAGTGAGCCGGAAGGCAATGAGGTCCGGGATCAGGAGGGCCTGCAGGCCGGCCAGGCTGGCTTCGCTGGCGAGCTGGTAGATCGTGTTGAACGGCAGGAATTGCAGCCCGGTGGTGGCGTAGAGCCGTTCCGGGCCCAGCGCCTGGTGGACCCTTGCGACGGCGGCGTTGCTCCGGCCGTCCCGGTAGCTGTGCGGCTGGGCCACGAGGGCGCCGGCGGCGTCCACGAGGCCGTAGTCCACCGCCCAGGTGTCAATGCCGATGCTCGCGATCCGCTCCGCCCGCAGTGCCGCCGCCACGGCGGCAGCTGACAGTCCCGTCAGGACCTCAGCGAACAGTGCGCCGAAGTCCCAGCGCAGGGCGCCGTCGATTTCTTGGACGCCGTTGGGGAAGCGGTGCACTGTCTCCAGCACTGCCCCTGTATCGGTGTTGACGCGCCCGAGCATGACCCGGCCGGAGGAGGCACCGATGTCAATGGCGACGAACGCCTCCCCGCCACGGGCAGCCGCGGGGTGGCGTTCTGTTTCGGCGGTGTCGTTCATCGCAGGAAGGCTGCGGCCACGCCAGCGTCGACGGGGATGTGCAGCCCCGTCGTGTGCGACAGCTCGGCGCTGGTGAGCACGGCCGCGGCGTTGGCCACGTTCTCGGGCAGGACCTCGCGCTTAAGCAGTGTCCGCTGGGCATAGTACTCGCCCAGCTTTTCCTCCTCCACACCGTACACGGCGGCGCGCTTGGCGCCCCAACCGCCGGCGAAGATGCCGGAGCCGCGGACCACGCCGTCGGGGTTGATGCCGTTGACGCGCACGCCGTACTCGCCCAGTTCGGCCGCCAGCAGGCGCACCTGGTGGGCCTGGTCGGCCTTCGTGGCGGAGTAGGCGATGTTATTGGGCCCGGCAAAAACGGAGTTCTTCGAGGAGATGTAGACGATGTCCCCGCCCATGTCCTGCTCGATCAGCACCTTCGCGGCCGCCCTCGAGACCAGGAAGGAACCCTTGGCCATCACGTCGTGCTGCAAATCCCAGTCCTTTTCACTGGTTTCCAACAGGGGTTTGGAGATGGAGAGCCCGGCGTTGTTGACCACCAGGTCCAGCCCGCCAAAGGCCAGCACGGCCGCGTCCACCGCGGACTGCACCGCGGCCGCATCGGTGACATCGGCCCGGATGCCCACGGCCACGTCGGGGCCGCCCAGCGCGGCGGCCACGTCCTGGGCCGCGTCCAGGTTGAGGTCGGCAATGACCACGCAGGCGCCTTCGGCGGCCAGCCGGGTGGCAATGGCCTTGCCGATGCCCGACGCCGCACCGGTCACCAGTGCGATGCGCCCGGCGTGGGACTTGGGCCCGGGCAGGCGGGCCAGCTTGGCCTCCTCCAGCGCCCAGTACTCGATCCTGAACTTCTCCGCCTCCTCGATGGGAGCATAGCTGGAGAGCGCCTCGGCGCCGCGCATGACGTTGATGGCGTTGAGGTAGAATTCCCCGGCCACCCGGGCCGTCTGCTTGTTCGCCCCGTAGGAGAACATGCCCACGCCCGGTATTAGCACGATGGCCGGGTCCGCCCCGCGCATGGCGGGCGAATCGGGCTGCGCGTGGCGCCCGTAGTACTCGGCATAGTCCCTGCGGTACTCGGCGTGCAGCTCCTTGAGCCGGGCGAGGGAGTCCTCCACCGACGCACCGGCGGGCAGGTCCAGGATAAGGGGGGCGACCTTGGTGCGCAGGAAGTGGTCCGGGCAGCTGGTGCCCAGGGCACCCAGTCGCGGGTGTTCGGCCGAGGCCAGGAAATCCAGCACGGCGGGGTCATCGCTGAAGTGGCCCACGGCGGCCTTGTCCGTGGAGGCCAGCCCCCGGATGGTAGGAGCCAGGGCGGCCGCCTTGGCCCGGCGCTCGGCCTCCGGTAGTGCTTCGAACGCGGGGAGCCTTGGACCGAAAGGGGCTTCCTTGCCGTGGTCCTTGATGTACTTTTCCGCGGTGTCGATGATCCAGCGCGAATTAGCCTCCGCTTCCTCGCTGGTTGCGCCCCAGGCGGTGATGCCGTGCCCACCTAGGATGGTGCCCACGGCGTCGGGGTTGTTCGCCTTGATGGCGGCAATGTCCAGGCCGAGCTGGAAGCCGGGGCGCCGCCACGGCACCCAGGCCACCCGGGAACCGAAAATCCGCGCAGTCAGATCCTCGCCGCCGGCCGCCGTGGCGATGGCGATGCCGGAGTCCGGGTGCAGGTGGTCCACGTGCGCGGCGTCGAGAAGGCCGTGCATGGCCGTGTCGATCGACGGGGCCGCCCCGCCCTTCCCATGCAGGCAGTAGTCAAACGCCGCGACCATCTCGTCCTCGCGCTCCACCCCGGGGTAAACATCCTGCAGGGCGCGCATGCGGTCCAGGCGCAGCACGGCCAGGCCGGACTCCGCCAAGGTGCCCAGGTCCCCGCCGGAACCCTTCACCCACAACAGTTCCACCGGCTCCCCCGTGACGGGGTCCGCGGCAATGCCTTTTGCCGAGGTGTTGCCGCCCGCATAGTTCGTGATGCGCTTGTCCGCACCCAGGCGGTTGGACCGGGAAATCAGCTCATCAACAGTCGTGTTGGTGTTGTTGGCAATACCGTTCATGGTTACGCTCCCCATCCGGCCTGGGTTCCGCCCACGCGCTCTTCGTTGATTTGTTGTTGGTAGCCGCTGGCGGCATAGGCGGCCAGCGGGTCCGCGGGCAGCCCCCGGGATGCCCGCCACTGCGCCAGGTCCGGGCGGACGTCGGTGTAGAACGCGTCCATGAAGAGCGCGTTCGCACCCAGCACGTCCCCGGATTCCTGCGCCTCCGCCAGGGCCGACCGGTCCACCAGAAGCGCCCGGGCCGTCATTTCCTGCACGTTGAGCACCGACCGGATCTGGCCCGGAATCTTCTCCTCCAGGTTGTGGCACTGGTCCAGCATCAGCGCCACACCGGAGTCCTGGCCCAGGCCACCCCCGCGGATCACCTCAAACATGATGCGGAAGAGCTGGAACGGGTCCGCCGCCCCCACAATGAGGTCGTCGTCCGCGTAGAAGCGTGAATTGAAGTCAAAGGACCCCAGCTTGCCCAGGCGCAGCAGCTGCGCCACGATGAACTCGATGTTCGTGCCCGGGGCGTGGTGCCCCGTGTCCAGGCACACCTTTGCCTTCTCCCCCAGGGCCAGCGTGTGCGCGTACGAAGTGCCCCAGTCCGGGACATCCGTATGGTAAAAAGCCGGCTCGAAGAACTTGTACTCCAGGACCATGCGCTGGCCATCGCCCAGCCGCGCGTAAATCTCCTGCAGCGACTCGGCCAGCCGGTCCTGGCGGCCGCGCAGGTCACCCTGGCCCGGATAGTTCGTGCCGTCCGCCAGCCAGATCTTCAAGTCCCGTGAACCGGTGGCGTCCATGACGTCGATGCATTCAAAGTGGTGGTCGATGGCCTGGCGGCGGACCTTCCTGTCCACATGGGTCAGCGACCCGAACTTGTAGGCATCGTCCTGGAACGTGTTGGAGTTGACCGTGCCCAGACCCACGCCCAGGCCCGCGGCGTGGCTCTTCAGGGCCTCATAATCGTCCACCTTGTCCCACGGGATGTGCAGCGCCACCGCCGGGGCAAGGCCGGTCAGCTCGTGGACCTTCGCCGCATCGGCGATCTTCTCCTGGACGGTCCGCGGCGTGCCCGGGGTGCCAAAGACCTTGAAGCGGGTGCCGGAGTTGCCGTACGCCCAGGACGGCACCTCGATCGCCAGGCGTTGGAGGGTCGGAACTAATTCGGCGAACGTGGTCATGCCGTTTCTCCTTGGTGCAGGGTTGTTTGGCGAGAATTGAGGCCGTCGGCCTGGTCTTCCAGATTCTTGGACTGATCGTCCAGATTGAAGACTTCCTCCAGGAGGGTTGCACCCTGATCAGCGCGGCCCTCAATCCCGTTGAATAGGGAGCCCATGTGGCGCTCCCACTCGGCGGCGGCCTCCGAGGAGGCCAGGTACTCTTCTCCGGCGTCTACCGAATCGGTCTCGAAGTAGCCCACAAGGAGGCCGTCCGCGCGAAGGAAAAGGGAATAGTTGCGTCGGCCCGACGCCTGGATTTCCCGGAGCATCGAGGGCCATACTTCTCTGTGGCGCTCCTTGTACTCGGGGATCTGCAAAGGATCCACCTGCAGGGTGAAGCAGACGCGGGTCATTCCTACTCCGGTGTGTGGGAGGGCCGGGACGGGGTGACCGCCCCGGCCAAGTGGTCAGAAGTTGAACTTGCCGATGTTCGACTTATCGAATGTGGTTGGCTTGCCCAGCAGGACCGTACCGTCCGGGCCGACCTTGTATTCTCCAAGTTTTCCGGCCTTGAACGAGTCGCCGTCCTTTCCGGTGATGGTTCCGTCAATCAGTGCCTTGGCGGTGTAGGCGGCAAGGTAACCCAGGTCGCTGGGATTCCAGAGCGCGAACGACCCCACGGTGCCGTCCTTGATATAGGCGCGCATTGCATTGGGCGTGCCCAGGCCTGTCAGCGCGATTTTTCCTTTGTACTGCGACGTGGACAGGTAGCGGGCGGCGGCGGCAATGCCCACTGTCGTCGGTGAGACAATGCCCTTGAGGTTGGGGTATTTTTGCACCAGGGCCGCTGTGTCATCGTAGGAGGTCTGGTCGTCGTCGTTGCCGTATACCGTGGTGACGACCTTGAGATCGGGGTACTTCGTGCCGATGTAGGCGATCATCGCCTTGTTCCAGGCGTTTTGGTTGGTGGCGTTGGCGGTGGCCGACAGGATGGCGATGTCACCCTTGCCACCGATTTCCTTGGCAATGTTGTCGGCCTGGGCCTGGGCGATTCCCTGGGTGGAGGCCTGATTGACGAAGACGTTGCGGCAGTCCGGATTGACATCCGAATCGAAGGTGACGACCTTGACGCCAGCGGTCATGGCTTGTTTCAGGGAAGTGCACAAGGCGCTGGGATCGTTGGCGGAGAGGACAATGGCTCCAACGTGCTGCTGTGTCAACGTGTTGATGTAGCTGACCTGCGCCGATGCTGTCGCGGCGGTGGGACCCACTTCCTGGTACGTCCCGCCGAACGCGGTCACGGCAGACTTGCCGCCGTCGCCGTCAGAGGCCTGAAAGTAGTTATTGCCGAGTGACTTCGGCAGGAAGGTGATCTTGTAGTTCTTGGAGCCGCCCGAGGCGGAGGGACTGCCGCCTCCTGACGAGCAGCCGGTGAGGATGAGAGCGAAACCCAGAACACCGGCAGCGAGGCCGAGGAGTCGACTCGGCTTCCGGCCGGCCTTTAAGTGAGACATCATTGTTTCTTCCTTCGTCGAGTGTGGCAGGGCATGTGGTGGGTCTGGCGTCAACCGGCCCGCGGTCTGCGCCGCCGGGTCCGGTTGATGATCTGCGGGGTGATCACGGACAGTATCAGGACCACTCCGGTGACAATGGTGATCGCGTCGGAGCTGACATTCGCGAGCTGGAGGGCGCTTTGGAGCACACCGATTAGGAGGACACCGGCAATGACGCCGGGAAGGGCGCCCTTGCCGCCAAAGATGGAGACGCCGCCGAGGAGCACGGCAGCGATGACGGAGAGTTCAAGGCCGGTCGCGTTGTCGCCGCGCGCACTGGAATACCGCAACGTCCAGAACACACCGGCCAAGGCCGAGACCGCCCCCGTCAGCAGGAACGAGATGAACTTTGAACGGTTGACGTTGATTCCTGAGAAGGTGGCCGTGTCGGAACTGAGGCCGAGGGCGACCAGGCCGCGCCCAAAGGGTGTGAAGTGCAGGACGGCTGCGAACGCCAGGATGAGCACCACGATCAGCACCATGATCACAGGGATCCCTGTGGTCCCGATGTCTGCCTGGGCGAGGTTCAACCAGAACGCGGGGAAGTTGGCGATCGCCGTGGTGCCGAGCAGTCCGACGGCGATCCCCCGGTAGAGGGCGATGGTGCCGATGGTGACGGCAATCGAGGGCAGACCGATCACGGTGACCAGGAAGCCGTTGAGCGCACCGCAGACTAGCCCGAGCCCAAGGCAAAGCACAATTGACCAGCCGAACGGGGCCCCGGCCTGGGTGAGTAGACCCAGAAGGACGCTGCTCAGCCCCACGGTGCTCCCAACCGACAGGTCGATTTCACCGGTCATGATGACGAACGTCATGGGCAGCGCGATCATGAGGATCGGGGCCGTGTCCAGGAGCAGGAAGGTCAGCGTCGTGGTCGAGCTGAAGTAGGGCACGGCGATCGCAGCCACCACCCAAGCGAGGATCAGCGCCCCGATCACGGTCGCTTCCCTCGATACCAGCAGCCGTCGCCAGAGCGGGCTGCCATAGGCCGGAATCCTGCGGTCGCTGCCACCGAGCGGTCCTCTGGAATTAACGTCGATGCTGGTCATGAGCTGATCTCCCTGGCCGCGATGAGCCGTCTGGACACTCGCAGGGCGAGGTAGCGGTCGAGCACAATGGCCCCGATGATGAGCAGCCCGACGACTGCCTGCTGCCAGAAGCTCTGGACGCCAAGGATCGGCAGTGCCCGGCTGATGGTCGTGAGGAGGAAGGCGCCGATGGCGGCGCCGTAAATCGAGCCGCTGCCACCGAAAATGGCCACGCCTCCAATAACGGCGGCACCGACGGCCTGAAGTTCCAGTCCGGACCCCGTCTGCGAGTTACTCGTGCCGTAGCGGGCGGCGAAGAGCACGCCGGCCAGCCCGGCCAGCGCACCGGAAATGATGAACGCACCAAGTATCCTGCGGCGTACCTTCAAGCCAAAGAGTTCGGCCGCGGCGGGATCTGAGCCGATGGCGTAGAGTTCGCGGCCGCTGCGCTTGTTGCGCATGTACCAGCCGGCCACCAGCACCACTACCATGGCGATGATGAACAGGTACGGAATGGCGGCCACTGAGTTTGTTCCAATATCAAGGAAGGAGGCGGGCAGCTGGGACGGGTTGATCTGGTTGCTGCCCGTCCACAGGACGTTGATCCCCCGATAGGCATACAGCGTCCCCAGCGTGATGACCAGCGCGGGAACCTTGGCGAAAGACACCAGGACTCCGTTGACGAGTCCCAGGACGGCCCCGGCGGCAGCCCCGATCAGAAACACGGCTATCACCGGGACGCCCGGAACACCGATGAAGAGCTGCCCGGTCAAGTAGGCGGTCAGTCCCACGACAGAGCCCACTGAGAGGTCCACGCTGCGGGTGATGATGACCATGGCCTGCCCGACGGCGAGCAGGAGCAACATTGCGGGGGTCAGGAGCAGGTCCCGCCACCCGTCGGTCGAGAAAAGAAAGCTCGGGTTGACGATGGTCGTGGCAACGACAATGACAACAATGACCAGGAAAATGCCCGTCTCCCGGGCCCGGGCGAGCCGGCCAAGCCCGTGCCGGACTGCCGCGAGCCCTGGCCGGGGCCGCGCTCCAGAGTTCATTGCGGCCTTGCGTGGTGACAGTGTTGTCATCAGTCGGTCTCCCCTGCAGCATGCGTGGCGGCGTACATGATATTTTCGCCGGTCGCCACCGCGCGGTCGATTTCCGCGGTGATCCGGCCTTCTCGGACCACCAGGACACGGTCCGCCATCCCCAGCACCTCCGGCAGTTCAGAGGAGATCATCAAGATGGCCAGTCCCCGGCCGGCCAGTTCACTGATCAACCGATGGACTTCAGCCTTGGTGCCAACATCGATCCCCCGCGTGGGCTCATCGATGATCAAAACCTGCGGGTTGGTCGCCAGCCATTTTGCAAGGACGACCTTTTGCTGGTTACCGCCGCTGAGGGTCCCCACCAAGGTATCCAGCGAACTTGCCTTGACCTGCAGGCGGCTCGACCATATTGCTGCCGCCGCATTTTCGGCTTTCGAACCCAGAAAACCCCACCTTGAGAGTCCCTTGCGGATCGCCAGCGTCGAATTGCGTGCCACGGAGGATTCCAACACGAGGCCTTGTTTCCGCCGGTCTTCCGGAACAAAGCCGATGCCTGCCTGCATGGCCGCGCTCGGGTCGCCTTTGGGTATCCGTTTCCCGGCGAGGGTGACACTCCCCGCGCGATACCCGTCCACTCCGAAAATGGCGCGCGCAATCTCACTTCTTCCAGCCCCAACCAGCCCAGCCAGGGCGACGATCTCACCGGAACGGACCGTAAAGGAGACATCATGGAAGAGCCCCGTTGACTCAAGGTTTTCCACGCGGAGGACCACCTCGCCGATGTCCGCTTCCTGCTTGGGAAACAGGTTGCTCACCTCACGCCCAACCATGCGCCGGACAATCTCATCTTCAGTGACCTCCCCAATGGCGTCGCTGGAGATGAAGGCGCCATCGCGCATGACCGTGACCATGTCGCACAGCGCAAAGACCTCCTCAAAGCGGTGCGAGATAAACACCAATCCCCGGCCTTCATCCCTCAGGCTCCTGGCCACGGCGAAGAGCCGCTCAACTTCCAGGCCACTCAGCGCCGCTGTGGGCTCATCCATTACCAGCAGTCGGGCATCCAATGAAATGGCTTTGGCGATCTCAATGATCTGCTGGTCCGCGATCGAAAGTCCCTCCGCCAGGCGGTCGGGGTCAATGCTGACCGAGAGGCGCCCGAATATTTCCATCGCCTCGGCGCGCATCGCCCTGCGATCGATCCGACCCATGCGATCGGTGGGCTGGCGCCCCATAAAGATGTTCTCAGTGACGGAGAGGTCCGGGAACAGCGTCGGCTCCTGATAAATGACAGCGATGCCGGACTGCTTCGCAGCTGCCGTCGAAGTAAAGTCAACCGGCTCGCCGCGGAACAGGAAGGTCCCCCCGTCCCGCTGGTAGAGTCCGGCAACAATCTTTACCAACGTCGACTTACCGGCGCCGTTTTCCCCGACAAGGGCGTGGATGGAATTGGCATTCACCGTCAGCGTGGCGGATGTCAGGGCCACGACAGCGCCAAAGGACTTCGCCACGCCCTCGAGCTCAAGGACCGGAGGGCCCGCCGCCTGCGAATCCATCGACATTGATAATCCTGCTTCCACGACGTCTGACAAGGACAATGAAACGTTACAATGAACTCAATGTACCTGCCCCGGTTGGGCGGGTCAAGGGATTTGGTTCATCGTTTCATCCGGCATAATCGAAGTGGGGCATGGCAGGGAATTAATGGCAGAAAGTGAGGTTTCCGGGGTGGCTGCAGCAAGCATGAAGGAGGTCGCGGCACTCGCTGGGGTGTCCCTGGGAACGGTTTCCAACGTCCTGAATCGTCCCGCTAAGGTTTCAGTATCCACGGTTGCGAGGGTCCAAGCGGCCATCCACCAGCTCGGCTATATTCGAAACGACGCAGCGCGACAGCTTCGTGATGGCCACAGCAATGCCATCGGCCTGCTGATCTTGGATGTCGCCAATCCCTTCTTCACGGACATCGCCCGGGGGGCCCAAGTTCAGGCGGCTGCAGCGGGGTACTCGGTACTTCTTGGCTACAGCGATGACAAATCTGAACTCGAAGGAAGATACCTTGATCTCTTCGAGGAACAGCGAGTCCACGGAGTGCTAATCTCCCCCATTGGGAACGTGGATGAACGGCTTCACCGCCTCCGCCAGCGCGAAATTCCCGTTGTGCTGGTAGACCGTGTCAGCACCGATCCGTCCTTCAGCTCGGTGTCGATGGACGACGTTGCCGGCGGGATCCTTGCCGTCGAGCACCTGGTTTCCCGCCATCGACGGCATATCGGGTTCGTCGGTGGTCCACTGTCCATCCGACAAGTCGAGGAGCGGTTCCTCGGCGCCAGCCAAGTGGCGGCTGCCAAGGAGGGGGTCAGCCTGGAACTGGTGCCAACCGCAGGTCTGAGCATCGCCGAGGGCCGCCGGGCCGGCGCCAGCCTCGCCGGCCGGCCCACGGGGACCCGCCCCGACGCGATCTTCGCCGCGAATGACCTCCTCGCGCTGGGCGTCTTGCAGGCGGTCCTCCGAAGCGGCCTTCGCGTGCCTGAAGACGTAGCGATCGTTGGCTACGACGACATCGGATTCGCCGAAGCCGCCGTGGTTCCTCTCACCTCAATCCATCAGCCCAGCAATGAGTTCGGCCGCACGGCAATGGATCTGCTTCTCCAGGAGGCCAACCACCCCGAGCAGAAAGCCACAAGGATAGTTTTCAAGCCCACGCTCGTTGAACGTGACAGCAGCGGATAATTCGGGACCGGCCAGGGCTGTCCGACAGCTCAAATGTAGACCGCCTCCTCATGGGGCATCAAGAAACCTCGGGGACGTCCCGTTACCGGATCGCACCATTGCGCAGGCATGCCAGCCAGAATGTGACGGCCCCCCCAGCTGCACGATCATCCCGAGGCCAAACGCGGCAAAGCGTGCCGCTAAAGCAGTGCGGGAAGCCCACCAGTCCACTGCACAAATCCGTGGACAAATCCGTGGACAAATTCAACGTCGGTCACGCGCTTACGGCGCGCCGACCTGCGGAAACACTGTGCCCGAGGCGGGACTCGACCCAGCTTTCAGCCCTTGCAAACACTGGGAAGTGACAAACCAACGCGGCAATACGACCCAATCTGCCGCTGTCCGGGCCAGTCCCGAGGGAAATATGTTCCCGGCGGGAACAGCCCGCAATGGAACCACTATCCTCGACCTCTTCTAACCGCAAAGATGCGATTGTCACCGTTCGGTGACACAATGAAGGTAGAAGGGACGACGCCTTGAAATCTGAGAGCACCATAGACACTCCGTCCGCGGCCGGTGCATTGATCCGCCGCCAACGAATAAGTCAGGGACTGACCCAGCAAGCCTTGGCCGATGCCGCCGGTGTGTCGCGGAAATTTCTCATTGACCTCGAATCGGGCCACGAACGCGCAGAACTCGGCAAGGCCATGGAGGTGTTCGCAGCGCTCGGCCTGTCCCTCGCAACGGCAACACCCATCCCCCGCGGCAGCGACCATGACCCGGAACGGCGCGACTACGCAGCCACGTTCGCGGACCTTCTAGCCAACAGGGACTTTGAATTCGCCATCAAGATGCTCGCCGACTACGCCAGCGCGTCCCTGAAAGCCGGCAAGCCGTTACTCCAACGAAGCCCCCAGCTCAAGGATCCGCAATGGTCCGCAGCCCTGGCCGGGATCACCAACTACACCGCCCACCGCCTCAATCAACCCGCCCCGGCCTGGACAAGACGCATCAAGCCCCTCAAGCACCCATGGATGCCGGCTGATTCCTACCGGAGCGTCCGCGAACCAATGAAGAAACTTACCCAGTCCGAGACACCGAACGAGCTCGCCGCCTTGAACGTCTTCATCCGCGAACGCAGCCTGGCCACCGCTTGAGCGTCGGTGAACTTACTGGCGAGCAAATCCTGGCCCTCCTCCATGAACTCGCCAACCGGCTGGAAGCACGTGGCACACATGGTGACATCAAGTTGGTTGGCGGCGCCGCGCTGATCCTGCAGGGTGTCGGCAACCGCCCCACCGCAGACATCGACGCCAGCTACGCCGAGAAAACCAGCGTCAACTCGATCGTGGCCGAGATGGCCACCGACTATGACCTGGCTCCAGACTGGCTCAACTCCAACGCATCAGCATTCATCCCCGACAACGCCACCTGGGTCACCCTCGAGGAACTCGACGGGCTAACCATCCAGGCCGCTGACGACGAAACCCTCCTGGCGATGAAGATCGCGGCCGAACGAGACAAAGACACCCTCGACATCGCCCGGCTCCTGCGCAAACTCAACATCACCAACGCCGTCGACGCCGTCGACCTCGCTTTCGAGAAGTACGGCGAACACTCCATCCCACTCGCCGCCAGCCGCGATAACTACCTCATCGTCGTCGACGACGCCCTCGACGCAGCAACAACCCTCAAGCCCGAAACCAACCACTAGCAAAGGCGCCTCCGACGCCAAAATACCCACCTTCGAGTCACATCAGCGCGTCAGCTTTCGCCACCGCAGCCACAACGTTCCACGCATCTGCACGAGGCCGTCAGAACAGGACCACAACTTGCGTCAAATAGGGGACCGCAGCGAAAGTGGAACGGTTCAATGAATCGCCACCACCAATGCTCTTACCTCCAGGGCTGAAAAGTGAGTGCAAGAGAAAGTGCCACGAAATGCCAGCCAACATGTCCACTCCACCCATACTTTGTATAAACGAGCCATCTGCGACACAACCGTGAGTCAAGACGGCTGCGGCCCTCTGCGTCAAGCTGGTTGTGAGCCACCCGGTTCTTTCTGAATTGATTGAAGGAGACAGCCATGACAGTTGCGACCCATGGATCCACTCGTGAGGAAATCCGTGAATTCTTGCACGAGTACTACCTACAGCCGCACGGGACAAAGACTGCGTGGCTTGCCGCCCAGCAGGTGCCTGACTGGACGTTGCGGCGGTGGCGGAAGCTGGTATACGAGGGCGATCTCGACCGGAACCTGGTTCCAAGGGATCATGGAGTTATGGCCCGCACATCTGGCGAACGGTCCGCGTTTGAAAAAGCGCGTGCCCGGGAGATCGCTAAACACCAATCCGAAGTCGAACAGCTCAAGGACCGCATCCGGGAACTCGAGGGATCAAATACGGCCCTGGGAAAAGCTATCGGGCTCTTGCACGACTTGAACGTGCCAGAGCCCGCGACACACAAGACGAACGAGCCGAAAAGTTCATAGCCGCCGAGAATCACCTCATCCGGACCCTGGCGGAGTTCTCCGGCTCCCAACGGCAGGCGTTGAAACTGGCGGGCGTATCGCGTTCCACGTGGCATTACCGCCAGCATCCGCGTGAACAAGTCCAGGACCCGATCCACCAGGCTGAGCGCGCCTACGAGTGCCGCATCAGTCCCAGGGACCGGGAGCGGATCAGCGAATACATCATGCTGGGCTGGGCCGATCAGGTCTCCGTGGACCACTCCTTCGCCACGGCGTGGGACAACGGCGTCATGCTCGCCTCCCGGCGTACCTGGTGGCGCATCGCAGCCCAGATCGAGGACCAGATGCTCCGCCCCACGATCCCGACCAAACGCGATAACAAGCAAGGCCGGCGGGCGAAACCCGTGGTGAAGGCCACCGGACCCTGCCAGGCCTGGTCCTGGGATATAACCGATGTCTACTCACCCTGGAAGGGGAAAGCCTTCAAGGTCTACTCCGTGATGGACATCTTCTCCCGCCAGATCGTCGGGTGGCGGGTGGAGGAACGCGAAGCCGACCACCTGGCCGTGGAAATGTTCGAAACGGCCATCGCCGAACACGGTGCACCCCAGCTGGTGCACGCCGATTCCGGGCCGGCCATGAAATCCAACCTGCTCCGCGATGCCCTCACCGCGCACGGCGTGGAGCTATCCCATAACCGGCCCTATGTGAGCAACGACAACCCATTCAGCGAGTCCGGGTTTCGGACCATGAAATACCGGCCAGGCTACCCTCGCATCTTCAAGACCGTAGAGACCGCCAGGTCCTACATCGACGACTACGTGCCCTGGTACAACACCAAGCACAAGCACTCAGGCATCGCACTCTTCTCGCCCTCACAAGTCCATGACGGCTCCTGGAAGGAGGCCTGGAATGCACGCGACCACGCGCTTCAGCGCTACTACACCCAGAACCCCGGAAGATTCCGCCAGCGACCCACCACACCTGCCCCAGCCGACCTAGTCGGCATCAACCTCCCCCCAACAAAACCGGCCATACAAAGCGCTTAGTGACTCCACACAGCTTGACAATTTTCGCGGTGCGCGACTCAAGCGCGAATATGTGGCACCGCGGGAACAAATTGATGCGAAGATGTGTCCAGCGCTACCAGTGGTGTAGCCGCGCTGGTCTTGGGATGGAATGGATGACATGGGGTTTTACGTTCGCAAGAGTCTGAAGGCGGGCCCGTTTCGGTTCAATCTCAGCAAGTCGGGTCTCGGCATCAGTGCGGGAGTTCCGGGTTTTCGGGTCGGCACGGGTCCTCGGGGAAACTACGTACATATGGGCACCCGCGGTGTTTACTATCGAACAAGTCTCGATCAGAAGCATCGACGACAATACCTTACGGACCCTCATGCCTATCCAGCACATCCGACAGATATTGGCGCATCTGAGATCCATTTTGTGGACGTGACCGGCGCTTCACCACAACAGCTCACGCCGACCGGGTCCGATGACCTCATTGAGCAGTTGAATCAATCCGCTCACCGCCGACCATTGACTCGTTGGGTTGTTCTGGCTATTGTTTTCGTCGGCCTCTTCACGTTGCCTTTCGGGTTGCTGGTCTGGCTCCTGGGCATTCCATTCATTTGGTGGGTGGTGCAGCGCGACCGGGGCCGTCGAGCGGTCGTTGTCTTCTACGACGTTAATGACCAGCATGCTCAGCATTTCGAATGGATCCATGCTGCGGGTGCAGACCTTGCCCACGTCAAAGGCATTTGGCGCATCAACGAGTCCGGTGTGCTCGCGACAGGCCATCAGCAGAAGGTTAATGCCGGTGCAGGGGCACTGGTTCGCCGAACTCCGGTGACCATTTCTAATCATGGCCCGAAGCACCTGGTGACCAACATTTCGGTGCCCAGCATGAGCACGGGAAAGATCAATCTGTATCTTCTACCTGATCGGATCCTCCTCGAAGAAAACAGGACCTTCACGGACATCAGCTATGACGCTGTGAGGACCACCCATCGGATCGAGCAGTTCATCGAATCCCCTGCTGCTATTCCTTCCGACAGTGTTCAAGTCGGCACACCGTGGCAGTACGTCAACCTCAAAGGCGGCCCAGACCGCCGATTTTCGAATAACCCAGTATTGCCGGTCATGCGCTACGCCTGTGTGGAACTCGTCAGCTCGTCAGGGTTCCGTTGGATACTGCAGATTTCTAACACAGAATCCGCAGAGAAGTTTTCTCGCTCACTCCAATCGAAACCCCTTCTCGTGCCGCTCGAACACGAACATAGCCAAGCGACCATTCCAGCGCCACCACCGGTTCTGCCCTCGCCGCCCCTGCGTCATGTACCAGGACCTCAGCCGCAATCTTCCCCCAGCGCTTCAGTCAGTGGGCAGGGGGTATGGCGCAAGGAACAAGCGGTCGAATGGACGGCGCCAGACCAGTCCAGAGAGATTAATGGATACAACTTGGCTCGAGGTTTCATCTACATAGGCACGTTGAATTCCACACCGGGGAGCCTCGCTGATCCGGCTCTTGTTGATCCCGAGCTTCCAATCAATTCACAGCATCCAGATCTAGAGGGCAGCTGCCTGGCGTATTGGCCGTCGTATGCCGGGATTACCCCTGAAGGAAGGGCCGCGTTCCTGGGCTGGCTGGCCAGCGACCGGCGCCATCCCTCTACTCCGATCGGCTATGTATTCATCTACTTTTACGGTCTCGAACGCCGCGTTTTGGTCGATATCCAGGCTGATCCGTCACTGGCCCGGGAACTTCCGGCGATTCGAACCGAGGTCACTGAACTGCTCGAGGCCTACGGGGAGCAGAGCGGGTCCTTCCACGGGTATGCGTCCGGGTTAGTCGAAGTCATCGATTTCCTGCTGGCACGATTCCACGGCACCGGTCCGGCCAAGCTTCCCGCCCTGACACCAGATAAATGGCCGGTACCTTTCGCCCTACGAGCCGGACTGGGATCATTTGCCGCTTCGGGCACCCGTCTCCCGGCCGACTGGGCCCTGGCCTGGGCCTGGTACCACCCCGATATTTACCCTCGGACCCCCGTCACCCGGTGCCCCGAAGAATTCAACCAGCTATTCACCATCAGGTTCAGCCAGGCATTCCCCAAGGGCATGCTCCTGCGGAACGGCAAGTCCAGGATGAAGATAACGTACGCGGCTGCGAGTTCGGCGATCGGATTCGTCACGCAAACGCTGGATGACGTTCCTGCCGTGTTCGAGCAGAAAGCCGCAGGCCAAAGGCTTTCGGAACTGTTTGGCTCCGTCACCAACGAGCTCGATGGATACAGCCGGTGGCTGGGCCGGAATCCAAGCGGGAAAGGAACACTTCAGGCAGCAGCGCTGCTGCCCCCGGAGCTTCTCGAAAGCCGGCCCGGGGAGGTCGATGACTTCAAAGAATGGGTAAGCGACCAAATGGAAACCCCGGGCGCACCGTTGACCGGTGCAGACATCATGAATCACTGGCCCTCCACGTCTGGGGACAAACTGGGCAAACCCGAATCCGTCCAACTCGTCCAGCTTCTCGGGCACCTGAATATCGGCATGGAACCGGACGTAAGATTCGGCGGACCCAGCGTGTCCAGCTTGGCCCCCATTGTCCTGTTCGAAGCCGGACCAGACATGCCTTCCGCACCAACCCCGGCTTATGGTGCGGCCGCGACCATGCTTCATCTTGCGGTCGCGGTGGCAGGCTCGGATGGCACCCTCCACCCAAGTGAAATGGACCGATTGAGCGCACAGCTGCAATCGACGCTGGCACTCACCCCAGCCGAGAAGACTCGGCTCCAGGCACATCTGAGCTGGCTCTGTGCCACCGAGATCAGGCTCACCGGACTGGCCAAACGAATCGGCCAGCTCAACCAGGACCAGCGCGCCGCCATCGGAGACCTCGTGATCACCATCGCGGCCGCGGACGGGCACATTGCAGCAGCCGAAGTCACCGTAATCCAGAAGATCTACAAGCTGCTGGGCCTGGACCCGGAATCCGTGACGGGCAAACTCCACTCCGCCCTCACAACGCCCCCACCGGCGGTAACCCCCATCACCGTCAGGCCGCCCGGGACTCCGGATACCACTTTCCCACTCCCCGGCCGGACCACGGCCGTAACGGACCCACCGACCTCTGACCCGACAACCCTCGACAGGCACGTCATGGACGCAAAACTTGCCGAAACCGCCGCAGTATCGGCGCTCCTTGCGGACATCTTCCAGGATAACCTCGACAGCACCTCCATGATCCCACCCAGCCTGGATCCAGCACCTGCCGGTCAGGGAGCGGAGAGCCCGAGAATCGGGAATCTCGACGACGGCCACTCCGCGTTCCTGCGGGCCCTGGCTGACCTCGAACACCTGGACCGTGCCCGGTTTGACGACCTGGCGGCAGAACACGGGTTGCTGCCCGACGGGGCACTGGACGTCCTCAACGAAGCCGCCATGGACGCCTCCGAGGAGCCGCTGCTGGAAGGCAGCGAAATCCTGACCATCAATTCCTACGCACTCAAGGAGCTCCTGTCATGACGGAGTCGACACCGAGCATCATCCGCCCCCGCGAACGGGACGCGATCCTGCAATCCCTCCGAGCCGGCGTCGTGCCCAGGGCCGGCCAACAACATATCCAAGTCGGACGTGTCCACGAAGTCAGGGCACTTTTGAACGACATCGAACGCATCAGGGACGGCGGATCCGGCAGCCGGTTCGTGATCGGCGAATACGGGTCGGGAAAGACCTTCTTCCTGCACGTGATCCGTTCCGTTGCGCTGCAACAAAAACTGGTCACCGTCCACGCCGACCTCTCCCCGGACCGGCGCCTCCACGCCACGGGCGGGCAGGCGCGAAGCCTGTATGCCGAACTGATGCGGAACATGTCCACCAGGGCCGCCCCGGACGGCGGCGCGGTCTCGAACGTCATCGAACGCTTCGTGACCCAGGCACTGGGCGAAGCCCGGGAAACCAACACCCCCGCCGAATCCGTCATCCGGTACAAACTCGGACAACTGACGGAGCTGACCGGCGGATATGACTTTGCAGAAGTCATCGCCAAGTACTGGCAGGGCCACGACACAGGCAACGAGCAACTCAAATCCGATGCGGTGCGCTGGTTGCGAGGAGAATTTTCCACCCGCACGGACGCACGCGTGGCCTTGGGCGTGCGTACGATCATCGATGACTCGAACGTTTATGACCAGCTCAAGCTGTTGGCAATATTTGTCCGGCTGGCAGGCTTCGGCGGACTTCTGGTCTGTCTCGACGAGATGGTCAACCTCTACAAACTGGCAAACACACAGGCCCGAAATTCCAACTATGAACAGATCCTCCGCATCCTCAATGACTCCACCCAGGGCACCGCGGTAGGCCTGGGCTTTATCTTTGGCGGCACCCCGGACTTTCTCCTGGATACTCGCCGGGGGTTGTACTCCTACACCGCTCTTCAATCCCGACTGGCGGAAAACTCCTACGCAACTGGGGACCGGGTCGACTATTCCGGACCTGTCCTCAGACTCGCCAACCTCACGGCCGAAGACTTCTACATCCTGCTCTGCAAACTCCGGAACGTTCAGGCCGGAGGCAACTCGGAAGCGTATCTGGTCAATGATGAAGGGATACAGGCCTTCATGAACCACTGCTCCCAGCGCATCGGAGACGCCTACTTCCGCACACCCCGAAACACGATCAAGGGCTTCCTTGATCTGCTAGCTGTTCTGGAACAAAACCCGGGGCTGCATTGGACTGACCTGGTCGGCTCCTTCGCCGCCGTCAGGGAATCAAACCCGGACCTCGAACCACTGGACAGCCCGGAGGCGACGGCAGCTAATGTCGTTCAGCGGCCACCATCCGCGGCATCCTCTACTGAACCCGTCTCTGTATTTGCACAGGAAGATCCCGACGGCGATGAACTCACCAGCTTCAGGCTCTGAACTGGAAACCGACCCGGCCGCCGCGTACGGCCAGCTGCATCCCCGTATCCAGGAATGGGTCTGGAAACAAGGCTGGAAATACCTCAGGAACACCCAAGCACAGGCAGTCGCACCGATCATGGCGGCGGATCGCGATGTCATCATCAGTGCCGCCACGGCCTCCGGCAAGACAGAAGCCGCATGGATCCCGATCTGCTCCGTCCTTGCCGCCCAAGTCGACTCCGGCACCGGGCTCCCAGGGGTCAAGGCCTTATGCGTCAGCCCGCTGAAGGCCTTGATCAACGACCAGTACGGCAGGCTGGAATCCCTCGGTGCCGCAGCCGGTGTTCCGGTCCACCGGCGGCACGGCGATGTTCCCGGCTCCGCACGCAAAGCCCTCCGCGATGCCCCCGACGGCATACTACTCATCACGCCTGAGTCTCTCGAAGCGTTGTTCGTCAACCAGGGGAGCACAGTAATGAAGCTCCTGGGCGGGCTGCAATACGTCGTCATCGACGAGCTCCATTCCTTCATAGGCAGCGAACGAGGGGCACAGTTGCAGTCGCTGCTCCACCGTGTGGAACTTGCCATCCGTCGTAGGGTTCCCAGAGTCGGTCTTTCGGCAACTCTGAGCAACCTAAGCATCGCCGCGCAATTCCTACGCCCAGAAGCCAGCTCCACCGTCACCTTTGTTGGTGACACCGACGATGACCGTGCAGAACTGAAACTGCAGCTGCGCGGCTACCTCAACACGATCCACACCCCAACACTTCAGACGCAGGACGATTGGGACGACCTGGCGGGCGGAACTATCAAAGCTGAGATTGGCAATCACCTCTTCGAGACCCTTCGCGGTAAGGACAACCTCGTTTTTGCAAACTCAAGGGCCAATGTGGAAATATATGCCGACATCCTCCAACAAATCAGCGACAGCCGCCGCGTCCCCAATGAATTCCTCCCCCACCATGGCAGCCTCTCCAAAGAGTTCCGCGAAGATGTTGAGGAACGCCTTCGCTCAAGAGTTAATCCCACGACCGCGATCTGCACATCGACTCTTGAAATGGGCATCGATATCGGATCGGCCGACTCCGTTGCGCAGATCGGCTCGCCGGGAGGCGTCGCAGCCCTCCGCCAGAGGCTGGGCCGTTCGGGAAGACAAGAGGGAAACCCCTCCGTCCTTCGCCTGTACATCTCCGAAGAGGGGATCGACGACCGCACGCCGCCGGTCGACCAACTCAGGTCAGAGACACTCGAGACCATCGCCATCGTCGAACTGATGCTGGCTAGATGGTACGAACCACCCAACGTCGACAGTCTCCATCTGTCCACACTTGTCCAGCAGATCCTCTCCACCATCGCCCAGCACGGGGGCGCAGCGCCCGCCCAGCTTTTCAGCGCCCTGTGTGCCAGTGGCCCGTTCCAGTGCGTGCCCGCGCCCATGTTTAGCGAGCTACTTCATTGCATGGGTCATGCCAATCTTCTAATTCAGGCGACCGACGGTTTACTCCTCCCCGGCATAGCTGGCGAGAGACTCATCAACCACTATTCCTTCTATGCCGCATTTGAATCGAGCGAGGAATACAGGCTCGTCGCCGCAGGCAGGACCCTTGGCTCGATCCCCATTGACCAACCCCTCCTAGCCGGCGGGCTACTGATCTTCGCCGGACGCAGATGGGTCATCCGAAACGTGCATCTCGACGCGAAAATCATAGAAGTCGAACCCTCCAAAGGCGGCAGACCCCCCACCTTCTCCAGCAAAGGTCCACTCATCGCGGACGGGATCAGAAAAGAGATGCGCCGCATCTACGAAACAACGGACGTCCCTGCCTATCTGGACAATACGGCCCAGCGATTGCTTCTGGACGGCCGAGCGGCCTACAGAAGGTTGGGCTTAGACAAGGCGACAATCGTGCCCTGGGGCGACGAGACGATCCTGTTTCCCTGGGCAGGCGACCGGGTCATGAACACTTTGGCCGTTCTTCTCTCGGTCAATGGCATCGACACCAGTTTGGACGGAATCGCACTTAATTGTGCCCATACCACGCCGTCCATTCTCCGCACAGTCCTCGACGAGCTGGCAACAAGCGACTTGCCCGATGCCATCACTTTGGCACAAAACGTCGCGGCCAAGGTTCAAGACAAACACGATAAGTATCTCAGCGAGGATCTGCTCAACTCCTCCTACGCGGCGAAGAATCTTGATTTGCCCAGAACGAAGGAAACAATTTCCCGCCTCACACCATGAAAGGGTCTGCCCACGGTTTGGTCGTCAGCGCACCTGCGTCCTATCCGGGTGCCTGTACTCCCCAATCCGAAAGATTTCAGGCGCCGCCCACTGGATGCGGGAGGAGGCACCCGCCGAGCCAGCCCCGTCCCGGGAATCTTTTGAACTGACCGAATTCAGCAATTTGCCACGACCAACGTCGAAGTCGACTTCGCGGCCAGCTCACGTTGTAAACGCTCCATTGAACCATGAACAGGTATACGGAATTGTCGCTCACAGACTGGAAGGGATGGTGCATCGATCATCCACCGCTAAACCAGCACTGGATACCCATCCAGCCAGCTGCATAAAACGCGTGTACAGCGTACACACCAGATCAAGCGCTTGAAACGCGCTGACGTGCGGTAATACGGTGCCCGAGGTGGGACTCGAACCCACACACCTCTCGATACTGCATTTTGAGTGCAGCGCGTCTGCCATTCCGCCACTCGGGCCTCTGCCGGGAGCCCAAAGGACTCCGTTACAAAGATCACGCGCCGGTTCGGGAATCGCTCCCGAACAAGTGCGCGAAACCACTCTACATGCAGATAGGCTGTTTTGTAGAACCACCGCCACCCGTGCGCCCCGGCTTCGGACCCCGCGTCCGAGCCCACCCGCCAACAGCTTTCCAAGGAGCCATCAGTGTCCGAACAATCGGAATCCACCACGCCCGCACGCCGCGTCATCGTCGCCGAGGACGAGACCCTGATCCGGCTGGACATCATGGAGATCCTGCGCGGCGAGGGCTACGACGTGGTGGGCGAGGCGGACAACGGTGAAAAGGCTGTGGAACTGGCCAAGGAGCTTAGGCCCGACCTGGTCCTCATGGACGTCAAAATGCCCGTCATGGACGGCATCACGGCGGCCGAGCACATTGTCAAGGCCCGCATTGCCCCCGTGGTCCTGCTGACCGCCTTTAGCCAGAAGGAGCTCGTCGAGCGGGCCCGCGACGCCGGCGCCATGGCCTACGTGGTCAAGCCCTTCACACCCGCCGATCTCATCCCCGCCCTGGAGATCGCCCTCTCCCGCCACGAGGAAATCAAGGCGCTCGAAAACGAGGTGTCCGACCTCCAGGAACAGTTCGCCACCCGCAAGCTCGTCGAACGCGCCAAGAGCCTGCTCACCACCAAGATGGGCCTCTCCGAACCCGAAGCCTTCCGCTGGATCCAGAAGACCTCCATGGACCGCCGCCTGAGCATGCGCGAGGTCGCCGAGACCATCATCAACCAGGTCAACTAGCAGGGCCTTGACGAGGGCCACGCACGATACGGACCCGCGGCGAGCCTGCGAGCCGTAGGAACGGACCCGCGGCGTGCCTGCGAGCCGTAGGAACGGACGCCCGCTCAACATACGACGCCGGAACCCACCCAGGGTGCCGGCGTCGAACTTTAATGTGCGTGGGTTAAATACCAAGACGCACTTGTTGCTGAAAACAAGAGCGGATTCAGCAATGAGCGCGTCTCAGTGAACACCTTCGGGGCGGTACAGGCGGACCAAGAGCCGTGAAAAGTGGACGAGCGCGCCGAAATGCGGCCATTCATGCGCCGACGGGGTTGTTGTTGGCTCCGCGCCCGCTCCGACTGTACACATAAGGCGGAATTGCCCCGAAAATCCGCGGTGACTTTACACATATGGCGCCCCTTGAGATTTCCAAGGCGCCATATGTGTACAGTCGACGCCGCCAGCTCAGCCGAGGCCACCGTATGTGTACGTTCACGGGTCCTCGCGACCCTGTTTTCGTATCCGGTCGGTTAGGCGGTGGGCCAGGGGCCAACCTTTTCCCGGTTCAGCGGGACGCCGTCGGCGCCCTTGCCAATGTCGGCCAGGTCGCCCACCTTGTGCGCCTTGACCAGGTTCGTGGAACCGGCCTGTCCGGGAGGGGAACCGGCCGCGATGACAACCATGTCGCCTTCGGACACCAGACCCTTCTCCAGCAACGTGCGGTCGACCTGCTCGGTCATGGCGTCGGTGTGGGCCACCATCGGCACCAGCACCGGCTCAATGCCCCACGTCAGGGCCAGCTGGTTGCGCACCTGCTCCACCGGAGTGAACGCGAAGACCTGCCGGGACGGGCGCAGCCGCGACAGGCGGCGAGCCGAGTCGCCGGACTGCGTGAACGTCGCAATGTACTTGGCTTCCAGCTGGTCAGCGATCTGCACGGCGGCGGCGGTGATGACGCCGCCCCGGGTCTTCGGCTCGGAGCCCAGGCCCGGGATGCGCTTGAGGCCGTCCTTCTCGGTGGCCTCAATGATGCGGGCCATGACCTTGACGGTCTCGATCGGGAACCTGCCGACGCTCGTCTCGCCGGAAAGCATGACCGCATCGGCGCCGTCGAGCACCGCGTTGGCGCAGTCCGAAGCCTCTGCCCGGGTGGGGCGCGGGCTTTCAATCATGGATTCGAGCACCTGCGTGGCCACGATGACCGGCTTGGCCCAGCGTCGCGCCAGGTCCACGCAGCGCTTCTGCACGAGCGGGACGTCTTCCAGCGGCAGTTCCACGCCAAGGTCGCCACGGGCCACCATGATGGCGTCGAACGCATCGACGATGGCCTCGAGATTGTCCACTGCCTGCGGCTTTTCGATCTTGGCGATCACGGGGACGCGGCGGCCTGCCTCGTCCATGATCTCGTGGACACGCGAGATGTCCGCGGCGTCCCGGACAAAGGACAGTGCCACGAGGTCCACGCCGCACTTGAGTGCCCAGCGCAGGTCGTCCTCATCCTTTTCGCTCAAGGCCGGAACGTTGACCGCAACACCTGGCAGGTTGATGCCCTTGTTGTTGGAGACCTTCCCGGGCACAATGACCTCGGTGACGACCTTGACATCGTCCACCAGGGTGGCCCGGACGGAAACCTTGCCGTCGTCAATGAGCAGGATGTCCCCGGCCTTGACGTCCTCGGTGAGGGATTTCAGCGTGGTGGAGCAGATGTCCTTGGTGCCCGGGACGTCCTCGGTGGTGATCGTGAAGACGTCGCCCACGGCCAGATCGTAGCCTTCGCCGTTGGCGAAGCGGCCCAGGCGGATCTTCGGGCCCTGGAGGTCGGCCATGATGGCGACGCTCTTGTGCAGCTGGTTTGATGCCTTGCGCACGTTGTCGTAGGTGTTCTGGTGCACGGTGTAGTCGCCGTGGCTCATGTTCATCCGGGCAACGTTAACGCCCGCGTCCAGAACGGCCAGGGTGTTCTCGAAGCTGGCGATGGCGGGCCCAAACGTGGCCACAATTTTTGCGCGTCTCAATTTACCTACCTAATGGTGTGGTTGACAGTGGAAATCCTTGGTCCCTGCTTCAAGCCTAGCCGTTGGCCGCTAAACACGGATAGCCGAGTCGCTGGGTGAGACGGGCGCGTCCAGGTTCGTCTCGCCCATCAGGAACTTGTCAACCGCCGCGGCGCAGGCGCGGCCCTCCGCGATGGCCCACACAATCAACGACTGTCCCCGCCCGGCGTCCCCGGCGGCGAACACGCCGGTGCGGCTCGTCATGTAGTGGCCGTCGCGCTCCACGTTGGAACGCCCGTCCAGCTCAACGGGCAGCTGGTGGGTCAGCTCGGCGGTCTCGGGACCGGTGAAGCCGAGCGAGAGGAACACCAGGTCGGCCGGGATGGTCCGGTCGGTGCCCTCCTTGGGCACGCGCCTGTTCCCCACATACTCGGTCTCGGCGATCTTCAGCCCGGTCAGCACCCCGTTGTCGCCGAGGAATTCCACCGTGGAGGCCAGGTAGCTGCGTTCCCCGCCTTCCTCGTGGGCGCTGGCCACTTCAAACAGGTTCGGGAACGTCGGCCACGGCTGGGCGGAGCCGCGCTCCAGCGGCGGCTGCTTCCCGATGGCGAGGGTGGTCACGGACGCCGCCTGCTGCCGGTGCGCCGTGCCCAGGCAGTCCGCCCCGGTGTCGCCGCCGCCCAGGATGACCACGTGCTTGCCGCGGGCATCGATCTGGTTCTCCACGCGGTCCCCGGCCACCACCCTGTTCGACTGCACCAGATAGTCCATCGCAAAGTGCACGCCCTCCAGCGCGCGCCCGGGGATGGGCAGGTCGCGGGGCACCGTGGCCCCCGTGCACACCACGACGGCGTCGTAGCGCCTTCGCAGTTCCTCCCACCCGATGTCCTTGCCCACCTCGATGCCGGTGCGGAAGCGGGTCCCCTCGGCCGCCATCTGCTCCAGGCGGCGGTCCAGGGTCTCCTTCTCCAGCTTGAAGTCCGGGATGCCGTAGCGCAGCAGCCCGCCAATCCTGTCGTCGCGCTCATACACGGCCACCGTGTGTCCGGTGCGCGTGAGCTGCTGGGCCACGGCCATGCCCGCCGGGCCGGAACCGACGACGGCGACCGTCTTCCCCGTGAGCCTGGCCGGCGGCAGCGGGTGGACCCAGTCCTGGGCGAAGGCCTCGTCAATGATGGAGACCTCCACCTGCTTGATGGTCACGGCCGGCTGGTTGATGCCGAGGACACACGCCGTTTCACACGGTGCCGGGCAGAGCCGGCCGGTGAATTCGGGGAAGTTGTTGGTGGCGTGCAGCCGTTCAATGGCCTCCTGGCCCTTGTCGCGCCACGTGAGGTCGTTCCACTCGGGGATGAGGTTCCCCAGCGGGCAGCCCTGGTGGCAAAACGGCACGCCGCAGTCCATGCAGCGGCCGGCCTGCGCCTTCAGGACGCCTTTTTCCTGGGCCTCGTACACCTCTTTCCAGTCCATGATCCGGACCGGGACGGGCCGCCGGGCCTGGGTGATGCGTTCCCGATTCTTCAAAAAACCGCGGGGATCAGCCACCGGTAACCTCCAAAATTTTCTGCCAGACGGAATCGCCGTCGGGGTCTTCGCCCAGCCCGGCTGCTGCCAGGCGGGTTTCCAAAACTGCCGCGTAGTCGCGCGGGAGTGCCTTCGTCAGGCGGGCGGTCGTCGCCGGGAAGTCGGCCAGCAGGGCCTCGGCCACCGCCGATCCCGTCTCGTCCCGGTGCTTCACCAAAAGTGCGTGGACAATGTCCGCGTCGCCGGCGTCGAGCGTCCGGAGCTGCAGCTCGCCCGAGTCCAGGGCCGCCTTGTTGACGTTGCTTGCCTGGAGGTCCAGGACATAGGCCGTGCCGCCGGACATGCCGGCCCCGAAGTTGCGGCCGGTGGGCCCCAGGATCAGCGCCTGCCCGCCGGTCATGTATTCGCAGCCGTGGTCGCCAATGCCTTCGACGACGGCCGTGGCGCCGGAGTTGCGGACCAGGAAGCGCTCGCCCACCTGGCCGCGCAGGAACATCTCCCCGCTGGTGGCCCCGTAGCCGATGACGTTGCCGGCAATGACGTTCTCCGCTGCGGTGAAGGCATTGGCCCGGTCGGGCTGGACGGTGATGCGCCCGCCGGAGAGGCCCTTGCCCACGTAGTCGTTGGCGTCGCCGAACAGCCGCAGCGTGATGCCGGCCGGCAGGAAGGCGCCCAGCGACTGGCCGGCCTGGCCGGTCAGCGTCACGTCGATGGTGTCCGGCCCGAGCACGTCGATGCCGAACGTCTTGGTGACGTGCCAGCCCAGCAGGGTGCCCACCGAACGGTCCGTGTTGACCACCGGGACGCTGATGCGCACCGGGGCCCGGTCCGCCAGCGCCTCGGCGCTCATGGCGACCAGCTGCTGGTCAAAGTGCTTCTCCAGCTCGTGGTTCTGCGTGGTCAGGCTTCGCACCGGCACGGACGCGGGCACGCCGGCGTCGGACAGGATCGGCGACAGGTCCAGTCCCGCCGTCTTCCAGTGGTTCAGGGCGTCCCGCGTGTCCAGGAGGCCACCCTGCCCGATGGCTTCCTCGAGGGTCCTGAAGCCGAGCCCGGCGAGGATTTCGCGGACCTCCTCGGCCAGGAATTCAAAGAAGTTCACCACGAATTCCGGCTTGCCGCTGAACCGCCGTCGCAGTTCGGGGTTTTGCGTGGCCACGCCGACCGGGCAGGTGTCCAGGTGGCACACCCGCATCATCACGCAGCCGGACACCACCAGCGGCGCCGTGGCGAAGCCGAATTCCTCGGCGCCGAGCAGTGCGGCGACCACCACGTCGCGGCCGGTCTTCAGCTGCCCGTCCACCTGCACCACCACGCGGTCGCGCAGCCCGTTCAGGCGCAGCGTCTGCTGCGTCTCCGCCAGGCCCAGCTCCCACGGCATGCCGGCGTGCTTGAGCGAGTTCAGCGGGCTGGCGCCGGTGCCGCCGTCGTGCCCGGAAACCAGGACGACGTCGGCCTTGGCCTTGGTCACGCCGGAGGCCACCGTGCCAATCCCCATCTCGGAGACCAGCTTCACGTGGACCCGAGCCTCGGGGTTGGCCCGCTTGCAGTCGTAAATCAGCTGCGCCAGGTCCTCGATCGAGTAGATGTCGTGGTGCGGCGGCGGCGAGATCAGCCCCACGCCGGGGGTTGAATGCCGGGTTTCGGCAATCCAGGGGTAGACCTTCTTGGCCATCAGCTGGCCGCCCTCACCCGGCTTGGCGCCCTGGGCCATCTTGATCTGGATGTCCTGGGCGTTGGTGAGGTAGAGGCTGGTCACGCCGAAGCGGCCGGAGGCGACCTGCTTGATCGCGGAGCGGCGCTCCGGGTCCAGCAGGCGGTCCACGTCCTCCCCGCCCTCGCCCGTGTTGGACTTGGCGCCGAGGCGGTTCATGGCGATGGCCAGGGTCTCGTGGGCCTCGCGGGAGATGGAGCCGTAGCTCATGGCCCCCGTCGAGAAGCGCTTGACGATGCTGCTGACCGGCTCAACTTCCTCCAGGGGCACCGGCTGGCGGACGCCGTCGCGGAACTTCAGCAGCCCACGGAACGTCATGAGCTTCCCGGCCTGGTCGTCGATCCCCTGGGTGTACTTCTTGAAGATGTCGTAGCGGCGTTCCCGCGTGGCGTGCTGCAGCCGGAACACGGTGTCCGGGTTGAACAGGTGCGGCTCGCCTTCGCGGCGCCACTGGTATTCGCCACCGCCGGCCAGGGGCTGGTGCGGGACATCCACGCCGTCGACCGGGTACGCCTGCGTGTGCCGCGCACCGACCTCCGCAGCCACGACGCCGAGGCCGACGCCGCCGAGCTGGGAGACGGTGCCGGTGAAGTATTCACTGACGAGTTCCTGCGACAGGCCCAGCGCCTCAAAGGTTTGCGCCCCGCAGTAGGAGGCCACGGTGGAGATGCCCATTTTGGACATGATCTTCAGCACGCCCTTGCCCAGGCCCTTGATCAGGTTGTGGACTGCCTGCTCCGCGCTCACGCCGGTGATGTCGCCGTTGCGGACCAGCTCCTCGACCGATTCCATGGCCAGGTACGGGTTGACGGCGGCCGCGCCGTAGCCGATCAGCACGGCCACATGGTGGACCTCGCGGACGTCGCCGGCTTCCACCACCAGGGAAACCTTGGTCCGGTTGGAGCTGCGCAGCAGGTGGTGGTGGACGGCGCTGAGCAGCAGCAGCGACGGAATCGGGGCCCAGGCGGCCGAGGAGTCGCGGTCGGAGAGCACCACGTACTGAACGCCGCGGTTGATGGCGCCGGACACCTGCTCACAGATCTCGGTGAGCCGGGCACGCAGGGCCGCCTCGCCGCCGTCGAACTTGTACAGCCCGCGCACCTTCATGGCGATGCGCTCCCCTCCGGTGCCGTCGGCGCTGGCGGGGCTCTCGATGTTGGCGATCTTGGCCAGTTCGTCATTGTTGATCACGGGGAACGTCAGCGCCACCTGCGGCATCCTGACCTTGGCGCGGGAGAGCAGGTTGCCCTGCGGGCCGATCGCCGTGTTCAGGGAGGTGACGAGCTCCTCCCGTATGGAGTCCAGTGGCGGGTTGGTGACCTGGGCGAAGGACTGCACAAAGTAGTCAAACAGCAGGCGCGGGCGCTTGGACAGCACGGCCACGGGGGTGTCGGTGCCCATGGCGCCCAGCGGCTCGCCGCCGGTCTGGGCCATGGGGCCAAGCAGGATCTTCAGCTCCTCCGTGGTGTAGCCGAAGGTGCGCTGGCGGTGGACGACGGAGGCGGCCGTGTGCACCACGTGCTCGCGTTCCGGCAGCTCGGCCAGGCGGATGGTGTTTTCCTTCACCCATGCGGCCCACGGGTTGGCCGCGGCGAGCTGGTTCTTGATCTCCCCGTCACGGATGAGCCGGCCAGCTTCGGTGTCCACCACAAACATCTTCCCGGGTGCCACCCGGCCCTTTTCCACGATCCTCTCGGCGGGAAGGTCCAGCACGCCGACCTCGGAGGCAAAGACGACCAGGCCGTCGTCGGTCACCCAGTAGCGGCACGGGCGCAGGCCGTTGCGGTCCAGGGTGGCGCCCACCTGGTTGCCGTCGGTGAAGGACACCGCGGCAGGGCCGTCCCACGGCTCCATCATGAGGGAGTGGTACTCGTAGAAGGCCTTGCGGTCCGGGTCCATCGTGGCGTGGTTTTCCCAGGCTTCGGGGATCATCATCATGATGGCTTCGGTGATGGGGCGGCCGGAGAGCCACAGGAGCTCCGCCACCTCGTCGAACGACGCGGAGTCCGAGGCGCCGGGGGTGCAGATCGGGAACAGTTCCTCGGGCGCGTCCCCCAGCAGCGGGTGCGACATGGTGGACTGGCGGGCCCGCATCCAGTTGCGGTTGCCCTTGACCGTGTTGATTTCGCCGTTGTGGGCGATGGTCCGGAACGGCTGGGCCAGCGGCCACGACGGGAACGTGTTCGTGGAGAAGCGCGAATGCACCACTGCCAGCAGGGTCTTGAAGCGCCCGTCGGAGAGGTCCGGATAGAACGGCTCCACCTGGGCCGTGGTCAGCATGCCCTTGTAGACGATGGTCTTGGAGGACAGGGAGGGGAAGTAGACGCCGAACTTGTGCTGGGCCCGCTTGCGCAGCCGGAATGCCTTGGCGTCCAGGGCATTCGCCTCGCTGCGGGTCGGTGCAGGCGCCGGCCGGGTTGCCGTGGGGGCCTGGGCCGGCACGTCCCGGGCGGGCAGGTCCTGGGCGGGCAGGTCCTGGGCCAGGAACAGCTGGCTGAAGTGGGGCATGCAGGCCCGGGCGCTGGCGCCTACCAGGTCCGCCACGACAGGGACCTCGCGCCAGCCCAGCACCTTCAGGCCGTCGCGTTCGGCCAGCGCTTCAATGCCTGCGCGTGTTGCCGCCAGCTCCTTGGGATCCGTGGGCAGGAAGGCGGTGCCCACGGCGTACTCCCCTGCGGGCGGCAGTTCCAGCCCGGCAACGGCACGGAAAAATTCGTCGGGGATTTGAACGAGGATCCCGGCACCGTCTCCGGTGCCTTCGTCGGCACCCACGGCGCCGCGGTGTTCGAGGTTGCGCAGCGCGGTCAGTGCGTTTTGCACTATGTCGTGACCGGGCGTGCCGCGCAGGGTAGCGACGATTGCCAGTCCGCAGGCGTCCTTCTCTGTCTCGGGGCGGTACAGGCCGGCCTGCTCCGGAATGGCGGCAAAGCGCGTGAAAGGCGACAGTGCGTGGCCGGCGGACAGCTGTGAAGCTCGAGTCATGGCGGTTGGGTCCTTCCCCTGGTCGAACGGTGGTTGGGGACGACGATGGCCCTTGGCGACCGGGGTGGAATCCCCGGGAAGCAGAATTGGTGCGCAACAACGGCGTTGCGCCGTCGCCTGCTGTGACAAGCACCCTTGGACGGTTCTTCCTTGGTGCAGGTGCACAACCTGGCCCGGCGGTGTCCCGGGCCGTCAGTACGCGGCGGATTTCACTATATAGGGGACCGGACGCAAGTGAATACATCGGTCTTGAAATATGGACACATATGCACGATCCGTAATAATCTTGAATCTTCGGGGTGTTCGTCGCCTTCATCCCGTCAGACGCTCCTGCAGATCCGGGCCGGTATTCACCCACGCTCCTGCAGCGGCAGTGCCACTAGCACAAGCGCCGCTGCGGGAGCGTCCTTTAAAGAGCCCCCGATCCCGGTATCCGCAGGAGCGCTCTAAAAGGTTGCCTGATCTGCAGGATGGTTCTCCAAAAACTCCCCAGACCTGCAGGAGCGTTCTCCAAAAACTCCCCCCGATCTGCAGGAGCGTGTGGAATCCGCCGGCGGGGCGGGCCTGGTCCGCACAGCCTGCCGGCGGGTCGGATGCAGGAAGGGCGGCCCCTGACGGGACCGCCCTTCCTGTGTGCTGTTGCCGGCAGCCGCTGCCGCCGATGGACAACGTGGGGCTGCTAGCCTCCGGACTTCTTCGATGCATCCGTAGTGGATGCGCCCCCGGAAGGGGCTTCGTCCGACCCTCCGCCGCCTACCGCGCCAGGTCCCCCGCCCCTCGCCTCCGGGCCGCCCACGTCAGTGGCGCCGGAGCCAGGGGCATCGGAGTCAGTCGCCTTGAGGTCGGTTGCCTTGGGCGCGACGTGCCTGGCCCCCGCTTCGCGGTCCCCCGCATCCCGGGCGCCGGCATCGGATGAAGCGGCGCCGGCGGGCTGCGCCGCGGAGGCACCGGCGTCGTCCGTGCCCGTGGTGCCACCCGCCTGATCCGTGCCCGCGGTGCCGGCCCCAACCGCGGCCGGTTCGCGGCCGGGCAGGTAGACGGATTGGGCCACGGACTTGCGGCGCACGAACGTCAGGATCAGGAAGACGAGCAGAGCGGCCGTGAAGACCAAGATGCTGGTCCACACGTTCAGCCTGGCGGTGATGCCAAAGAAGGTGAGGTGCTCGGCGGCGTCGATGCGCAGCATTTCAATCCACAACCGGCCCGCAGTGTAGATCATGGCGTACATCAGGAACAGGCGGCCTCGGCGCATCCGGAAATGCCTGTCGATGAGCAGCAGCGCAACCACGCCCAGAACGTCCCATACGCATTCATACAGGAAGGTGGGGTGGAAGAGCGTATCCGGGCTGAAGCCGCTGGGCACGAATTGCGGGTCCACATGCAGGCCCCAAGGCAGCGTGGTGGGTCCGCCAAACAGTTCCTGGTTGAAGTAGTTGCCCCAGCGGCCGATCGCCTGGGCCAGCAGGATGCCCGGCGCAGCGGCATCGATGAAGGCGGAGATCTTCACTCCCGCACGGCGGCAGCCGATCCACGCGCCGATGACGCCGAGCACCACGGCTCCCCAGATGCCCAGCCCGCCCCGCCAGATCTGTGGAATCAGCCAGAGGTTGCCCGTGCCGTTGTAGCCCGGGCCGAAGTAGGCGTCGGGGGAGGAAAACACATGGTAGAGCCGGCCGCCGATGATGCCGAACGGGATGGCCCAGATGGCGATGTCCCAGATGGAGCCCTCGGGACCGCCGCGCCGCTTCCAGCGGATGCTGGTCAGCCAGATCGCCGCAATGATGCCCAGGAGGATGCACAGCGCGTACGCGTGGATGCGCAGCGGGCCGATGTCGAAGCCGGACCACACCGGCGCGGGAATGGCGGCCGGTGCAGAGGCGGCCAAGGAATGGGCGGTGAAGGTCACTGGCGGTTACGCTCCCGTAGTGGTGGTCGGTGTCGCAGGGTCGAAGGCCGTGCTGAGTTCCCGGGCGAGTTCGCCCACGGCCGGCACGCCGCCGTCGCGAAGCGCCGCCACCAAGGCGGTGCCCACAATGACGCCATCGGCGTAGGCCGCAATCTCACGCACATGCTCGGGCTTGGACACGCCCAGGCCCACGCAAACGTGTTCGGCGCCGGCTCCGTGGGCTGCGGCCACCACGGCCTCGGCCGCGCTGGACACCGACGCACGGGCGCCGGTCACGCCCATGATGGAGACGGCGTACACAAAGCCGCGGGTGGCCTGCACCGTCATGGCCACGCGTTCCGGCGTGGACGACGGGGCCACGAGGAATACGCGGTCCAGCCCGTACTTGTCCGAGGCGGCGAACCATTCTTCGGCTTCGTCGGGGATGAGGTCGGGGGTGATAAGCCCGGCGCCCCCGGCCTCGGCCAGCCGGCGGGAAAATTCGTCAACACCCATGCGCAGCACGGGGTTCCAGTAGGTCATGACCAGCACCGCGGCGTCGGTTTGCGCGGTGACGGCTGCAACGACGTCGAACACGTCCGCGACGCGGAACCCGTTGGCAAGGGCCTGCGTGGTGGCTGCCTGGATGACGGCGCCGTCCATGACGGGGTCCGAGTACGGGATGCCGATTTCAATGATGTCAGCGCCGTTGCGGGCCACCGCGATCGCGGCGTCAATGGCCGTCTGCTTGTCCGGGTAGCCGGCCGGCAGGTACGCGACCAGGGCCTTGCGGCCCGCGGCCTTGGCGCGGTCGATTGCCGCTGCGGACTTGCTGGCGGCGCCTTGGTTGCCGGCGGACTTGCCCCCGGTGGCCGGGGCGGTTGCTTCACTCATGCGTGGCATCCTCTGCGTTCTCGTCGGCGTTTGCTTCTGCCGTTGGTGCGGCGCCCTTGGAGGAGCGGGTGGAAAGCGTGGTGCCCTTGACGTGGCCGTCCTCGTCCAGCATGCCGAACCACTCCGCGGCCGTTTCCACGTCCTTGTCGCCGCGGCCGGACAGGTTCACGATGATCACAATGTCCGACGGCGTTGCCGCGCCTTCCGTGAGCCGCTTGCCGACCTTGATGGCGCCGGCCAGGGCATGGGAGGACTCGATGGCCGGGATGATGCCTTCGGTCTGGCTGAGCAGCTTGAACGCGTCCATGGCCTCCGCGTCGGTGATGGGTTCGTAGCTGACGCGCCCGATGTCTGCCAGGTAGGCGTGCTCCGGGCCCACTCCCGGGTAGTCCAGGCCGGCCGAGATGGAGTGGGATTCGACGGTCTGGCCGTCCTCGTCCTGCATCAGGTAGGACCGCGCGCCGTGGAGCACCCCGGGGCGGCCCAGCGTGATGGTGGCGGCGTGGCGGCCGGTTTCAACGCCGTCGCCCCCCGCCTCGAAGCCGTAGATCTTCACGCCCGCGTCGTCCAGGAAGCCGTGGAAGATCCCGATGGCGTTGGAGCCGCCGCCGATGCAGGCGCAGACGGCGTCCGGCAGCCGGCCGATCTGCTCGAGGATCTGGGCGCGGGCCTCCTCGCCGATGACCTCGTGGAAGAAGCGGACCATGGCGGGGAAGGGGTGGGCCCCGGCCGCGGTGCCCAGCAGGTAGTGGGTGGTTTCGACGTTGGCGACCCAGTCGCGCAGCGCGTCGTTGATCGCGTCCTTAAGTGTCTGGGAGCCGTTGGTCACGGGCACCACGGTGGCGCCCAGCAGCTGCATGCGGGCCACGTTCAGGGCCTGCCGGCGGCAGTCCTCGGCGCCCATGTAGACCACGCATTCCATCCCGAGCAGGGCAGCGGCCGTGGCACTGGCCACGCCGTGCTGGCCGGCGCCGGTCTCGGCGATGATGCGGGTCTTGCCCATGCGCCTGGCGAGCAGGGCCTGGCCAATCACGTTGTTGATCTTGTGCGAGCCCGTGTGGTTCAAGTCTTCGCGCTTGAGGAAGATGCGCGCTCCGCCGGCGTGCTCGCCGAAGCGCCTGGCCTCGGTCAGCAGCGACGGGCGGCCGGAGTAGTTCTTGTTCAGCTCGGCCACTTCGGCCAGAAACTCCGGATCCACCTTGGCCTTTTCAAAGGTGTCCTCAAGCTCGTCCAGAGCGGCGATCAGCGACTCCGGCATCCATCGTCCACCGTAGCTGCCGAAGTAGGGCCCCGGCGCGTGGCGCAGGGACTGCTCCGTGATGCGTGCGTCCGGTCCGTTGCCGCCGGCCAGGAACGCCGTTGCGGCGTCGTCCATGCCGGCGGGTCCTGATGACGAAGCTGTGGGCTCATGGGCCATCAGTTCCACCGTCCTGTTCGTTGCTCATAGTTGCGAATAAGTCGTTGGCCCGCCGGCCGGCCGGCATGCCTGGGCCGCGCCGCTCCAGGCCGGGATGTACACGGCCCTTCCCGGCCGTGCGTGCCCGGCCCTTCCGGGCCGGAAGCCGGACCGGGCTAGCGTGCGTCTTGGTGCAGGTCCTGCATTGCCGCCGTGCCGGCCTGCTTGAATTCTGTGATCCGCTCCAGCGGGGCGGCGTCCCTGACGAGTGCCTCGCCCACCAGGATGGCGTGGGCGCCGTGCCCGGCGTAGTGGCGCACGTCCTGCGCGTCGCGGACACCCGATTCGGCAATCACCACGGGGCCGGCCGGAATGTTCCCTGCCAGGGCGGCGAAGTGGCCGCGGTCCACCTCTAGCGTCTTCAGGTTTCGGACGTTGATGCCGATGATCTGGGCGTCCACGGCCACGGCGCGCTCAATTTCCTCCGCGGTGTGCGTTTCGACGATGGCGTTCATGCCGAGTTCACGGGCCAGCGCCAGGTAGTCGCGCAGTTCGCCGTCGTTCAGGGCGGCCACGATGAGCAGCACCAGGTCGGCACCGTGGGCCCGGGCCTCCCAAATCATGTAGGGGTCGCAGGTGAAGTCCTTGCGCAGGACGGGGATGCGCACCGCTGCCCGCACGGCATCCAGGTCGGCCAGGGAACCGCCAAACCGGCGCTCCTCCGTCAGCACGCTGATCACCGAGGCACCGCCGTCGGCATACCGGCCGGCCAGTGCCCCGGGATCGGCGATGCCGGCCAGCTCCCCCTTTGACGGGCTGCGGCGCTTGACCTCGGCGATGACGCGCAGCTCCGGAAGCGCGCCGGCGACCCCGCCCAGGGCCGCAAAAGCATCCAGGGCGGGCGGCGCCGCGGCGGCCCGGTCCTTCAGTTCCGCGAGGGGCACCGTCCGCATGCGGGCGTCAAGGTCCTCCCTGACCCCCGCAATGATGTCCTGCAAAACAGTCACGGTCAGTGGCCGTTGTTCTTCAGCTTGCTTCCGCCAACGCCGAACCCGGCGACCTTCATGGCCACTCCGACGATCAGGCCGATGGCAATGATCGCCACACCGATCCAGAACAGGATGGTGGCGCTTTCACCAATGAGGAAGGCGATGCACCCTACAATGACCCCGACCAGCATGACCGTGACGCAGGTCCACGCGGCCGGGCTGTTCCCGTGACCCAGTTCAATGCTGTGGTCGATGGGACCTTGCGTGCTGACCGTTGCGGACGTGGTGGCCGACTTGTTGCTCATGGTAACTCTCCCTTTGATGCGGATACTGCAATACATTCTGCCATTAGAAGCTTGCGGAAGCCGAAACCCGGCCGCGCTGTGGACGTCGCCGCAGCCTAGGCCGTCGGGTCGTCGCCGCGGCTGAGCCAGTCCCAGCTGTCCACTTCGTCGATGGGGTCGCCCGGGCCGGGGCGCTCCGCGGAGGAGGTGGCGGCGTCGTACTTGGTCCGCACGGTCCAGCGGCGGCCGACCCACAGGATGAGTCCGGCGGCAGCTGCCAGCACGATGGATGCGGCCAGGGCGGCCAGGGGGAACCATGTGGTGGTGGCGTCGCTGGCAACGCCGACGACGCCGGTGGCCTTGCCCACTTCGGCCATGGCCGCTGCGGACGGATCGGCCAGCACGCCAAGCACGACGGCGATGATGCCCAGTGCGCTGAGCAGCACGATCGCGCCGGCGATGATCCGTGCCACGCGCCCGGCGATGGTCGTGGCCAGTACGCCCGCCAGTGCAACCAGGGCCAGCGCCGAGACGGCGACGGCGGCCTTGCTGCCCGGGACGTTCAGGGCGGCCTGCTGCACGGCGCCTTGGGCGAAGGACACGTGGATCCAGGTTTGGGTGGTGGTGCCAAAGACGGCCAGCGCCGCGAGCACGGCAAGCATGACCAGCGTGGACTTGCGCTGCCAGGTCGGTACGGATGGTTTGGCGCTCATGAAAGGTTCCCCGTGACGTTGGCGGATGTGAAAGGGCGGTTCCCTGCGGCTTCCGCGGTGGCTCCCCAGGCGGCTTCCCCCAGCGCCCGAAGCGACGCCGCGGCATGGACCGCGCGCAGCGGCGCCGCGGCCTTGTTGACGGTCTCCTGGGCCTCGGTCTCGTTGACGGAGTCGGCCACGATCCCGCCGCCGGCCTGGACATAGGCCTTGCCATCCAGCAGCAGGGCGGAACGGATGGCGATCGCCATGTCCATGTCGCCGGCAAAGTCCAAATAGCCCACCACGCCGCCGTAGATGCCGCGGCGGTGGGGTTCCAGCTCGTCCAGGAGGCGCAGGGCGCGCGGCTTGGGCGCGCCGGACAGCGTACCGGCCGGGAAGGTCGCGGCCAGCACGTCGTACGGCTTCTTGTCCTTGGCCAGGGTGCCCACCACGGTGGACACCAGGTGCATGATGTGGCTGAAGCGCTCCACCTCCATGAACTGGGTGACATCAACCGTGCCGGGATTGCACACCTTGGAAAGGTCGTTGCGGGAGAGGTCCACCAGCATCAGATGCTCGGAACGCTCCTTTGCGTCCGCGAGCAGGTCCCGGGCCAGGAACTTGTCCTCCTCCAGCGTCTTGCCGCGCGGGCGCGAGCCGGCAATGGGGTGCGTGATGACCTCGGTGCCGCTGACGCTTACCAGCGCCTCGGGCGAGGAGCCCACGATGGAGTAGGGCTTGCCGTGCGCATCCTCGAAGCTGTACAGGTACATGTAGGGGCTGGGGTTGGTGTTGCGCAGCACCCGGTACACGTCCAGCGCGGAGGCTTTGCAGGCCATTTCAAAACGCCGAGAAATCACCACCTGGAACACCTCGCCGTCAACGATGGCTTCCTTGCCCCGGTCAACGGCCTTCAGGTAGTCGTCCCGGTCCCACCGTTCCTGGACGCTGTCCGCAAAGGATGCCTCCGGCACGTCCATGACGGACATCGGCTGGACGACAGGGGTGCGCAGCTGCTCCAGCATGCCGCGGACCCGCGCGACGGCGTCGTGCCAGGCCGCGTCCACGTTGTCGTCGGTGCCGTTGACATTGATGGCATTGGCGATCAGCAGCACCGTGCCTTCGGTGTTGTCATGGACGGCCATGTCTGAAATGAGGTTCAGCGCCAGTTCGGGCAGGTGCAGGTCATCCTCGGGCGGGGACGGCAGCTTCTCCCAGTGCCGCACCGATTCCCAGCCGACAAAGCCGACCAGCCCGGAGGTGAACGGAGGCAGGCCCTCGAAGCGCTCGGTGGCGAGCAGCTTCAGCGTGGCCTCCATGGCGTCCACGGGGTTGCCGGACAGGGGAACGCCGACCGGCGGCTGGCCCTGCCAGTGGGCGGCGCCGTCGTTGGTGGTCAGGGTCGCCCCGGACTTCACGCCGATGAAGGAGTAGCGGGACCAGACGCCCCCGGCGGCCGCGGACTCCATCAGGAACGTTCCGGGGGCCTCCGCGGCGAGCGTCCGGTACAGGCCGATCGGCGTTTGCGCGTCGACCAGCACCTTGAGGCGGACGGGGACCACCCTGCGGTTCCGGGCGAGCTCGCGGAACTCCTCGAGCGTGGGGCTGATGACACCAAGGTCTTGCATGAAGGGAATGTACTTTCGTCTCAGCGGGCGGGTGGACGGGCGGGTCTAGGCGCCGCGGCTGCCGACCACGGCGGCCAGGTCCCGGCCTTCGAAGCAGGTCCGGGTCCCCGTGTGGCATGCGGCCCCCACCTGGTCGGCGGTGATGAGCAGGGCGTCGCCGTCGCAGTCGATCGCCACCGCCTTGACAAACTGGGCGTGGCCCGAGGTGTCCCCCTTGCGCCAGTATTCCCTGCGGGACCTCGACCAAAACGTCACCCGGCCCGTGGTCAGCGTGCGCCGCAGGGCCTCGTCGTCCATCCAGCCAAGCATCAGCACCTCGCCGGTGTCGAATTGCTGCACGACGGCGGCCACGAGCCCGGCCGCGTCGCGCTTGAGCAGGGCGGCCACGTCCTCGGCAAGCACCGCGTCGGAAGCGGCGGCGGGCGCCTTCGCGGCATGCTTGACGGAAGCACTGCTGACAGGTGGAACTGTGGATGGCTGGGGTTCTGGGTTCTGCGGCATCAAGGCCAATTCTAGTGCCACACAAACGGCACCGGCGGCCCGTACCGCTCGTCCGGAGGACACAATCCGGTTCGTGATGCCCGTTTCGGCGCTTCCCGCTGCCCATGCGGTCCAATACATGCTAATTTCACAAGTGATGCAATTTGTTGAACCATCCCGTGAAGTCCTCGCCGAGACCCTGCTGGCTGCCGGTCCGGGAGCGCCTACACTCTGTGCCGGATGGCGCACCCAGGAACTGGCGGCGCACCTCTTCCTGCGCGAGCACAGCGCGAAGGTGGGCGTGGGGCTGGTCCTCAAGCCGTGGAACAAGGTATCGGAAAAGGCGACGGCAAAACTCGCCGCCGCCGCCTCGACGCCGGCAGCCTTTGCCGAACTGGTGGAGAAGTTTCGCGGCGGGCCGCCCAAGCTCTCGCCGTTCGCCCTCCGGAGCGTGGACCGGAGCGCCAACCTGGTTGAATTTTTTGTCCACACGGAAGATGTCCGCCGGGCCACCGACCGTTGGGCACCCCGTGCGCTGGACCCCGGATACTCCAGCGACCTCTGGGCCGAGCTCATCAAGCGTGCCGCGATTCTGTACCGCGGAGTGGACCTGGGTGTGGTGCTGGTCAACCCGTCCGGGCCCCGCCACGTCGCCAAGCGGGCTCCGGTTTCGGTCGCGATCATCGGCGACCCCGGCGAGTTGCTCATGCACGCCAACGGCCGCACGGGCCAGGCCCTGGTGTCCTTCGAAGGCCAGGCCGACGCCGTCGCACTCCTCCGCACCGCCCCCGTCGGCCTCTAGCCAAACACAAACGCTCCTGCAGATCCGGGGCACCAGCCACCGATGCTCCTGCAGATCCGGGCTTGATAACGAACCCCTCCCTCAGGCACCGCCGGCAGGTTAGGCCGGCCTGCACGCCGCAGCTGCCCGGGCGTCCGCCAAACCACCCCCGAAACTCCGGGAGCGCCGGTAGGGCTAGCGGACTTCGTAGCCGGCTTCGCGGATGGCCTTCTTGACGTCGGCGATCGCGTTGTCCGGACCGAAGTGGAAGATCGACGCCGCGAGCACGGCGTTCGCACCGGCCGCGACCGCCGGCGGGAAGTGCTCCGGCCTGCCGGCGCCGCCCGAGGCGATGATTGGCACGTGCACGGCGGCGCGGACCAGACGGATGAGCTCGAGGTCGAAGCCTTCCTTGGTGCCGTCGGCGTCGATCGAGTTCAGCAGGATCTCGCCCACGCCCCGATCGGCGGCCTCCCTGGCCCATTCGACCGCGTCGATGCCCGTGCCCTTGCGGCCGCCGTGCGTGGTCACTTCGAAGCCCGACGGCGTGCGCCCCTCCCGGGTGCGGCGCGCGTCGACACTGAGCACCAGGACCTGGGAGCCAAAACGCCGGGTGATCTCGTCAATCACGGCCGGGCGGGCGATGGCGGCGGTGTTGATGGAGGCCTTGTCCGCCCCGCAGCGCAGGAGCCTGTCGACGTCGGAGACCTCCCGCACTCCCCCGCCCACCGTCAGCGGAATGAACACCTGCTCGGCCGTGCGCGAGACGACGTCAAAGGTGGTGTCGCGGTTGCCCGAGGAGGCCGTGACGTCAAGGAAGGTCAGCTCGTCGGCGCCGGCGCGGTCGTAGCGCTGGGCCAGTTCAACGGGATCGCCGGCGTCACGCAGGTTTTGGAACTTGACGCCTTTGACCACCCGGCCGCCGTCAACGTCCAGGCAGGGAATGACCCGAATGGCAACACTCATTGCTGTTCCCCTTAGATGCGGCAGGCGTGGATGCTGCTGACCAGGATGGCGCGGGCGCCCAGGTCATAGAGTTCGTCCATGACACGGTTGGTGTCCTTGGCCGAAACCATGGAGCGGACGGCGACCCAATCGGAGTCGCGCAGCGGCGACACCGTGGGCGATTCGAGGCCGGGGGTGAGCGCGGTGGCCTTTTCCATGAGGGCCTTCGGCACGTCGTAGTCGAGCAGGACGTACTGGCTGGCCACCAGGACGCTGTGAAGGCGGCGGATCAGCACCTCGACGCCGGGCGGCGGGGTGACTCCGCGGCGCCCGATCAGCAGTGCCTCGGAATTGAGGATGGGTTCGCCAAAGATCTCCATGCCGGCGGCCCTCAACGTGCTGCCGGTTTCGACGACGTCGGCAATGGCGTCTGCCACGCCCAGGCGCACGGAGGATTCCACGGCACCGTCCAGGCGGACCACCTTGGCGTTGATGCCCAGCTTCCCCAGGTACTCGCGCAGGAGTCCGTCGTAGCTGGTGGCCAGGCGCTTGCCTTCGAGCTCGGCCGCCGTGCTGAAGTGGCCGATCGGACCTGCAAAACGGAACGTGGAGACGGCAAAGCCAAGCGGCAGCAGCTCCTCGGCGTCCACTTGTGCGTCCAACAGCAGGTCGCGGCCGGTGATGCCGACGTCAAGCGTCCCGGCGCCGACGTAGACCGCTATGTCGCGGGGACGCAGGAAGAAGAATTCAACATTGTTCTCCGGGTCCACCATGACCAGTTCGCGGCTGTCGCGCCGCTGGCGGTAGCCCGCCTCGGCCAGCATGGCGGAGGCGGCTTCGGACAGGGCTCCCTTGTTCGGGACGGCAACTCTAAGCATGGGTTTTTCCTTCAGGTCGGTCAACGAGGCTCCGGTGGTCGGCGCCGGTTCAGGGATTTGGCACGCCACGGCAGTGGCTATAGATGCTTGTAAACGTCCTGAAGCGTCAAACCTTTGGCGATCATCATGACCTGCAGGTGGTAGAGCAGCTGGGAGATCTCTTCGGCGCAGGCCTCGTCCGATTCATATTCGGCGGCCATCCACACTTCGGCGGCTTCCTCAACCACTTTCTTGCCGATACCGTGAATGCCTGATTCCAGTTCGGCGACGGTTCGGGAGCCGGCGGGCCGGGCTGCGGCCTTCTCACTCAGCTCTTCATATAGGGATTCGAAGGTCTTCACGGTCTCCAGCCTAGTGGGTGGGCGCCGGGTTCACGGATTTCACGGCGGGCATCGTCCGACATGTGAAATTCGTCCACCGGCCGAATGGGCGGCGTCTGGCCCCCCACAAATCCGTTGAGGTTCGAGATAATGACACCATCAACGCCGGATGGGCGTCGTGATCTCGAACCTCAACGATGCGGGGCGTCGTGATCTCGAACCTCAACGGTGCGGGGCGTCTAGCCCGCGTTGGCGAGGGTCAGGGCGGTGGCGAGCGCGGCCGTGACCGCTTCGTGGCCCTTGTCCTCGACGGAGCCGGGCAGGCCGGCCCGGTCCAGGCCCTGCTGTTCGGTGTCGCAGGTCAGGACGCCAAAGCCGACGGGCTTGCCGGTGCGGACACTGACGTCGGTCAGGCCCATCGTGGCGGCCTGGCACACATAGTCAAAATGCGGGGTCCCGCCGCGGATCACCACGCCAAGTGCGACGACGGCGTCGTAGTTGGGAGCCAGCCGCGCCGCTGCGACGGGCAGCTCAAAGCTGCCGGGGACGCGGATCACGGTGGGGCTGCCGATGCCGGCGTCGGCGGCGCCGCGCAGGGCCCCCGCCAGCAGCCCGTCCATGATTTCGGTGTGCCAGCTGGCTGCGACGATGGCCAGTTTCAAGTGGGACGCCTGGGACTTTTCCTCGCCGTTGAATCCGATGGCAGGTGCTCCGTGGCCGCTCATGTCGTGGGTCCTTCCGTAAGGGTGTGGGGTGTTCCGTTGGGTGTTGTGACCTCAAGGGTATGGTGCATGCGGTCGCGCTTGGTTTCCAGGTAGCGTAGGTTTTCAGCGCGGGCAGGGACATGCGTGGCGACGATCTCCGTGACGGTGATGCCGTGCCGGGAAAGGTCCGCTGATTTCAGCGGGTTGTTGCTCAGAAGGCGGACGCGGGACAGGCCCAGCGCGTGGAGGATGCCCGCGGCGGCGGCGTAGTCGCGCCCGTCCACGGGAAGGCCCAGCTGCTCATTGGCTTCCACGGTGTCCGCGCCCGCCTCCTGCAGGCTGTAGGCGCGCATTTTGTTCGCCAGCCCGATCCCACGGCCCTCATGGCCGCGCAGGTAGACCAACGTGCCGCCCTGGCTCTGGATCATTTCCAGCGCAAAGTCCAGCTGCTCGCCGCAGTCGCAGCGGAACGAGCCAAAGACGTCGCCGGTGAGGCATTCGGAATGCAGCCGGACCAGAGGCCCGGCCCCGTTCCCTTCCGGTCCCCCACCGGGTGCGCTCAGGCTCAGGTGTTCGGCTCCGGTGGCACGGTCAATCCAGGCCTGCGCCTGGAAGACCCCGAAGGATGTGGGCAATATCACGACCGGTCCGCCCGTAACATTTGCGTCGGGAACGGTGCCGTCAGGTCCTGCCGTGGCTGCCTCACTCATGGCGCACACCTGCCGCCGCAGCAGGGGCCATGGAAGAGGCGGACACAGGGAGGCTGGCCGCAGCAGCGGACACAGGGGCGGCGGCCGTTCCGTCAAGCGCCGACCCGCCGGCCGGTCCCGACGCGTCCAGGTGGGCCACCAGGTCCGCGATGGAGATCAGCACCAGCGCATGGGCGTCCGCGAACTCACGGAGACCCTCGAGCCTGACCATCTGCCCGGCGTCGTCCACCACCTCGGCGATGACCGCCACGGGTTCGCAGCCGGCGAGCTTGCACAACTCCACTGAGGCTTCGGTGTGGCCCGGCCGCTGCCGCACTCCCCCGGGCACGGCACGCAGGGGGAACATGTGGCCGGGGCGGGTGACTGCCTCTGGTCCCGACGACGGGCTGGCGAGGACGGTGGCGGTCAGGGACCTGTCCGTGGCGCTGATGCCCGTGCTGACCCCGCCGGCGGCATCGCAGGAAACCGTGTAGGCGGTGCCTTTGGCGTCCTGGTTGTGCGCCACCATGGGCGGCAGGGCCAGGACCTCGGCGCGGGCGTCCTCCATGGGGACGCAAATGACGCCGGAGCTGTGGCGGATGGTCCAGCCCATCAGGGCCGGGGTGCTGTGCTGGGCGGCGAAGATGATGTCACCTTCGTTTTCGCGGTTTTCATCGTCCACGACCAGCACGGCTTCTCCGGCGGCGATGGCGGCGACGGCCGCTGAGACGGGGTCCAGCAGCGTGGCGGGATTGGTGAGCGCGCTCATGGCCGCACCTCGTCGACGGCGGACGGAGCGGAGGCAGCGGAGGCCGAGGCACCGACGGGGACGGCAAACTGCAGCAGGCGTTCGGCGTATTTGGCCAGCACGTCCACTTCCAGGTTCACCTGCCCGCCCATCGCCTTGTCGCCCAGCCCGGTGTTGGCGAGCGTCACCGGGATCAGTCCCACCTCGAACCATTGCTGCGCGTCGGTCGCCGGGCTCACGGCAGTCACCGTGAGCGAGACGCCGTCGACGGCGATGGAACCCTTTTCGGCAATGTAGCGCGAGAGACGGGCCGGGGCCGAGAAGCGCAGTCGGTCCCAGTTGCCCTGATTTTCCCTCTCCAGCAGCGATCCCACGCCATCCACATGCCCCTGGACCACGTGACCGTCCAGGCGCCCGCCTGCGGGGACGCACCGTTCCAGGTTGACGGTGGCTCCGGCAGCCAGCGCGCCGGTGGTGGTGCGCTGGAGGGTCTCGCCCATGACGTCGACCTCCACGGTGGTGCCGGCGATCCGCGTGGCCGTCAGGCAGACGCCGTTGACGGCGAGGGAGCCGCCCAGCGACAGGCCGTTCACGGTCCCGCCCGAGGGTGCCGTATCCACGACCAGTGTCGCGCTGTCCGAGTCAGCGTGTTCGTCCAGCCGGACGACGGTGCCCCGGCCTTCAATGATTCCGGTAAACATTTAGTGCTGTCCTTCTGTGGTCGGGGCCGGCACCTTTGCCGGCATGAGCGTGAGCTTGAGGTCCGGGCCCAGCCGTTCGACCGGGCCAGAGGTGGTGGCGTCCCATTCCCACTGTTGTGCCTGGGCGAGGGTGTCTATGCCGAGGTCGTTCAGAGCGGGAATGCCGGATCCAAGCAAGGTGGGGGCCAGGTAGACGATCAACTCGTCCACGAGCCCGGCGGCCAGGAACGCGGCACTGATCCTGGAGCCGCCCTCGATCATGAGGTGTCCCACTCCGAGGCTGTGGAGTTCCTGCACGACCTCGGCCGGATCGTGGGTATGCAGTTGCAGGAACCCCGGGGTGGTCCGGTTCCGGGCCGCGGCGTCCGCGGGAATATCCCGCAGGCCCATGACAACCCGCAGCGGCTGGTGCTCCGATTCGCTGCCGTTCGCGTCGCGGGCGGTCAGCCGGGGGTTGTCTGCGAAGACGGTGCCGGTGCCCACCACAATGGCGTCCACCCGGGCCCGCAGCGTGTGCGAGTCCTGCCGCGACTCCGGGGAGGTGATCCACTGGCTGGTACCGTCCGCGGCGGCGATCCGGCCGTCCACGGTCTGGGCCAGCCGGGCCGTGACAAACGGCCGCCGCGCCCTGACTGCGGCAAACCACTGCCGGTTCAGCTCCAGCGCCTGCTCCGCCATGAGGCCGGAGCGGACGTTGATGCCTTCGAAGCGGAGCCTGTCCGCGCCGCCGGCGGCGGGCGCGTGGGGATCGTCCGCCGCGTAGACCACGTTGCCGATCCCGGCATCGATGATGGCCTGCGAGCAGGCGGGGGTCCGTCCCTGGTGGTTGCACGGTTCCAGCGTGACCACCATGGTGGCCGCGGACAGGTCACGGCGCGTGCCGGACAGTGAGTTGATGGCGTCCACTTCGGCGTGCGGCGTGCCGGCCCCCAGATGCCGGCCGATGGCCAGCACCGTGCCGTCGGCGTCAATGATGGCGGCGCCCACCAGCGGATTCGCGCCACGCACGCCCTGCCGTGCCACCGCCAGGGCCGTCTCCATGGCGACGATGACGGCGTCGCTGAAGGCGTCGGACTCAAGGTGGCTCTCTGCCGTGGGATTCATTTCCGGGCCTCCATCCTGCCGGTGGCGTCCTGGTCAACGGCACCCACCCCAACGGCCCATGCTTGGCCACTGCCCGCTTCGACACTGCCAGTCTCGACAGTGCCCGGGGTCTGGCTGCGCACGGTGATGTCGGGGAACGTGGCATCCACGGACACCGTCCCGCCGGCCGCGGACGCGTTGCTGCCCAACCGCCACCAGACGAAGAAGCCCGCCAAGGTGAACGCCCCGTAGAAGATGTACATGAACGCGGAGGCATAGTAGCCGGCGCCGAAGAGCAGCGGCACGCCCACAATGTCCACCGCAACCCAGATGAGCCAGAACTCCACCCAGCCCTTGGCCATGCCATAGGTGGCCAGCAGGGAGCCCATGAAGATCCAGGCGTCGGCCCACACGGGTTCGTAGGAACCCAAGGCCCGGAAAACGGGGGTGAGGATCGCCGTGCCGCCCACGAGGGCGGCCGCCAGCAGCCAGCGGGTCCGGGCTGCGGCCCAGCGTGGGGCAACCGCTGCGCCCGGGGAGGCTCCGGCGTCGGCAGTGACGGTGCGGGACTGGCGCCAGCGCTGCCAGCCGTAGACGGAGACGGCGATGAACATGATTTGGCGCCCGGCCTGGCCCAGCAGGTTGGCGTAGACGGGCGAACCGAACACCGAGCCCATGAAGACCGTGAAAAGGAGAGCGTTGCCGATGATGCCCACCGGCCAGGCCCAGATTTTGCGGCGCATGCCGCCGAGGGCGCTGGCGAGCCCAAAGAGATTGCCTATCACTTCACGCCAGAGGAGGAACCCGCCGCCGGCGAATTCAAGCTTGGCGTCAAAGAGCCACCGCAGAAAGTCCACTGTTACCTACCCTTTCGAACCGCGATGGCTCCGGGGGTAACGTACAGATCTGGCGCCGGCAGGGGTTCCGCAAAGTGCGGCACCCGAGGCGCGGAGGCCAAAAATGTTCGTGCTTCTCCCATCCAGACTTTAACTGTCGGTACTGGAATTTCACCAGATCAACCGTGCGCCACCTGCTGTTTCCAGCCGGCTGCGCGCGGGTCGCGGACTATAACCGCCGGTTCGGAATTACACCGACCCCGGAGCACGTTGATATTGCATTGTTTTGGTACTGCTGCTTTCGTACTGCTATGCCCACCGTGGCGGGCGTCTCTTCCATTATGGCACTTCTGCCGCCGCCCCCAAATCGGCGGGGTTTCATGAAGGCTCAGCCGAAGGCGAGCCGGCCCTTGGCCCGCAGCGACTCGATGGCCTCCGCGGGCGAGGGCTTGCCGTACACGGCCGAGCCGGCCACGAAGACGTTGGCGCCGGCCTCCGCGGCACGGGTGATCGTTTCCTCCGTGATGCCGCCGTCCACCTGGATGGCCACATCCACCCCGGCACCGTCAATGGCGGCGCGGGCCCGGCGGATCTTCGGCAGCATGACATCCAGGAACGCCTGCCCGCCGAATCCGGGCTCCACCGTCATGATCAGCAGCATGTCCAGCTCCGGAAGCATGTCCAGGTAGGGTTCCACCGGCGTGGCAGGGCGCAGCGCCATGCCCGCCCTGGCCCCGCGGGCGCGCAGTTCGCGGGCCAGCTTGATGGGCGCGTCGGAGGCCTCGACATGAAACGTCACGGAGGCAAGGCCTGCATCGGCGAACTGCGGCGCCCAGCGGTCCACCTGGGAAATCATCAGGTGCGCGTCCAGGGGCACGGGGCTGACCTTTTGCAGCCGTTCCACCACCGGCAGGCCGATGGTCAGGTTCGGTACAAAGTGGTTGTCCATGACATCCACGTGCACCGCATCGGCCTTGCTGATGCGGGCCAGTTCGGCCTCGAGATTGACGAAGTCGGCGGAGAGGATGCTGGGGTTGATGCAGCACCGCGGTGCGGAACGGGGCATGGTGCCCGCCTTTCGGTTACGGTCGGCTCTTGCGGATGAGGGCCAGGAACATGGCGTCGGTCTGGTGCAGATGCGGCCACAGCTGGGCCGTCATCCGGTCGGTGGGCAGCGGGGACAGCCCGTTACCTGCGCCAAGGTTGCCGGTGAGGCTGGCGGCGTCGAGGGCCGCACCGGCGTCGAGCAGTTCCAGGTCGTCGCGCTTGCGGACGGCGTCGTCCACCACGGCGATCGTTTCCGCCGTGTGCGGGGAGCACGTTACATAGGCCACCACTCCCCCGGGTTTGACGGCGTCCAGGGCCGAGTTGAGCAGCTCACGCTGCAGCGGCCCCAATGCGGAGACGTCGGAGAGCTGGCGGCGCCAGCGGGATTCGGGCCGGCGGCGCAGGGCACCGAGCCCGGTGCATGGGGCGTCCACCAGGATCCTGTCGAACGACGCCGGATGGTCGCGTCCCACGTCGCGGCCGTCACCCGTGCGGACGGTCCAGGTGTCCTCCGGGACCGCGGCCATGGCCTGGGCCACGAGCTTGGCGCGGTGCGGGGCGGGCTCGTTGGCCAGGATCCAGGCTCCCTTTTCGGCCGCGAGGGCGGCCAGCAGCGAGGCCTTGCCGCCGGGGCCGGCACACAGGTCCAGCCAGCGTTCCTCTCCCCCGTCGAGCTCCGATTTCAGGTCTACGCCGGCCATTGCGCGGGCCACCAGCTGGGAGCCCACGTCCTGGACGCGCACGGTGCCGTCGCGGACGCTGGAGAGCCGGCCCAGGTCGCCGCCGGAGGACAGCGCCGAGTCGATAACCAGCGGGCCGGGGGTGAATCCGGCGGCGAACGCCTCCTCCAGGCTGCCGATCCCGGGCAGCGCCACGAGGTTCACCACGGGGGCGGCGTTGTCCGCCTCGAGGAGTGCCGTAATTTCGGCGACGTCGCGGCCGTGGGCCACCAGCGCCTGGCGCAGGGCCCGGACGATCCACTCGGGATGGGAATGCTTCAGGGAGGCGATCTTGACCTCATCGGTGAGCCCCGCCGTCAGCTCCGCCAGCCATTCGGGCAGGTCCTTCGCCGCCACCTTGCGCAGGACGGCGTTGATCAGTGCCGACGGGCCGGCGCCAATGACGGCACGGGCCAGGCCCACGGTCTGGTCCAGGGCGGCGTGTGCCGGGACCCGCATGGCCACCAGCTGGTGCACGCCGATGCGCAGGGCGTCGAGGACGGCCGGGTCCAGCTCGGACAGCGGCCGGTCCACGCACCGGGCCAGGATGGCGTCATAGGTGCCCTGGGCGCGCAGCGCGCCGTAGGCAAGTTCGGTGGCAAAGCCCGCGTCGCGACGGTCCAGGCGGTGGTCCCGGATGCGGGCCGGCAGCACCAGGTTGGCGTAGGCGTCGTCGCCGGAGACGGCACGGAGCACCTCGAAGGCAACCAGGCGGGCGGGGTCGGCCGCGCGCGTGCGCTGGGCCGGGGCCGACGCGGTGCGGTTGCGTCCGGTGCTGCGGTTGCGCTCGCGCCCGGCTTCGTCACGGCGCCGGACGCCGCCTGAGTGGCTGGAACGGCCTGTCGGCCCGCCTTGCTCGCCGGTCATTCAAACACCACATCTTCCTTGTTCGCCAGGCCTCGGGCCCAGTCGCTTGCCTTCATGGATTTCTTGCCGGCCGGTTGCACCAGGCCCAGCTCGACGGCGTGGGACCCCGTGCCCACCAGCACGGCCCTGGCCTCCGTCCGCAGTTGCCCCGGGGCCAGCGCGGTGACGTCGGGCCGGGGCACGACCGGCCCAAGCTTGACGCGCTGGCCGGACAGCTGCGTCCAGGCGCCGGGTTCGGCGGTCACGCCGCGGACCCGCCTGTCGATGGCCAGCGCGGGCTGCCGCCAGTCGATGCGCCCGTCCTCCAGCGTCAGCTTGGGCGCCAGCGAAACCTCGCCCTGCTGCGGCAGCGCGGTCAGGCGGCCCGCGGCCAGGCCGTCGATGGTCTGGGCCAGCAGCACGGCACCGCGGTGGGAGAGCCGTTCCAACAGCGCCTCGCTGGTGTCCGTGGGGCGGACGGTCTCGGTCATGGTGCCGTAGATGTTGCCGGTGTCCAGGCCCTTGTCGAGCAGGAACGTGGAGGCGCCGGTGACGTCGTCGCCGTGGATGAGCGCATGCTGCACCGGGGCCGCGCCGCGCCAGGCGGGCAGGAGGGAAAAGTGGAGGTTGACCCAGCCATGCTCCGGGATGGACAGCGCCGATTCGGGCACCAGGGCGCCATAGGCCACGATGGCGGCCACCTCGGGCCGTGCGGCCGTGACGGCTTCCCGTGCGGCGGCGTCGACCTTGTCCGCCTTGATGACGGGCAGGCCAAGTTCGGCGGCCCGCGCGGCCACGGGCGACGGCGTCAGGATCCTTTTGCGTCCAAGCGGGGCATCCGGCCGGGTCAGGACGGCGACAATCTGGTGCCCGGCGGTCCGGAGCGCCTCCAGGGACGGCAGTGCGGCGGCGGGGGTTCCAGCGAAAAGGATCCTCATCCCGCGGCGCCTGCGCCGAAGGCCGAGCCGACCGTACGGGCGCGCTGCGTGAGGGTTTCGGCCGTGACGTGGTGGTAGTTGGCGGTGCGGATGGCGCGCAGGGCGCTCTTGCGGTCCTCGCCTTCCAGCCTGTCCACGTACAGCTTGCCGTCCAGGTGGTCGGTTTCATGCTGGAAGCACTTGGCCAGCATGCCGGTGGCCTCCATGTCCAGCGGCTCGCCGCTCATGTCCACGCCCGTGATCCGCACCCAGCGGTGCCGGCGCACACTGAAGCCCAGACCCGGGACGGACAGGCAGCCTTCGGGCTCATCCGGGGCGAAATCGTCACTGGCGGCAATGACGGGGTTGATCACGTGGCCCTCATGTCCATCCACCGCATAGGTGAAGATGCGCTTGCTGACGCCCACCTGCGGCGCCGCGAGCCCGGCGCCGCGCACGTCCGCCATGGTCTCGGCCATGTCCTCTATCAGCTTGGCCAGGTCGGGGCCAAACTCCGTCACATCCGATGCCTTGGTCCGCAGGACGGGGTCGCCAATGATGCGAATGCTCAAAATGGCCATGGGTGTGGACCTCACTTTTTTAGGAACGTGCCTTTGCGTGCTGCATGACAGCTTCGGCACCAGTCTAGTTGGCAGGTCCGGCCGGCTGGCCGGGCCCGGGCGACGGTTCAACCCTCCGCGCCAGGCGGTTCAACCGGCAGGCGGGGCGATGGGCAGCAGCGGTGCCCCTGCCTGTGCGGCCTCCAAGGATGTCTGCCACACCCGGCGCAGGGAAGCGAACTTGAACCAGTGATGTTTAAGCACGGCCGGATTGGCGCGCAGCGTGCGCACTTCCGTCTCGCCCACGGCCACGCCCAGCAGGACGGGGTCCTGTCCATATTTCCAGGCTTCCCAGGCGCCGGCGGCCTCGTCCACGATGGATTCCTCGGCCTTCATGCCTGCCACGAGCTGCATGACGACCTTCGCGTCGAGGCCCTTCACCTGCCCGTTGCGGTCGGTGCCCTTGGTCTTGTAGTCGATGATGCACAGCTTCCCGCCGATGGTGGCCACCAGATCCAACGTGCCGGCGTAGCCGAGGGTTTCATTCCATACCGTAATTTCCGGCGCCAGGGGCTGAACCTGGTATTCGTCCCACCAGGCGTCGAAGCGGACGGCGAAGTTCTCCTCTCCTTTTTCGGCCAGCGCGGCCCGCGCCTCCGGCATTTGATGGGGCCGTCCCAGCGCGCGAAGCGCCACCTGTTCGCAGTAGTGGTGGACCCTGTCCCCACGGGAGGCCGCCGCGTCCCGGTACTGTTCGGCGGCATTGGAGCTGTCCCGCACCACGGTGCGCAACTGGCCCGGATTGCCGACGGCGGTGCCGAGGTCGGGGTGGCTGGCCACGGCGCTTGCCGCCATGTAGCCGATCCAGCCGTCAAGACTCGTCGACTGCTGGCCGATCACCGTGGTGATGGAGGGAACCTTGGGCGGATCCGTGAGCGATCGGGCGTACATGCGCCCCAATTCGGTGGTGTGTGCCAATGCTGGTGCCGTCATGGTTCCACTATTTCACTACCCGCCGACACTTTGCAGACCGGCGGCGCCCGGCTGTGGATAACGCAGGTTGCGGGCACGAAAAAGCCCCGCTTCCCTGCGTGGAGCAGGCGGGCGGGGCTTTTCATGTGGTGGGCGATACTGGGTTCGAACCAGTGACCTCTTCGGTGTGAACGAAGCGCGCTACCACTGCGCCAATCGCCCAAAGTCATCCGCCTGGATCGTTGCCGAACCAGCGGTTTTCCTTGGTGCGTTCAAAACAATAGCCCAAATCCCGCGTGACTGCATAATCGGCCCCCTGGCGCCACAGCGGCCCGCCAAGGCGCGCCGCCGCGCCACCATTGGTGACCAGCCGCGCACCTTTGTCCGGGCCCACCAACGCCCCCATGACGGCCTGGCCGGTCTCAAAATGCCTGCGAATAACAGCGCTGTAATTCATTTTCGCCGATGAAGTTCCGCGCCGTTGCGGCGATCGGAACCCGACCTGCCGTCACCGCCCCGGTGCCGCGCGTGATCGATTTGGCGTTTAGGAAAAGGCTCGGGTACAGTTTTCATCGCAGCAACACGGAACAGCGGCGCGGAAACGCGACCGACTGCGAACTGATGCTTTGCGGTTGTAGCTCAGCTGGTAGAGCACCACCTTGCCAAGGTGGATGTCGCGAGTTCGAATCTCGTCAACCGCTCGCAGGACACCGTTCAGCACTCACGGTGGGGTGGCCGAGAGGCGAGGCAACGGCCTGCAAAGCCGTGTACACGGGTTCGAATCCCGTTCCCACCTCCATTTAGGCTGAACCAAGGTATTTCGCTGGGCACGGATGTAACGGTGCCAGTGTGATGCATTGGGCGATTGGCGCAGCGGTAGCGCGCTTCCCTGACACGGAAGAGGTCACTGGTTCGATCCCAGTATCGCCCACGAATGAACGTCATTGTTCGTTCACCTGGCGAAAGTCGGATAACGTAGTACTGCACGAAAATGCGGTTGTAGCTCAGCTGGTAGAGCACCACCTTGCCAAGGTGGATGTCGCGAGTTCGAATCTCGTCAACCGCTCGGATGTAAAGCAAGGAACTGCCGGAACCCTCGGATTCCGGCAGTTTTTTCCCATCCACCACCCCTTGGGGCGATTGGCGCAGCGGTAGCGCGCTTCCCTGACACGGAAGAGGTCACTGGTTCGATCCCAGTATCGCCCACGACCCTTAACGTACGACGGCGACGCAAGCCTTGCGTCGCCGTCGTACGTTAAGCGTCGTATGCTAGTGGGCCAGCTTCAGCCCCACAATGCAGCCGACCAGGCCCAGCAGGAGCAGCACCTTCAGCAGCGACACGGACTCCGTCCCGGTTGCCATGGCGTAGGCGACGGTCAGGGCCGCGCCGATGCCCACCCATACCGCGTAGGACGTGCCGACAGGCAGCGTACGCATGGCCCAGGCAAGGCCGCCCATGCTGGCCGCGAGGGCGGCCACGAAGACGATGCTGGGCAGCAGCTTGCTGAAGCCCTCGCCCCTGCCCAGGGCAGTGGCCCATACGGCCTCAAGCACTCCGGAGACAATCAAGACAATCCACGTCATGGGAATTCCTCCACCACGCCGTCTTGTCGCTGGCCGGGTACGGCGCACCTCGTCCGGGTGCCTGCTGGCTCCTGCCATCCTGGCACACCGGACTGCGCCGGCCTGGCACACCGGACTGCGCCGGCGGCAATGTCCCCGGCGCACCAGACTTACGTCGCCGGCGCGGGAGGCGCCCCGGCTGCGGGCACCGTGAGGGCATTCCGCGCCGCTTCCGTGGCCGCGGTCATGTCCATCAGGAACCGCGTCACCAGCTCAACCTCCGGGGCCGTGTACTTCTCCACGGCGCCTCGCAGCTGCTCGGCCAGCGGCGTGAACAGGGCGCGCCCCACGTCCCGGGCGTGGTCCGTCATGGCCAGCTCCACCTGCCGGCGGTCGGACTCGCTGCGCCGGCGGTTCACGTGGCCCGAGCGTTCCAGCCTGTCCACGAGGGCCGTGGTGGCAGGGGAGCTCAGGTTCAGGGCCTCCCCCAGTTTTCCCGGTGTCAGCGGGCGCTCCGGAGTGCTGGGGCGGATGAGGAACCCCAGGGCGTTCAAATCCGTGCGGTGCAGTCCGTTCACGGCGGCGGTCCGTTCCACATAGCGGTCCGATTCATACGTGAACCCGCGCATGGCAGCCATGAGTTCTCCAGTGCGATCAAGTGGTTCCATGCGACCAATCTTCCGTCATGCGCGGCTCAAAGACACAATTTTTATCTCCATCGCATAATATCTCGTCAATGGAAGTACTATGGTGGCCATGGACCTTCGCGACCGTTCCCCCAAGAAGTGGCTGCGGCTGACGCTGCCGGCAGTGCTGATCGTCATCTGGTTGTTGATCGCCGGCGTGGGCGGGCCCACGTTCGGCAAGATCTCCGACGTCTCGACCAACGACCAGGCCGCTTTCCTGCCCGCCAGCGCCGAATCCACCGCCGTCCAGGCCTGGCAGAAGCGCTTCGTGGACAGCAGCACCATCCCGGCCGTGGTGCTCGTCACCTCCGGGACGGAGTTCAGCGCGGCGCAGCTGGCCCGGCTGGCGGCGCTGCCGGACAAGCTGGGCGCCGTGCCCGGCGTCCAGAAGGCCTCGGGCGGGGCTGCGGCCGGGATTGCCGGCCCCATCCCGTCCCGGGACAAGCTCGCGGTGGAGTTCATCGTCCCCGTGGCCGACGCCGGGGAACTGAAGACCGTGGTCGACGGGCTCCGCGGGGTCCTGGCGGCCCAGGCGACGGAGGGCATGAGCTACTACGTCACGGGGCCCGCCGGGCTCACCGCGGACCTCATCGGGGCTTTTGCCGGGATCGACGGCGTGCTGCTGCTGGTGGCGCTGCTGGCCGTCTTTGTGATCCTGCTGGTCGTCTACCGCTCCGTGGTCCTGCCGGTCCTGGTCCTCTTCACCTCCGTCGTGGCGCTCTGCGCGGCGATCCTCGTGGTGTACGCCCTGGCCAGCGCGGACGTGATCAAGCTGAGCGGGCAAAGCCAGGGCATCCTGTCCATTCTGGTCATAGGCGCCGCCACCGACTATTCGCTGCTGCTGGTCGCGCGCTTCCGGGAAGGCCTGCACGAGGTGAAGTCCTCCTGGACCGCCATGGGACGGGCCCTCCGCAGCGCCTGGGAACCGATCACCGCCTCCGGCACCACCGTGATCCTGGCCCTGCTGTGCCTGTTGGTCTCCGACTTGAATTCCAACCGCAGCCTGGGGCCCATCGCCGCCATCGGCATCTTCTTTTCCCTGCTGGCCGCGCTCACCTGCCTCCCGGCCCTGCTGGCGCTCTTTGGCCGCACCGCCTTTTGGCCGTTCCGGCCCAAGGTGGGGCACGGGCACGCCCACAAGCATGCCGCGGAGGGCACGGCGGCAATGGCCCCGTCCAAGGGCGACGACGTGGCGCACGGACTCTCCGGCATTGGCGGGCTGTGGCGCCGCGTGGGACTGCTGGTGGCCCGCCGGCCGAACCTGACCTGGGTGATCACCCTGGGCGTGCTGGTCCTGGCCAGCAGCGGCGTACTGCAGCTCCAGGCGCACGGGGTGTCCCAGACCCAGGTCATCCTCGGCCCGAGCAACGCCGTGGACGGCCAGGCGGCGCTGGCACGGCACTTCGACGCCGGCAGCGGCAGCCCCGTGGTGATCGTCGCCGACGCGGACAAGCAGCGCGAGGTGCTCTCCGCCGTCGAACGCGCGCACGGGGTCGCGGGCGCGGCCGTCCAGACCGAAGGAGGCCGGCCCGGCACCGGAGCGCCGGCCGTGGTCAGGGACGGGCGCGTGCTGATCAATGCCACCCTGGCGGACCAGGCCGATTCCGACCGGGCGGAACAGGTAGTGGTCAACCTCCGGTCCGGGCTGCCCAAGGTCGACCCGGATGTGCTGGTGGGCGGCGTGACGGCCATCGCCCTGGACACCAACACGACGGCGCAAAACGACCTGGTGAAAATCGTTCCCCTGGTCCTGGCGGTCATCCTGCTGGTGCTCATGGCGCTGCTGCGCTCCCTGGTGGCGCCGCTGGTCCTGATCGGTTCCGTGATCGTCTCCTACACGGCGACCATGGGCGTGTCCGCGCTGGTGTTCAACCACGTCTTTGGCTTTCCCGGCGCCGATGCGACGGTTCCGCTCTTTGGCTTCGTGTTCCTGGTGGCCCTCGGCGTCGACTACAACATCTTCCTCATGACCCGGGTCCGCGAGGAGTCCCAGCTCATGGGAACCCGCGCCGGGGTCCTGCGCGGGCTCGGCAAGACCGGCGGCGTCATCACGTCGGCGGGCGTGGTGCTGGCCGCCACGTTCGCCGCCTTGGGCGTCATTCCCCTGCTGTTCCTGGCACAGCTGGCGTTCATCGTCGCCTTCGGCGTGCTGCTGGACACCGTCATCGTCCGGTCGCTGCTGGTCCCGGCGCTGTCCTACGCCATCGGGAGGCGCATGTGGTGGCCGTCGCGGGCGGGACGAGGGCCCGGTCCGGCACCCGCCCGGGGCGGCGACGGCGGCGGGGCGCAGCTCTCCGCAATTCACGCCCAGCGGATTCACGGGGGATGAGCCGTTGACATCCCCGCCGCGCCCACTAGGCTGTTGAGAGGTTGGGGCGCCAATGGCCCCAGGAGTGAAGGGAGGTGCCCATTGTCTATTTTTGACGATATCAAGGGCGAGGCCGAGGGGCTGTTGCAGGGACACGCAGATCAGGTCAAGGACGGCATCCAGAAGGCTGGCGACTTCATCGACAGCAAGACAGGTGAGAAGTTCAAGGACCAGATCGACGGCGTCCAGCAGGCTGCTTCGGATTTTGTGGACAGGCCCAAGGCCTGATTCCGCTCCTCCGCCCCTGAATTGACGTCAAGGGAGGCGCCGGTCCCGTCGAGAGACGGCACCGGCGCCTTTTGCGTTTGAGGTCGGCTGCGTCTTCCTAGGCGCCCAGGCCCACCGGCTGCGGAGCGGACGCGGAACCGTCGCCAGCCCCGCCGTCCGGCTCCTCCCTCGCTTCCCGCGCCAGGGCCGTCAGGCGGGACACGGCCCGGAAATACTTCTTCTGGTATCCGCCGGCCATCATTTCCGGGGTGAAGAGGGTGTCAAGCGGTGCGCCGCTGCCAAGGATCGGCACGTCTTTGTCGTACAGGCGGTCCGCCAGGACCACAAAGCGCAGGGCCACCGCCTGCTCGGTGATGGTGTGCACATTGCGCCAGACGACGGCGTCGATCCCGTCAATCAGCTGCCGGTACCGGGAGGGGTGGACACCGGCCAGGTGGTCCACGAGCGTGCCGAAGTCGTCAACCGCCACGGTCTTGCCGGCAAATTCCCTCCGCATGGTGGCGTCGAGGTCGCTGTTGGGCAATGGTTGCGGCGGCGTGGGCAGCCCGCGGTGCCGGAAGTCCTCGCCGTCAATGTGCAGGATCTCAAACTGGTCTGCCAGCACCTGGATCTCGCGCTGGAAGTCGACCGCCGCGAAGCGCCCGTCGCCCAGCGCCCCGGGCAGCGTGTTGGACGTGGCCGCCAGCTTGACACCGGCGTCGGCCAGTTCACGCATGAGACGGGACATCAGCACGGTGTCGCCGGGGTCGTCCAGCTCAAACTCGTCGATGCAGACCAGCTTGTAGCTGCTCAGCGCCTCCACCGTCTTCCGGAAGGACAGTGCGCCCACCAGGTTCGTGTATTCGACGAAGGTGCCGATCGCCTTGGGACCTTCCACCTGGTGCCACAGCGAGGAGAGCAGGTGCGTCTTCCCCACACCGAATCCGCCGTCCAGGTAGATGCCCGCCCGCGAACCAGACTTCTTTGCCCCGTCGCCAAAGAACTTGCCGCCAAGGAGCCTGCGCAGCCCGCCCGCCGGTTTGCCGGCAGCCTGCGATCCGAAGCTTTCCAGCACCTGCACGGCCTCGGCCTGCGACGGCTGCGCAGGGTCCGGACGGTAGCTTGCGAAGGAAACCCCGCCAAAGCGGGGCGAGGGAACAAATCCCTTTAGCAGTTCCTCCACCGACACCGCCGGGCGGCGGGTGGAAAGTTGCGCAACGTGTACCAAGGACTGATCCATTCATCGGAAGGAATTTTCGTGCATGTTTCATGGCGCGGCATTCGCCTCCTCAAGAATACCCGCTGAGATATTGCGCCACGTTAACGCGAGGGAGTAAACGCCGCACGGCCGTGGTTACTGTAAAGGAGAGGACAGACCGCCGGCGAAGGCCGCGGCTGCTAAATCCCGCCCTCGCCCACGGACTGTGCCGGAACTTCCCGGTCCGGACGGGTGCGAGCCGTCTATGGAAGGGGCACCATGCCTGTTGCAGTTGATACAAATGAGAAGTTCGCGTCCTATGCACACCCCGAGCGGCTGGTTTCGACCGAGTGGCTCGCGGCAGCCCTGGCCCGCGGCGCCACCAAGGATGGCAGCCTGGTGGTTGTCGAGTCCGACGAGGACGTGCTGCTGTACGAGACCGGCCACATCCCCGGCTCGGTCAAGGTTGACTGGCACACGGACCTGAACGACGACGTTGCCCGCGACTACATTGACGGCGCCGCTTTTGCCCGCCTCGCCGCCGCGAAGGGCATCTCCCGCGACACCACGGTGGTCGTCTACGGCGACAAGTCCAACTGGTGGGCCGCGTACGCGCTGTGGGTCTTTACCCTGTTCGGGCACCAGGATGTCCGCCTGCTCGACGGCGGCCGCGACAAGTGGATCGCCGAAGGCCGGGAACTGACCACCGATGCGACCGAAATCACCACGGCCGCGGACTACCCGGTGGTGGAGCGCAACGACGCCCCGATCCGTGCCTACAAGGAAGATGTGCTGGCACACCTGGGCAAGCCGCTGATCGATGTCCGCTCCCCCGAGGAGTACTCGGGCGAGCGCACCCACATGGCCGCCTATCCGCAGGAGGGCACGCTCCGCGGCGGCCACATCCCCACCGCCGCGTCGATCCCGTGGGGCCGCGCCGCGGACACGGACGGCACGTACCGCAGCCGCGAGGAGCTCGAGGCCCTGTACCTGGGCGAGGCCGGGCTGAACGCCGGCGACGACGTCGTGGCCTACTGCCGCATCGGCGAACGTTCCAGCCACACCTGGTTCGCGCTGAAGTACCTGCTGGGCTTCGAGACCGTCCGCAACTACGACGGGTCCTGGACCGAGTGGGGCAACAGCGTCCGGGTGCCGATCGCCAAGGGAACCGAGCGCGGCGAACTGCCGTCCTCAAACTAGTGCCCGCCGCAGTTGGTCCTTCCACCACAAAGAAACGTACCCTTTAGTTGATGACTACTTCACAGGCACTTCCGCAGGCGCTGGCCGAGATCGTGAACGATTTCCAGGAACTCGAGGAGCGTGACCGCCTCACGCTGCTGCTGGAATTTTCCCGGTCCCTGCCGGCCCTGCCGGAACGTCTAACAAACCACCCGGAGCTGCTCGAACAGGTCGTGGAATGCCAGTCGCCGCTGTTTCTGACGGTCGAGGCGGAACGGACGGACCACGGCGACGTGGTCCGGCTGTTCTTCCAGGCGCCGCCGGAAGCGCCCACCACGCGCGGCTTCGCCTCGGTCCTTTTCGAGGGGCTGGACGGGCTGACGGCGGAGGAAATCCTGGCGGTGCCGGACGACATGCCGGAGCAGCTGGGCCTGACCCGGGCCATTTCGCCGCTGCGCATGCGCGGCATGTCCGCCATGCTGGGCCGCGTCAAACGCAAGATTGCCGGCGGCCTCCGCCCCGCGCCCTGAGGCGGCGGATTACCCGAATCGAAACGGCAGCTGATGCCGTTTTCGGAGCGGGCCGGAATCGAAACGGCAGCTGATGCGGTTTTTTGCCCGTCCGGCGTGCATCAGCTGCCATTTCCATGGCGTTGCGTGAACGGCGCCTAGCCCGGCGCAGCTCAAGCCGCTGCCATAATGGGCCCATGGGAAAGCACAAGCCTGCGGCGGGTGCGCGTGCCAACGTGAACACCCCCGCCACCGCCGCCCTTACCGCCGCGGGCGTGCCCTTCACTGCCCACACATACGCGCACGATCCCGCCGCAGCCAGCTACGGCATGGAGGCCGCCGATGTCCTGGGCGTGGCGCCGGAACGCGTCTTCAAGACCCTGCTGGCCGACGTCGACGGCACCCTGACGGTGGCGCTGGTGCCCGTCAACGGCAGCCTGGACCTCAAGGCGCTCGCGCACGCGTCGGGCCACAAGAAGGCCACCATGGCCGATCCCGCCCTGGCCCGGCGCCGCACCGGCTACGTCCTGGGCGGGATCTCACCCCTGGGCCAGCGCCGGCACTCCCCGACCGTCGTGGACGAATCCGCGCTGCGCTTTGAAACCATTTACGTCTCCGGCGGCCGGCGCGGGTTCGACGTGCAGCTCTCCCCCGACGACCTCATCGCCCTGACCCGGGCAACAACGGCCCGCATCCGGCACGGGGCGTAACGCGCGGCGGCGCGTGCCGCGCTGTACGGCGTCCGGAGCGGGACGAGGGGCTGGCGGCGTGGTGGGCGCCGCGACGGCTCAGTCCCGCGGCAGGCCGTAGCGGCCCAGGCGGGGGCGCAGCCACGTCTCGACGGCGCCCTCCCAGCGCTCGGGGTCGATGTTCCATTCCTTGGTGTGCCGGGCCTTGCTGAACGGCTCGAACGTGACCATTTCGGGGTTGCGGCGGGCCAGTTCGGCGGTCGGCTCATAGGGCACGAAGTCGTCGTCGATGCTGTGGAGGACCAGCGTGGGGGTGCGCAGTTCGACGGCGCGGGAGACCCAGTCCATGCTCTTGAGGTCGACCGGGGCGGCGAGTCCGGTGATGCGCCGGCCCAGGGGATGGCTGAGCATGAGCTGGCCGTACCTGCCCACGTAGTCGGGGATCCGGTTCAGCTGCGCCTGGTGGGCCAGGACATTGACCCAGTCGATGACAGGACCGTCCAGCACCATGGCCAGGACGTGCCGGCGGTTGCGGGCCAGGTCCGCCGCCTGCAGGCTGATGGCCCCGCCCATGGAGTACCCAAAGAGCACCACGTCCTTGGCCCCGTGTGACACGGCATAGTCGATGGCAGCTTCCGCGTCCCGCCACTCGGTGATTCCCAGGCCGTACCGCCGGTCTGCAGCATAGGGGGCCTCGCCGTCGTTGCGGTAGGAGACCAGCAGTGCGTTCATGCCCAGCCGGTGGGCGGCTGGAACGGCCCGCAGCCCTTCGCTGCGGGTGGCGCCGCGTCCATGGACCATGATGGCCCAGGTGGACAGCGCGTTGGGTGCCCGGACCAGCCAGGCGGGCGCGGGCCCGTCCGGCAGCGCGATGGTGACGTCCTCACTGTCCAGGCCCAGCTCCCGGGGATGCGCATGGATGCTGCCGGACCACCAGCCCCGGGTGGCCGTCCGCAGGTCCCCGCCCACCACATCGAGCACCTCCCGTGTGACGCTGCCTTCGCGCGGCACGTAGCTGACAATCCGTCCCACGACGGCATGCGCCCGGCCCCCGTCAAAATAGATCGCATACGTGCCGTCCACCGTGGTGTCGGGCGTGGCGGCGAGGACCACCTGCAACTCGGGGCCATGGGGTATGACGGCGAGAATGGAGACGTCCTCGCGGGTCTTCTCCGGCGTGACGACCCTGCGGGCGAAATAGGCGGCCAGTGCCGAGGTGGCCGTCACGACGGAGACCGCGGCGGCCCCGGCCGCGCCGGCGCCCAGCATGCCCCACTTCATCCAATGCCCTGACTGCCGCACAGTAGTTGCCATGGTCCCATTCTGCCCACGGGCAGCCCGCCTGATCGAGCGGCGCACCGGCCGGGGCCCAACAAACCCGGCAACATTTCGGCCACGGACCCGTCATTGGCCCTGCGTCCGCCTATGCTGGAGCCATGAGCGACACGATCATTATCCTGACCGAAGAACCCCTCGGCCCCGGCGACGCCGACAACATCACGGACCTCTACAGCCCCGGGGACGACGTCGAGCTGCTGCTGCTGGTCCCGGCCGACACCAGGCGCCACCTGCTGGTGGACGTCATCGACCAGCTGACCATGCTGGACCTGCCCGCCGCGCTGCGGGAGTTCCGGGAAAAGCCGGACGCCGCCACCGTGCGCACCGCTGCCGAGGAGACGCTGCAAAGCTCGCTGGCCGTGCTGCTGGCCGCCGGGGCCAAGGCGACGGGCCGTGTTGCCGAGGGCGACGCCGTTGCCTCCCTGGTGGCCCAGGTCACCGATTCCGGGGCCCGCCAGGCCGTGGTGGTCACCCGCCCGCACGCGGTGGCCGACACCTTCCGGCAGGACTGGGCGCATCAGGCGCAGCGCAAGCTGGGCCTGCCCGTGCTGCACCTGTACGCGGGCTCGGGATTTATTGGCGACTCCTAAGCGTTAAGGACAACATGAGCGATTTTGTTGCACCATCCGTAGTGAAGACCGACGAACAATGGAAGCAGGAACTGACACCCGAGGAGTTTGCGGTGCTTCGCCAGGCCGGCACCGAGAGGCCGTTCACCGGCGAGTACTGGGATTCCACGCAGGAAGGGGTGTACGCGTGCCGGGCCTGCGGGGCCGAACTGTTCACGTCCCGCGAAAAGTTCTCCTCGCACTGCGGCTGGCCTTCCTTCTATGCGCCGCTGGCGGAGGGGACGGTGCGGTACCTGCACGATAATTCCCTGGGCATGAAGCGCGTTGAAGTCCGCTGCGCGGCGTGCGATTCCCACCTGGGCCACCTTTTCGAGGGCGAGGGCTATGACACCCCGACCGACCAGCGCTTTTGCATCAACTCGGTGTCGTTGACGTTGAAGACCCCCTGAGCAGGCGCACGCGGACCTGGCGTCCCCGGCGGCGCGCCCAGCATATCCAATGCTGGGGCAGCGCCGCTTTTTCCGGCCCTCGAGCACGATAATAACTGTTGCTCAGGAATATTGAACATAAGATTTCCTGTTCCATTGGTAGGCTCGAAAAAAATGCCGCCACACCTTGGAAAGGATGACTCCGACATGAGCATCACTGCGGAAGCACGGGGAACCGCCCCCGGAACCAGCCACCAGGCGCTCGCCACCGACCCGGCGTGGCTGGCCCTGAAGAAGGCGGCCACCAGCCTGCAGGACGTCCAGGCCAAGGACGGCTCCGTCCCGGATCCGGAAGACCACGCGCGCGCCAAGGAACTGATCGGCACCGTCACCGGTTCCATCCAGGAGCTGGCCCCGCACTTCCCGCACGACTCCGACTACCTGCGCCTGGCCGTGGCCGACTTCGAGAAGTGGGTGGCGGCCGGGCTGGGCGTCCCGGACTTCCTCGACTCCCTGCTGGCCTTCAACCAGCAGGAGCAACGGGTGGACGGGCTGGGCCACCTGGTGGTGTTCCCCATGTACACGCAGAACGGCTCCACCTCCCGCTTCGTGGAGGCCGTGCTGGTGGAGGTCATCTGGCCGGAGTTCATCGGCGAACTGGAAGCCGGCAACTACTCCAACAAGCTGTTTGTGCCGCTGCGCTTCATCGACTTCACCCGCGGCTACGACAGCAACTCCGCTGTGCTGTTCCCGGAAAGCGTCGCCGTCCGCGAGACGCCGACGTTCACCTGGGGCGCCATCTTCCAGGACCGCGAGGCCGCGCGCTTCCGCCGCGTGGTCCGGGAGGCCGCGGCGGTGACCCGGCTGGACCTGCCGGCGGACGCCGTCGAGCTTCTGGACAGCCAGTCGCTGACGCAGGAAACGTTCGTCATGTGGGACCTGATCCACGACCGCACGCACATGCGCGGGGACCTTCCCTTCGATCCGTTCATGATCAAGCAGCGCATGCCGTACTTCCTGTACTCGCTGGAGGAGCTGCGCTGCGACCTGACCGCGTACCGCGAATCCGTGGCGGTGGAGCACGACGAAACCGCCTCCCCCGAGGCGCGCCGCCACGCCAAGCTGGTCCAGTACGCCGTCATCTTTGACCGGATCTTCCGCTTCGCCATCACCGGAACGCGGGTGCGCAACTACGACGGCCTGGGCGGGCAGCTGCTGTTCGCCTGGCTCCACCAGCACCACGTGTTGCACTGGACCGACACCAAGCTGACCATCGACTGGGCGGAGGTGCCGGACATGGTCATCGCCCTGGGCCATGAGATCGAGGACCTGTACTGGCGCTCCATCGACCGGCCCAAGCTGGCGCATTGGTTGGCCGCCTACGCCCTCGTTTCCGGCACGCTGACGCCCAACCCGGCCTCGACCTGGGCCAAGGGCCCGGACGCGCTGCCGCTGACGGCCCCGCTGCGCGAGGTCACCGACCAGGTCATGGACGACGAATTCCCGCTTTCCATGTTCTACGAGGCCCTCTCAAAGAAGATGCGCGGCGTCATTGAGTCCACCTCCGGCATCACCGGCGCCAGCGAAGCGTAAGTGGGTACTGTTGGAGGCATGAAACCAACTCCCGCACCGCTCGTGCTCGTGGCCGGCGGCAGCAGCGCCGCCGGCATCGCCGTTGCCGCCGCGCTGGTGTCCGCCGGATTCCGCGTCCTCACCGCAGGGTCCGACGGCGGACGCATCGGGGCGGCGGCCGCCCTTGCCGGCGGTGCCGTCCCCCTCGTGTGCGACCTCTCGGACCCTGCGGCCGTCGCCGGCCTGGCGGACACCATCCACCGCGAGCATGGCCCGGTCGGAGGCCTGATCCACCTGGTGGGCGGCTGGCGCGGCGGCAAGGGACTGGCAGCGCAGTCGGACGCGGACTGGGACTTCCTGCACCGCTCCGTGCTGACCACCCTGCGCAACACCACGCGTGCGTTTTACGACGACATCGCGGCCTCCCCGACGGGCCGGATCGCCATCGTCTCCTCCACCTCCGTCACGGCCCCCACACCGGGCAACGCGAACTACGCCGCCATCAAGGCGGCGGCCGAGACCTGGATCCAGGCGCTGGCCGCCGGACTGGCCGCGGATGCCGTGATCGGCGCCGCCGCCGGGGAGCTGCTGGCCTCGGCCGGACCGGCCACGGCGGGCGCCGCCGGCGGCGCAACCACGGCGGAAGCGGTGCCGGCCGGCGACGGGCCGGCCGGCGTCGTGCTGGTGGTGAAGGCCCTCGTGGACGACGCCATGCGCGCCGCCTCCCCCGAACGAAAATTTCCCGGTTTCACCGACGTTGCCGTCCTGGGGCAGACTGTGGTGCGGCTCTTTTCCACTCCCGCGGTGCAGCTCAACGGCAACCGCATCGAACTCAACTAGAAGGCTTGCAGTGACCACTGACACCGTTTCCTCCCCCGCCCGCCTCCACGACCCCGCGGTCCGCAGCTTTGCCTCGGACAACTATTCCGGGGTCCATCCGGAGGTGCTGGCCGCTCTCGCCGCGGCAAACGAGGGCCACCAGGTTTCCTACGGTGAGGACGTATACACCGCACGGCTGCAGGACAAGCTGGTGGAACTGTTTGACCGGCCCGTTGAGGTGTTCCCGGTGTTCAACGGCACGGGCGCCAACGTCACGGCCCTGCAGTCGCTGCTGCCGCGCTGGGGAGCCGTGGTGTGCGCGCAGACCGCCCACATCAACCGCGACGAAAACGGCGCCCCGGAACGAGTGGGCGGGATGAAGCTGCTGGCCGTGCCCGCCCCCGACGGAAAGCTGACGCCGGAACTGATCGACAAGGAGGCCTGGGGCTTTGGCGACGAGCACCGCGCCCAGCCGCTGGCCGTCTCCATCACCCAGACCACGGAACTGGGCACCTGCTACACCCCCGCCGAGGTCAAGGCCATCTGCGACCACGCCCACTCGCTGGGCATGAAGGTCCACATGGACGGCGCGCGGCTGGCCAACGCGGCGGCCTTCCTCAACGTCCCGGTCCGCGAGTTCACCTCCGAGGCCGGCGTGGACATCCTCTCCTTTGGCGGCACCAAGAACGGCATCATGTTCGGCGAGGCCGTCGTGGCGCTCAACCCCGGGGCGGCGGACGGGCTGATCTACCTGCGCAAGATGAACATGCAGCTGGCCTCCAAGATGCGCTTCATCTCCGCGCAGCTGCTCGCCCTGCTGGAGGACGGCCTGTGGCTGAAATCGGCCGGCCACGCCAACGCGATGGCAGCCAGGCTGCGTGCCGCCGTCGACGCGATCCCCGGCGTCCAGCCCACGCAGGCCACCGAGTCCAACGGCATCTTCGCCGTCCTGCCCGAAGGCGTCGCGGACCGGCTGCGCACCAGGTTCCGCTTCTACGACTGGAACGAGGCCGCCCGCGAGGTGCGCTGGATGTGCTCCTTCGACACCACCGAGGACGACATCGACGCGTTTGTGGCGGCGATCCGCGGCGAGGTCGGCGCCTAGGGCAGGCGCCCGGCCGCGCACTGCTGCACGCCCGGCCGCGCACTGCTGCACGCCCGGGAGCGACGCGGCGGCGCGCCAGGGAGCGGCGCGGCGGCGCGCCGGGGAGCGACGCGGCGGCGCGCCTGCGTCAAATCGGCCCGGGGACGCCATAGCCTGCCTAGGTGAGCGCACAACCGCAGCTTCCGGCAGACTTCCAGACGGCCCTGGCGTCGCTGCGTACCGCCCGGAACCGCCCCGAGCTCAAGCTCGCGGAAATCCCGGCCCCGTCCCGGCTGGCCCCCTATGGCGTGGCCCTCGGCGCGGAAATCATGAGCGACGGCGAGGAGATCGCCACCGGGCGCTTCATCCTGCTGTACGACCCCAACGGATCGTCCCTGTGGGAAGGCACGTTCCGGATCATCACCTACATCCGCGCCGAGCTGGAGGCGGACATCGGCAACGACGCCTTGCTGGGCAACGTCGCCTGGGCCTGGCTGGTGGAGGCCCTGGACGACCACGGCGCCGACCACCGTGCCGCCGGCGGCACGGCCACGCGCATCCTCTCCGAAAGCTACGGCACGCTGGCCGAACGCCCGGACGCGATCGACATCGAACTGCGTGCCTCCTGGACCCCCACCAGCCCGGCCATGACGGCGCACCTGGAGGCCTGGTCCACCATGGTGTGCACCTTTGCCGGCCTGCCTCCCGTGCCCGACGGCGTAACCCTCCTGCCCCAGCGCCGCAAGCGCTGACGGCCCTCCCCTGCTGACGATCCTGCCGCCGATCGTGGGGCCTGAACGGCGTTCGCTAGACTGAAGGCATCATGAGTGAACCTGCCACCACAGCCCACCGTCGCGTCCGGAACAAAAAATCCACCGGGTTGGGCACTCCCCGGCACAACCAACCGGCTGCCGCATCCGCCACACAGGCTTCCTGCGGAGCCCCGCCCTCCACCGGAGTCGCGGAGCCGCCGTTGACCTCGGTGGTGATTGACGGCCTGCGGGTGGAGCTCGGCGACCTGCCGGAACTGGTGGAGCTGGACATGCCGCGCGACGGCGTTCCCGAAGTCATTTCCACGGTTCCCGCGCTCCAGCGCTGCGCCGCCGCCCTGGCCGCGGGCCAAGGGCCGGCGGCGGTGGACACCGAAAGGGCCTCCGGCTTCCGTTACGGACAGCGCGCCTTTCTGGTGCAGATCCGCCGGGAAGCCGCCGGCACCTGGCTCATCGACCCCGAAGCGTTCGGGGACCTGAAGATCATCGACGAGGCCCTGCGCGGCGTGGAGTGGATCCTCCACGCGGCCAGCCAGGACCTGCCGTGCCTGGCCGAAGTCGGCATGTGGCCGGACAAGCTCTTTGACACGGAACTGGCCGCCCGCATAGCCGGCCTGCCGCGCGTGGGCCTCGGGGCCGTCGTCGAATCCCTGTTGGGGTACCACCTGGCGAAGGAACATTCCGCCGCGGACTGGTCGCGCCGCCCCCTGCCCGAGCCGTGGCTGCGCTACGCGGCGCTCGACGTGGAAGTGCTGGCAGAGCTCGAGGAAGAACTCGTGGCCGTGCTGGCCAGCGACGGCAAGCTCGACTATGCAGCCCAGGAATTCCAGCACCTCATTGACGCCGGCGTTCCGGCACCGCGCGTCGACCCGTGGCGGCGCACCTCGGGCGCGCACTCCATCCGCAACCGCGTCCAGCTCGCCGCGGTCCGCGAGCTCTGGCAGACCCGGGACAAGCTGGCCGAACACCGCGACGTCGCCCCCAGCCGGCTGATCCCCGACTCCGCCATCATTGCCGCGGCCAAGGCCATGCCCTCCACCGTTCCGGCGTTGTTGAACCTGGCCGGGTTCCACGGCCGCGCCGCCAAGCGTGACGCCCCCAAGTGGCTCCATGCGCTGCAGACGGCCAAGGCAAGCACGGACCTGCCGCCGCTGCAGGTTTCCACCAACGCCCCGCCGCCCCCGCGGGTGTGGGCCGACCGCGACGCCGCAGCCGCCGCACGCCTCGCCACGGCCCGGACGCGGCTCAACGACCTCTCACAGCACCTAAACATTCCGGCCGAGAACATCCTCACCCCGGACCACCTGCGGCGCATCTGCTGGCGGCCGCCGTCGGCCATCACGGAGGCCTCCGTCGCGGCCGCCCTGGCCGAACTGGGCGCCCGCGCGTGGCAGGTCGAAATGACCGCGCCGCTGCTGGCGGAGGCCATGTCCGACCCGGCACCCCTGCCGCCCAAGGAGTCCAGGCACACCCAAAACGGCGACGACGCCTGACGCCCCCGGTCGCTCCCCGCGGCGTGCAGGCCCGCGCCAGCTCCTTGCACCCCTTCTGCGTGCCCGATCGCTTGAACCCTCGTGTTGAACTCTTTAGTTACTGACGAGTAACATGATGTGTGACACAACTGCGCGCCTCCCGTGAGGCGCGCGGCGCAGGCATGTCTTTCGCACTGAGGAGCCATACGTGAGCCAGAATCGGCAGATCAGGGACGTCGTCTTCGTTGACGGTGTCCGCACCCCCTTCGGACGGGCCTCGGACGTGGGCCTCTACGCCAACACCCGCGCCGACGACCTGGTGGTCAAGTGCATCCGCGAACTGATGCGCCGCAACCCCCAGCTGCCGGCGGAACGCATTGACGAGGTGGCCATCGCCGCGACCACGCAGACCGGCGACCAGGGCCTGACCATCGGCCGCACCGCCGCGCTGCTCGCGGGCCTGCCGAAGTCAGTCCCCGGCTTCGCCATCGACCGCATGTGCGCCGGCGCCATGACCGCCGTGACCACCACCGCCTCCGGCATCGGCGTCGGCTCGTACGACGTGGTCCTGGCAGGCGGCGTGGAGCACATGGGACACCATCCCATGGGCGCCGGCGCCGACCCCAACCCCCGCTTCATGAGCGAGCGGATCGTGGACCCCGCCGCCCTGACCATGGGCAACACCGCGGAGAACCTGCATGACCGCTTCCCCGCCATCACCAAGGACCGCACGGACGCGTATGCCGTGGCCAGCCAGGCCAAGTTCGCCGCGGCCAGCGCGAACGGCCGGATCCAGCCGGACCTGGTGCCCGTCGCCACGATGAAGCCCGGCCAGGGCTGGACCGTCAACACCGTGGACGAGCCTCCCCGGCCCGGCACCACCCTCGAGGACCTGGCCGCGCTGCGCACCCCGTTCCGCGCCCACGGGCGGGTCACGGCGGGCAACGCCGCCGGCCTCAACGACGGCGCCACCATGGCCCTTCTGGCCTCGTCCGACGCCGCCGCCGAGCTCGGCCTGCCGGTGAAAATGCGCCTGGTCCAGTTCGCCTTCGCCGGCGTCGAGCCCGAGGTCATGGGGATCGGGCCGGTCCCCGCCACCGAAAAGGCCCTCAAGCTGGCCGGACTCGGCATCGAGGACATCGGCCTGATTGAAATCAACGAGGCCTTCGCCGTCCAGGTGCTCAGCTTCCTGGACCACTTCGGCATCGCCGACGACGACCCGCGCGTCAACCGCTACGGCGGCGCCATCGCCGTCGGCCATCCCCTCGCGTCATCCGGCGTACGCCTCATGACCCAGCTGGCCCGGCAGTTCGAGGAAGACCCGTCGGTGCGCTTGGGGCTGACCACCATGTGCATCGGCCTGGGCATGGGCGCCACCGTCATCTGGGAAAACCCGCACTGGACCCCGACGGTTTCGCTCCCCGGCCGCCCCCTAACCTCGCAAGCTCGGCCAGGAAACCCTGCTGCCGTGGCCCCAGGCTCAACCACCGACGACGAAGGGAGCGCAGCATGAGCGCCCGGGATTTCCAGCAGCTCACGGACCTTGTCCCCGACGAGGTGGTGACACACTCCTACGTCCAGGACATCCCCCTGCCCGGCGTGGACGGCGCCCCGAGCGCCGGCACCCTTGCCCTGATCACCCTGGACAACAGCCTGGACCACCGCCGGCCCAGCACGCTCGGCCCCAACACGCTCGTGGAACTGGGCACCGTCCTGGAGGCGCAGCGGGACAGGGCGGCGCGCGGCGAGATTGCCGGCGTCGGCGTCACCGGCAAGCCGTACTTTCTGGCGGCCGGCGCCGACCTCTCCGCCGTGAAGAGCCTCAAGGACAAGGACGCAGGACGCCTGATGGCCCGCCTGGGGCACGACGTCTACTCCACGCTGAACGACCTGGGCGTGCCCAGCTTCGTGTTCATCAACGGCCTGGCCCTGGGCGGCGGCCTGGAAATTGCCCTCAACGCCACCTACCGCACGGTGTCCACCGGCGCCGGCGCGCTGGGCCTGCCCGAAGCCTTCCTGGGCCTGGTGCCCGGCTGGGGCGGCGTCTACCTGCTCCCCCGCCTCATCGGCCCGGCCAACGCCGTGACGGTCATGCTGGAAAACCCCCTCTCCAACAACCGCACCCTCAGCGGCGCGGCCGCCTTCAAGCTCGGCATTGCCGACGCGATCTTTGAACCGGCGGACTTCGTGGAGCAGTCGGTCAACTGGGCCGCCCGCGTCCTGGCAGGTGCCGAGACGCCCGCCCGCCCCCATGCTGTCTCCGAGCCGTTGAGCGAGGCGGACAGCGCGGCCTGGGATGCCGCCGTCGAACATGCCAAGGCCTTGGTGGAGGCCAAGACCTCCAACGCCGCCCCGGCACCGGCCCGCGTGATCGAACTGCTGGAGAAGGGCAGGAACTTCACCCGCGCGGAGTCCTTTGCGGCCGAGGAAGACGCGCTGGCGGACCTCATGCAGACGCCCCAGTTCCGCGACACCGTGTACGCGTTCCTGGACCTGGTGCAAAAGCGCGGCAAGCGCCCGGCCGGCGCGCCCGACGCCAAGCTGGCCCGTCCCGTCACCAAGGTCGGCGTGGTGGGCGCCGGCCTCATGGCCGGGCAGTTCGCGCTGCTCTTCGCGCGGCTGCTCAAGGTGCCCGTCGTCATGACAGACATTGACCAGGAACGCGTGGACAAGGGTGTGGGCTACGTGCACGGCGAAGTGGACAAGCTGCTGGCCAAGGGCCGCATCAGCCCGGACGCCGCGAACCGCACGAAGGCGCTGGTCACCGGATCCGTGTCCAAGGAGGCGTTCTCCGACGCCGACTTCGTGATCGAGGCCGTGTTTGAAGAGCTCGAGGTCAAGAAGCAGGTGTTTGCCGAGGTGGAGGCCATCGTCTCCCCGGAGTGCATCCTGGCCACGAACACCTCCTCACTGTCCGTGACGGCCATGGCGGAGGGCCTGGAACACCCCGAACGGCTGGTGGGGTTCCACTTCTTCAACCCCGTGGCGCTCATGCCGCTGCTGGAGATCGTCCGGGCACCCAAGACCGACGACGCCGCCCTCGCCACCGCCTTTGCCACCGCCAAGGCGCTGCGCAAGACTGCCGTGCTGGTCAAGGACGCGGCCGCATTTGTGGTGAACCGCGTGCTGCTGCGCCTCATGAGCGAGGTCTTTCAGGCCTTCGACGAGGGCACCGACGCCCACACGGCCGACACCGCGCTGCGCCCCCTGGGCCTGCCGATGACCCCTTTCACGCTGCTCGCCATGGTCGGCCTGCCCGTGGCACAGCACGTCACGGAGTCCATGCACGCCGCGTTCGGCGACCGGATCGCCGTCTCTGCCAACCTGCAGGCGCTCGTCGACGCCGGCAAAAAGGGGCTGTGGGAGAAGACGGAGGACGGCTCGCACCATATTCCGGCCGACACCCTGGCCCTGCTGTCCTTCGGCACCACGCCCTCCACCGCCGAGGAACTGCTGGGCAGGACCCGGGACGCCCTCGCCGAGGAGATCGGCCTCATGCTGGCCGAGGGCGTGGTCGCAGGGCCGGAGGACATCGACCTGTGCATGATCCTCGGCGCCGGCTGGCCCATGCACCTGGGCGGCATCACCCCGTACCTGGACCGCACGGGCGCCTCGGAGCGTGTCAACGGCAGGCGCTTCCACACCGCCTAACACCCCGTTGCCCACGCACGACGCCGGCCGCTCACCTTGGGTGAGCGGCCGGCGTCGTGCCACTTGGCCAACGCCCAGACTTCGCTGGTAGGAATAATCCCATGACTCTTGAGCCTTCCCCCGTGTCGTCCGCTGCGTCGTCCCCTGTGTCCTCCCCCAGCCGCCGCAACGTCCTCCGGGCCACCACCGCCGTCTCCGGCGGCGCCTGTGCCCTGGCGCTGGCCGGGTGCGTGCCGGCAGCGTCACCGGCCTCCAAAAGGGTGTCCGCGCCGCAACCCATCCCCACCACGGGGACGCCGGTGCGGGTGGGAAAGGTCTCCGAGCTGGCCGTCGGCGCCACCGCCGCGGGCACGGCCAACGGGGTCAACGTGGTGATCTACCGTCCGGACGCGGCCACGGTGCTGGCCTACAGCGACGTGTGCACGCATGCCGGCTGCGCGGTGGCGCCTGACGGCGCCGACTTCAAGTGCCCGTGCCACAGCTCGGTGTTCAAGGGGACCGACGGCACGGTGGTGTCCGGGCCCGCCAGGGAGGCGCTGCCCCGTTTCGCGGCGGCCATCGACGGCGACTGGATCACCGTGAGGGTCTGACCGGCCGCCACGGGCATCCTGACGCGCCCGCCGCGATCGGGGTAGCCTAAGGGATGCCTCATGACGAGCTGTTCCGGGAGTTATTGGCCGCGCGCGTGGAACATGCGCGGGGACAGGTCACCAGGCTGCGCGGTGAAATCCGTGAAGTGACGCTCGCCCACCGCGATACGCCGGCGGATGATGAACACGACCCCGAAGGGTCCACCGTGACGTTGGAGCGGGAGCGGGCCGTTGCCCTGTTGGCGTTCCTTGACGCCCAAGTGGCTGAGTTGCGGGAAGCGCAGGAGCGACTGGCGCACGGAACCTTCGGCATTTGTGAACGTTGCGGGCAACCGGTTCCGGCCGAACGGCTCGAGATCCGGCCGGAGGCGAGGCACTGCGTGACCTGTGCCGGGATTCGGGCGCGCGAGCATTGATGCCGGCCCCCGCCATGCACCGCGGAGGGCGCCAACACCATCACTGCCCCGGATGCCGCCGACGCGTCGGGGATTGACGACTACGCTGTTTTTAGTCCCTGATGAACGAAAAAGCGGTGGTGGTGGCGTTGGGAACCTTGGCAGTGATTGTTGGATTGATGCTGGCTACGGTCCTCATGGTTGGGCTCGGGGACCGCATCCGTCTGCCGTATCCGGTGCTGATGATTATTCTTTCTGCCGGTGCGGCATTCATCCCCGGGTTCCCGCAGGTCAAAATCGAGCCCGAACTGATTCTGCCGCTCTTTTTGCCGCCGCTGCTGTTCGCCACCGCGTTGAAGTCATCATGGTCCGTGTTCCGGGTTCGCTGGCGCAGCATCGTGTTGTTGGCGGTTGCGCTGGTCGTGGTGACGACGGCAACGGTGGCGGGGGCCGCCTGGTTGCTGGTGCCCGGAATAGGCATACCGGCGGCCATCGCCCTCGGCGCCATGGTGGCCCCGCCTGATCCGGTCGCCGTGGAGTCCATTGCCGGGAAGGTCCGGATGCCCCGCCGGCTGAGCGGTGTGCTGCAGAGCGAGGGGTTGTTCAACGACGCCACCGCCATCGTCATTTTTCAGACGGCCGTCGCGGCTGCCGTGGCCGGCCAGGACGTAGGGCCCGGCATCATCGTTTCATTTCTGCTCGGGGCCGTCGGCGCGGCCGCCATCGGCCTGGCCGCCGGCTGGGTCACCAAGAAGCTGATGGACTATGTCACCAATCCCGTGGGGCACAGCGCGGTCACCCTGGTGGTCCCGTTCGCGGTGTACATAGCGGCGGATTCGGTCCACGCCTCGGGCGTCGTTGCCGTCGTCGTCACGGCCTTGGAGATCAGGCGCGGCAGCCGCGCCGGTGCTGCGCAGGAGCGGGTCACCGTTACCGCCTTCTGGGACGTGGTGGAGCTGATGGTGACGGGCGTCGCCTTTGGCCTGGTGGGCTTGGAAGTCCGCCAGGCCGCCGAAGGCCAGGAGACGAACATTGGCGCGCTGACCTGGCCGGCGGCACTGATCTGCGTCCTCTGCTTTGCCGTCCGCGCCGCGTGGCTGGCACTGCTGGTGCTGCCGAGCCGGCGTCGCGGAGCCGGCGCACCGCCGTCGAACGCGAAGGACGTCGCGGCGCTCACCTGGTGCGGCATGCGCGGACTGGCAACGTTGGCGCTTGCACTGGCCCTGCCGTCCACGCTGGCTGACGGCTCGCCGTTCCCAGGCCGCGCGCAGATAGTCCTGTTGGCCGTGGCCGTACTGTTGAGCACGCTGGTCTTGCCGGGATTGACCTTGCCGTGGCTGATGAAACGGCTTCGCCTGTCGGAATCGCCGGAAACGCAAAAGGAGATCGAGCAGGATCTCGCTTCCCGGGCCGAGGGCGCGGCCATGGCTGCCGTGCAGGCTTCCGATCTCCTCGACGGCGTGGATGAGAAGAGGATCGAATGGGTCAAAAGGCAGCTGCTGCAGCTCCACACTGAGCTGGCGGGCACGCCCACCGACGCGGCCAAGGAGGAACGCTCCGAGTTCCGGGGCTGGGCCATCGCCGTCCAGTCCCTTGCCCTCGACGCAGCCCGGCAGGAAATGGTGACCGCGCGCGGCGAAACGGGCTCGGACACGGTCGCTGCCGACCAGGTGCTGCGCCGCCTGGATTTACGCACCATGTTGGTGCCGGACTGATAAAAACGCCCCTGCCCATTCCCGCCGTCAACGCGTAGGCTGGCAGCAAAGCCCCCGTACGGGCGGACGCAGAGACCTTGTCAATGGGAATCGGGTGCGAATTGTGCATTTGTCAGTCGTGGGAACCACCGACCTTGTCCGCGGGACCGTTCTGGTCCCCAACTCCAAATACCACGCCCACCGCGCGCTGATCCTGGCCTCCCTGGCCCCCGGCACCAGCCGGATCCGCGGCCTCAGCGACGCCCGGCACGTGCAGTACACCGTCTCCGCCCTGCGCTCGCTCGGCACGCGGATTGAGGTGGAGGGGGATACGTTCATTGTCCACGGCGGGCCGTATCGCGCGCGCAACGGGACGGTGTCCGCGGGCAGCTCCGGCAGCACCCTGTACTTTCTGGCCGGACTGGCCGCCCTGGCGGACCGCGATGTGACGGTCACGGGCCAAAAATACTTCGCCCATCGGCCCATCGGCCCGCTCCTGGCAGGACTGGGCCAAATGGGCATCGAGGCCCATTCGCCCAACGACTGCCCGCCCCTGCACGTCAAGGCGCGCCGCCCCACCGGAGGCGTCGTGCACATTGCCGGCACCCTCTCCCAATGGGTGTCGGGGCTGCTCATGGCCGCCCCGTTCGCGCTCGATGCGACAACGGTGGTGGTGGACGGGCCGTTGAACGAGCGCACCTACGTGGAGCTGACCGTGCGCATGATGCGCCAGTTCGGCCTGCAGGTGGACGTTGCCGGCGACTGGCAGCGCTTCCACATCCCGGCCAACCAGCAGGCCCGCCCGGTGGACCTGGTGCTGCCGCCGGACATCGGCTCGGCCGCGTTCGGCCTTGCCGTGGCCGGGATGCACCCCGCCGACATCCTGCTCAAGGGCCTGCGCCAGACCAGTTCCGACGGCACCGACCACCCCGAGTCCGAGCTCCTGGACATCGTCTCCGCCATGGGCCTTCCCATGAAATACGACGCCGGGGCGGACTGCGTGCGCGTGCGCCACAACGGCATGCGGCTGGCCCCCGTGGAGGTGGACTGCCGCACCGTGCCGGACATGCTGCCGGTGCTGTCCGTGATGGCGGCCCTTGCCGACGGCGAAAGCGTGTTCCGCCATGTGGAGCATGTGCGCCTGAAGGAGTCCGACCGTGTGGTGGCCATGCTGCAGTTGAACTCCATGGGCGCGGACCTGGACTTTGACGGCACCGACCTGCGGGTCCGCGGCGTGCCGCGCCTGGCCAGCGCGCACCTCTCGTCCTTCAACGACCACCGGGTCCTGATGTCGCTGGCCGTTGCCGCCTCCGCCGCGGAGGGCCGTTCCCTGCTCACCTACCCCAACGCCTACCGCATCTCCTACCCCATGTTCCTGGACGCCATGCAGACGCTGGGGCTGGACATGGAGGTGGAGGCCGGTCCGGCGCGCGAGGGCGCCACGACGGCACTGGCCGAGCAGGCCGCCGTCAGCGACTCCCTGGCCCGCGCGGAGTCCGCCGGGGAGCTCACCGCCTCCGACTGGATCCGCAAGTGGGCGGCGGAAAAGCCGCACGCCCTGGCCGTGGTCGACGCCCGCTGGGACACGGCCCCGCACTTGAGCTGGCAGGCGCTGGACGACGACGTGGACCGCGCCGCGGCGGTGTTCCTCTCCCTCGGCGTGGAGCACGGGGAGCGGATCGCCGTGCAGCTGCCCAACTGGCGCCAGTTCGTGGTGATCGCCGCCGCGGCCATGCGGATCGGGGCCGTCATCTGCCCCATCATGCCCATCTTCCGCCAGCGCGAAATGGCGTACGCGCTGCAGCAGTCCCGGGCCAGGATCCTGATCGTCGCCGACAACTTTCGCGGCCGCCAGCACTCCGACGAAACGGCCGCCCTCCTGGACGCGGCAGCGGCCGGGCGCGATCCGTTGCTGGATGGCATCATGGTGGAACACGTGTTTGTGGTCCACGGCACACCCGGCACGGCCCGGCTGATGCCGCCCGGCACCGGCTCGCCGGGCCCGGTGCGGTGGCAGGTCTGGCACCAGGCCAGGGCAGCAGCGCACGTGGACCGCGCCGCCATCGACGCCCGCGCGCCCCGCCCCGACGACGACGCCCAGCTTCTGTTGACCTCCGGCACCTCCGGCCCGCCCAAGGGCGTGGTCCACACCCACCGCAGGCTCTCCCGCGCCGCCGCGCTGCAGGCCGCCCAGCTCGGCCTGAGCGGATCCGACACCGTCTTCATCCCCTCCCCGCTGGCGCACCAGACCGGCTTCCTCTACGGCATGTGGCTGGCCTTTGTGCTGGGTGCCCCGCAGATCGTGCAAAGCGTGTGGGACGCCGACCGTGCCCTCGCCGTCCTCCACAACTGGGAGGGCAGCTTTGTCCAGGCCGCCACGCCGTTTCTGACCGACCTGGTGCACGCGGTTGAGGGCGGGGCGCGCGCCCCGGCGCGGCTGCACACCTTTGTGGTGACCGGCGCCGCCGTCCCCCGGGCCCTGGCCGAACGCGCCACCCGCGTGCTCGGCGCCGCCGTCTGCGGCGCCTTCGGCACCACGGAAACCGGGCTTGCCACCCTTTCCGCCCCCTACGACCCGCCGGCGAAGGCCTGGGGCACCGACGGCCGGGCGCTGCCGGGCGTCCGGCTGCGCATCATCGACGACGACGGCCGGCCGCTTCCCCCCGGCGCGGACGGCAACCTCGAGATCTCCAGCAACACCGTCTTCGACGGCTACCTCGACCGGCCCGAACTGGCCGCGGAGACCTTTACGACCGACCACTGGTACCGCACAGGCGACGTGGCCACCCTGGACGACGACGGCTACCTGCGCATCACCGGGCGCGTCAAGGACGTCATCAACCGGGGCGGGGAGAAGCTGCCGGTCTACGAGATCGAACAGCTGCTGCACACGCACCCGGCCGTCGGCGAGGCCGCCATCGTGGCCATGCCCGACGCCCGGCTGGGCGAACGTGCCTGCCTCTTTGTCGCGCTGGCCCCCGGCGCCAGCCTGACGTTCGCCGGGATGCAGGAGTTCCTGGACGGCCACGGCGTCAGCAAGCACTACTGGCCCGAGCGGCTGGAGATCGTGGACGCGGTCCCCCGCAACATTGTGGGCAAGGTGCAGAAGTTTGTGCTCCGCGAACGCGCCGCCCGGCTCGCGCCCCTCACGGGGCACGGGACGTCACCGGCGCAAGGTACGGCGTCGTCCGCGGACGGACAGGCGCCCGGCGGGCAGGGAGCGGACGACGGACGGGAGGGACGGCCATGACGGTTGGCCAGCTGGCGGGCCTGGACGGGCGCGGCACCGCCGTCGACCCCGGAAGCTACGAGCGGCTTCTCGCCGGGGTGACGGAGTGGGTGGAGGGGCCCGGCGAAAAGTGGGCGGGCGTGATCGAGGCCACCGGCGCCGTCCCGGCGACTCTGCGGACGGAGCTGAGGGAACGCGGCTTTCTGGGGCTGGCCGCGCCGCGCGAACTTGGCGGTGCGGGGCTTTCCTTCACGCAGTGGATGGGCCTGATGGAGGTGTTCTCGCGGTCGCACGCGTCGATCCGGATGATTGTCCACGTGGTCAACGGCACGTGGCGCTCCATGAACCCGCACGCCACCGAGGAACAGCGCCAACGATTCGTGGTGCCGTCGGTGGCCGGGGACATCACCGTGGCCTTCACGCTCACCGAACCCGACAACGGGACCGGTGCGGACATCACCTCCACTGTGCGCCGCGACGGGGACGTGTACCTGCTCAACGGCCACAAGCACCTGATCACCTTCGGCGTGGACTGCGACTACTGGCTGCTGTTCGCCCGGCTGGAAGGCAGCCTCGGCAAGGACGGGACGGTGGCCCTGCTGGTGGGGCGCGAATCCCCCGGCGCCACCGTGGAGGACACCTCGAACACCATGGGCGTGCGCGGCACCGACCACGCCCGGCTGACGTTCCGCGACACGCCCGTGCCCGTGGCCAACCGGCTGGGGCGGGAGGGCGACGGGCTGGCCATTGCGCTGGGCGGCTTCCTGACGCCGAGCCGGATCTCGGTGGCCATGAGCTGCGTGGGCCTGGCCGAACGGGCGCAGGAACTGGCCGTGGCCTACGCCAGGCGGCGCGTCACCTTTGGCAAGCCCATCGCCTCCCGGCAGGCGATCGCCTTCATGCTGGCCGAAAACGCCGCCGACATCCAGGCCGCCCGGGCCCTGGTCATGCACGCCGCCGCGCAGTGGGAGGACGTCGCGGGCGACGCCGCGGCGCTGTCCTCGATGGCGAAGCTGACGGCGGTGGACATGCTCACCCGCGTCACCGACAAGGCCCTGCAGGTCCACGGCGGGCTGGGCTACTGGAAGTCCGAACCCATCGAAAGGGTTTACCGGGACGCCCGCGCCCAGCGCTTTGAGGAAGGCACCAACGAAATCCAGAAGACGGTCATTGCCAAGGACCTCCTTGACCGGGCGGCAGCACAGGAAGAGGCAGGCGCGTGAGCGGAAAGTACGACGGAAAAATTGCCCTGATCACCGGCTCGTCGCGCGGGATCGGCAGGCACCTGGCCCTGGCGCTCGCCGCGGAGGGGGCCGCCGTCGTCGTCAACTACCGGCGGAACGCGGACCTGGCGGACGACGTCGCCGCCGAGGCCCGGCGGTTAGGTGGGCGGGCCATCTCGGTCAAGGCCGATGTGGAGGACCCTGCCGGCATTGTTGAACTGTTCGACGCCGCGGCCGCCGAGTACGGCCGCCTGGACTACTTCGTCAACAATGCCGCCGCCGCGGCGTTCAAGAAGATCGTGGACCTGAAGGTCCATCACCTTGACCGCTCCTACGCCATGAACCTGCGCCCTTTTGTCCTGGGCGCGCAGGAGGCCGTGAAGCTGATGGACAACGGCGGGCGGATCGTGGCCGTGACCAGCTACGGCAGCACGCGCGGCTTCGCCAGCTACGCCGCGCTGGGCCCGTACAAGGCGGCGGTGGAGTCGTTCATCCGCTACATGGCTGTGGAATTTGCCGGCTACGGCATCAACGTCAACGGGGTCAACGGCGGACTCATCCAATCCGACTCGCTCGACTATTTCTACGGGATGCCTGGGATGGCGCCCATGGAGCGGGTGCTGGAAACCATCCCGTTGGGACGCCCCGGGACTGTCGCGGACATGGCCAACGCCGTGGAATTCCTGCTCTCCGACAAGTCCGCGTACATGACCGGGCAGACCCTGGTGGTGGATGGCGGAATGACGGTGGCCGCGGCCCCCTACTACCACCAGGTCACGGAGCCGTTGACGCTCCCGGACCGGCCGACGCGCGAGTAGACCCGGGGCGCCGCCGGGTGCGGGGACGGGGTGCGGCGCCGGGTGCGCCGGGTGCGGGGACGGGGTGCGGTCCCGGGTGCGCGGGCGGAGTGCGGCGCCGGGTGCGCGGGCGGAGTGCGGCGCCGGCCTCCCGTACGCTGGGACGCATGACTGTTGCGCTCCACGACTCCGTCTCCATCCGTCCCCTTGAACCGTCCGACGCCGACGCCCTGGCGGTTGCCTATGCACGGAACCGGACCTACCTGCAGCCGTGGGAACCGATCCGTCCGGACAGCTTCTACACCTCCGCCGGCCAGCACGAGCGGCTGTCCGCCTCACTGGCCGAGCGGACTGCCGGCCGCAGCTTCTTCTGGGCCATGTTCGACGGCTCCGAACTGTTGGGGTGCATTTCCCTCACCGACGTGGTCCGCGGCGCATTCCAGAACGGGCACGTCGGCTACTGGATTGCCAGCGACTTTCAGGGGCGCGGCCTTGCGACGGCGGCCGTGGCCTTCGTCGCCTCCTTCGCCACCGAAATGGGCCTTCACCGGCTGCAGGCCGCGACGCTGGGGCACAACACGGGCTCCCGGAAGGTGCTGGGACGCAACGGGTTTGTGGAGATCGGACTGGCGCCGGAGTACATCAAGATCAACGGCGCCTGGCAGGACCACGTGCTGTTCCAGAAGGTCCTGCACGGCTGACGCCTGGTCCCGGCCGGGCCGCTGAAGGCGCTACGGGCGGCGAGGGCACGGATACGGCGGGGTGACCGGCGTCGTACGTCGCCAAAACTGCACAATCGGCGCACGCCGGAGTCTCAACAAGCGCAACCAGCGGCGGGCCAGGTCTCGACAAGCCTCACCGCCGCGCCATAGGATGTGTAACCTGTTCCCGCCGCCCGCACCCGGCTTTCCACCCTTAAGGTCCTCCATGTCACGGGACACTCCCGGCACTGTCAACCAATCCACGGTTGATCCCACGGCAAGGTTGTCGCGCCAGTCCACGACCGTCATCGTCACGCTGCTGGCGGCGACGTTCGTCGTCATCCTGAACGAAACCATCATGAACGTTGCCCTGCCGCGCCTCATGACGGATCTCGGCGTCAGTTCGAGCACTGTGCAGTGGCTCGCCACCGGCTTCATGCTGACCATGGCCGTGGTCATTCCCACCACGGGTTTCATCCTCCAGCGCCTCACCACCCGGCAGGCGTTCCTGACGGCGATCGGCTTCTTCTCGGCCGGCACTGCGCTGGCGGCTGCGGCGCCCGGATTCCCCGTCCTCATGCTGGCGCGCGTCATTCAGGCCTGCGGCACGGCCGTGATGCTTCCGCTGCTGATGACCACCATCCTGACCCTGGTGCCCGTGGCACGCCGCGGCATGGTCATGGGCAACGTCACGATTGCCATTTCCGTTGCCCCCGCACTGGGGCCGACGGTCTCCGGCTTCATTCTGGAGCACTTTGCCTGGCGGTTCATGTTCATCTTTGTCCTGCCGGTGGCGCTGGCCGCCATGGCCGTTGGCGCCCGCTTCCTGACGAACGTGGGCGAAACGGGGCACCAGAAGCTCGACGCCGGATCAGTCGCCCTGAGCATCCCCGCCTTCGGCGGCGTGGTCTATGGCCTGAGCCAGATCGGGGCGGCGGCACCGGGCAGCGGACCCAACGTTCCTGCGATCGCCGCCCTGTCTGTCGGCGTGGCTGCGATGGCCCTTTTCGTGGCACGCCAGCTGCGGCTGCAGCGCAGCGGTGCTCCCCTGCTCGACCTGCGCGCATTCAACTACCGCATGTTCACCGTTTCCACGCTGCTCTTGGTCGTGGCGATGATGGCGCTCTTCGGCGGCGTCCTGCTGCTGCCCATCTACCTGCAATCGGTGCTGCACGTCGACGCGCAGACCACGGGCTTGATCCTCCTGCCCGGCGGGCTCGTCATGGGACTCTCCGGTCCGTTCATTGGGCGGCTGTTCGACAGGATCGGACCGCGGCCCTTGACCGTTTCCGGCTCCGTCCTGATGGTGCTGTGCCTGTGGCAGTACTCGCAACTGACCGGCCACACCGCCATCTGGTGGATCATCACCGTCCAGACGGCGCTCAACCTGGGCCTGGCCCTCATGTTCACGCCCGCCTTCACGACTGGCCTCAACCCGCTGCCGCCTGCCCTGTACTCTCACGGCTCCGCCATCATGAGCACGCTGCAGCAGGTCGCCGGGGCGGCCGGGACCGCGCTGTTGGTCGCCATCTACGCGCTGGTCTCCGCCCGCGGGGACCTCGTCGCGGGCATGCGTGCCGCCTTCCTCGCGGCCACGTTCATGGCGCTGGGCGCCGTGGTCCTCGCCGCCCTCATGCGACGCACGGCACCCGGGGAGGAACTGGCCGACAAGCCATGAAAGCGCCCCGCAACCGCAGGAGCGTCGGCTGGGCGGCTAGAAGAGGGCGACCTTGGGCGTCCGCGGGAAGATCGCGTCAAGCGCGGCGAGGTCGGCGGCCGTCGGCGTCCACGAGGCCGACGCGGCGTTCTGCCGGACTTGTTCCGGCCTGGTGGCCCCGGCGATGACGCTTGCCACCGACGGCTGGGCCGCGAGCCAGGAGAACGCCACGTCCAGTTCGGTGAGCCCGCGTTCGGCGGCAAAGGCGCCAAACGCCTTCAGCTGGCCAAGATCGGCGTCGGAGACCATGTTCTGGCGCGTGTGTGTCAGCCGGCTGCCCTCCGGTGCCGTGCCGGAGCTGTATTTGCCGGTCAGCAGCCCGTTGGCCAGCGGGAAGTACGGCAGCACACCCAGCCCGTAGGCCTCCGCCGCGGGCACCACTTCCAGCTCGGCGCGACGGTCCAGCAGGTTGTAGTGGTTTTGGCTGGAAATGAAGCGGCTTCCGCCGACGGCGCGGGCGGTGAACTCGGCCTCGGCGACCTGCCAGCCGGCCATGTTCGAGTGTCCGATGTACCGGACCTTGCCGTCCTGGACGAGGCGGTCCATGGCGCTGAGGGTTTCGGCAATGGGGGTGAACGGGTCCGGCGTGTGGAACTGGTACAGGTCGATGAAGTCGGTGCCCAGCCGCCGCAACGACGCCTCCACGGACTGGATGATGTACTTCCGGGAGCCGCGGCGCCCCCAGTCCACGCCGTTGGCTCCCGAGGCGTCCATGCCGACTTTCGTCGCCACTATGACGTTGGCCCGTTCGGCGCCCAGGGCCTTGCCGAGGATCGTTTCGCTCAGGCCGGGGGTCCTACCGTAGGTGTCGGCGACGTCGAAAAGCGTGATGCCGGCGTCCAGCGCGGCATGGACGACGGCGTTGCTCCCCTCCTGCGTCTGTGTCACGGTGCCGTTGCGGCCCAGGTTGTTGCACCCGAGCCCCACGGTGGAGACGGTCAGACCCGAGGTGCCCACTTGGCGGTAGTCAGTCATGGCTCCACCCTATCCAATGGCGACGGACGCCGACGTCTAGAGCGAGAAGGTGGCGCCGGCGGGACCGTGCTTGGCCTTGAGCGCGCCGAGGTCGGTGGCAGGCGCCGAGGCGACGGAGAGTTTCGTGAAATCGAGCTTCTCCTCACGGATGCATACCTTGATGTTGGCCACGGCGCGGGCGGCGTCGGGCGCCAGGATGTAGATGTTCAGCTTGCCGGTGCCGTGCGCACCGCCTTTGAACTCGGTCTTTTCCACGATCCCGCTGCCGCGCCAGGCCAGGTGCGCGGTGAGCGCCTCGCGGACCCTTGCCTCCAGGTGCCGGTCCCGATCGGTGACGCGGTCGTTCTTCAGGGCGAACTGGGCCACCACGACAAACTGGTCTTCCCGGGGCAGTTCCGCGTAGCCGTCGGCCACGCACTGCTCCCTGAAGGCCGCCAGCATACCGAAGGCTTCCTCCACGGCGTCCACCGCCGTTTCGTCGGAGGTGCTTTGGCGGCCCACGGTTCCGTGGTTCACCACAAACCAGGCGCCGTCCTCCCCCGCCTCCCCCTCGTCAACCCAGGCTTCACGGAAAACCAGCGCCCCGGCGTCGTCCGCCCGGTACATGCGCACGATGTTTGGATCGGCGGCCGTCCCGTCGGCGGGGTCCAAAGAATCCTCGGTGTCGCTCATGGCAGTGTCCTTCCCAGGGTGAGCCAGGCCGCGTCGCGGCCGTCGAAGGGCGCCTGTCGGGACGCCGCGGCGTCCATCAGGGCAGCGGCGGCCGATTCCATGCGGGCGCACAGTCCGGCCGGGTAGTGCATTTCACGGCGGTGTTCGTCGAATTCGTCCTCGTCGTCCACGTAAAGCCCCCGGTCCTTGGTGCGGACCACGTCCAGGTCCATGTCAACCATGTGGAATTCCACCACGGCGGGCCGTATCCGCTTCCAGGACAGCTCGCAGGCCAGGTCAATGTAGAGTTCGACACCGCCCGGGTGGGCCTCGTCGAAAAACGTCGCCACCCAGTCGCCCGCGTACGGGACGAGAAGGACGGCGTCGGAGGCGGTGTAGAGCGCGGCGCCGGGACGTGAAATGAATTCGCCGGTGCCCTGGAATATCCAGTGGCCGTGGCTGTCGGAACCCAGATAGCGGCCGGGCACCACCCAGTGCGGCGTGCCGTCGTACTTGCGGTTGCGGGCAACGACCAGGTCGCCGGGAGCGGGTGTCATGGCGGGACGCGCCTCCGGCTGTGTTTCATGGTGTTGAGCGGCCTGGCGCACCGCGGTCACAGGATGGGCAGCTGTCCGGTGCGCGGTGCCGGCTGGCCAGGCAGCGGGCGGGCGAAGGGCACCCTGGTGCCCAGCACCTGTTCGACGACGTCCTGCGCCACGCGCTGGGCGGTGAGGCCGACGCGTTCGAGGACTTCAGCGCGCGTGCCGTGATCCAGGAACGCGACGGGCAGGCCGACCTCGTTCAGGGCGGTGTCGACGCCGGCGGCGCGCAGCTCCTGGCGGATGCGCGAGCCCACGCCTCCGGCACGCACGCCGTCCTCCAGGACAATGACGATCCGGTGGCGGGAGGCCAGCGTGATGATGGAGCGCGGCACGGGCATGACCCAGCGCGGGTCCACCACGGTGGAGGTGATGCCCTGGGCACCGATGCGCCCGGCAACGTCCAGGGCCAGCTCGCTCATGGCCCCGACGCTGACAATGAGCACGTCGGATTCCAGCTCGCCACCGCCCTGCAGTGCAGTCTCCGTGCGGGAGAGCACGTCAACGCCGTCGGCGAGGCGTTCCACCGCCTTGACTTCGGGGCCGACCCTGCCCTTCGAATAGCGGACCACGGTGGGCGCGTCCGTGACTGCCACGGCCTCGCGCAGTTCCTCGCGCAGGCGCTCGGCGTCGCGCGGGGCGGCCAGGTGCAGGCCCGGCACGATCTGCAACATGGACAGGTCCCACATGCCGTGGTGGCTGGCACCGTCCGGCCCGGTCACGCCGGCGCGGTCCAGGACCACGGTGACGCCGGCCTGGTGCAGTGCCACGTCCATGAGGAGCTGGTCAAAGCCGCGGTTGAGGAAGGTGGCGTACATGGCCACGACGGGGTGCAGCCCACCAAAAGCCATGCCCGCGGCCATGGTGAGGGCGTGCTGTTCGGCGATGCCGACGTCGATCACGCGCCCCGGGTGCCGCTCCGCCATCTTCTGCAGGCCGACGGGGATCAGCATGGCGCCGGTGATTCCGACGATGTCGGAACGTTCGTCGGCGATCCGGGCGATTTCCTCGCCAAAGACGCCCGTCCAGGACATTCCGCCGGACGTCTCCACGGACACGCCGGTTTCCGGGTCGATGACGCCCACGGCGTGGAATTGGTCGGCTATGTGGGCGCGGGCGGGCGCATAGCCGCGGCCCTTTTCGGTGAAGGCGTGAACAATCACCGGCCCACCGTAGTTCTTGGCGGCCGTGAGGGCCGCCTCCATGCCCTTTTCGTCGTGGCCGTCCACGGGGCCCACGTATTTCAACCCGAGGTCGTCAAAGAGCCCCTGCGGGGCCCACCAGTCCTTGATGCCCTTTTTGGCCGCGTGCAGGCCCTTGTAGAGAAACTGGCCGGCGGAGCTTCCATCCTGGAGCCGGTGCTTGCCCCAGTCCATGGCGGCCTCGTACTTGCGGTGCGTGCGCACGTGGTCGATGGCGGGGCGCAGCGAGGCAAGGTGGTCGGCCAGGCCGCCGACGGTCGGCGCGTAGGAACGGCCGTTGTCGTTGACCACGATCACCACGCGGCGGTCCTTGTCCGCGGCGATGTTGTTCAGGGCTTCCCACGTCATGCCGCCGGTCAGGGCGCCGTCGCCGATGACCGCGACGACGTACCGCTCGCCTTCGCCGGTGAGCTTGCGCGCCCGGGAGATCCCGTCTGCCCAGGAAAGGGAGGAGGAGGCGTGGGACGATTCGACGATGTCGTGTTCGGATTCGGCCCGGGACGGGTAGCCGGACATTCCACCTTGCTGGCGCAACGTTGAAAAGTCGTGCCGGCCGGTGAGCAGTTTGTGGACGTAGGACTGATGCCCGGTGTCAAACACAATGGAGTCGCGTGGGGAGTCGAAAATCCGGTGGATGGCCAGGCTCAGCTCCACGACGCCCAGATTGGGACCCAGATGCCCGCCGGTCTGGGAAACGTTGCTGATCAGGAAGTCCCTGATTTCCTGCGCCAACGCCACCATTTGGGTGTCGCTGAGCCTGCTCAGATCCCGCGGATGCGCGATGGTTTCCAAAAGTCCCATTGGTACCTCCCTGGGTCAACTCTCAACGTCTAAGGATATCGCGTCAAGGCGGGGGCGCCCGACACGGGCCTGCATCAACCCCGCGGGGCGGGTCCCCCGTGGTTTGCCCGCCGACCAGGCGGTGCTGCTGGGTATGGAATGACTTGGCGCACCCTCGTTGCAATGCCTATTGCATCGCCCTTTCCCACTACACCGAGGTACGCGCCCTCAATCGCCACGAATAACGATCCAACACCATTCCCAATGTTCCCTTCGCTGCCCCTTGACTACCCGGCGGGGACAATTCAAGAACCTTTTATGGCGGAAACCACCCCTTCCAATGGCGCAATGTGGCGCATCCGGTACAGAATCTGGAAGAGGCTAAAATGGGGACCAATAAAGAACACAATAATGGCTGCGGCCGGAACAGAAACTGCGACCGGAAAATGACTGGAAAACACCACTTCCTCATTGGATAGTGACAATGCCTACCCGCCACCTTTCAATTTCTTGCGTGACAGGCCGGCCGCAACGCCGCAGGGGCGGGCACCCGGAACGTCCGGGTGCCCGCCCCTGCGGGCGTGGGCCTGCGCTAGTTCGCGGAGATCTGGCGCAGCACGTACTGCAGGATGCCGCCGTTGCGGTAGTAGTCGGCCTCGCCGGGCGTGTCGATGCGCAGCACGGCGTCGAAGCTCACGGACTTGCCGTCCTCGGCGGTGGCGGTGACCTTCAGCGTCTTCGGCGTGGTGCCGTTGTTCAGCTCGGTCACGCCCTCGACGGAGAAGGTCTCCGTGCCGGTGAGGCCCAGCGACTCGGCGTTCTGGCCGGCCGGGTACTGCAGCGGCAGGACGCCCATGCCGATCAGGTTGGAGCGGTGGATGCGCTCATAGCTTTCGGCGACAACCGCCTTGACGCCCAGCAGCGCGGTGCCCTTGGCCGCCCAGTCACGCGAGGATCCGGAACCGTACTCCTTGCCTGCCAGGACCACCAGCGGGGTGCCGGCAGCCTGGTAGTTGACGGACGCATCGTAGACGTAGGCCTGCGGACCGCCCTCAACCGTGAAGTCGCGGGTGAAGCCGCCCTCCACGTTATCCAGGAGCTGGTTGCGGATGCGGATGTTCGCGAAGGTGCCGCGAATCATGACCTCGTGGTTGCCACGGCGCGAGCCGTAGGAATTGAAGTCCTTGCGCTCCACGCCGTTGGCCAGCAGGTACTGCCCGGCCGGGGTGTCGGACTTGAAGGAGCCCGCGGGGCTGATGTGGTCCGTGGTGACGGAGTCGCCGAGCTTGAGCAGCACGCGGGCGCCGGCGATGTCCTGCACGGGCTCCGCCTCAGCCTTCATGCCCTCGAAGTACGGGGGCTTGCGCACGTAGGTGGACTTGGGGTCCCATTCGAAGGTGTTGCCCTCGGGGGTCTCCAGCGCCTTCCAGCGGTCGTCGCCGTCGAAGATGGTGGCGTAGGAGTTGGTGAACATCTCGCGGTCGATCGAGGCGTCCATGACTTCCTGGACTTCCACCGGGTTCGGCCAGATGTCCTTCAGGAAGACGTCGTTGCCGTCGGCGTCCTGGCCCAGCGCGTCGGCCTCAAAGTCGAAGTCCATGGATCCGGCCAGGGCGTAGGCGATGACCAGCGGCGGGGAGGCCAGGTAGTTCATCTTCACGTCCGGGTTGATGCGGCCCTCGAAGTTGCGGTTGCCCGAAAGGACGGCCGTGACGGAGAGGTCGTTGTCCGCGATCGCCTGGGAGATCTCGGTGTCCAGCGGGCCGGAGTTGCCGATGCAGGTGGCGCAGCCGTAGCCCACGGTGTAGAAGCCGAGCTTCTCCAGGTACGGAACCAGGCCGGACTTTTCGTAGTAGTCGGTGACCACCTTGGAGCCGGGCGCAATGGAGGTCTTGACCCAGGGTTTGGAGGCCAGGCCCTTGTTGACGGCGTTGCGGGCCAGCACCGCGGCGGCCAGCATGACGGACGGGTTGGACGTGTTGGTGCAGGAGGTGATCGAGGCGATCGAGACGGCGCCGTGGTCGAGTTCAAACTCGACGCCGGATTCGTTCTTCACATGGATCGGCGCCGACGGGCGGCCCTCGGCACCGGACGCTGCGGACACAAGCACGCGCTCGGTGTCGTGCTGGTGGCTGCCCGGGTGGGTGAAGGACGGTGCGTCCGAGGCCGGGAAGGATTCCTCCAGCGACTCGTCGACGGTGTTGCCTTCGGCGTTCGCGTCACCGGCCACGTAGTTCTGCAGGTCCGAGCGGAACTGTGTCTTCGAGTTGGTCAGTTCGATCCGGTCCTGCGGGCGCTTTGGTCCGGAGATGGACGGCACCACGGTGGAGAGGTCGAGCTCGAGGTACTCGGAGAACTGGATCTCGACGGAGGGATCGTGCCACAGGCCCTGTTCCTTCGAGTAAGCCTCCACGAGGGCCACCTGCTCGTCGCTGCGTCCGGTCAGGCGCAGGTAGTCCAGGGTGACGTCGTCGATCGGGAACATGGCTGCCGTCGAGCCGAACTCCGGGCTCATGTTGCCGATGGTGGCGCGGTTGGCCAACGGCACCGCGGCCACGCCTTCGCCGTAGAACTCAACGAACTTGCCGACGACGCCGTGCCTGCGGAGCTTCTCGGTGATCGTCAGGACCACGTCGGTTGCGGTGGCGCCGGCGGGGATGGAGCCGGTCAGCTTGAAGCCGACGACGCGCGGGATCAGCATGGAGACGGGCTGGCCCAGCATGGCGGCCTCGGCCTCGATGCCGCCCACGCCCCAGCCAAGCACGCCCAGGCCGTTGACCATGGTGGTGTGGGAGTCGGTGCCGACCAGCGTGTCCGGGTAGGCGCGCAGCACGCCGTCGACCGTGCGTGTCATGACCGTGCGGGCCAGGTACTCGATGTTGACCTGGTGGACGATGCCCATGCCCGGGGGGACGACCTTGAAGTCTTCGAAGGCGGTCTGGCCCCAGCGCAGGAACTGGTAACGCTCACCGTTGCGCTGGTATTCGATCTCCATGTTGCGCTCGATCGCGCCGGAGTTGCCGAAGACGTCGATCTGCACGGAGTGGTCGATGACCATCTCGGCGGGGGCCAGCGGGTTGACGCGGGTGGGGTCCCCGCCCAGTTCCTTGACGGCCTCACGCATGGTCGCCAGGTCAACGATGCAGGGGACGCCGGTGAAGTCCTGCATGATGACGCGCGCGGGCGTGAACTGGATTTCGGTGTCGGGCTCCGCGTTGGGGTCCCACCCGGCCAGGGCCCGTACGTGGTCTGCCGTGATGTTGGCGCCGTCTTCGGTGCGCAGGAGGTTCTCCAGCAATACCTTGAGGCTGAACGGAAGGCTCTTCGCGCCTTCAACCGAGTTCAGCCGGAAAATCTCGTATTCGGTGCCGGCTACATTAAGTACGCCTTTGGAACCGAAACTGTCCACATTAGTCATGGATGGACTCCTCTCGCCACTACTTTTATCTTGGTCACGCAGGGGTCCGCATGCCAGTTAGGCTCACCTTACTCACGTTCGGACACAGCCCCGCGCTTCTTGAGGAAGCGGTACAGCAGTTCTACGGCGAGGCACCCCGTTGCGGTTACGCCAATCGTAACCGCCAGCAGCGGCCCGGACGGGATGTCCAGGGCAAAAAAGTTCCGCGCGAACGGCAGCACCATGACCAGCACCAGCGCGGCGACGATGGCCGCCACGAGCAGCGCGCGCCAAAAATCGAACGGCCGGGCCAGAGCGCCCAGCACCCACAGTGCCACCAGGAGCACCGTCACCGTGGTGGCGGTCTGCGCGGACGTGGTGGCCTGGGCGGGCGACAGCCCCGGCTCTGGGAACGCGAGGGCAAAGGAGTACACCGCCATGATGCACGCGGCCACGATGGTGCCCGCGGGTATGGAGAACATCAGTGCGCGCCGCAGGAAGCCGGGCTGGTAGCGCCGGGCGTTGGGGAGCAGGGCCAGGAAGAAGGCCGGGATGCCGATCGTCATGGAACTGACGATGGAGAGCTGACGGGGCAGGAACGGGTAGCGCCACAGCAGGATGCCGATGGCAATGGAGATGAGGACGGCGTAGGCGGTCTTGCTCAGGAACAGGTTGGCCACCCGCTCGACGTTGGCAATGACGCGACGTCCCTCGGCGACCACGGACGGCAGGTGGGAAAACTGTCCGTCCAGCAGCACCAGACGGGAGACTGCCTTGGTGGCCGCGGCGCCGCTGCCCATGGCGATGCCCATGTCGGCGTGTTTGAGGGCCAGGGCGTCGTTGACGCCGTCGCCCGTCATCGCCACCACGTGGCCGCTGGCCTGCAGGGCGAGCACGATGGCCTTCTTCTGCTCGGGCGTGACCCGGCCCAGCACGCATTCGCGTTCCAGCACGTCCGCCAGGGCGGCCGGCTCCTCCGGCAGCCCACGCGCGTCGTAGCCGTCGCCGGAAAAGGACATGCCCACGCTGCGGGCCACGGCCGCCACCGTGCGGGGGTTGTCGCCGGAGATGACCTTCAGCCCCACCCCCTGTTCACGGAAGTACGCCAACGTGGCGCCGGCGTCGGCGCGCACCTTTTCCCGGAACACCAGCAATGCCACGGGTCTGAGCCCGGAGAGGTCAAAGTCGCCGTCGTCCGCGCCGAATGCGTTCATGTCAGGCGCGGTCATGTCAGGCGCGGTCATGTCCGGCGCGGTCAGGTCCGGCGCCGGTGCGCCCGGCGCCGGGCGGTGTGCCAGCACGACGGCGCGCAGACCCCGCCCGGCCGCCTCGTGGGACTCCGCCAGCGCCGCGTCACGGGACGCCGCCAGCGCCACGTCACGCGAGGCCGCCACTGTTGCGTCCGCGCCAGGGCCGCGCGCGCCGGGTCCGTCCGCGCTGCCGGCCAGTACGACGTCCGGGGCCCCGAAGACCCAGGTGCCGCGGCTGTCTGCCGCTTCGCAGCCGCTGGACGCGCCCTCGCGTTCCTCCGCGCCCGCGCCGTCGCCAGGCCGCATGACCGGGCCCGGGGCGAAAGTGACGGCGCTGTACTTGCGGACGCTGCTGAACGGGACCACCGCCACAGGCTCGGCAGCCGGGGTATTGGTGAAGTCGGCAGCCAACGCGGCCGCCGTGGCGTTGGCGTTGGGGTGCGCGGCGCACCAGGCCAGGACGGACTCCCAGCCGGGGACAGGGGCCAGGACCGTGGTGCCGGCCAGCTCCATGCGGCCCTCGGTCAGCGTCCCCGTCTTGTCCAGGCACACCATGTCCACGCGGGCCAAGCCCTCCACGGCGGGCAGCTCCTGAACCAGGACCTGCCGCCGGGCCAGCTTCACGGCGGCCATGCCGAAGGAAATGCTCGTGAGCAGCACCAGGCCCTCGGGGATCATGGCGACAACGCTGGCCACGGCGCTGATGACCGCGGTACGCCAGCGCCCGGAAGCGAGGGACTCCGCCCAGCCGCCGTTGGCGTTCATCTGTCCGTTGACCACCAGCACAATGATGGGGATCAACGCCCAGGCGATGTACAGGATGATCCGGTTGATGGAGTTGCGGATCTCGGAGTTGACCAGCGAAAAGCGCCGGGCCTCGGCCGTCAGGGCGCTGGCGTACGATTCGGCGCCCACCCGGTGCACGCGCGCGGCACCGTGGCCGGCCACGACGGCCGAGCCGGACAACGCCGTGTCCCCGGCGCCCTTGACAACAGGATCGGACTCCCCCGTGAGCAGGGATTCGTCGATTTCCAGGGACTCGGCGGCGAAGATCACGGCGTCGGCCGGGATCTGGTCGCCGGTGCGCAGCAACAGCACGTCGTCAAACAGGACATCGGCAACGGCCACCTCCAGTTCGCCGCCGTCCCGGCGCACCAGCGCCTGGGGTGCGTGCAGGACGGCCAGCCGGTCCAGGGTCCGCTTGGCCCGGTATTCCTGCACCACGCCAATGGCGGCGTTGGCGAGCACGATGAAGCCGAACAAGGCGTCGCGGGGGTCGCCGACCAAAAGCACCAGTGCCAGTGCGCTGCCCAGCACGGCGTTGAACAGCGTGAACACGTTGGACCGGACGATGGCCCAGATGCTCCGGCTGCTCCCCTGCGCCACGGCATTGCCCAGCTCCGCGACCTGGCGCTCCCGCACCTGGGCAGGATCCAGGCCGTTGCGTTCAAGCTCCGCCGCATCCACCGGCGCCAGCGCTTCCCGCGCCGCCGCCAGGGCCGCCCGCTGGTGCCCGTCACGCCGCTCAGCCAGGACCGTGCCCCTGGGCCTGCTGCGCGTCAGGTCCCGCGGCGCCCGGGGCCTGGCGGCCTGTTGGGCGGCTGCCTGTTCCGCGGGCTGATCCGCGGCGGGGGGTTTAGCGCCCAACAGCGCCCCTGCCCGGCGGATTCACAGGGACCAGCAGGGCCACGGTCTCCACATGGTGGGTGTGCGGGTACAGATCGAACGCGCGCAGCTTGTCCAGCCGCCAGCCGGCCGCGGCAAAGTACTTGACGTCCCGGGCAAACGCGGCCGGGTCGCAGGAAACGTAGGCGATGGCTTGTGGGGCGGCGGCCGCCAAGGCACGCACCACGGCCTTTCCGGCCCCAGCGCGCGGCGGGTCAAGCACGACGGCGTCAAAGCGGCGCCGCTGTCCCCCTCCCAACGCGCCGGCCTGGTCCCCGGCGGAGCGGCTCCGCCGGCCCCGTGCCTCCCGGGTCCGGGCGTCCAGCACGCGCTCCACACGGCCCTGGAGGATCTCGACCTGGCTGGCGGCGTGGAGGTTTTTGCGGGCGTCGCGGCTCGTGCCGGATGAGCCCTCCACGGAAAGAACGGACCCGGCGGGGCCGACGGCGTCTGCCAGCGGAGCCGTGAACAGGCCCGCCCCGGCGTAGAGATCGGCAACGTCGGCACCGTCATTGAGGTGGCCGCCGGCGTTGAGGAATTCCAGGGCGGCGTCGGTAAGGACCTGGGGCGCCTTGCGGTGGATCTGCCAGAAACCGTCGCCGCTGACACGAAATTCATGGTCGGCGGTGGTTTCCCTGACCCAGCCGCGGCCGTGCAGGACGGTGACGGCGCCCGACTCCGGGTCCCAGCGGGCCACGGACGGCGGGACCGGGCGGTCCTGCAGCTCCCTGTCAATGCGCTTGAGCGCCAGTCCGGCGGCCTTCTCCCCCAGCCCGGGGGCGGGTGCCAGCAGCACCAGGGTCCCGGAGCCGTTGGCGGGTGCGGCCACCTCCACCCGTTCCATGCCGCTGAGGTCCAGCTCCCACAGCCGCAGCGCGTCGACGTCGGGAACGGCCAGCGGCATCCCCTGCACGGGGAGCACATCGTGCGAGCGGTGGGCGTGCATGCCCAGCCCGCCGGCCGGCGTGACGGCAAAGCCCACGCGGGTCCGCCACCCCAGCCCGGCCTGCTGCCCGGGCGTGCCGTCCGCGTCGACGTCTTCCACGCCGGCGCCTAACAGGGCATCCACGGCCCCGGCGGACAGCCCTCCAAGGCGTTCCAGCTGCTCACGGACCACGTCCGTCTTCAGCGCCAGTTGGCGCCGGCGCGCAATATGGCCAAACTCGGCGCCGCCGATCGGGGCGGCGCCGCGGGACGCGGCTTCCAGGGCATCGGCCTCGGGCCAAAAGTGGGCCACCCTGTCGGGGGACGCCTCCACCACCTGGGTGACGTCGGCGCGCCAAAACGTGGCTCCGTCGTCGTGCTCGGTCAGGTTTACCTCCACGACCTCGCCGGGAATGGCGTGGCGGACAAAGATGACCCGGCCCTCGTGCCGGGCAACGCAGTGGCCGCCGTGTGCCACCGGTCCCACGCTAACGGTCAGCCGGCGCGTGCCGCCGGGACGTCCGCCGTCGGGGGCGGTGGTGCTGTGGGAGGGCTCGCTCATGGGGTCCGGTTCCTACTCTTGGTACTTTGTGGCTTCGGTGGAGGACTTCAACTGCCACGGCACGCTGGCCACCACCACGCCGGGTTCGAAGTGCAGCCGTGTCTTGATGCGCAGGGCCGTCTGGTTGTGGACCAGCTGCTCCCACCACTTGCCCACCACGTATTCGGGGATGTACACCACGATCAAGTCGCGCGGGGAGTCCCGGCGCATGGCCTTGATGTGGTTGATCAGCGGCGTCAGCGTCTCCCGGTAGGGGCTGGCCAACACGGTCAAGGGTACCGGGATGTCCAGCCTGTCCCAATCCGCGATGGTCTGTTCGGTCTCGGCGGCGTCCAGGTCGACGGTGATGGCTTCCAGCGTGGACGGGCGCGACGCGCGGGCGAAGGCCACGGCGCGCATGACCGGCTTGCGCACGTGGGAGACCAGGATCACGGCGTGGATGCGCGCCGGCAGCGCCCGCGTGGAGGAGTCCGTCTCCACGGCGAGTTCCGTGGCGACGTTGTCGTAGTGGGCGCGGATGCTCCACATGATGGCAAACAGCACGGCCATGGCCAGCAGCGCAATCCAGGCGCCCTGTTCAAACTTGGTCACGAGCACAATGAGCAGCACCGTCAGGGTCATGCAGAAGCCCAGCGTGTTGATGGCACGGGAGCGCATCATGCGGAAGCGGATGTGCCTGTCCTTGACCACGCGCAGTTCGCGTGTCCAGTGCCGGACCATGCCCATCTGGCTGGCGGTGAAGGAGATGAACACGCCCACAATGTAGAGCTGGATCAGCTTGGTGACGTCGGCGTCGAAGGAGATGATCAGGATCAGGGCCCCGATGGCCAGCAGGATCACGCCATTGCTGAAGGCCAGCCGGTCGCCGCGCGTGCGCAGCTGGCGGGGCAGGTAGCCGTCGCGGGCCAGGATGGAGGCGAGGACGGGGAAGCCGTTGAAGGCCGTGTTGGAGGCAAACACCAGGATCACGCCGGTGGCGGCCACAATGATGAAGAACGGGATGGACCCGGCGCCGAAGACGGTGCCCGCAATCTGGCTGATCGAGGGGTTCTGCACGTAGCCGGCGGGCAGCGGGTGCCCGTTCTGCAAGAACTCGGTGGCCGGGTCGGCCACGATGTGCACGCCGGTGGCGTTGGCCAGGAACAGGATGCCCGCCATCATGCCCGCGGCGACGATGCCCAGCAGCAGGAGCGTGGTGGCGGCGTTCTTGCTCTTGGGCTTGCGGAAGTTGGGCACGCCGTTGCTGATGGCCTCCACGCCGGTCAGGGCCGCGGCGCCGGAGGAGAAGGCCCGCAGCAGCAGGAACCCGCCGGCCAGGCCCGTCAGGCCCTGGCTGAACGCCGCGTCCGGGATGATCTCAAAGCCGGCCGACGGGGCCCTGCCCAGCGTGCCGGTGGACGCCTGGAAGAGGCCCACGGCCGTCATGGAGAAGATGCAGAACATGAAGATGTAGGTGGGGACGGCAAAGACGCTTCCGGCCTCGCGGATTCCGCGCAGGTTCACCAGGGCCAGGACAATGACGCCGACGACGGCGATCGCGGCCTGGGTGCCGTGCCAGCCGGGAACCGCCGTGGCCAGGTAGTTCGCGGCCGAGGACATCGACACGGCCACCGTGAGGACGTAGTCGACCATGAGCGCGGAGGCCACCGTCAGGCCGGCCGTCCTGCCCAGGTTGACGGTGGCGACCTCGTAGTCCCCGCCGCCGGACGGGTACGCGTGCACGTTTTGCCGGTAGGACGCCACGACTGTGAGCAGCACCACGATGACGGCGGCGCCCACCCAGGGGGCGAGCGACACGGAGGCCACGCCCGCGAGGGCCAGCGTCAGCAGGACTTCATCCGGCGCGTACGCCACCGAGGAGAGCGCATCCGAGGCGAAAACCGGCAGCGCAATGCGCTTGGGCAGCAGCGTGTGGGCAAGTTTGTCGCTGCGGAAGGGCCGCCCGACCAGGACCCGCTTGAACGCGTTGAAGAAATTCAGCACGCGGGTAACGCTAGTCGCTCGCGGGGCTAAAGTCATGACAGGGCACACTCATGGCAGACTTCAACGCATGAGCCGCAGTTTCGTCCCGACTTGACCGGCAGGCGGCAAACGGGTCAGATTGGTAGCCGCACTGTGTTGCAGTGCCCATAATCACCACGAGGAGCATCGATGGCACATTTTGTGATCATGGGCTGCGGACGTGTCGGCGCCACCTTGGCGCACGCGCTTGAAGATGCCGGCCATTCGGTGGCCATCATCGACCAGGACGAACGCGCGTTCCGGCGGCTGCGCACCGGATTCGGCGGCCGCAAGGTCACCGGCGTCGGCTTTGACCAGGACACCCTGCGCCAGGCCGACATTGAAAACGCCTACGCCTTCGCTGCCGTGTCCAGCGGCGACAATTCCAACATCCTCGCGACCCGCGTGGCCCGGGAAACGTTCCACGTGGAGCACGTGGTGGCCCGCATCTACGATCCAGGCCGGGCCGAAATCTACCAGCGCCTGGGCATCCCCACCGTGGCGGCGGTCCGCTGGAGCGCGGACCAGGTGCTGCGGCGGATCCTGCCGGAATCCGCCATCAAGGGCGATTTCCGCGAACCGTCCGGGCGGCTGATCCTGACCGAGCTGGCCCTGAACCCGGGATGGATCGGACACCACATCGTGGACCTGGAAAAGGCCGCGCCGCTGCGCGTGGCGTACCTGACCCGCTTCGGGGAGGGCATGCTGCCGGCGGCGGATACCAGCTACCAGCAGGGCGACACCGTCCACGCCATGGTGCAGGGCACGGACACGGCTGAGGTGGCGCGCATTCTGGCCGCCCCGCCAGTAAAGGAGATCTAAGGTGCTGGTTGTCATTGTCGGGGCCGGCAGCGTCGGCTGCTCGATTGCCCGTGAACTGCTGGCCCATGGCCACGAGCTGCTGCTGATTGATCCCAAGCCGGAGGTCATCGGCAAGAGCGGCCTGCGCGGTGCCCGCTGGCTGGTGGGCGATGCCTGTGAGATCACCACGCTGCGCGAGGCAAAACTGGACGAGGCGGACGTGGTGGTCTCCGCCACCGGCGACGACAAGGTCAACCTGGTGGTGTCGCTGCTGGCCAAGACCGAGTTTGGCGTGGGCCGCACGGTGGGCCGGGTGAACAATCCCAAGAACGACTGGATGTTTGACGATTCGTGGGGCGTGGACGTGGCCGTCAACACCCCGAGGCTCATGACCGCCCTGGTGGAGGAGGCCGTGGAAATCGGCGACCTCGTGCGCCTGCTGACCCTTCAGACCGGCGTGGCGTCGCTCGTGGAGTTCACGGTGCCGGCCGAATCCCACATCATCGGCCTGACGGTGGGGAAGGTCGAGTGGCCCCAGGACGCCACGCTCGTGGCGATCCTGCGCGACGAGGCGCCCATCACCCCCAGCGCCGACGACGTGCTGGAAGCCGGCGACGAACTGTTCTTTATTTCCACCATCGCCGCCGAGGACGGGTTGCGGGCCCTGCTGTCGTCCGACGGCCGGGCGGGCCGGCCCGGACGCTAGGCGGCCGGTCTGCGCCGCGGGCGGTCAGCCGGCCTTCACCGGCCGGCTCACCAGCCACGCGGTCCAGAGGCCGAAGGCGTACAGCGGCACGCCCATGAGCAGGCGCATGGCGCCGAGGGCGTCGACGGCCCCCGCGTAATACAACGGCAGCTGGACGGCGAGCCGCGCCGCCATCACGCCGACGATGATCCAGGTGGCAGCCCGGTAGGCGCGCAGGCGCGCGGGCTTCTTGCGCCACTGCACGCCCTCGTTGCGGGCGTAGCCAAACAACAGGCCCAGCACGGGCCAGCGGACGGCAATGGAAACCACCATGGCCGCAATGTAGCCGGCGTTGGTGAAGAACCCGACGGCATAGTAGTTCTCCGCCTTCCCCGTCTTCAGCGCGAGGAAGGCGGACAGCGCCACCCCCGCGATCCCCGCCAGTGCCATGGTCAGCGGTGTGCGCTGCGCCAGCCGCGCCACCAGGAAGGCGGCCGCCACGGCAACGGAACCGCCCAGCGACCAGGTCAGGTTGCCGGTGAGTGTGAAGACCGTCAGGAACACGAGCCCCGGCAGCACGCTTTCGGCGATGCCGCGGATGCCGCCGGCGGCGGCCAGCAGGTCGATTTCGCCGCTGTCCTTGCGCACCAGCGCGGACCGTGCGGCCAGGGCCTGTTCCAGGCCGGCGCGGGCATCGGTTGCCGCGGCGCCTGCGGACCGGGGATCGTCCGCGCCGGGGAGGGCGGGCGTGGCCGGTGCGGCTGTGCCGTCGTCGTCGGGTGTGGTCCTTGGCAACTAGCCCTCCTGCGTTCCAATGATCTCGTAGCGTGGGTTGAACATGGTGGGCAGGCCGCCCCGAAGGGAGACCATGCCCTCAACGCGCAGGCGCGTGCCGACGTCGATCCCTGGCACGCGGCGCCGGCCCAGCCACACGAGCCGCAGACGGTGGCTGCCGCCGTCGCCCGGCATGCGGTGGAACTCCCGGTCAGTGACGATGGCACTGAATTCCGGGCTGGAGGACAGCGGAAGGATGGTCACGGCGTCGATCACGCCGCTGCTGACCGCGCGGCCGCGCAGGGGCAGCTCGTTGATGGGGACAGGCAGGGGCCGGTCACCCTGGTTGGTGGGCACGGGTCAGCCGATCGCTGTGATTTCCGGTCCGCGCCGGAACGGTTCGCCACCCTGGGCGGGAACGGCTTGGTCGGCCGCCACGGCGCCGTCGGGGCTCGCAGCCGCATCCCGGGGGAGCCGCAGGACCAGCAGGTCGCGCGGCGGCAGCGGGGTTTCCCCGCGCACCACCACCACGCCCCTGAACAGGTCCTCCAGCTGGCGTGCGGCGTCCGGGTTCACGGCTGCGTCGCCGCCCAGGACGCCGCGCAGGAACCAGCGGGGACCGTCGACGCCGATGAAGCGGGCCACGCGGTAACCGTGGCTGCCGTCGGTGGCCTGGGCGGGCACCTTGGCCAGCACTTCCTTGCCGAAGGTGCCGTCGAGAATTTCAATTTCGCCGCCCTGCGAGCCGACCGAGAGCCCGATTTGTTCACGGATGTCACGCCAGAGCTCTTCCGAACGCGGTGCGGCAAAGGCCTGCAGCTGCAGGCTGGACCCGTTCAGGTCCAGGGTGACGGCGATGACGCGGTTGGTGCTTTCCTCTACTTCAAGGCGCAGCGCCAGCCCTTCCCGCGGGGTGATCAGCAGGGCGCCAAGGTCCACATAGCCGTCGGTGCTGGAAACCTCGTCCGCGTCGAGGGGGCCGTGGACGGAGCGCTCGTAGACGGTGTCCGACGGGTCCGGCGGCAGGGGCAGCGTGCCGTCGTCGTCCGACGCGGCGCCGGCGTCCGTGCCGGCCTGCCGGGAGTTGCCGTCGGACGCGGCGTCGCCCGCGGTGTCATTCTTCTTTTTCTTGCCAAACCCAAAAGCCATGGGGTGGAAACTCCTTGTGAATGTTGGAACCGAACGATTCTTAGAGTCCGGTCTTAGAGTCCGGCCGGGCCGGCCCCGGCCTGCCCGCCGGACGGCGCAAAGCCGCCGGGCTGTCCCAAACCGGCCGGCTGCCCAAACCCGCCGGTAGAGCCAAACCCGCCGGTGCCCCGCACCGAATCCGGCAGCTGGCCAACCGGCTCGAACGTGGCGTGTTCGACGCGTTGAAACACCATTTGTGCAATTCTATCTCCCCGGGACAGGGAGATGGAGTGGTGCGGGTCGGTGTTGTGGAGGGTGACCGATATTTCCCCACGGTAGCCGGCGTCGACGGTGCCGGGACTGTTGACAATGGTCAGGCCGTGCCTGGCGGCCAGGCCCGATCGCGGGTGCACCAGCGCCACAAAGCCGAACGGCAGGGCGATGGACACGCCGGTGGGAACGAGCGCGCGCTCCCCCGGCGCCAGCACGACGTCGATCCTGGTGCGCAGGTCGGCGCCCGCGTCTCCGGGATGGGCATAGGAGGGGGCCTCGATGCCGTCGTCGAGCATGTGCAGCAGCACCGCAAGCGTGGGCGCGCCCCCGGCGGGGAAATTGTCAGTCAGATTGGTCACAACAGTTCACTCTATCCCGAACGGGGGCGGGCTTTCCCACGGCTCCCAGGCCCGGATGTCTGGGGCAAAGATGAATTACCGCCCAAAAGGTGAAAAACTGTTCCCATGTCTTCCACACCGGCCGCCAGCGCCACACCCCTGTCCACAGCGACGTACACCGAGAAGTTGTGGCCCAACCTGGGCGTATGGGTGATTGTGCTGGGCCTTTCGGCGGCCGGCATCCTCATCCTCATCCCCATCAGCGTACTGGCCGGCTACCTGGCCTTCGCGGGCCTGCTGGTACTGCAGACAGTCCTCCTGATCGTGTGGACCCCGACCATCGAGGTCACGGCGGACACGCTGCGCGTGGGCCGGGCCGTGATCGAGCGCGAGTACGTCGGGGAGGTCACGTACTATCTGGCCGACGAGGCCACCGCCCAGCGCGGCACCCGGCTCAACGGCCTGGCGTACCTTTGCATCCGCGGCTGGATCAAGCCTGTCGTCAAGGTCGAAATCACGGACCCGCAGGACACCACGCCCTACTGGCTGACCTCCACGCGCAACCCCGAGCGCCTGGCGGCCGCCCTGGGCGCGTCCCGCCGTTGACCCCGGCCCCCTGAATCAGCCTTCGCAGTCCCTGCAGTACATCAGGCCGTCCTTTTCACGCGCCAGCTGGGAACGGTGCCTGACCAGGAAGCAGGATGAACAGGTGAATTCGTCCGCCTGGGCCGGGAGGACCTCCACGGCCAGCTCCTCGCCCGACAGGTCGCCGCCGGGCAGCTCATAGCTGTCTGCCAGCTCGGCCTCATCCAGGTCAATGACGGTTCCGGACTGTCCGGAAGGCCTGACCGCGAGGGAGGCCAGAACGTTGCCGTCGCTGTCGTCGTCGTTCTTGCGTGGCGCGTCATAATCCGTTGCCATTGCGTCCTTCACCAATTCCTGTTTCTCGTGCCGTTGCCAAGGCGTTGGCAGGCCCTGCGCGCGGTTTCCGCGGCAAATGCTGCCCATCACCCTAGAGTGTGAACGTCCCGGAGGCGGCCGGAAATGCCCGCGTTCGCGTTGGGCGTAGCAATCGGGCACCCGCGGCACGGGCAGGGACGCCGGTGCCCGAAAATGACGCATGTTTTTTGCGATCCATTCACGCCACGCCTGCCCCGGTAGTAGTAAAAACCTGCGTTCGGTGGCAAAGTTTCGAAGTGAAACCAGTCGACTTTGGAGGGCAGCATGGCGGATCTACGTTTAGTGGGTGTGCATGATGATGGCAAGCACCTGCTACTCAGTGGACCCGGCGGCGAAATTTACCTGCTGCCCATTGATGAAGCACTGCGCCTGGCAACCACCCGCGCACCGCGCAAGGCATTCCCCGGAGGCTCCGCCCCGGCCAAGATGTCCCCCAGGGAAATCCAGGCGCAAATCCGCGCAGGTGCCACCGCGGCCGACGTCGCCGAGCATTCCGGCATGTCCCTGGAACAGGTCCGCCGCTACGAGGGTCCGGTGTTGGCCGAACGGGAGCATGTGGCCCAAATGGCACGCAAGGTGGAGGTCGCCGCCGCGTCGCCCGGCAACGACGGCTACCGTTCCGCCTTTGGCGACAACGCGGCCACGTTGGACGAGATGGTCATGCACCGTCTCTCCGCGTTTGGGATCGACCCGCGCACGGTGCGCTGGGACGCCTGGCGCGTCCATGACGGCGCCTGGAGCGTGACGGCCGATTTTGAGCCCGGCAGCGAGTGGGCCGCGAGCAGCATCGGCGAGCCGGCCCCGGCCCGCTGGACGTTCCATCCCGGGCGCAAGGCCCTGCTCAACGCCAACCGTTGGGCCCAGCAGCTCAGCGAAATGGAGCCCGTGGACGGCCCCGTGCCCGAACGCCGGCTCAGCGCCGTCGCGGACCGCCCCTTCGACTTTGAGGCTGACGCGCCCGAGTCCCCCGACGTTCCCGCGGTCCCTGAGGCGCCGACGGCCGATGGCGACGGCGACGAGGGTGCCGGGTCCGGCCTGCTGGACATGCTGCGCTCGCGCCGCGGCCGGCGCCTGGGGCTGGATGAGGACGACGACGACGAACTGGCCGCGATGCTCGGCACCCACGTGCCGGCCGCCCATCCGCGGGACGCGGAGGACGGCGCCGGCGGCCACGACGAAGACGCGGCCCTGGCAGCCGAGGACGCCGGCGACGCCGACGGCCACGACGAAGACGCGGCCCTGGCAGCCGAGGACGCAGCGCCCGGCGACGCCGGCGACGCCGACGGCATTGCCGCTGGCTCCTCCGAACCCGCGGACGGGCACCCCGCCCCGGCGCACGGCCGCAAGCGCCTGCGAGCCATCCCGTTCCTTTCGCTGGCGCCGAAGCTGCACGGCGGCGAGGACGACCACCATGCCGTGGGCGTGGGCGAGGTCAGTGCCGACACCCGCGAGATCACCCTGTCGGGGGCGCCGTCACAGCGCCGCGGCGCCCGGGACCACAGCGTGGACACCGCGGCACCCGGGGTCATGTCACCCGGGACACCGGCAGCCCAGACACCGGCGGCCACGGCACCCGGAGCCAAAGAGGGCCCGGCGGCCACCCCACCCGGAGCCAAGTCACCCGAAGACCGGGACGCGGAAGCGGGTCCGTCGGACAGTGAAGTGGCCGCCAGGCTGGAACGCAAGGCGGCCGGCAAGCCAAAGCGCTCGAGCGTGCCCAGCTGGGACGAGATCGTGTTCGGCACCAAGGGCGACTGACCCTTCGTCGCGGCTAGCGGCGGCGCTTGCCCTTCACGGGGCGGCCGCCGGTGGCACGCTGTGTGGCGGGAATACGCAGCAGCGGGACCTCGCGTTCTGCCTTGGTGATGGAGCCGTGCTGGCCCACCACCTCAATGGCCTGCGGGCGCACGCGCCGGAGGTCGTAAAACGCAATGGTTTCCCGGGCCACTATCAGGACGTCGCCAATCCGCCCGGCTGCCTCGGGGCGCACATCGCCAAACCACCCTGCCTCCACGGACTCCTCGCGGGTGAGCACCCATGCCCTGGTCCCGAACCGGTCCAGCCACGCAGCCACCAGGGCGTCGCGGACGTCAGGGCCGGCTTCGGGCTCCAGATAAAGGTGCACCATGCGCGGCTCGCCCGCCGTGTGGCGGACGCCGTCCACCAGCTCGGGGTACTGGGAGTAGTCGATGCGGGCGGAACGGGGCACGTCCACCATGCCGTGGTCGGCCGTGAGCAGGATCAGGGTGTCCGCGGGGACGGTCGCGGCCAGGCGCTTCATGCCGGCGTCGAGTTCCTCGAGCTGGTGTTCCCACTGCGCCGAATCCGCCCCATGTCCGTGCCCGGCCTTGTCAAGCTCGCTCCAGTACAGGTATACGAGCATGGCCGGGTGCGCGGCGAGCGTCTCGGCCGCCAGCTCCACGCGGGCCTGCGGCGAGGTGGCGCCCAGGAAAGTGCTCCCCCGCAGGGCAGCGAGCGTCATGGGCGAGCGCTCAAATTTCGGCAGGCTGATGGTGGCCGTGGGCAGGTGCCCGTCGAGTTGTTCAAACACTGTGGGGAACGGCTGCCAGCGCAGCGGGTCCACGCCGGCGTCCCAGTTGCCCAGCAGGTTCACCACCTTGTCCTGCCCCGGGTCCAGGACGTCGTAGCCGAGCATCCCGTGCAGGCCGGGCACGACGCCGGTGCCCAGGCTGGCCAGGGACGTCGCCGTCGTGCTGGGGAATGCCGCGTGGAGGGTGCGCGGATGCTCTCCGCCGCTGTCGGCGGCCATGACGCCGCGCAGGAACGGGGCGTGTCCGGCCTTTTGCTTCAGCTGTGCCTTGCCGAGCCCGTCCACCAGCACCACCACGATCCGCTGGGCGGCAGGCAGCCTGAGCGAGTTCGTGAAGCGGGCGTCGCCCATGGCGGCGGCGGCGCTGGTGAGCACGTCAGCGACACTGCCGCTGCCGTAGGCGGGCGCCGCGGGAAGGGCTGGCTGGCGGGAGAGCGCGGTGCCGCCCTGGGGTGCCGGCTGCATCCTTGTCAGCGCCGGTAGTGGTTACGGCCGGGGCGCTGTCCCAGCACGGGAAACTTGGGCCGCGGCGTTGCCATGTGCTCCGGGATGGAGACGGCCGTGTTGACGGCCCGCAGGGCCCGCGCAAACGCCTTGGCGTCGGCCACGGCCTGCAGGCCCTCGGCCTCGGCGCTGATGCGCAGGGTGATGTCCTCCTGGGCGATGGTGCCGGTGTAGCCGTGGTCGGCGTCGCACTCGGGGTCCCCGCACGACGCCGGCCCCATGTCCACGCGCTGACCGCCGGACCAGGCGATGGCCACCGTCAGTTCACGGGCGGGGTCGGAGGGCTTGTAGTCCTGCGGCTGGGCATAGATGTAGCTGAGCACGACCGAACGGATCTGGCCCACGGGCACGGACTCGGTGGACACCTGCGCCACGACCTGTTCGCCGGCGTCATCCAGCTGCTGGTCGTCCACGTGGGTGATGACCAGCATCTCTTCGGTCAGCACCAGAACGGTGATGTGGCGGTGCACCTCGGTGCGATCAAAATGGGTTTCCAGGTGGACCAGGTGGGCCAGGCTTTCCTGCCCGTCCAGTGCGTCGTTGACCACGTCCGCAACCAGCCGCGGGTAAAAGCCGGAGCGCTGGAGCGCGGATTCCAGGTTGCGGCCGGTGGTGTTGGCCGGGGCGCCGGCTCCGAAGGTGTTCATTGCCCCATTTTCGCACTTGGGCGCGGAGGAAAGCGAACCGGCGGCCGGATCGCTTAGGAGCGCATGGCCCGCCGGGCGCTGTCCGTGCGCTGGGCGGGGTTGCCAATGCGAAGTTCGACGGCGAGCACGGTCACCCGGGTGGGCCCCACCAGGATGGGGTTGAATTCCATCCACGCGATTTCCGGGTGCTCGTCCTTCATCAGTCCCACCCTGGCCACGAGGTCCTCCAGCGCGGCGACGTTGCCGGCGGGCAGCCCTGCGTAGCCGAACAGCTTCAACGCCGCGCGCGGGGAGCGGACCAGTTCCGCCGCGTCTCCGGCGGACAACGGCGGCACGCGGTGGGCCCAGTCGTCCAGGAGGTTGACGGCGTCCCCGGAGAGGCCAAAGGAGACGACGGGGCCCAGCAGCGGATCCTCTATGGCGCGCAGGGTGCAGGACTGGCCCACCTCGGCCATGCTTTGCACCTCAAGGCCTCCGGCACCGTACGGTTCGAGCAGCTTGCGCATTTGGGCGATGTTGCGGCGCAGGGACGCGGCGTTTTCAATGTTGATCCTCACCCCGCCCAGGTCCAGCCGGTGCCGCAGCGCCGTATCCAGGGTCTTGATGGCAACAGGCCAGCCGAGCCGCTCGGCGGCGGCGACGGCGTCGTCGTCGGTGGTGAACGGGACGGACTCCAGCACGCGGATGCCATAGGCGCCCAGCAGGCGGCCTGTGCGTTCCGCGTCCAGCGTCAGCAACCCGTCGCCGGAGACGCCGTCCAACCACTCGTCCAGCAGGGCCTCCGCCGCTTCCGTGTCGACCCCGGAGGGGGGATCGAAGGCGGGTGTCTCCCGGGTCAGCCATTGTGCGTAGCGCGTGACGGCTGCCAGGGCCGCAACGGCCGCGCCGGGGCTGGAGTAGCTCGGCAGGCTGCCGGCCAGTTGGCGGTCAACCAGGATGCGGGTGTCCACGATCCCGGTAAAGGCCGCCACTACGGGCTTGCCGGCCTCCTCGGAGCAGGCCTTGAGCGTCGCGGCAATCGTGTCCACCGTGAGCCCGGGCGCCGGCAGCAGGGTGACGATGGCCGAGTCGACCCCGGGAAGTGCCAGCGCCTCAAGGATTGTCCGCCGCAGCAGGGGCAGCGCCCGGGACTGGCCCGTGTCCAGGGCCAGGGAGGACGACACGTGGGCAACGCTCAGGCCGTGCTGCTCGGCTGAATCCGCCACCACCGTGCCCAGGGCCAGGGAGTTACTGAAGATGGCGAGCCCGGGACCCTGTGGCAGTGGCTGGCCGGTGACGATCTGCGCGACGTCGGCCAGTTCCTCGATGGTGTTGACGCGGATCACGCCGGACTGGCGCAACATGGCGTCCAGCGCCCCCGCCGGCGCCTGGGTGGTGCGGACCGCGTGGCCCGGGGGCAGGCGCAGACCCATCGTGTCCGACTTGGCCACAATCACCGGCTTGGTCCGGGCCAGGCGCCGGGAGATCCGGGCGAACTTCCGCGGGTTGCCAATGGATTCCAGGTAGAGCCCGCAGGCGGTGGTGTTGGGATCGTCCTCCCAAAACTGCATGAGGTCGTTGCCGGAGACGTCGGCGCGGTTGCCGGCCGACAGCACGGTGGAGACACCCACTGCACGCCGGCTCAGGGACGCGTACAGCGACGCGCCCAGGGCGGCGGACTGGCTGAACACCCCCAGTCCGCCGCGCAGCGGCAGACCGGGGGCCAGGGACGCGTTCAGCAGGACGGCCGGATCCGTGTTGGCCAGGCCCAGCGAGGCCGGGCCCACCAGCCGCATGCCGTCGGCCCGGGCCTGGCGCACCAGGGCCCGCTGGCGCGCGAGGCCGTCCTCGCCGTCGTCGGCAAAGCCGGAGGTGGCGATGACCACACCCTTCACGCCGGCGGCGCCGCACTGGGCCACGACGGAGGCGACCTGTCCGTAGGGGACGGCAATCAGCGCCAGGTCCACAGGTCCCGGCACCTCGGCAACGGTGGCGTAGGGAATCATGCCGGAAACCTCCAGGGCCTCCTTGTTGACGGCGTCGATCCGGCCCGAAAAGCCGCCCTCCACGACGTTTTCCAGCAGCTGACGGCCCAGGCTCCCCCAGGCGCGGCCCGCGCCAATGACGGCAACGGAAGCCGGTGCCACCAGGCCGGCGACGCTGCGGGCCTCGGCACGATGCTCCCGGGCTGCCATGACGGCGCGGGACTTTTCGGTGGGGTCGATGTCGAAGGCCAGGGACACCACGCCGTCGTCAAAGTGCCGGTGGACCTCGTACCCGGCGTCGGAGAACACTTGGAGCATCTTGCGGTTTTCCGGCAGGACTTCGGCGGTGAACTTGTCAATGCCGTTTTCCCGGGCCGCGGCGGCCAGGTGTTCAAGCAGAATCGAGCCCAGGCCGCGGCCCTGCTGGGAGTCCGAGACGTTGAACGCCACCTCGGCCTCGGCAGGATTGTCCAAGCGGTCGTAGCGGCCGATGCCGATGATGCGCCCGTGGTGGGTGATGACGAACGCCACCCGGTCCCGGTAGTCAAGTTCGGTGAAGCGGCGCAGTTCCTTCGGCGTCAGCTGGGACTTGTAGGTGAAAAAGCGCAGGTAGATGGAGTTCTGCGACTGGGCCATGTGGAAGGCCTGGACGGCGTCGGCGTCGGCCTGGGTCATGGGGCGCAGATGCCCGGTGGCGCCGTCGCGCAGCACGACATCGGCTTCCCAATGTGCCGGATAAACGCGTGAGGGCCCTGGCTTCACCATAGAATCACTGTACCGACTTGTTTGTCCGCAAGGGCCCCTGCCGGACTGCAACACCCGCCACACTGATAGGAACCCCCGCCGCCATGGCCAAGCGCCAACCACCCGTAGCCGATGAGCTCACCGGAAACTTCACCGAAAATATCGTTGAAATTGATGTGTCCAGTGAAATGGAAGGCTCCTTCCTGGAGTACGCCTATTCGGTGATTTATTCGCGCGCGTTACCGGACGCGCGCGACGGGCTGAAGCCGGTGCAGCGGCGCATCCTGTACATGATGAGCGAGATGGGCCTGCGTCCGGACAAGGGGCACGTCAAGAGCGCCCGCGTGGTGGGGGAGGTCATGGGCAAGCTCCACCCGCACGGCGACACGGCCATTTATGACACCTTGGTGCGCATGGCTCAGGACTTCTCGCTGCGCCTGCCGCTCATTGATGGACACGGCAACTTTGGCTCGCTCGACGACGGCCCCGCGGCCCCCCGCTACACGGAGGCCCGGATGGCGGCCCCGGCCCTGGAGCTGACCGGCAACCTGGGCGAGGACGTGGTGGACTTTGTCCCCAGCTACGACAACGAGATGACGCAGCCGGCGGTGCTGCCGGCCGCCTTCCCGAACCTCCTCGTCAACGGTGCCAGCGGGATCGCGGTGGGCATGGCGACCAACATGGCCCCGCACAACCTTGGCGAGGTGATTGCCGCCACCCAGCACCTGATCGCCAACCCGGCTGCCACGCTCGATGACTTGATGGCGTACGTGCCCGGCCCGGATTTGCCCTCGGGCGGCCGGATCATTGGGCTGGCTGGCATCCGCGACGCCTACGCCACGGGCCGCGGTTCCTTCAAGACGCGGGCCAAGATCGCCGTCGAACAGCTCTCCCCGCGCCGCGTGGGGCTCGTCGTCACGGAGCTGCCGTACCTGGTGGGCCCGGAAAAGGTCATTGAAAAGATCAAGGACGCCATCAACGCCAAGAAGCTGGTGGGCATCTCCGATCTCGTGGACCTGACGGACCGCAAGCACGGGCTGCGGCTGGTCATTGAGATCAAGAACGGGTTCAACCCCGCCGCCGTCATGGCCCAGCTGTACCGCTTCACGCCCATGGAGGACTCCTTCGGCATCAACAACGTGTGCCTGGTGGACGGGCAGCCGCAGACTCTGGGCCTGGTCGAGCTGCTGCAGGTGTTCGTGTCGCACCGCATCGACGTGGTGCGCCGCCGCACCGCCTTCCGGCTGGGGAAGAAGAAGGACCGGCTGCACCTGGTTGAAGGCATGCTGTTGGCCATCGTGGACATCGACGAGGTCATCCAGGTCATCCGCACCTCGGACGAGGTCGCCGCGGCGCGCGAACGCCTCATGGCCATCTACGACCTCTCCGAAATCCAGGCCAACTACATCCTGGACCTGCAGTTGCGCCGGCTGACCCGCTTCTCCATGGTGGAACTGGAAGCCGAGCGCGACGAACTCCGCAGCGAGATTGAGTCCCTCGAGGCGATCCTGGCCTCCAAGGAGCTGCTCCACCAGCTGGTCTCGGACGAGCTCGGCGAAGTGGCGGCCAAGTACGCCACCCCGCGCCGCACCGTGCTGCTGGAATCGGAGGCCATGGCGCCGTCGGTCGCGAAGGCCCTGGCCGCCTCCGGTCCCGCGGGCAAGGGCAAAATTGCCCCGCTGGCCCTGGAAATATCCGACGACCCCTGCTGGGTGCTGCTCAGCGCCTCAGGACAGATCGCGCGCACCTCAAACGCCGAGCCGCTGGCCGACACCGGTGCGCGGGGCAAACACGACGTCTTCACCTCCATAGTGAAGACCACCGCCCGTGCCGAAATCGGCGCGCTGACGTCGTTGGGCAGGATGCTGCGCCTGCAAGTGGTCGACATGCCGGTGCTGCCGCCCACCAATGCCCTTCCCAACCTGGCCGGCGGGGTGGCCGCCAAGGAATTCATCACGCTCACCAAGGGCGAGGCCCTGGTCGGCTTTATCCCGCTCAACTCCTCGTTTGCCGTGGGCACCGCCCAGGGCGTGGTCAAGCGGATCACTCCCGAGTACCCGCTGAACCGGGACGAATGGGAGTACATCTCGCTCAAACCCAAGGACTACGTGGTGGGTGCCGCCGTGGCCACCGACGACGACGACCTCGTGTTCATCACGCAGGGCGCACAACTGCTTCGCTACAGTGCCGGCAACGTCCGGCCGCAGGGCCGCACGGCCGGCGGCATGGCCGGCATCAAGGTCGGGGCCGGGGACGCCGTGCTCAGCTTTACTGTGGCCTCCCCCACCGATGACGACGCCGTGGTGGTCACGGTGGCGGGCGGCCAGGATGTCCTGCCGGGAACGGCGTCCGGCAGCGCCAAGGTCACTGCGCTGTCCGAGTACCCGGCCAAGGGGCGTGCCACCGGCGGCGTCCGGGCGCACAGGTTCCTCAAGGGCGAAGACCGGCTGACGGTTTCCTGGGCCGGCCACGGCCCCGCGAAGGCTTCCACGTCCGGAGGCGTGGTGCGCGCGCTGCCGGTGGAGCACGGCCATCGCGACGGCTCTGGTGTGGCCTTGTCCGCCGCTATTGACGTGGTAGGTCCGAGTTTGAACGGGATCTCCGACGGGCCAGGCGGAACTGGTGCGGCTGCCGAAGCGGCCGAAGCTGCCGCTGTACCCGAAGTACAGGCCGGGTCCAGCACCAGTCCGGCACCGTCCTCGGACGCATCGCCAATTCCGGAGGCCACCCAGGAGGCCTTCGAGCTGCCCGTGGAGTGAACGCCGCCGCCCCCGGGCCCTCGTTAGTACCCACGCGCTCCCGTTGCCCGAAAGCTCGAAACGGGTCCCTCGCTCCAACGGGCCCATGCCGGGGAACCCCGCGGGCATGGGTGCAACCACGGCGTCATGCCTCCAAGCCCGGCATAGAATGGCCCCATGCCGATCATTCCTGATGAAAAAGACTGGACCTGGGTACTGTCCAAGCCGTGCCCCGAGTGCGGCTTTGATGCCGCGAGCGTCACCCCGGCCACAGCAGCCACCACCATCCCGGCGTTGCTGCCGCGCTGGCAGCAGGCCCTCAAGCGCGCCGGCGTCGACGTCCGCCCGGACGATTCGACCTGGTCGGTTCTGGAGTACGCGGCGCACGTCCGCGACGTGTTTGACGTCTTCACCGGCCGCCTGGAGCTCATGCTGTCGGAGGAGAACCCCACATTCCCCAACTGGGACCAGGACCAGGCCGCGCTGGACGGCGGCTACGCCTCGCAGGACCCGGACAGCCTGGCGGCGGACCTCGTACAGAACGGTGAGGACGCCGCGGCTGCCTTTGGCGCCGTTCCACCGGAACAGTGGGCCCGCTGCGGGCTGCGAAACAACGGGGCGACGTTCTCGGTCCTCACACTTTCGGGCTATTTCATGCACGACCTGATCCACCATCTTCACGATGTCGACGCCTAACACGACCGGTGGCGCGGCGGGACTCCATCACCTGACATGGACGAGCTTCGCCGTTGTCGGTCTCCCTGCCGCTACGGGACAGACCTAAGCTGCGTTGGGCGTGTGGTAGTTGGCCGGAAGTCCAGGTCTGACAACGCCCTGCCCGTAGACGAGGTTCTAGTAGGGGCAGGGTTCGTTGGTTTGGGTGTGGAGGTAGGTGCGGCCGGTGGGTGTGGTGGTTTTGGTTTGTTGGGGGCTGTGGGGTTCGACGGTCCAGCCGGTGTCGGGGTTGTCTTTGAGTTGGTGGCAGTAGGTGTCGCGGGGGCGGAGGTTTTCGACGCTGGTTTCGCCTTTGGGCAGGGGGGTGCCGTCGGGGTGGTGGCGGTTCATCCAGTAGGGGATGGTGTGGTCGAGTTCGCAGCTCGCGGCGGGGTGGTCGCAGCCGATGCCGGTGCATACGGGGTCCCGGCGGCGTACTTCGGCGGCGATGTCTGCCGGTGGGTGGTAGCGTTGCCGGCCGACGGTGAGCCTGGCCGTGGTGGCGGGGTCGGTCAGGAGCCGTTCCCACCAGTAGGATCCGGCGGCGAGTTCGCGGGCCTGTTCGGGCGGGATGGGGCCGTAGCCGTCCAGGTAGCCGGGCTCTTCGGAGTGGCCCAGCAGTGTCAGGGCCGGCACGGTGACGGAGATCTTCGCCGGAATGCCGAAGGTGAACCGGGGCTCCGGCACCGGTTCTGGGACTGCGACCGGCACCGGGACCGGGGGGCCGGCCGCGTCCCGGGCGGCGCTGCCCGCGGGCCCGCCGCCGTTGGCCCTGCCGCCTTGGGTGCTGCCGCCGCCGTTGGCGCCGCCGCCGTTGGCGCTGCCGCCTTGGGTGCTGCCGCCTTGGGTGCTGCCGCAGCTGTTGCTGCGGCCGGCGCGGTTGGTGGTGGGGTGGAGGGTTTGGTGGAGGAGGTCCAGGAGGGTGTCGGCGCGGTAGTTGTCCAGGGAGCGGGAGGGACGGCCGGTGGGGGTCGTGGCGGTGCTGGGCGCCCCGCCGGGCAGGGTGCCTTCGTGTTGGGCGTGGCGGGCCCAGGCGTCGAGGGTGTCGTAGAGGGACTTGGCGGGGGCGGCGTCCAGGACGGCGCTGAGTTGGGCCATGCCGTCGGGCAGTGCGGTGAACCAGACCCGGCGTTGGGTCCGGGCGCGTTGGTGGCGTTCGGTGAGGGGTTCGGGGTGGTGTTTGTGGGCCAGGGCACGGATTTTGCGGGTCAGGGCCCGCGGGTTCGTCCGTGCGGCCCCGGGCAGGAACAGCGGCTCGATCAGTGTCTGGACGTCGGCGGGGACGTTTTCCAGCCCGGCCAGGATGGCCTTGATCCGTACCGGGTCCAGCAGCCCGTCCCGGAACAGGGCGGTGGTGGCGGGCAGGTTGTTCGCCAGGGTTTCGGCGTCATCGAGGAGCTGGTGCGCGGTGCCGATCCCCACGCAGTGCACGGCCATGATCTCCGCGGCCGCGTACCGGGACCGGTGCCAGGCCTCCCCCAACTCCCCTGCCCGCTCCAGCTCCCCGTCCCGCCCAAGTCCGCCCGGCCCGGGCTCCCCGTCCGGCCCAAGTCCGCCCGGGCCGGGCTCCCCTGCCCGCCCCAGCTCCCCGTCCCGCCCAAGTCCGCCCGGGCCGGGCTCCCCGGTGTCCTGGAGCTTCCCGGTGTCGTGGAGTGTTCCTGCTTGGAGCTTGCGGGCGGTGGTGGCGGGTTGTTCGCTGGGCAGGGGCGGGCGGCGGGTGGCGAAGACGGCCAGGGCGTCGTTTTCCATGGCGCGGGCGAAGGCGCAGAGCCGGTTGGCGGCGTGGATGTAGTCCAGCAGGTCGTTCTCCCCGAGCCTGTGCGGGTCCAGGTGTGCCAGGGCGTCCGCCCCGGCCACCGGGGACCAGGCCACATGGGCCGGGTTGGCCGGCCGCGGGGCCTCGGGCAGGTCCGGGACGGACGCCTGGAGGATCCGTACCCGGCCCAGGTCCGCCGGGCCCGGAAGCAGGGACACGGCCGGGTCGCACTGGTCCGGGACCGCCCACGGCGCATCGGCCATCGGGAAGGGAAACACCGCGGTCCCGCCGGTTCCGTCGGGAGCGGCCCGGTCCGCCCAGCCGTCCTCGGGCATGGAGGCGATCAGCCGGTCAATGTCCTCGTCGCTGGGCCAGCCGGCCCGGTCGTCGGGGACGGCGGGCTGGCGGGCGCACGCGGCCCCGCTCGTGGCCGTGAACAGTTCCCCGGCGTAAGGGTCCGAGGCGATCAACGCCGCCAACGCCGCCTCCGGCACCACGCCAACGGCGTCGCCCATCACGCCTGCCGTGGCGGCACTTGTCCCCGCGGTGGCGGCGGATGCCTGCGCGGCTTGTGCCGCCGCAGCTTCCGAAACGGTGCCGGGCTCCCGGGACGGCGCGTCCCCGGCAACGGCGGCTGCCGGAAAAGCTGGCCCGGCGAGGACTGACGCGGGACGCGCACGCTTGTGCTCCTCCGGCCTGCGGCCGGGGGTCTGATCCAAAAGAGGCGGTCCGGCGGGGGTGGAATCCCCCGTGCTGCCGGGCCGATCCATCGTGCCCATAAACCAAGTCTAGATCACACAATCGGGAAATATAAGTACGTCTAGGAAATATATTCTAGTCATTTTTAAACCCAAAACCCAGCAGGCCGACGGCCCGATCACCGTGCCTCGAAGCGACTGCCACTCCCTGACAGCGGGTTTTATCCTAGCCTCCACAAGGTCAACCGCCAGAACCCCCATCCCCCAGATGCTTATCCCATGCGAGGGTGCACCGTAGGGCCCGGTATCCCATTTTTTCGTAGAGGCCCTTCGCGCCCGTGGGGTTCTCGGTGTCAACGTCCAGGCAGGCATGATCCATGCCGGCCAACTTGTAGCGGGCCATTGCGTCCGACAGCAGTGCTGGGGCAATCCCGCGCCCGCGCCATGCGCGCCGCACGCCCAGCAGCTCTGTGTAGCCTTCCTCGCGGCCTTCCTTGGAAAAGCGTTCGGGATCGTACAAGGAAAGCTGGTAGCCAGCCACTTCACCAGTTGCTGCGTCCAACGCCACGGCCGACCACGCCGGCCGGAGATCGTCGTTCGAGAGGAGAATCCCCCACTGCTGCACACTGCGCGGTTCGGATCCCCAGTGGTCGGCAAAGGCTTCGTTGTGCGCCAGACGCACGGCCTCGGCCAGCTGGGGCGTGAACGTCACGATGCGGATGCCTGCCGGCGCGGGCACCACGGGAGCACCGGCCAGCGGACGCAGCATCTCCGAGTAGTACCGGACCACGGCATAACCGGCTGCTTGCAGCAGCGCGGCATGCGCGGTGCTGCCCTCGTGCGTATGGGTGCGCACCAGAGGCCCCGCCTGCCCGTCTTCGGCAAACCTGGCCCGGACCCGGGCTTCCAACCACGTCAGCAGGGACGAGCCGATGCCGCGACGCTGCCACTTCGGGTCCACGCCACCAAACACCACGGCCTTGGCGCCCGCCGGGTTTTTCGCCACCCGGGCGAATGCGCGCATAGCGCCGGTACCGTCAAATCCCGCCACCGTGTTCAGTGCTGCGGGATTGGCATCGTCCAAGAAGTGCGCGGCCAATTCCGACCGGGAATCATGCCACGGGGCATTCTCTGCAGAAGCGATCCGCTCAACCACCGCCAGCCATTCGTCGAGGTCCTCGGTGCCAAGCGGACGGAATCTGAGGCCGTCAGCGGCGGGCACCGGCACGGCATCGGCGTTCTCCATTCCCCCAGCCTAAACGCCGACACCCTCCAGCACCACGGATTCCGCATTCCCGTCCAGCACCAGGTGGGTGTCTCCGCCCGCGGCAAGGACGCTGTCGTGAGTCACCATGACCACCGCGGCCCCGGAGAGCGCTGCGCGAATGTCCGCAACAAGCTCCCCGGCCTCGTCGGCCCCCAAGTGTGCCGTTGGCTCGTCGAGAAGTACGACGCCGGCCCGCGCCACGAGCGTGCGGGCCACCGACACGCGGGTCCTCTGGCCTCCGGAGAGGTGGTGGCCGCCTGGCCCCACGCGGGTGCCCAGGCCATCCGGAAGGCCGCGGTACCAAGGTCCCAGACCCACGGTCTCGAGCGCGTCTTCGAGTTCCGCGTCGGTCGGGGCGTCGGCAGCTGCACGGGCCAGGGCCACATTGGAACGGAGCGTGGAATTGAAAAGGTAGGATTCCTGCGGGCACCAGGCGACCTGCCGCAGCGACCCGGCGCCGGCCGGTTCCCCGTTGAGGGTGTAGCTTCCAAATTCGGGCTTCAGGAAGCCCAGCAGCACGGCCAGCAGTGTCGACTTGCCGGAGCCGGAAGGGCCGCTGACGGTCCACCACCTGCCCCGTCTGGTGCCGCCGCTGAAGCCCTCAAACACGGGTGCTGCGGCATCCGGGTACCGGGCCGTGACGCCGTTCAGTTTCAGCGAAGTGACGGGCGCGCCGAACCCGCCGTCGACCACCGTGCCCTCAACGACCGGACCGTCAACGACCGTGACGTTTCCGCTGTCCAGCAGGGGCATGGTCCGGGCCATCATGGCGCCCAGCACGGGGAGCTGTTCAACGGCGTCCAGGTACTGCCCGAGGGGTTCGGACAGGGCGAGCATGAGCAGTGCAGCCACGGCCGCGGCACGTGGGTCGGCGCCAGCGACAATGGAGGCCGTGGCGACAGCCACTGCGGCCAGCGACGTCAGCAGTGCCACCGCCGACTGCCCCAGTCCGTTGCTCCAGGCCAGGCGGCGCAGCGGCGCCGAGACGGACATGTCGCGCGCGGCGAACTCGCGGGCCGCGGGCTCCCCCACGCCGTTGGCGTGCAGCTGCCCGGCGGCGGCCAGCAGTGTGGTGGCCCGGCCGGCCAGCCAGGAACGGTGCAGCGCGGCTGCCGCCGAGGCTTTCCGCTGCACCGCGAAAACCACCAGAGGGAGAACCACCAGCGCCAACACGCCCAGCACGGCCACGGGGGCCGCGGCCGCCGGCACCAGCCACAGGACCGAGGCGAGCACGGCAAGGAATGACAAGACGGCCGCGGGAATCGGCACCACGGCGCGCGGCAGGGCGTCGCGGAGCTCGTCGACGTCGGCCACGAGGGTCCCGAGCGAGCCGCCCGAACGCGTCAGCCGTCCCCAGTGCCGCACGTTCCCGCCCAGGGCGTCCCACACCTTAAGGCGCAGCTGCGCGGCCCACCGGAACGCCGCGTCATGGGTGAGGAGACGTTCGCTGTAGCGCAGCAAGGAGCGGCCCACGCCAAAGGCGCGCACGCCGACGATCAGGACCATGAGGTACATGATGGGCGGCTGCGCGGCGGCCCATACGATCAGCCAGCCCGAAATTCCCGACAACGCAGCGGCGCTGAGCGTGGCCAGCGCCGCGACCAGGACGCCGGCGGCTAATCGGGGCGATCGCCACGGCAGCTGCCGCAGCCACCGCCAGCGGAACGCGGGCAGGGCGGTGTCGGGGGTGGGGCTGTCGACCAGGGCGGCTTCCGGGACCAGGGCGGTGGCCGGGGACTTCCCGGCCACCACCGGTCGAAGCGGGTCTTCGCCGACCGCGCGCAAAATGCCGGCCAGGAGGGGGTCGTGCGTGGCCACCACCAGGGCCACGGTGCCGTGCAGCGAGGCCAGCGCCTGCCGAACCGCGTGGGCCGACTCCGGGTCCAGATGGGCGGTGGGCTCGTCCAGAAGGGCCAGGCCGACGGAGGGGTCCGCAGCGATGCGGGCCAGCGCACGGGCCACGGCAACGCGGCGGAGCTCGCCGGGGCTGCACTCCAGCGGCGAACGTCGGGCCAGGTGGGCCGCATTGACGCGCGCCAGCGCCGTGGAGACTGCCGCTGCGGGAACGGGGACGGCGGAGGGCCCGCCTGCGTAGAGAGCCACTTCGGCGGCCACGGTGCTTTCCGTGAACACGGGGTGCTGGGAGACCCACACCGAAGTGCCCGCCGCAGGACGGACCAGGCGGCCGTTGATTTCGGCCCCGTCCACGGTCCCGGCCATCGCGGCGAGGGCGGTGGTCTTGCCCGTGCCGCTGGGGCCGTCCAACACCAGCACTCCGCCGCGCGGGACCTCGGCGGTGAAGCCGCTCAGGGCCGGCTCCGACCGCCCGGGATAGGACACCGAGAGGTGGGCGGCGCGCAGGACAAACGTCCCGGCGTCGTGCTTCCCCCCGTCGGAAGGGTCACCACCGGGATCTTCGGGGCGGAAAGCGGCACCGGCGGACTTGCCGGACTTGCCGGACTTGAGAATTTCATTGACGCGGCGCAGCGCCTCCACGCCGTCTTCGCTGCCGTGGTGGGCGGCGCCGACGTCGCGCAGGGGGCGGAAGCACTCGGGAGCCAGCATGAGGGCGAGCAGGCCAGCCTCGAGCGACATGTCACCGGCCACCAGCCGCACGCCAATGAACACGGCCACGACGGCCACGGAGATGGTGCTGACCAGTTCCAGGGCCATGGAGGAAAGGAACGCCGTGCGCAGCGTTCCCATGGTGGACTTTCGGTACTCCTCGGAGACTTCGGCGAGCGCCTGGCGCTGGGCCCCGGCACGGCGCAAACCCACCAGCACGGGAAGCCCGCGGGCCAGCTCCAGCAGGTGGTTGGACAGGCGGTCCAGGCCGCGGGCGGCCCGTTCCACCCGCTCCTGCGTATGGAAGCCGATCAGGATCATGAAGACGGGAACCAGCGGCAGCGTCAGGGCCACGACCAGCGCGCTGACCCAGTCGGCGAGCAGGATTTGCAGCCCGACGGCGGCCGGCAGCACGGCGCAGGAGACAAGCGCGGGCAGGTAGGCCGTGAAGTAGGTGTCCAGCCCGTCAAGTCCCCGGCTGGCGAGCATCCCCTCGGCTCCCGTCCCGGCCACGGCACCGGTTCCGGCACCTGGCGCGCCTCCGCCCAACCGGTGGGCCATGAGGCGGGCGCGCAGCTCCTCCTTGGTGCCAAGTGCGGCCCGGCGGGCCAGGACCTGCTGGCCCCACGCCGCCGCCGCCATCAGCACGGCGCCCGTGGAGCCCTCCAGGGCAAGCCGCCCAAGCGGGGGCTGCGTGCCGCCCGCCCACGCGGCCAAGGCATGTGCCAGTGCGGACATGAGCAGCACAAGGGCCACGGCCTTCAGCGCGGCGAGCCCGGCCAGTCCGGCGAGCGCGGTGCGCGTGTGACGGCCTGGGGGCAGCGCGGGGCGGGCCACGCTAGTCCTTCCCCGCCGCGGCAGAAGCCGCATTGCCGGACACGACGGCGTCCCCATGTCCGACGGCGTCCCCATGTCCGACGGCGGGCGCAAAATCGTGCGGTTCGGGCAGGTGTGCGGTGCTGATGCGCTTGCGGAAGATCCAGTAGGTCCAGGCCTGGTACGCCAGGACCAAGGGGACGCCCACGGCCGCCACGACGGACATCAGCCCCAGGGTGTAGGGCGACGACGAGGCATTGGCCACCGTGAGGTTCCACGCGGAGTCGAGCGTGGAGGGCAGCACCACCGGGAACACGCCGCTGAAGATGGTGGCGCTGCCCAGCAGCAGGAACGCCCCCAGGAACAGGAAGCTGCGGCCTTCCAGGTCCCTGCGGTTGGCGGTCCACGCCAGCAACGCAGCTGCCACGGCAAGGACCAGGAGCACCCAGCTGAACCACTTGCCGTTGGCCAGGGCCACGGCGACGGCCCACACCGCCAGCGGCAGCAGGCCCAGGGGCAGCCAGCGCCCCACGAGGCGGCGGGCACGCAGGCGTACCGCGCCGTCGGTCTTCAGGGCCAGGAAGGCGGCTGCCTGGAGGAGGCAGAAGGCCACCAGCGCCACCCCGCCCAGGACGGCGTACCAGGTGAACCAGGCGAAAGGTCCGCCCACGCGGTCGCCGTTGGCGTCCAGCGGCAGGCCGGTGGTGGTCAGGGCCAGCATGGCGCCGATCCCGAACGCGGCTGTGAAGGAGCCGATCCCGATGGCCCAGTCCCACACGCGTCGCCAGGTGTCATGGTGCACCTTGCCGCGGTACTCAAAGGCCACCGCACGGAAGATCAGGGCCAGCAGCACGAACACCAGCGGGACGTACAGGCTGGAAAACAGCGAGGCGTACCAGAACGGGAAGGCGGCAAAGGTGGCACCCCCGGCGGTGATCAGCCAGACCTCATTGCCGTCCCAGACCGGCCCCACGGTGTTCAACAGCAGCCGGCGTTCCTTTTCGTCGCGGGCAAAGACTTTCATGAGCATGCCGACGCCCAGGTCGAATCCCTCCAGGAAGAGGTATCCGGTCCACAGCACGGCAATGAGAAAAAACCACAGGGTGGGAAGGAAATCCATCATTCAGTCCTTAGATCCAGGCGGGCGGTTCCGGGCAACGGTCTCCGGGCAAAGGGGTCAGTACGCAAAGGCCAGCACATCGTCGCCGTCCGCCTTCCCGCCCGGGCCGCTGCCGGCGTCGTCCGTTCCATCTGCCCGGCCGTGCCCCAGTTCCGGCATGGCCGAGGGCACGCCGCCGCGGATGTACTTGGTCAGCAGGAACACCTCAACCACCAACAGCACGGCGTAGACGGTGCCCAGCGCCGCCAGGGAGAAGATCATCTCCCCCGCCGAGACGCCGGGCGAGACGGCCGCCGCTGTGAACATGAACACCTGGTCGACGCCGGACATGGACGGGTTGGGCGCCACCACAAAGGGCTGCCGGCCCATTTCGGTGAAGATCCAGCCGGCGGCGTTGGCCCCAAAGGGGGCAAGGATGCCCACCAGGGCCAGGCGCATGATCCACCGTGGCCGCGGCACGGTGCCCTTCCGCGTGGCAAAGAGCGCCACGGCCGAGGCCAGCGCGGCGAGCCCGCCGAAGCCGATCATCATGCGGAAGCCCCAGTAGGTGACAGGCATGACGGGCACGTAGTTGATGGGCTGGCCGGCCCGGTCGCCGTAGATCGGGTTGTCCGGGACGGTGGTGCCGTACTTCGCCTGGTACTCCGGCACCAGGGTGTTGACGCCCTTGATGTCCGTGGTGAAGTCGTTGTGTGCCAGGAAGGAGAGCAGGCCAGGGATTTCCATGACGGCGACCACCTTGGAACAGTCGCGGCTGCTGAGGTCGCCGATGGAAAGGATGGAGAAGCTGGTGCCGTCGTGGCACGCTGCCTCGGCTGCGGCCATCTTCATGGGCTGCTGCTGGAACATCAGCTTGCCGGACATGTCTCCGGACACGGCGGATCCGGCAAACGCGATCATGGCCACCACGGCGCCGATCCGCAGCGACTTGATCCAGACGGAGTGGTCTCTTTTGTCGCGGCCGGGGATGGTGGCGGACTCACCCACGATGACGCGGCCCCGGGCGTCGACGGTGTCGATGCCGTCACGGCGGCGGCGCCACAGGTGGTACCAGGAGATGCCGAGCAGGAACGCGCCGGCCACGGCCAGTGCCCCGGTGATGGTGTGGAAGAACGCCACCAGTGCGGTGTTGTTCGTGAAGACGGCCCAGGCGTCGACCATGTGCGGGTAGCCGTCGATCATTTTCACACCCACCGGGTGCTGCATCCAGGAGTTGGCCACCAGGATGAAGTAGGCGGAGACGACGGAGCCGCACACCGCAATCCACAGGCAGGCCAGGTGGATCCTGGCCGGCAGCTTTTTCCAGCCGAAGATCCACAGGCCCAGGAAGGTGGACTCAACAAAGAAGGCCAGGAGCGATTCCATCGCCAGCGGGGCGCCGAAGACGTCGCCCACAAAGCGGCTGTACTGGCTCCAGGCCATGCCGAACTGGAACTCCTGGACAATGCCGGTGGCCACGCCCATGATGAAGTTGATCAGGAACAGCTTGCCCCAGAATTTGGTGGCGCGGAGGTATTCTTCCCTGCCGGTGCGGTGCCATGCGGATTGCAGGACAGCCACCAGCAGGCCCAGGCCAATGGTCAGGGGCACCATCAAAAAGTGGTACACGGTGACAATCCCGAACTGCCACCGGGCAATGTCCAGAGCTTCCATCAACTTCCCTCAATCCACGATCCGTGAAGTGCCGATTCCTCAAATTCTACAACTCGTAGAAATTTAAGTTCTACCCTGTGTAGAACATTGCTGTCAAAACCTGTACATTAGAGTTTGAACAACTTGGCACCATATAAATGAAGGATCGGGCATGGCTACACTTGGGGACCTGGAACGGGCCGTGATGGATCTTTTGTGGGAACATCCCGAGGCCATTACGGCCAACGCCCTCCGCGACCTGCTTTCACAGCGGTCGTCGGGGGCAGACGCGCGGCCACTGGCCGTCACCACCGTCTTGACGGTGCTGTCGCGGCTGGAGAAAAAAGGACTGGTGGAGCGTGAGCGCTCCATCCGCCCGCACCGCTACCGCGCCGTGACGAGCCGCGCCGACCACACGGCCGAACTCATGCTTGAAGTGCTGGGCTCCGCGCCGGACCGCGAGGCCGTGCTGGCGCGCTTCATCGGCACGGTCAGCGAGGGCGAAGCGGCGACCCTGCGCAAGCTGCTGGGGCGCGACTAGCAGTCCCGGTCGCCACTGCGCAGACGGTAGCGTTAAGACATGTTCTGGAGCTCGTGGTTCCTCGCGGGCCTGGCCGTCACACTTGCATGGCCGGTGCCCGTGCTGTTGTCGCGCGCCCAGTGGCCCGCCAGGGCCCCCTTTCCGGCCATGGTGCTCTGGCAGTCCATCGCCCTGGCCGGCGGGCTCTCCATGATCGGCGCGATGCTCTGCTACGGCATCGTGCCGCTGGGGGACAACCTCGCGGCCGGGCTGCACGGGCTGCTGCGCATCGTCACCGGCCGTGAGTCCCTGGACAACCTGGGCCTGCTTCACGCCTTCGCGCTCAGCGCTGCGGCCCTGCTTTCCGTCCACCTCGTGTTCACGCTGTGGCTGACGTATTTCCGCATCAACCGCCAGCGGCGCCGCCACCGGGACCTGCTCAACCTGCTCAGCTCCCCTGCCGGCGACCGCCCCGACACCCTCGTCATCAACCATGAGGCACCCGTCGCCTATTGCCTGCCGGGCGGCTCCCGCTCGGTGACGGTCCTTTCCGACGGACTGATGACGCTGCTCTCCCCCGAGGAACTGCGCGCCGTGCTCCTGCACGAGCAGACGCACCTGGCCCAGCGCCACCACCTGCTGTTGTGGGCCTTTGCGGCCTGGCGCTCGGCGCTGCCGTGGCTGCCCACGTCCCGGCTGGCCCAGCGCGCCGTCTCGTCGCTCATTGAAATCATGGCCGACGACGTCGCCCTGCGTTCGGTCGGCAAGTCCACCCTGGTCACGGCCATCGCCCTGGTCGCGAGCGGCCCGGCAAGGCTGCCGGCCGCGTCCCTGGTGGACGCGGCGGGGCACCACATTGACACCCCGGAGACGACGTCGGCCCGGCTCGGCAGGCTCCTCACCCCGGCTCCCCCGCTGGGCCCTGGCCTGCAGGCGGCGGTGGTGGCCGCGGCGCTGCTGCTGCTGGCTGTGCCCACTGCGCTGCTGCTGGTGCCCGGCCTGTTCTCCTGACCGCCCCCTCCGACGCTCGCTGAGTTGCGGAGCACGTTTCCCCGACGCTCGCTCACCAGGTGCAGGAGCGTCGTGAAATCAAGCCCCGGACCTGCAGGAGCGTCGTGAAATCAAGCCCCGGACCTGCAGGAGCGTCGGTGGGTGTTACGCGTCGATGCGGTCCGCGTCCAGATGTTCGCTGCCGGCCACAATGAATTCCTTGCGCGGGGCCACCTCGGCGCCCATGAGCAGCTCAAAGGTATGTTCGGCACGGTCGGCGTCGGCGCTGGTGACCCGGCGCAGCATGCGGTGGCGCGGGTCCATGGTGGTCTCGGCCAGCTGCTCGGCGTCCATCTCGCCCAGACCCTTGTAGCGCTGGATCGGTTTCTTGTAGGCTTTGCCGGACTTTTCCAGCTTCGCCAGCAGCCCGTGGAGCTCCTTTTCCGAATACGTGTAGACCATCTCGTTGGCCTTGGAGCCGGCGTGAACGATCTCGACCCGGTGCAGCGGCGGGACGGCCGCGTACACGTTGCCGGCGTCGATCATGGGACGCATGTAACGGAAGAACAGGGTCAGCAGCAGGGTGCGGATGTGGGCGCCGTCAACGTCGGCGTCCGTCATCAGGATGACCTTGCCGTAGCGTGCCGCCTCCAGGTCGAAGCTGCGGCCGGAGCCGGCACCCACCACCTGGATGAGAGCGGCGCATTCGGCGTTGGCCAGCATGTCCCCGACCGATGCCTTTTGGACGTTGAGGATCTTGCCGCGGATCGGCAGCAGCGCCTGGAAGTCCGAGGACCTGGCCAGCTTCGCCGTGCCCAGGGCGCTGTCGCCCTCCACGATGAACAGCTCGCTCTTTTTGACGTCGTTGCTGCGGCAGTCGGCCAGCTTGGTAGGCAGTGAGGAGGTTTCCAGCGCGTTCTTGCGCCGCTGGGTCTCCTTGTGCACGCGGGCCGAGATGCGCGACTTCATCTCCGAGACCACTTTTTCCAGCAGGGTGGCGGCCTGGATCTTCTCACCGCGCGCCGTGGATTCGAGCTTGGCCTTGAGTTCCCTTTCCACCACCTTGGCCACAATGGCCTTGACGGCGGGAGTGCCCAGGATCTCCTTCGTCTGGCCCTCAAACTGGGGCTCGGCCAGACGGACGGTGAGCACGGCGGTCATGCCCGCCATGACGTCGTCCTTTTCAATCTTGTCGTTGCCCGCTTTGAGCTTGCGGGCGTTGGCCTCCACTACTTTCCGGAACGTCTTCAGCAGGGCCTGCTCAAAGCCCTCCTGGTGCCGCCCGCCCTTGGGCGTCGCGATGATGTTCACGAAGCTGCGCATGGTGGTGTCGTAGCCGACGCCCCAGCGAAGGGCAATGTCCACCTCGCAGTCCCGCTCGACGGCGGTGCTTTCCAGGTGCCCGGAGGCGTTGAGGACGGGGACGGTTTCGGTGAAGGTGCCATGGCCCTGCAGGCGCCAGATGTCGGTGACTGAACCGCCCACGGAAAGGAAGTCGACAAACTCGGAGATGCCGCCGTCGTGGTGGAACACTTCCTCGTGGGAGGCGAACTCGCCGGGCGAGCCGGGAACGCGGCGTTCGTCACGGACGGTGATCTTCAACCCTGGGACCAGGAAGGAGGTCTGGCGGGCGCGGGAGACCAGCTCCTCGTAGGAAAACTTCGCGTCGGGGGTGAAGATCTGCCGGTCGGCCCAGTAGCGGATCCGGGTGCCGGTGACACCGCGTTTGGTGGTGCCCACCACGTCCAGGCTGGACTTTTCGGTGAACGGGGTGAACTCCACGTCGGGTCCGGCGGACTTGCCCGAGTCCTTGAAGTGGCCCGGCTCGCCGCGCCGGAAGCTCATCTGGTACGTCTTGCCGCCGCGGTCCACCTGGGCGTCCATGCGGGCGGACAGGGCGTTGACCACGCTTGCGCCGACCCCGTGCAGCCCGCCGGACGCGGCGTAGGACGTGCCGCCGAACTTGCCGCCGGCGTGGAGCTTGGTCAGCACCACCTCCAACCCGGTGAGCCCGGTCTTTGGTTCGACGTCCACGGGGATGCCGCGGCCGTCGTCGTGCACTTCCACCGAGTTGTCCTTATGCAGGATCACCTTGATGTCCTGTCCGTAGCCTGCCAAGGCCTCGTCCACGGAGTTGTCAATGATCTCCCACAGGCAGTGCATGAGGCCGCGGGAGTCCGTGGAGCCGATGTACATGCCGGGGCGCTTCCGAACGGCCTCCAGCCCCTCCAGCACGGAGAGGTGGCGGGCGCTGTAATCGGAATTCATTCGTGCCACGGCTGGCTGGCTCCTTGTGACTGTGACTGGTGCGGTGCGGGCCCGCGCTGCAAAGAAGGCGCGCCCACTCAAGGTTAACGCCTGGCGGGCGCCGCCGCGGACAGGCATGCCGCAGGTCCGCGGGCTACGCGGTTAGCGAAAGTGCGCCGTGGCAGGCACGGCCGGCACGGAATTGATGGTTGTATGAAGTACAGGAACTAGAGAAGGAGGCCATGATGACTACCACCGCCATTGCCAGCCGCGAGCTGAGCACGCTGGACCGCTGCGACCGTTGTGGTGCACAAGCCTATGTACGGGTTGTCCTGGAATCCTCCGGAGGCGAACTGCTTTTTTGCGGACACCACGCCCGCTCCGTGGAGGTTTCACTGAAGCCGCTTGCTTCGGAATGGCACGACGAAACGTCCCGCCTAAACGAAAAGGCCCCCGTTTCCGTCGACTAGCCTTGATCGCTTCATGAGGGTCCCGATGATTTCGGGGCCCTCATTTTTGTGCCCGCACCATGTGCCTGGATGCGACACTGGACCGCACGACGCCGGCCCCCACCCGCTGCTCGTCCGGAACCTCGGCCGGGGGCAACCGCTCCAGGCCGAAAAGAGAAAGACCTGCACGTTGTCTTGAAAAGCCTCCGTCAGGGCGCTGACGGCTGCCCCGGGCGGCCAATGGCGTTCAGCCGTCTGGTCAGTACGCCACCGCGGGTTCCCGCTGCTACCAGGGCCGTTTTTGTCCCTGATTCCCTCCCGCCGCTTGGAGCAGGGCCAGCGTTGCCGGCTAAGGCGCCTTAGCCGCACATGCCTCCCTGGATCGGCCCGTAAATAAGGCATCTGCCCGATGCTGTGGGATCCCCAACGGCGAAGGATGGAGTCATCAAACAAGGAACTTCTCAGGCAAGGGGACGGCAATGAACGACTTCATGGCACTCATGACGCGTCAGCAAAACGAGCGCGAGCTGGCGCTGGCACTGGAACGCCGCAGGCTACTGCGCGGCGCGGACGGGTCAGATCCACGGTTCCGGCGGAATCCGACCGTGACGCAGCGGCTGTGGCGTCGGCTGCGGACGCGCATCCGCGGCAGCCTCGCCGGCGCCCCGGGTGCCGCGATCCACTCCAACGCATGACGGCCCTGCTGCCCGGCCGCGCGGCGTGGCAGGATGAATACATGCAGTCGTCGCAGGCCAGCAGGACCATGATCGGGCGCGAGGAAGAACTGCGCGCGCTCGCGGAATCCTATGGGCTCGCGCTCCAGAGCAAGCCCCAGGCCGTCGTCGTGGCCGGCGAGGCCGGCCTCGGCAAGACCCGGCTGTTGCGCGAGTTTCTCCACGGCACCGCCGCTTCGGCCCGGGTCCTCTCCGGCCAGTGCGTGGACCTGGGGCCGCTGGCCGCTCCCTACGCGCCCATCGCCGCGGTGCTGCGCTCCCTCGCAAGTGAAATCGGGCTCGCGGAACTCCTGGACCTGGCCGGCCCCGGCCGGGACGCACTGGCACTCCTGCTTCCCGAAGCCGGCACGGCGGAACCGGCCCTCCCCACGGCCAACCTCGTGCTGGAGGCGGTCAGCACTGTCCTGGAACGGGCTGCGGAGAGCCTGCCAACCGTCGTCGTGGTTGAGGACCTGCATTGGGCGGACGAATCCTCCCTGGCCGTGCTGGGATTTATCCTGCGCGCCTTCGACGGTGGCCAGTTCATGCTGGTCATGACGTACCGCAGCGACGACGTGCACCGCGGCCACCCGCTGCGCGCGTTTCTGGCCGAGGTGGAACGGGGCCGGTACGCCAAGAACATCCAGCTCGGCCGGCTCGACCGCGACCAGGTGCGCCAGCAGGTTGAAGCGATCACGGGAGCGCCCGCCAGCTACGAGCTCGTGGAAAATGTGCTGTCCCGCAGCGATGGCATCCCGTTCTTCGTCGAGGAGCTGGTGGGGGTTGACGGCTGTGCCACCGCCACGGAACTGCCGTCTTCACTGCGGGACCTGCTGCTGGCCCGGTACGAGCGCATGGACGAGCCCGTCCAGTACTTCCTGCGTGTCATTGCCGCCGGCGGGACGTGCGTGCCGCACCTGCTGGCGGAGAGCGCGTTCGATCGAACCCTGGACGACTTTGAGGCCTCTGCCCGTCTGGCGCAACAGGCCAACCTGATCGGAATCGACGGGGACAGCTACACCTTCCGGCATGCCCTGCTGCGGGAGGCCATCCATGCCGACCTGCTGCCCGGCGAACGCACACGGTTCCACACCCGCTACGCGCAGGCCCTGGAATCCGGGGATCCGGCGCTCCGCGACACGGCCGCCGTTGCCTACCACTGGGACGCGGCCAATGTTCCGGACAAGACCTTCAAAGCCTCCGTGACCGCCATGGGCGAGGCCTGGCGGAGCTTTGCCTACACGACGTCGGCCCGCATGGGAGAACGTGCCCTGGAGCTTTGGGACAGCGTCGACAGGCCGGAACAGGCCGCGGGAATGCCGCGATACCGCCTCATGGGACGCACGGCCGAGGCCCACAACCTGGCCGGCGACGGCGAACGCTCCCTCGCCGTCATCCGGCTCGCGGCAGGCGAGCCCGCAGCAACGGGCCACGCCCGTGCACGGCTGCTCGCCGACCAGGCCCGGTACCTGGGCTTCAACGCCAAGGCCGGATCCGAGGAACTGCTCCTGCAGGCCCTCGAACTGGTCCCGCCCGACACAGATGACAACCTGCGCGCCAGGCTGCTGAACTGGCTCGCGGCCCGGTACATGCTGGCCGGGACGCTGGACGAGGCAATCGCGGTGGCGACGGAAGCACTCAACCTGGCCACCGCCGCCGGAAACGACGAGGAGCGCTCCGTGGCCGCCAACCTGCGCGGCGTGTCCCGCATCAACGCCGGCGATGTTGCCGGCGGCCGGGAGGACCTGGAGTCCGCCGAAGGCCTCGCCGAAGGCAAGGCCCAGGCGCTCCTGCGCTTCCGGGTCAACTATTCAGACACCTTGAACCTGCTGGGCCTGTACAACGAATCCATCGAGGTCGCGGAGGCGGGCATTGCCCGCGCACGCCAGCTCGGCGTGGAGCGCACCACCGGCGCCCTGCTCTCCTCCAACGCCGTTGAACCCTTGTTTGCCCGGGGTGACTGGAGCCGCGCGGCCGCCCTGCTTGAACGCAACCTGCAGCTCTCCCCTCCGAGTTCCTTCCATGCCTACCTCATGCGGTCAAAGATCTGGTCAACACTGTGGGGTGGGGACATTGTGGGGGCGGATACGCTCTTCCGGCGCTGGCAACCCCTGTTGCGGGAGCTGGCGCGCGTGGAAATGCAGTCACGGCTCCACCTGGCGATCCTCAGCGCGGAACTGGCCTGGGCACAAGGCGAACTGGACCATGCATGGCAGGAGGCCTCCTTCATCCTCAGCCCCGCGTTCAGGCCGCTGCCGGGCTACGATCTGCCCCTGCTGGCCGTCGCGGCCAGGGTGCTGGCCGCCCTCCGCCGGGCCCGTGTCCAGGGTCCGGCCGACGACGAGCGGCGCCTGCGTGCCGTCCTCACCAGGGACTCATTCTGGCCCACCCACCGGGCCTGGCAGGCGCTCCATGACGCTGAGTTGGGAGGGACGCAGGGCACCGGCGACGACCCGGCCGAGTGGAACCGTGCCGGTGTCCACGCGGCGGCGCTGCCGGCCCACCTCCGCCACTACATCGGCCTCCGCACCGGCCAGGCCCAACTTGCCGCCGGTCACCGGACGGAGGCGGCGGCCACGCTCCGCGCCGCCGTCGACGGCGGCAACGCCTTGGGCGCCCACCTGGTTGCGAAGCTGGGCGGCGACTTTGCCGCACAGGCGGGGCTCGCGCTGGACGGGCCCCGCCAGCGCCCCAACGACGACGAACTGACAGGCCGGGAACGCCAGGTCCTTGCGCTGGTGGCCGACGGGCTGAGCAACCGCGAAATCGGCGAGCGTCTGTTCATCAGCGGCAAGACCGTCAGCGTCCATGTCTCCGCGATCATGCGCAAACTCGGTGCCTCCAGCCGCACCGAGGCCGCCAGCCGTGCCCTCAAACGGAACTGACCCGCAGTAGATGTCGAAAAACGTCCACTTTTCGCGGATTTACGACATCTACTGCGGGTCAGCTCATGACACGATCAGTCCAGGTAGTCGCGCAGGACCTGGGAGCGTGACGGGTGCCGCAGCTTGGACATCGTCTTGGACTCTATCTGGCGGATGCGCTCGCGCGTGACCCCGTAGACCTTGCCGATTTCGTCTAAAGTCTTCGGCTGGCCGTCCGTCAGGCCAAAGCGCATGGCCACCACTCCCGCCTCGCGTTCCGAAAGGGTGTCCAGCACGGAGTGCAGCTGTTCCTGCAGCAGCGTGAAGGAGACGGCATCGGCGGGGACCACCGCCTCGGAGTCCTCAATGAGGTCGCCGAACTCGGAGTCGCCGTCTTCACCCAGTGGCGTGTGCAGCGATATGGGCTCTCGGCCGTACTTCTGGACCTCAACGACCTTCTCAGGCGTCATGTCCAATTCCTTGGCCAGCTCTTCCGGAGTGGGTTCGCGGCCCAGGTCCTGGAGCATCTGGCGTTGGACGCGGGCCAGCTTGTTGATGACCTCCACCATGTGCACCGGGATGCGGATGGTGCGCGCCTGGTCGGCCATGGCCCGGGTGATGGCCTGTCGGATCCACCAGGTGGCATAGGTGGAGAACTTGAACCCCTTCGTGTAATCGAACTTTTCGACTGCACGGATCAGGCCAAGGTTGCCTTCCTGGATGAGGTCAAGGAAGAGCATGCCGCGTCCGGTGTACCGCTTGGCCAGGGACACGACGAGGCGGAGGTTGGCTTCCAACAGGTGGTTCTTGGCACGCTTTCCGTCGTGCACAATGCGCTGCAAGTCGCGCTTGAGCTGGACGTCCATCTTGGCGGCCTCTGGCGAGTTCAGCTTCTCGGTGGCAAACAGACCGGCCTCGATGCGCAGTGCCAGGTCGACTTCCTGCTCGGCGTTGAGCAGCGCAACCTTTCCGATCTGCTTCAAGTAGTCCTTGACCGGGTCCGCCGTGGCCCCGGCGGACATGACCTGCTGGACAGGGGCGTCGTCATCGTCGGAATCGGAGTAAACAAAGCCGGATCCCGTGGGGGCAGGCAATGCGGGCTTTTCGGAGCCTGCCTCGGGGTCTTCCTCTTCTACGGCAACGTCGGCAGCTTCCTCATCGTTCTTGGAAGCCCTGCCGCGGCGGGTTGCGGCCGCCTTCGGCGCAGCCTTGGCCGGCGAGCCGGCTGCAGCCGCGGCAGCCTTCTTCGCGGCAAGGGTGGTCGCGCGCTTCTGGGCCGGGGTCAGTGGCGCGTCGGCCGGCGCATTCAGCTCGATTGTTGTGGAGTCTTTGCTCTTGGAAGTAGCAGACACAGAAAACCTTTCTTGCGGCGGTCTGTGGAGTTACCTGCGGGCAACACCACTATGACCCTGTCAAGTCCGCGCTGCCTTTACGCATCACTTCATACTTGGAGGGTCAGTACGTATAACTCCCGGAACGGCGGCATTGTTCCCACCGCCACACACAAGGTTTATTCGAAAGAACCGCCAGCACGAAATCCAGCGCAAAACACGGACCCAACCGGGTCTAGGCAATCATTGTCTCATGTTTTCCCCCCGGTCCGGCACGGTTCAGGCTGCCTCCACCTGCCGCCGGTAGCCGGGCCAGGCAGTCTGCTGGTCCTTTGCCCAGGCGGCAACGAATCCTACCTGCAGGAGCCGGTCCAGCAGCTGCGCCAGCTTGTACCCCGGGCTGAATTTTTGGGATTCCAGGAAATACGCACCGGCCCAGGTGCCCCTCCCCCGGCACCACTGAATCCAACCCAGCAGGCAGAGCAGCGGCGCCTTGCCCTCTCCGTCCACTGACCGCACCAGGTACAACAAAAGCTCCTCCGCCACGTCCATGCGCGCCCAGTTGGGCGACGGCGCCCGACGCCGGTCACCGACACTGCCACCCAGCAGGACGTCGCTGAAGAGCTCCGCGGCCGCTGCGATCCCGGCGTCGGACTCGTCCAGGATCTCGATGTCATGGCCCGCGGCGCTGCTGGCCCCATACCAGTTGCGCGGCACGGCCGGCTCGGGCAGGTCCGGCTGCAGGAACCCGGTGCCCAGCACGCCAGCCAGCGACGTTTCAGGCGTCGTGGCGAAGGAAACCAGGACGGCGTCGCGCACGGCGGTGTTGCCCAGGCTGGCCAGGAGGTATCCGCACATGGTGACGTCGGGCCGCTCCGGCCAGTGCGCCAGGGTGCGCTCCCACGCGCCCAGAGTCACGACGAGTTGGTTTTCCGCCGTCCCGTGCACGCCGAGGATGCCCAGGACAGGCTCAGCCGTCCGCTCCACCTTCGCCGCCCGTTCCGGGTCCTCCACGGCCGTCATCGACGGAACCCGTTCCCTGGGGCTCTCTTCGACCGTGCTGCCCCGGTAGACCAGTTCGGCGCTGACAAAGCTGCCGGTGATCTTGCTGTTGCTGTACCCTGGCCACGGGCAGCAGGCCGGGTTGACGCAGTAGATGCACCGCCAATGATCGCGGCCCACGTACCAGGCATCGCGAACCGGCAGACCCTCCCGGGTGAGCGCGTCCAGCAGGGCATCGAAGACGTCCTGGCAGGGGAAATCGTCCGGATCGGTCCAGTCCGGGCCGCCGAAGATGGCCACGAGGGAGCCATCGGCCTGCTCGTCGCTTCCAAGCTGGCAGGCGGCGACATCGGCAAAGTGGTTCAGGTCGCCGGAACCGTCTGTCGGCAGGTCCAGGCGCATGGTGGCGCGCAACGCCTTGCCCCGCATGCCGATGCACACCACGCTGTTTTCCGGCCAGTACCCGACAATGTGCGGGATGAAGGCGAGCAGGTCCTCGCCGGCGCTGACTTTGATCTTCTCTTGTTTGCTCATGCCTCAAGGCTGGCCAAAGGAAGGGCCTGGGAACAGGGGCAACCGCGAAAGCCGCCTGATCTGTGGATAACGGGTGGCCCGTGGCCACCTATTTACCGTTAGTCGCTGTCCTGCCCGTGCCCCGGGCCGGGTCCGGCCTGATCCGGCCGCTGCCCCGCCTGCCGCCCGGCGCGGACTTCTGCACGGTACTGTGCGCGGCGCCGGCGGTTATCGGCCAGGGCCTGCCGCAGCGGCGGCACGTTTTCGCCGGCCAGGGCCATGCGGCGCCGGACCTTGCCGCGCACGCGGATGACAGCCACGGCGCCCACGGCCAGCACAATGAACTGGAAGGACAGGGCGATGCGAAAAGAGTCCAGCGAGTAGAGGTTGCCGTGGGAAAAGCCGTTGTTGTTCAGCAGGTCCAGGATCAGGCCCACCACGTACATGGTGACCAGGGCGGCGAAGAAGCCGCCAACATTCACTATGCCGGAGGCAGTGCCGATGCGGTGCGAGGGGTTGAAGGTGCGGGCAAAGTCAAAGCCGATCATCGAGGCGGGGCCACCCAGGGCCAGCGCCAGCACCAGCAGGACCAGCAGCCACAACGGCGCCTGTCCGGGGTATAGGATCACGGCGAGCCATGCCGCGGTAATGGTGAACGTCACCGCCAACACCATGGTGGAGCGGCGCAACGGGTGCCGGCCCACCCATCCGCCCAGCAGCGGCCCGCAGATGATGCCGACCACCACGAACAGGCTCAGCACCACGCTGGCCTCTGCCGGGTCCAGGCCCTGGCCGGAAACCAGGAACGGGTACCCCCAGGTCATGACGAACACGTTGCCGGCGAACTGTGTGGCGAAGTGGCTCCACATGCCCAGCTGCGTCCCCGGCTGCTGCCAGGCCCTGGCCAGGTCGGCGGCGGTTTCCCTCATGCCCGGCTGCACCACAGGGCCGGCGGATTCGGGGGCGTTGCGCAGCAACATGGACGCCAGCACGCAGGCCAGCATGCCCAAGGCGGACAAGCCCAGGAACGCAGGGCTCCAGCCCCAGACGTGCAGCACGATGGCGAACGGGGCTATGGAGATCAGCTGGCCGAACTGCCCGAGCTGTCCGGTGAGCTGGGTCAGCAGGGGAACCCGCCGTGCCGGGAACCATGCCGGGATCAGCCGGATGACCGAAATGAACGTCATGGCGTCGCCGGCGCCCACAAAGACACGTCCGACAACTCCTGCGGGCACGGAGGTCGCCGCGGCCAGCTGGAGCTGCCCAATGGTCATCACGGCGGCTCCGGCGGCGATCATCAGCCGGGGACCGAACCTGTCCACCAGGACGCCCACGGGAATCTGCAACACCGCGTAGACCAGCAGTTGGATGACGGTAAACGCGGAGAGGGCGGACGCTGATGCGTGGAAACGGTTTGTCGCTTCCAATCCCGCCACGCCAAACGAGGTGCGTTGCGTCACTGCGACGAGGTAGGCGAATACGCCGGTTCCCCAGATGGCCCATGCCCGTTTACTGTCCACACCGAAAGCCTATGCCCGGCGGGCTGCCGGGGTGCCCCATCCTCGCCCGTCAGGGCCTAGATGTTGCCGGAATCACCGTCGCCGGTGACGCCGGAAGACGATCCCGCGCCGGATGGGCCGTCCCGGCTGGCCAGGTAGGCCTCGACGGCAGCCCCGAGCTCGTCCGCGTCCGGCAGCTCGTCGTTGTCCCCGGCCAGCAGGGACCTGCGCTCCGTGCCTTCGCTGTGCTCGTCATATTGTTTCTCGAGGTTGCGCACCACGGCCTGCACCTCGGCAGACGCCTCGACCTGTTCGGTGATCTGGCGTTCCACGGCGCGTCCGGCCTCGCGGAGCCGCTCGCTGGGCAGCATCAGCGATGCGGCCGCGCCGAGGTATTCCAGCCCGGCGACGGCGGCCGGCGGGTACTCGGCGTCGGCCAGGTAGTGCGGGACGTGGATGGCATAGCCCACCACGTTGCGCCCTTCTGCAGCCAGCCGGTATTCGAGCAGGTGGCCGATGGCGGAGGGAATGTCCAGGGTGGTCTTCCACGCCGAGATGCCCTCAATGAGTTCGGGGCGGTTGCCGTGCACCGTGGCGCCAATGGGCCGGGTGTGCGGCACCGGCATGGGCACCGAGTGCACCCATGCGGTCAGGTTCACGTCCAGTCGCCGGACCAGGCCCAGCACGGCCGAGGTGAACCGCTCCCATTGCAGGTCCGGCTCGCTGCCATTGAGGAACAGGAAGGGCTTGCCCAGAGCGTCGACCATCCGGTACAGCACCAGCGACGGCGCCTGATAGTCGCTGAGGTGGTCCTCGGTGAACGTCATGCGGGGCCGGCGGGAGCGGTAGTCGATCAGCTGGTCCACGTCGAAGATGGCCACAGGCTCGGCCGCCAAGTGGTCGATGAGCTCGCCGGCGATCTGATGGATGACGTGCCCGGCGTCGGAAAATCCAGTGAAGGACATCAGCAGGTTCAGCCCGCGCAGGTCCTCGCCCTCCAGCAGTGCCTCATTAAGGGCATACAGGGACTCGGGGTCTTGAAAGGGCGTGTACGCAATGTTGTTCATAGTCTTCCTCACCAACTTATGTCTCTCACCAGCACAACACCGCCGGTGCCCGGAATCATCCCGGCGGCGCGCATCGCGTCCGGCCGCCTGCGGGTGGCAGCTTTCCCGGAAGGCGGCTCAGCGTTCGACGTACATACGGTACCGCAGCCGGGGAGGCGGAATTTTTCCGGTCGCGCCGAACTTGGCGGCCGCGCCTCAAAGAGACCCGGACATCCAAAGAGACTACGATCGGTGGGTAGTGCCACCCATTCATCCCACCACTACCGTGAGGACACATACAACGTGAGTGCGAGCAACACCATCAGCTTCAATGTCATCAGTTCCGACCTCAAAAAGGTCTCCGCGGATGCACTTGTCATTGGCGTCGGCAAGGGCGACGACGGACCCGTCATCCTTGACTCCCCCCTTTCGGCGTCCGCCGTCGCCTCGCTGAAGGCGTCGCTGGACGCCTTGGGCGTCAGCGGTGCGGCCGACCAGTTGGTGCGCCTGCCGGGCCTGCCGGACTCCGGCGCGAAGGTGCTGGTGCTCGCCGGTGTCGGCAAGCTGTCCGGGACGGAGATCACCGAGGAATCCCTGCGCCGGGCCGCCGGTTCCGCCGTCCGCCAGCTGGCCGGCCTCAAGCACGTGGTCCTGGCCCTGCCGACGACGGCGGTGGACCAGGTTTCAGCCCTCGCCGAGGGCGCCGCGCTGGGCGCGTACCGGTATGCCAGCCTGCACTCCGGCAAGGACGCGGCGAAGGAGGCGGTGTCCAAGGTGACGATTTTCTCCTCCCTCGCCAAGGATCCGGCGCTGGCGGCGGCCCTGGACCGGGCCGCCGTCGTCGCCAAGGCCGTCAACGCCACGCGCACGCTGGTCAACGAGCCCCCGAGCCGGCTGTACCCGGCGACGTTTGCCGAGGCGGCCAAGGACCTGGCCAAGGGCCTTCCCGTGAAGGTGACGGTCATGGACGAAAAGCGCCTGCTGAAGGACGGCTACGGCGGCATCATGGGCGTGGGCCAGGGTTCCTCGCGCCCGCCGCGCATGGTGAAGCTGGAATACAAGTCCGACAAGGCCGTGGCCGACCTGGCCCTGGTGGGCAAGGGCATCACCTTTGACTCAGGCGGCATCTCCATTAAGCCCGGTGCCGGCATGATCACCATGAAGTGCGACATGGCCGGGGCGGCCGCCGTGCTCAACACCGTCCTGGCCGTGGCCGGCCTGGGCCTGCCGGTCAACGTCACCGGGTGGCTGTGCATCGCTGAGAACATGCCCTCCGGCACGGCCATCCGCCCCTCCGACGTGCTGACCATCTTCGGCGGCAAGACCGTCGAGGTGCTCAACACCGACGCCGAAGGCCGGCTGGTCATGGCCGACGGTCTGGTGGCCGCCTCGCAGGAATTCCCCGACGCCATCATCGACGTCGCGACCCTGACCGGCGCGCAGGTGGTGGCCCTGGGGCACCGGACCGCCGGTGTCATGGGGGACGACGGCGTCAGCGCGGCCCTGAAGGCCGCCGCCGACAGGGCCGGCGAGCTGGTGTGGCCCATGCCGCTGCCGGAGGAGCTTCGCCCCACGCTGGATTCGCCCGTGGCGGACCTGGCCAACATTGGTGAGCGCATGGGCGGCATGATGACTGCAGCGGTGTTCCTACAGGAGTTCATCGGCAAGGACAGGAACGGGACGACCATTCCATGGGCCCACCTGGACATTGCCGGGCCCGCCTTCAACGAGGGCTCCCCCTATGGCTACACCCCGAAGCAGGGCACCGGCATGGCCGTGCGCACCCTCGTGGCCTACGTCGAGGACGTGGTGGCCCGCAGCGTTTAACAGGCACGGTGCTTAGCAGGGACTGTGTGGTTGGCGCCGGCGCCCGGTGTCCAACCACACAGTGAGTATGACCACAAACGGCTTTACTGTGACAGTGCCGAGGTGGAGCATGAAACATCTGGGCGCTAAGGTGATTGCTGAACGTATTTGTCCTTGGCCTATATCGTCACAGGACACAAGCGGGGCTGCCACTTACGCATGCGGCAGCCCCGCAACAACAAAAAGTGCGATGGCGCGAACACGTGCGCCATCCGAACGCGAGGGAGCGTCTAAGTGGCCGAACAGGCAGCTGGGCAAGAATTCGACATCCTGATTCTCGGCGGTGGCAGTGGCGGATACGCCGCGGCCCTGCGTGCCGTCCAATTGGGGCTGACCGTGGGATTGGTGGAAAAGAACAAGCTGGGCGGCACCTGCCTCCACAACGGCTGCATCCCCACTAAGGCCCTGCTGCACTCTGCAGAGGTTGCCGACCACGCCCGCGACGGCGCCAAGGTTGGCGTTAACGTGGAGCTGACCGGCATCGACATGAACGCCGTCAACGCGTACAAGGACGGCATTGTCGCCGGCAAGTACAAGGGCCTGCAGGGCCTGATCAAGGGCAAGGGCATCACCGTCATCGACGGTGAGGGCAAGCTCACCGCGGCCAACACCGTCACAGTGAACGGCGTGGACTACACCGGCAAGAACATCGTCCTCGCCACCGGATCCTACTCCCGCAGCCTGCCAGGCCTGGAAATCGGCGGCAAGGTCATCACCTCCGACCAGGCGCTCACCATGGATTACGTGCCCAAGAGCGTGATTGTCCTCGGCGGCGGCGTCATCGGCGTCGAATTCGCCTCCGTCTGGAAATCCTTCGGCGTGGACGTCACCATAGTCGAAGGCCTGCCGTCGCTGGTCCCCAATGAAGACCCCGCCATCATCAAGGTCCTCGAGCGCACCTTCCGCAAGCGCGGCATCAAGTTCAACACCGGCACCTTCTTCCAAGGCGTCGAGCAGAACGACGACGGCGTCAAGGCCACCCTCGTGGACGGCAAGACCTTCCAGGCGGACCTCATGCTCGTCGCCGTCGGCCGCGGCCCGTCCACCGCGGGCCTTGGATTTGAGGAAGCCGGCGTCACCATCGACCGCGGCTTTGTCATCACCAACGAGCGCCTGCACACCGGCGTCGGCAACATCTACGCCGTCGGCGACATCGTCCCGGGCGTCCAGCTGGCCCACCGCGGCTTCCAGCAGGGCATCTTCGTGGCCGAAGAAATCGCGGGCCTGAACCCCGTCGTGGTGGAGGACATCAACGTCCCCAAGGTAACGTTCTGCGATCCCGAGATCGCCTCCGTGGGCCTGAACGAACCGCAGGCCAAGGCAAAGTTCGGCGACGACAAAGTTGAAACCACCGAGTACAACCTGGCCGGCAACGGCAAGAGCGCCATCCTGGGCACCGGCGGCATCATCAAGTTCATTCGCGAGAAGGACGGCCCAGTGGTGGGCGTGCACATGATCGGCACCCGTGTAGGCGAGCAGATCGGCGAGGCACAGCTCATCGTGAACTGGGAAGCGTACCCGGAGGACGTTGCGGGTCTCATCCACGCGCACCCCACCCAAAACGAAGCCCTGGGCGAGGCAGCCATGGCATTGGCCGGCCGACCGCTCCACGGCTAGCAGGACCCTTGCTTAGTGCACCCGGCGCCCGCGCCGGGTGCACTAAGCTCAAATACAAACAATCATTACTCATGAATTTTATGCTTGGTGCTTTTGTGGGCACCGCACAAAAAGGAGAACGGGGACGAAATGTCTGAATCCGTGAACTTGCCCGCCCTGGGTGAAAGCGTCACCGAAGGAACCGTCACGCGATGGCTCAAACAGGTCGGCGAACGAGTTGAGGTCGACGAGCCCCTGTTGGAGGTCTCCACCGACAAGGTCGACACCGAAATTCCGTCGCCGTTTGCCGGCATCCTGGAACAGATCCTGGTTCCCGAAGACGAGACCGCTGAAGTGGGTGCGCCGCTGGCCCTGATCGGCTCCGGCGATGGCCCCGCAGCCGATGCCCCCGCCGCTGAGGCTGCACCGGCAGCCGCGCCGGCACAGAGCCCGGCCGGGGAGCCCACGCCCGCCGCGGCTGACGAGGCGCCCGCCGCTGCTCCCGAGGCGCCTGCCGCGGAGCAAGCACCCGCCGCGCCGTCCGAAGACTCCTTTGACGTCAAGCTGCCCGCCCTCGGCGAGTCGGTCACCGAAGGCACGGTGACCCGGTGGCTGAAGGCCGTTGGCGACACTGTCGATGTTGACGAGCCACTGCTGGAAGTCTCCACCGACAAGGTCGATACCGAGATCCCCTCACCCGTCGCAGGCACGCTCCTGGAAATTCGGGTTCCCGAAGACGAGACCGCGGAGGTGGGCGGAGTCCTCGCCGTAATCGGTTCCGGCAAGGCGGCCGCTCCCGCGCCCGCTCCCGCTCCCGCTCAAGCGCCCGCCCAGGCTGAGGCGCCGGCCGCTCCGGCCCCGGCTGCCGCTCCCGCGCCTGCCGCAGCTCCCGCCCAGGCTCCTGCTGCCGCTCCCGCCCAGGCTCCTGCTGCCGCGCCCGCCCCTGCCTCAGCTCCGTCTGCACCTGCCGCTCCCGCCCCTGCCTCAGCTCCGTCCGCGCCTGCCGCCCCAGCAGCAGCCGAGTCCAACTACGTCACCCCGCTGGTGCGCAAGCTCGCCAACCAGCAGGGCGTGGACATCTCCACGGTTTCGGGAACGGGAGTGGGCGGACGCATCCGCAAGCAGGACGTCCTGGCAGCCGCGGAGTCCGCCAAGGCCCCCACAGCCCAGGCAGCCGACAGCACCGCCGCGTCCGCGCCCAAGGCCGCTCCCGCCGTCGTGCCGTCCTCACTGCGCGGCACCACGGTCAAGGCACCGCGGATCCGCCAGGTCATTGCCCGCCGGATGCGCGAGTCGCTGGATATCTCCACGCAGCTCACGCAGGTGCACGAGGTGGACATGACGCGCATCGTCAAGCTGCGCAACCAGGCGAAGGGCCAGTTCCAGGCGGTGAACGGCACCAAGCTGACGTTCCTGCCGTTCATTGCCAAGGCGGTCACCGAGGCGCTCAAGCAGCACCCGAAGGTCAACGGCGAATACAATGAGGAAACCCAGGAGATCACCTACCACAACGCCGAGCACCTGGCGATTGCGGTGGACACTGACAAGGGCCTCCTGGTCCCGGTCATCTCCAACGCCGGCGACCTGAACCTGGCCGGACTGGCTGGCAGGATCGCCGACGTCGCCGCACGCACCCGCAGCGGCAAGATCGGCCCCGACGAGCTCTCCGGCGGCACGTTCTCGATCACGAACATCGGCTCGGTCGGCGCCCTGTTCGACACCCCGATCATCAACCAGCCCAACGTGGCCATCCTGGGCACCGGGGCGATCGTCAAGCGCGCAGCGGTCGTGGCCGATGCCGACGGTGACGACACCATCGCCGTCCGCCATATGATGTACCTGAGCCTGACGTACGACCACCGCCTGGTGGACGGCGCGGACGCCGGCCGCTTCCTGCAGACCCTGAAGGCCCGTCTGGAAGACGGCGCGTTTGAGGCCGATCTGGGCCTCTAAGCTGCCAGACAGGACCCGGCGGGGTTGCCTTCCCCACGGAAGGCGACCCCGCTCCCTGTTTATAGACACTTTGTCGCTAAACTGGGGTCATGACTGTACATACAAGGATTCTGGTATTCCTGCATGGCTGTCCTCATTGCCGCGATCGTCGGCTGCCGCAAGGCTGCGGCCAAGCAGGAGGTCTCCACGGGCCTGGCGCACGCAGTCGGAGGCATGGCACTGATCAACATTGCCGTGGCAACCCTCCGGAACTGACCCCTCGACGAGTATGCGGCGTCTTCCCTGCCTGCCCGGTTTATGACCACCGGAAGTGCTGGGGAAGGCGCCGTTTCGTGTTTTGGGCATAGGCTGGAAAGAAGCGCTGCCAAGGCGGCGCTCCACAGCGCACGCCCGGCCGCTTCCCGCGGGCCGGGTGCGCCACCACCTCTACCAAGGAGTGAACATGGCTACGATTCGCAACGCCCACACCGGATGGGTCGGCGACCTTCCCACCGGCACCGGACAGGTCACGCTGGACAGTTCCGGGCTCGGCACGTTTGACATCACCTGGAAGGCCCGCGCCGAAGCCGCCGAGGGCAAGACCAGCCCCGAAGAGCTCATCGCCGCGGCTCACTCGTCCTGCTTCGCCATGGCCTTCAGCAACGCGCTCAGCGAAGAAGGCAAGGCTGCCGACTATGTCAACACCTCCGCCGCCGTCACCTTCGTTCCCGGCACCGGCATCACGGGCAGCCACCTGACCCTCGCGGCCAAGATCCCGGGCATCAGCCAGGAGGACTTTGACCGCGTCGCCAACGCGGCCAAGGCAGGCTGCCCCGTCTCGGCGGCCCTGGCCGGGATTGAAATCACCCTCGACGCCACGCTCGACGCGTAGCACCCGCGCCCTCCCACGCGGGGGGCGGGCATGTGGGCCCGTCCAACCGGGCCCAGGGTACAGATATGGCGGCTCCCACCTCGTGGGAGCCGCCATATCTGTACCCTCGCGGCTTAGGGGCGGGGCGGGAGCGGCGCGGTGGCCAGGTTCCGGTAGCCGGCCAGCTCGGGCGGACGCACCGTGGGGATCTCGCGCTGCATCTCCAGCAGGACTCCGATGGCCGCCTCCAGCTGGGGGTCGTTGCCGGCCAGGTGGTCGTGGGGCGCGAACGGCACCTCGATGTCCGGGTCGACGCCGTAATTTTCCACGTGGAAGCCCTGCCCTTCCCGGAACCAGAAGGCGTAGCGGGGCTGTGTGACGCCCGTGCCGTCCGCCAGGGAGAACTTCCCGTCGATCCCCACGACGCCGCCCCAGGTGCGCATGCCGATCACGGGGCCAATCCCGCGCAGCTTCGCCACCGCGGTGATGATGTCGCCGTCGGATCCGGCAAACTCGTCCGTCAGCACCACCACGGGACCACGGGGTGACTGGGCCGGGTAGATCTCCGGCCCGTGCCCGCGCGAGATGGCCCAGGCGTCCATGCGCTTGCTGATGGCCTCGGCCACCAGCGGGGAGGTGTGCCCGCCGCGGTTGCGACGGACGTCGACCACCAGGGCGTCGGCCGCCGTTTCCGTGTCCAGGTCGCGGTGCAGCTGCGCCCATCCGCGCGGCATCATGTCCGGCACGTGGAGGTAGCCGAAAGTGCCGTTGGAGGCCTTGCGCACCATGGCGCGGTTGTCGGCGACCCACTGCTGGTAGCGCAGCCGTTCCTCGCTTTTCAGGGGCACGACGGCGACCCTGCGCCGGGCGGGTCCCTCACCTGCTCCCTTCGTTCCGCCCGTGCTGCGTACAGTGAGCTCGACGATCTTTCCGGCGGTGCCGGCCAGCAGCTCGCCCGGCCCGGCCTGCGGCACGGGCACGCCGTTGACCGCCTCAAGGATTTCGCCGGGGCGGGCAGCGACGCCAGGCGCCTCCAGGGGCGAGAACGCCCCGGGGTCGGAGGACTCTCCCCCGATGATGGAGGCGATGGTCCAGCCGTCAGCCGTAGGCTCAAACACGGCCCCCAGGAGGCCCTGCGCGCCGGCTCCTTCCTCGACGTCGGGCACGGGCGTCACATACGCGTGGGAGGTGCCCAATTCGCCGTGCAGCTCCCACAGCAGGTCCACGAGGTCGTCGTGGCTGCCGAGCCGGTCCACGATGGGGCGGTACCGGGCATGGACGGCGTCCCAGTCGGTCCCGGCCATGTCCGGCGTGTAGAAGAAGTCGCGCTGCAGCCGCCAGGCTTCATCAAAGGCCTGTCCCCACACCTGGATGGGGTCCAGCCGGAGCACGATCCGGTCCAGGTCCACTTCGGTGACGTCCGCGTCGTCGTCGTCCGCCTTGGCCGCGGAGGACAGCACGGTGACCTTTTCACCATGGACCGCCGCGATCCACCGGCCGTCGGCGCTGACGCGGAAGCTGTCCAGCTCCTCCACCACCCGGGTGACCTTCCTGGTGGCCAGGTCCAGACGGTCCAGGGCTGCTGCGGCCGGCTTGTCGGACGTGTTCGCCAGGCCCTCGCCCGTGGTGCCGCCGCTCCTGTCAACCTGCCACAGGAGGCCGCCGTCGACGGGCTTCAACGCCACATAGCGGTCCTGCCCGGCGGGCACGGCAATAATCCTGGCCGCGAGGCCTGCCGTGTCCACGGTGGTGCGCACGTCCGCGGCACTCCCGGCGCCGACCCCTCCGCCGGGCCACGACCCCGGGGCGCCGGGCTCCGTGGCATCGGCCTGCCGGGCGCTGGACCCTGGGGTACCGGTTTGCGGCCTGCCGTCCACGTCGGGGCCGAACGGCGAAGGCGTGTCTGCGGCCAGTGCCAGCAGGAAGGGCTTCGTGGACGCCGGGAAGCTCAGGTCAAAGGAGTGCGTGTCGTAGACAGGGTCAAAGCTGCGCCGCGACAGAAAGGCAACATATTTTCCGTCGCGGGTGAAGTCTGCGCTGAAATCCAGGAAGCGGCCGTCGGTGAGGTCGACGATCCGCTCCTGTCCGTCCTTCGGCGCCACCCCCGCGAGGCGGAGCTTGGAACGGTTCTCCCCCGTGTCCAGTGGCTCATTCCACAGCAGCCAGGCGGAATCGGGGCTGAAGGCCAGCTCCCCCACCGACCCGGCGGACGTTTGGGCGATCAGCTCGGTGGTTCCCGCCGCCACGTCCACGAGCAGCACCTCACCAAACTCGGTGCCAAGGGCGATCCGGCTCCCGTCCGGGCTGGCGGCAGCCTGGGCCGCCCGGGTCCGGGACGGGTAATCGATGCGCCGCAGTTCGTCCTGTCCGGCTGCCGCGGCGGAAGCGGGCTGCCCGGCAGCCGCGCCGACTGCGGCGTCCTCTCCGGCGGTGGCTGCCGGATCCTTCGGGGACTCCGAGGGCGTGCCGGCCTGCCCGGCGGGGACGGCCTGCCCGGCGGGGGCGGCGGGGGCGGCGGGGACGTCGGCTTTAAAGGTCTCCGCGTTGACCGCATGGGCCGAGACGGGCTTGGGCAAGTCCACCGATTCGGCGTTGCTGTCCTCGCTGGCGGCCGACTGCGGTGCGGGGGCCGCAGTCCCTGGGCCTGCGATCGCCGCGCCTGCCGCCGGTGCGGCGGCCGGCTGCGGCGAAGAATCGCCCAACGCCCTGATGTAAAGGGCTTCCTCTCCGCCGTTGTCCGCCACATACATGACGTGGCCCGCACCGAGCGGCCTGCCCAGGCGCGACCGCGCTCCGGGTTCGGCGGCGATGACGCGGGCGGGTCCGCCGCGGTGGGTCAGCAGATGCACCGTGCCGTGTGCCTCGACCACGCTGGCCCGGCCGTCGGCCGTGGGCACCACTTCGTTGAGGTGCTTGCCGGCCTGAAGGAGGTGCGGCGTGCGGGCGCCGTTGACGGCCCCAAGGCTGATGTCCAGCTGCACGGCCTCGCTGTCCAGGTTGTCAAGCGAAAACAGGTTGCCGGCGGATTCAAAGACAATGCGGGCGCCGTCGCTGCTGGCGTGTCGGACGTAAAACCCCTCAAAGTCCGTGTGCCGGCGCAGCCCGGTACCGTCCGGGAGAACCGAGTAAAGGTTGCCGTGGCCCTCATGGTCGGAGAGGAAGGCAATGCGCCCCGACACCCACATGGGGTCGCACAAGTTCCCGTCCAGTTTCGGGACCAGGCGGGAGAATTCGCCGGAACCGTCCACGTCGATCCACAGCTTTCCGGCGGTCCCGCCGCGGTAGCGTTTCCATGCGGCGGGCTCGCGCGAGAGCACGGAGGACACCACCACCGGGCGTTCGTCGCCCACGACGGGGCCAAAAACCACGCTGTCCACGGGCCCGTAGTTAAGGCGTTCGCGGCGCCCGGTATCAAGGTCGACGGCGTAGGCCCACGTCAGGCGGGAGTCCGCCTGTTCCCACGCGCTGGTCGCCACCACCCTGCCATCCGCGGTGAACCCTTTCACCTTGGTTCCCGCATGCCCCCAGTAAGTCAGCTGGGTCGCCGCACCTCCGTCCACGGGCGCGGCCACCACCTCCGGCGCCTCCCCGCGGGTGACGGTCCACACCAGGCTCGTCCCGTCCGGGGTGAACCGCGGGTTGCGCGGAGGGGACTGTTCTGCCGAGACCCGCCAGGCCCGGCCACCCGCCACGGGGGCAACCCAGACATCGTCCTGGGCTGTGAAGGTGATCAGGTCCTTGTGCAGGTGCGGGTAGCGAAGGTAACTGGAGGAGGTCATTTACGTATCTTAGCCACCGCCCGGAAGTATCTGCTGGACCACCCACCGCGAACCGGCCTGGACCAGGACAATGAGGAGCCGCTGCTGCTGTTCACGCGGCTGGGCGTACACCACGGCGCCCCGGGCATCCTGTTCCGCAAAGGCGCTTGTCGTGACGGTGGCCGACACCGTGACCGCGGCGTACGGGGCATCGGATCCACCCGAGACAAGCTGCTCCTTGGCGACGGCAACCCCGGAGATTGTAGTGTCGAGCCCGGTGAACGAATGACCCGCGCCGGCCAGCGCACTGACCACCTTCGCGTCGGCTGCCATGGCCGGGGACCCCGCCGCATTCACCGTCTCCAACAGTCCACGGTCCGCAGTGGACAGGGCATAGGACCGCACCCAGCCCAGGGCCGCCAGGGCCGTCTCCGGCGCGTCCGACATGAGACCGTCCCGGACCTGCTCGGGAATCTTCACGGCCTGCGGCCCCAGCGACGCCAGCACGGCCGCATTCCGTGAAGTCGAGTCCGCCAGCCGCTTCCCCGCGGCTGCGGCCTGCTTGCCGGCAGGCTCGGCGGACTCGGCGGCCGAAGCGCCGCCCACCGCGGCCGTGGCGGACGTGGTGGCCGGTGCTGATGCGGCCGCCGGCGACCGGGAGTCGGCGGCTGCCCCGCTTCCGGCCGTCACGTGCCACCCGGCGAAACCCGCGCCGGCCAAGGCAACGGCGGCCGCCGCCACCACGTATGGCATCACCAGGTGCCCACCGGCCGACCCGCCGCCACGCCGCTGTCCGCTTCGCCGGTCCCCCGGCCATGAACGGCCCTGCCGGCGTCCCGGTCGGGCTAAGCGCAACCTGCGCCTGCGCAGCAGCGGCCAGAACAGCCCCTGCGCCGGTGCGCGGACGTCGCGCCGGGTGAGCAGTTCCGGCAACACGCTCGGATGCACCGATTGCGCCAGGGCCAGGGGTTCGGCCCGGGCGCTGCGGAAGACCGCCTGGGCCAGCTCGGCCGCGGTCGGGCGTTGGGCCGCGTCCTCGGCAAGGCCCGCCTCGAGGGCGGCGGCGAGTTCGTCGGGCACCTCGCGCGCATACATGCCCAATGGCATCCTGTCCCGGGTGGCTGCCGGCGCGTGTCCCGTCAGGGCAAACCAGCCCACGGCGGCCATCGCGTAGACGTCGGAGGCCGGGGACACGACGTCGTCCATCAGGCAGAAGAAGCCCGGCGTGCCCGCATCGCGTCCGTGCGGCTGGACCGCGAGACGGGCAAGCCCGAGGTCCCCCAGGACAGGCTTTCCGAGTGCGGTCAGCAGCACGTTGCCGGGTGCCACGTCCCCATGGACCACGCCGCGCCCGTGCAGATATGACAACACCTTTCCTAACGGCGTCAGGACGGTGACGCACTCGCCCACGGACAACGGCCCGCGGGCCGCCACCATGTCCCGGACGGAGCCTCCGGCTGCATAGTCCATCAGCAGCGCCGACCCTCCCTGCCACGGTCCACCCAGCCGGACCAGCCCGTGCATGCGCACCAAGTGCTCGTGGTCATAATGGGCCAGGATCCGCCACTCTTGTGTGATCTCCGTTTCATTGTGACGTGTTGCCGCCGTCAGCCCGGAGAGGCCTTCCCCGGCCGCAGCAAAGCACTTGGCCGCCAACGGCGCGCCCCCGTCCACCGGCCGGACCAGCCAGACCTCCGCCTGGGCGCCGCCGCCCAGCCGGCGCACGGCATCGAACCCGTCCAGGACAGGGGGCTGCCCCTGGCGCGCCTCGACCCTGTTTGCATCCATAGGTCAGTGATAGTCCCTTTTCGCGAACCTTGCCGAAAGTTATCCACAGGCACGGAGCACATCCGCGTTTCTAGGCGATTTAGACGAAGTACGTTCGTCCCCTAAACTGGCGTACATGACTGTTGAGTTCACAGAGGTCGGTTTTGCCCCGGATTTTGTCGACTATAGCGGCGCCTGGGACCAACAACGCACCGTTCACGACGCCGTCGTCGCCGGCACTGCGGGAAACACGGTGCTGCTGCTCGAACATTCCGCTGTCTACACGGCTGGAAAACGCACCGAAGATCACGAACGTCCTTTCGACGGCACCCCGGTCATCAACGTGGACCGCGGCGGAAAGCTGACATGGCACGGCCCCGGCCAGCTGGTCGCCTACCCCATCCTGAAGCTGCAGGATGCCCATGGGATCCGCGAATATGTCACCACGCTGGAAGAAATCATCATTGAAACGCTGGCCGCCTTTGGCGTGGCCGGCGTCCGGGTCCACGGCCGGGCCGGCATTTGGCTGCCGGCCGACGACTTGGGCCCCGACCGGAAGATCGCCGCCATCGGCATCCGGGTCCACGAGGGCGTGACCATGCACGGCATCGCCATCAACGCGAACAACGACCTTGCGCCCTACGCCCAGATCATCGCCTGCGGCATCACCGACGCCGGCACCACCACCATTGCTGCCGAAACCGGCGTCGACGTCGCTCCCGCGGACCTGGTTCCCGTCCTGAAGGCTGCGGCCACCCGCCTTTTGGCCCCGCTTGTCGTCAAGCCGGCCCCGGCGCTTCCCGAACTTAAAACTGCAGCCGGCTCCCCTGAGCACAGCCCGGCGGAAGGAGCACTCCTGTGACGCTGGCACCCGAGGGTCGGAAGATGTTGCGGATTGAGCAGCGCAACGCGGCCGTGCCGGTGGAGCGCAAGCCGGAATGGATGAAGGCCAAGGTCGAGATGGGCCCGGAGTACATTGCGATGAAGAACCTGGTCAAGGGCCAGGGCCTGCACACGGTGTGCGAGGAGGCCGGCTGCCCGAACATCTTCGAGTGCTGGGAGGACCGGGAGGCCACGTTCCTCATCGGCGGCTCCGAATGCACCCGCCGCTGTGATTTCTGCCAGATCGACACGGGCAGGCCCTCCCCGATCGACAGGTTCGAGCCCACCAAGGTCGCCCGGTCCGTGGTGCAGATGAACCTGCGCTACGCGACCGTGACCGGGGTGGCCCGCGACGACCTGGCCGATGAGGGCGTGTGGCTCTACGCCGAAACGGTGCGCAAGATCCACGAGCTGAACCCGAACACGGGCGTGGAGCTGCTCATCCCGGACTTCTCCGGCAAGCCCGGGCACATCAAGGCGATCTGCGACTCCGCCCCGGAGGTGTTCGCCCACAACGTGGAGACCGTCCCGCGGATCTTCAAGCGCATCCGCCCGGCCTTCCGCTACGACCGCTCCCTGGACGTCCTCACCCAGGGCCGGGACCACGGGATGGTCACCAAGTCCAACCTGATCCTGGGCATGGGCGAGACCCGGGCCGAAATCTCCACCGCCCTGCAGGACCTGCACGACGCCGGGACCGACCTGATCACGATCACCCAGTACCTGCGCCCCTCCGAACGGCACCTGCCCGTGGACCGCTGGGTCAAGCCGCAGGAATTCCTGGAACTCTCCGAAGAGGCCGAGGAGATCGGTTTCCTGGGCGTCATGTCCGGCCCCCTGGTGCGTTCCTCCTACCGGGCCGGGCGCCTGTGGGCCACGGCCATGCGCAAAAAGGGCCGCGACATCCCCGAACACCTCGCCCACATCGCCGAAGGCATCGAGGACTCCGGACACACCCGCCAGGAAGCCGCCTCCCTCATCGCCGCACACTAGCCCGCCCGCATTCTCCCAGCCGCATTCCGCCGGTCCGCCCACGGGCAGCCCGGCGGTTCCTCTGCGCACCGAACATGCCCAACACCCGCTAGAATTGACGTACTATGGCCAAATCCACTGACTCAGCACACGCCGCCGCCGACAAGCCGAAGCGCTCACTCTTCAACCGCGCCCCGAAGGACGGTGCGAAGAAGAAGGAGAAGAAGCCCGGCCGCCTCAAGCAGATGGTGGACATCTTCAAGATGACCCGCCGCCACGACCCCATGGTCACCTGGCTCATGCTGGGCATCTTCTTCGGCGTGATCCTGGTCGCGCTGCTCGTGTCCCTGCTGGTTCCCCCGCACTCCTGGATCAACGGCCTGCTGATCGGCATCCCGCTGGGCCTGCTTGGCGCGCTCCTGTTGATGTCCCGCCGCGCCGAACGAGCCGCCTATGCCCAGATTGAAGGCAAGCCCGGGGCCGCCGGCGCGGCCCTGAGCTCCCTGAAGAAGGGCTGGATCTTTGACGAGCAGCCCGCCGCCGTGAACCCGCGCACCCAGGACGTGGTGTTCCGCGCCATCGGTAAGGCAGGCATCGTTCTGGTCACCGAAGGTCCGTCCACGCGCGTCAAGGGCCTGGTGGATGCCGAACGACGCCGCCTGACCCGCATTCTGCCCAACGTCGCCATCACGGTGATAGAGACCGGCAAGGGCGACGGCCAGGTGCCCATTGCCAAGTTGACGAAGAAGATGAACAAGCTCAAGGGCGAACTGACCAAGGTCGAGGTCGGGGCCGTCAACAAGCGCATCTCCTCCATGGGCAACAAGCTGCCCATCCCCAAGGGCATCGACCCCTACAAGGCTCGCCCCGACCGCAAGGCAGCACGCGGCCGGTAGGAAGGCGCCGCGTCACGCTCCGGCAGGAAGGCCCGTTCCCGCGTCCATCCGGACGCCAGGACGGGCCTTCCTGCATTCCACAGCCTGGGACGAAGCGAGGGCCGGGCCACGCCGCAATCCTTCAGCCCCGCCCCCGCAGAGAATCCACGCTGGCGGCAATAAGGGAATCCGTCAGCGCCGGACCAGGATCGTTTTCATCGCGCGGTCGTGCAGGCCGCGTTGGTCGGCGTCGGCGATGACGGCCGGAATGAGAAGGCACAGGAGCACTGTGCGGACCACGCCGGCCAGCAGGCCGGCAGGGGCGCCGTCGAGCCTCTGGACGGCGATGCCCGCGATCCTGTGGCCCACGCTATAGCCGAGGGTCCCCACGAGAACCATTTGTTCAACGGCGAAAATGCCCAGGATGGCCATGGAGTTGGTGTGGAAAAATGCCGCCGCAATCAGGTAGCACAGGCCCCAGTCAAGGCAGATCGCGAGTATCCGCCGCCCGGCGCGGGCCATGGAGCCGCGCCCGGATTCGGGCAGGCCCAAGCGTTCGCCCGGGTATTTGGATATATTGGAAGTGTCCGGCCCGCTGAGCCAGGACCCGATGTCTTTACGATCTACCACCCCTCCAGCCTACCGGTGGTGAGCGCCGGTGTACTCACGGGTTGCCCGCCGGGGTGGTTGTAACGTGCCGGAAACATTTCCGACACCCTTGAGTAACGGCATCGACATAGTCTTTTGTCAGTTGCGTACAGCACCCATGGTCGAACCCGTTCGACCGGAATCCAGAACGCCAAGGAGCGTAGATGTTCAAGAACGCGGAAGAAGTCCTCCAGTTCATCAAGGACGAAGATGTGAAATTCATCGACATCCGATTCACCGACCTGCCCGGTGTCCAGCAGCACTTCAATGTGCCCGCAAAGACGGTGGACCTCGACTTCTTTGTCCACGGCCAGCTGTTCGACGGCTCCTCCATCCGCGGTTTTCAGGGCATCGCCGAATCCGACATGCAGCTCATCCCGGACCCCACGACCGCCTTTGTGGATACGTTCCGCCTGGAGAAGACCCTGGCACTGAACTTTTCCATCGTGAACCCGCGAACCGGAGACCCGTACCACCGCGACCCCCGCGGCGTGGCCGAAAAGGCCGAGGCGTATCTGGCGTCCACCGGCATCGCCGACACCGCCTTCTTCGGCGCCGAAGCCGAATTCTTTGTCTTCGACAACGTCCAGTACGAATCCTCTCCACAGGGCTCCTTTTACAAGATCGATTCCGAAGAGGCCAACTGGAACACGGGCCGGAAGGAAGAGGGAGGCAACCTCGGCTACAAGACCCCCGTCAAGGGCGGCTACTTCCCCGTGGCACCCATCGACCACCAGGCCGACCTCCGCGACGCCATGTGTATCGAACTGGACAACGCCGGCCTGGCCGTTGAGCGATCCCACCACGAGGTCGGCGCGCCGGGACAGGCCGAGATCAACTACACCTTCAACACGCTGGTGCACTCCGCGGACGACCTGCAAAAGTTCAAGTACGTCATCAAGAACACGGCCTGGGCCTGGGGCAAGTCGGTGACGTTCATGCCCAAGCCCGTCTTTGGCGACAACGGCTCCGGAATGCACTGCCACCAGTCGCTGTGGAGCAACGGCGCACCGCTGTTCTACGACGAGAAGGGTTATGCCGGCCTTTCCGACCTGGCCCGCTGGTACATTGGCGGCCTGCTCAAGCACTCCTCGGCGGTGCTCGCGTTCACAAACCCGACGGTGAATTCCTACCGCCGCCTGGTCAAGGGCTTTGAGGCGCCAGTCAACATGGTGTATTCACAGGGCAACCGCTCCGCCGGCATCCGCATCCCGATCACCGGTTCCAACCCGAAGGCCAAGCGCCTCGAGTTCCGCGCGCCGGATCCTTCCTCCAATCCGTACCTGGCGTTCTCCGCCCAGCTGATGGCCGGCCTTGACGGCATCAAGAACCGGATCGAACCCCCGGCTCCCATCGACAAGGACCTGTACGAGCTGCCCCCGGAAGAAGCCAAGGACATCCCCAAGGCCCCGGAGTCGCTCGAGGAGGCCCTCACCGCCTTGGAGAACGACAACGAGTTCCTGCAGGCCGGCGGCGTGTTCACCCAGGACCTTATCGACACCTGGATCGAATACAAGCGCGAATACGAGATCAAGCCCCTGCAGCTGCGCCCAAACCCCTACGAGTTTGAGCTCTACTACGGCTGCTAGCCAGCCCTAGCTGCCGCTGGCTGCCCTTCGACGGCGTGCCAATGCCGGCGGGGCGTGTGACCTTCATACGTCCCCTCCGGCATGGCACGCCGTCGTTGTTTAAGGCACGACGGCGGCGCCGACGCAGCCCGTCACTCCCCTACCGCTTGCCGTACTTTTTGTGGACGGCCTGCTTGCTGACGCCCAGGCAGAGGGCGATGGCCTCCCAGGACAGGCCCGCCGACCGCGCACGGGCCACCATTTCGGACTCCGTCCGGGCAAGCTGCCTGCGCGCCTCGGCGACTGCGCCAAGCGCCTCCGCCGGCCCCTTGCCGTCCATGTTGCCCAGCAGTGTTTTCACTGTCACCACCTCCACATGTCAACATTAGTTGACAGCGGAGGCGAGGGTCAACCTTTATTGACGAACGGGTGGAACCTGACCCGCTGCGGTCCCGAGCCTGCCGCTACCGGTGCCGCCGGGGTCAGAAAATGGACCAGCCAGTGCGCGTGGTGAAGGCGTCCAGGGCGGCGATGCCTGCCACGGAGTTCCCGTTGGGACCCAGGGCGGGCCCCCAGACAGCGACGGCGCAGCGTCCGGGAACAATGGCCACAATGCCCCCGCCCACGCCGCTCTTGCCGGGAAGGCCGACGCGGTAGGCAAATTCGCCGGCCGCGTCGTACGTGCCGCAGGTAAGCATGACGGCGTTGACGCGCCTGCTCTGGTTCGGGCTGAGGAAAGGCGTGCCGCCGGAAGAAACGCCATGGCGGGCCAGGAAACGGGAGGCCAGGGCCAGGTCCTCGCAGGACATTCTCAACGCGCACTGGTTGAAGTAGTTTTCCAGCACCAGCTCCACCGGGTTCTCCAGGTTGCCGTAGCTGGCCAAAAGGTGCGCCATGGCTGAATTGCGGTGCCCGTGCTGCGCCTCGGAGGCGGCCACGGCGTCGTCGAAGTCGACCGACGGGTTGCCCGACTCCTTGCGCAGCAGGCCGCGGACGGAGCGGGCGGCGTCGCCCGTCAGCGTCAGGAGCCGGTCCGTGACCACGATGGCGCCCGCGTTAATGAACGGGTTGCGCGGGATCCCGTTGTCCGCCTCCAGCTGCAGCATGGAGTTGAAGGGCGTACCTGACGGTTCGCGAAACACCCGCCTCCAGATGGAGTCGTAGTCGTAGGACATGACCAGGGCGAGCGAGAACACCTTGGAGATGCTTTGGATCGAGAACGGCTCCTGCCACTGTCCGGAGCCGTGGACGGGTCCGTCGGACATGGCCACGCACATGCCGAAGTTGTCCGCAGGAACGCTGCCCAGTCCGGGGATGTAGGACGCCACGGCGCCTTCACCCAGCAGGGGCCGGACCTCGTGGACGATGTCGTCCACAATGCCCTGTAGGTCCATGAGCTGCCCGCTTTCACTGTTGTGCCGCCGTCGAAGGCGCGGAAGGATAAGGGCGGCCGGCCAAGCAGCCGGCCGCCGTTGGGGAGCGCGCTAGAGGACCTTGGCCAGGAAGTCCTGCAGACGCGGCTGCTCCGCGTGGGAGAAGATGGCCTCGGGCGTGCCCTCCTCGCAGATGACGCCGGCGTCCATGAAGATGACACGGTCGGCCACCTCGCGGGCGAAGCCCATCTCGTGCGTGACCACCACCATGGTCATGCCCTCGGCCGCGAGGTCGCGGATCACCTGGAGCACCTCCCCCACCATTTCGGGGTCAAGGGCGCTGGTGGCCTCGTCAAAGAGCATGATGCCCGGATTCATGGCCAGGGCGCGGGCAATGGCGACGCGCTGCTTCTGCCCGCCGGAGAGCGATGCCGGGCGCGCGTCGGCCTTTTCGGCGAGCCCCACGCGCTTCAACAGTTCCATGCCCTTGGCGCGGGCACCGGCCTTGTCCAACTTCTTCAGCTCCACGGGGGCCAGCATGATGTTTTGGATGACGCTCATGTGCGGGAACAGGTTGAAGTGCTGGAAGACCATGCCAATGTGCTGGCGCACCGCGTTCAGGTCCACCTTGGGGTCGGTGAGGTCGAACCCGTCCACCGAGACGGTGCCGCCCGTGATGTCCTCGAGCTTGTTAAGACAGCGCAGGAACGTGGACTTGCCGGATCCCGACGGGCCGATCACGCACACCACTTCACCCTCGGCCACGTCCACGTCAAGGCCCTTGAGGACTTCATTCGTGCCGAAGGACTTTTTCAGGTCCCGGACACTGATCTTTGCCGTCTTGTCGATGGTGGTGGCGGTCATTTGTTGAACTTCCTGTCCAGGACGTTGGAAAACTGGGTCAAGATGAAGATCACGATGAAGTACAGGGCTGCCACAATCAACAGCGTCTCACCGGTGCGGAAGTTGGACGCGTAGATTTGCTGGCCCTGGTAGGTCAGTTCCGCGAAGCCGATGACTGCCAGGAGGGAGGTGTCCTTCAAGGTGATGACGAACTGGTTGATGAACGACGGCGTCATGATCTTGATGGCCTGCGGCACCACCACGCGGCGCATGGAGGTGACGTAGCTCAGTCCCAGGCTGCGGCTGGCCTCCAGCTGTCCGCCATCCACCGACTGGATGCCGCCGCGGACAATTTCCGTCATGTAGGCACCGGCGTTCAGGCTCAGGGTGATCACCCCGGCGGTCAGCACGTTCAGCGGCTGACCGGTCAGCTGCGGCAGGCCAAAGTAGAAGAAGAAGGCCTGGACGAGCAGCGGTGTGCCGCGGAAGATCTCCACGTAGATGCTGGCAACGACGCGCAGGATCCTGTTTTCGCCCACCTTGAAGAAGCCGAAGACGATGCCCAGCACCAGGGCGATGACCAGAGACAGCGCCGTGGCCAGCAGCGTCATGCCCAGGCCCTTCATGAGCGCCGGGAAGCTGTTCGCCAGCAGCTGGAAGAAGCTGGTCTGCTTGGCGGTTTCAGGCGCGGCAAGGTACTTGTCGAGGATCTTTTGGTATTCGCCGCTGGCCTTCAGGTTGGCCAGGCCCTTGTCGAACGCGGCGAGAAGATCCGCATTCTGTCCCTTGTTGACGGCGAAGCCGTAGGAGCTTCCCTGCTCCTTGGGTGTGACAATCTTCAGCCCGTTGTTTTGGCTGACGCCGTAGGCGAGGACGGGGTAGTCGTCAAAGACGGCCACGGAGTTGCCGGCCTTGACGTCGTCGTACATGGTGGCGGAGTCCGCCAGTGCCTTGACGGTGAAGCCGTACTTGGCCTTGATGGAGTTGGCGAAGGATTCGCCTTCGCTGCCGCGCTTGACGGAAACCGACTTGCCCTTGAGGTCCGCATAGGTCTTGACGGCGTCGTTGCTCTTGGCGACGGCCATCTGCACGCCGGAATCGAAGTACGGATCGGAGAAGTCAAAGATGAGCTTGCGCTTGTCCGTGATGGACATGCCGGCAATGACGCCCTGCACCTGGTTGGACTGCAGGGCCTGCAGGGCCGCGTCGAATCCGAGGGACTTGATGTCAACCTTGAACCCCTGGTTGTCGGCGATGGCCCGCAACAGGTCCATGTCGATGCCGACCAGGTCGCCGCTGCCGTTGCGGAACTCAAACGGGGCGAATGTGGTGTCCGTGGCGACGGCAAAGGTCTTGCCCTTGGCGTCTGCCGCGGCTGCGGGGGCGGGAGCCATGGGCGCAGCCGCGGGTGCAGTCGCCGGGAGGACGGCGGGTGCGGGCGCCGGGAGCACGGCGGCGGAGGCTGAGGCAACGCCCAGGAACAGGGCCAGGACGGTCAGTGCGGCGCCGAGCGCAGCCCTTCCGCGTCTGGTGGCCAACCGGTAAGTGTTCAAGATCTTCGAAACCATCCTTCGTTTTCGTGGGGCATGCGCGGCGCGTTGCGGGGATGCCGGGACATCCGCCGAGGGCACAGCAAAAACTGCACTTGAAGGCCAGGGGTGGCCCTCAGTGCAGGTGTCAGGGATAGATTCTATGCGAAACGGTGCAGAGCGCGGTGGTCAGTCGGTTTCCGGGCCCCAGCAGTAGGGGCATTCGCGGTCGCAGGCGACCATGCCATGGACGCCGCCCGGCCCGGACGTCGATGCGGTGCCGGAGGCGGGCGGCACGTTTGCCGGCGGGGCGTCGTGCGGGCCGGCGTAGGGGGTGCGCGGACTTGCGGTGGTCAGCGACTGCGGCATGGCGGGGTCTCCCTTGACTCCTGGTTGGACTCCCGCCCGTCCGCGGATGCGCGGGACTGGCGGTGCGGCCGGCCGTGCCCAGCCGGTGTATTTAACACGATAGTGTGGGCCGAGGCTCCTCCGGTCAGCGCCGCGAACAAAAAACAGGCGGCAAAACTGTGAGGTTGCCACCTGTACGCGTTTGTCAAAGCAATAGCGTGGCTGCCCGGACAACCGGACAACCACGCTATTTGCCGTCCCTGATTCCCGCCAAGCCCCGTCAGGCATTGCCCGGGGCCGTGGGGTTCGTCAGGCCAGGGTCGTGGTCGGAGCCGAATACGGCCAGATCCACTGCCCAGCCAGCGTCGTGGTCGGGTCGGAGCCGAATACGGCCAGATCCACTGCCCAGCCAGCGTCGTGGTCGGAGCCGAATACGGCCAGATCCACTGCCCAGCCAGCGTCGTGGTCGGAGCCGAATACGGCCAGATCCACTGCCCAGCCAGCGTCGTGGTCGGAGCCGAATACGGCCAGATCCACTGCCCAGCCAGCGTCGTGGTCGGAGCCGAATACGGCCAGATCCACTGCCCAGCCAGCGTCGTGGTCGGAGCCGTCGAATCAGAAGCCGAATACGGCCAGATCCACTGGCCCTGCGGGGCAGCGGAGGCCGTGGCAACTTCTGAGTGCGGTCCGGTCAAGGCACCCTGTGGGGCTGTGGCGGCTGAGGCCCCGCCAAAACCGAACAGCATGGCAATAGCGGTAAATAGTGCACCCAATGCGGCAACCCTGCCGATCCGTGAGTGTGTCTTGGGTTGACTGCTCTGCATGGAAAACCCTTTCGAATCATGGTGCTTACGACAGGCCGGATGGCCCCAAGTCCCTCCCCCAGGTGGGAACAGCCTTGCAGGCATAATTCTTATGAGAATGCGCTTGTCAACTCCAGTGTCATCTACCCCGGCCCAAATTGTCCACCATTGTCAGAAGTTAATTGGCGGTGCGCGTTTTCAGCCGCCAGTGCGGCGCGGGCCGGTGACGGGGGCAGTGTTGATTGGCCACGCGTAGCTGGCCACGACGAGCTGCCCGGCTATCCGTAAAACAGGCGTTCAAAGACTGCCCGCGCGCGCCGGGTGAGCCCCAGGTAGTCCTCCTCAAAGACAGCCGCATTTCCGGGCTCGTACCCGCACCAGCGGGCCACGGCTTCCAGGTCGCCGCGGGCGGACGGCAGCAGGTCGGAGGACTTGCCGGTCCACATCACGTTGGCGTTGCGGATTTTACCGGCCAGGCGCCACGCCGCCTCCAGCACGGACGCGTCCTCGCCGTCGACCAGCCCCAGTGCATGCGCGGCGTGGAGTGCAGGAACTGTCCGCGTGGTCCGCAGCGACGGTTCAGCGTGGGCGTTTTGCAACTGCCACAGCTGGACCAGCCATTCAACGTCGCTCAAGCCTCCGCGGCCCAGCTTCACGTGCCGGGCGGGATCGGCGCCGCGGGGCAGCCGCTCCGATTCCATGCGCGCCTTGATGCGCTTGATCTCCCGCAGTTCCGCCCCGCCCACGGCTGCCGGGTACCTGACCGGGTTCACCATGTCGATGAAGTCCGCGGCCAGCTCGTCGCTTCCGGCCATGGGCAGCGCCCGGAGCAGCGCCTGAGCCTCCCACGGGGACGACCACCGGGCGTAGTACTCGCGGTATGCCTCAAGGGAACGCACCAGCGGTCCGCTCTTGCCCTCCGGGCGCAGATCCGCATCTATGCTCAACACGCGTTCGGCCATGATGGCCGGCCGCACGGGCTGGGTGAGCATGGACGTCAACTTCGCTACGACCGCCTGGGCCTGGGCCTGGGCTTCCCCTTCGTCGGCGCCTTCCACTGCCCGGTGCACGAACAGGACGTCGGCGTCGGATCCGTAGCCGATCTCCCTGCCGCCCTGCCGGCCCATGGCGACGACCAGCACGCGGGCAAGCGGGGGGCCGCCGCCTTGGACGTCGGCCTCGGCCACCAGCAGCGCACCGAGCACCGCCGCGCGGTCGGCATCGCTGAGCGCGTCGGAGACCTGGTCCTGGGTGAGGAGTCCCGAACAGTCAGCGACGGCGGTCCGCAGGATCTCGCGCTGCCGGATCAGGCGGATCAGCCGGATGGCGTCGGACGGGGCCGGATGGCGGGACATTTTGGACTGGATCTCGGCCCATTGCGCGTCGAACGCCAGGGGCCGCAATTCCTTGTCGTTGCCAAACCAGGCTGTGGCCTCCGGGGACACCTCCAGCAGGTCGGTCACCAGACGGGAACTGGAGAGGACGTGGCACAGCCGTTCGGCCGCCGCCTGGTGGTCCCGCAGCATTCCCAGGTACCAGTGGGAGGTTCCCAGCGCCTCGCTCACCCGGCGGAAGGCGAGGAGTCCGGCGTCGGGGTCCACGCCGTCGGCCAGCCAGCCCAGCAGGACCGGCAGCAGCTGGCGCTGGAGGGCCGCACGGCGGCTCACGCCGGCCGTCAGCGCCTCGATGTGCCGCTGGGCGCCGGCCGCGTCCCGGTAGCCCAGCGCGGCCAGGCGCGCACGGGCGGCGTCCGTTGTCAGGGCGGCGTCCGCGGCGCTCAAGTGGGCGGCCGACGCCAGGATGGGCCGGTAAAAAATGAGCTCGTGCAGCGCTTGCACCTGCCGCTTGACCTTGCCCCAGTCGGCCAGCAGGGATTCGGCGCTGGGCCGCTTGAGGTTCATGGGCCCTGTGACCGCCCGGGCCAGGGCACGCAGCTGGTCCGGGGCGGTGGGCACCAGGTGGGTCCGGCGCATGTGGACCAGCTGGATCCGGTGCTCCAGGACCCGCAGGTAGCGGTACGCCGCGTCCAGGTGGGCGGCATCGCTCCGGCCGATGTATCCGGCCCTCATGAGGGCGTGGATGGCGGCCGTGGTGGCGCGCACCTGCAGGGAGGGGTCATTCTTGGCGTGGACCAGCTGCAGCAGCTGGACAGTGAATTCCACGTCGCGCAGCCCGCCCTTGCCCAGCTTGATCTGGCGGCCGGCTTCCGAATCGCGAATGTTGGCCGTGACCCGCCGGCGCATGCCCTGCACGGACGCCACGAAGCCCTCGCGCTCCGAGGAGGTCCAGATCAGCGGGGCCACGGCGCGTTCGAAGCGTTCCCCCAGTGCCCTGTCCCCCGCGATGGCGCGGGCCTTGAGCAGGGCCTGGAATTCCCAGTCGCTGGCCCAGCGCTGGTAGTAGAACAGGTACGACCCCAGCGTGCGGACCAGCGGGCCGTCCCTTCCCTCCGGGCGAAGGTTGGCGTCCACTTCCCACAGGCCCGGCTCGCGCTCGGGGGCGTAAATTGCCTTTGACACGGCCGCTGCCAGCGCACTCCCCACGGTGACGGCGCGTGCCTCGTCCAGCCTGCCGGCGTCGTCCGGCCCGTCGCCGGCATCATCGATGACGTACATCACATCGACGTCGGAGATGTAGTTCAGCTCCCGCGCGCCGCATTTGCCCATGCCGATGACGGCAAGCCTCAGGGCGGCGACGTCCGCGCGTGGAAATTGCCCGGCAACCTCGGCACGGGCCACGGACAGGGCGGCATCCAGCGCCGCCGCGGCCAGGTCCGCCAGTTCGGCGCCCACCATCGGCATGGCATCCTGTGGCGACGCGGCGCAGAGGTCCCGGATGGCCAGGTCAGCCAGATGGCGCCGGTATTGGGTGCGCAGCGCCACCCGTGCCTCCGTGCCGGCCAGCCGGGCGACAGGCATTTCCGCGGCCGGGTCGGCCCGCACCGCCAGGAGCATCGACTGCCGCAGCGCGGCGTGCGGCACCGCGACGGGTTCCGGGGACCTCGGAGCATCCACGACGTCGATGTGCTCGGGGTGGCGGATCAGGAACTCGGCGAGGGCCTCGGAAGCCCCGAGCAGCCGGAACAGGGCCTCGTTGGGGACCGTCCGGCCTGTTTCAGGATCCGCGGTGGTGAGCTTGCCGTACGCCGCGGGGACGGCACTGAGGAGGCGGACCAGCGACTGAAGGGCCAGGTCTGGATCATTGGCGCTTCCCAGCGACCTGAGGAGTTCCTCCCGGTCGAGTCCGGCCAGCTCCCGGAACCCCAGGAACCTCTCACATTTTTCAAGGTCGGAGAACCCGAGTGTGATCAGGGTGCGGGTCAGGGAACTCATGGGCGGCCCTAGAGCACCCCCAGGTAGCGGTTGATTTCATAGGGCGTGACCTGAAGGCGGTAATCCTGCCATTCGTCGCGCTTGTTCCGTAGGAAGTGGTCAAAGACCTGCTCGCCCAGGATCTCGGGCATGAGCTCGGACTCTTCCATCTGGCGGACGGCGTCGTGCAGGCTCGAGGGCAGGGGGTGGTGTCCCAGCGCGCGGCGCTCGGCGGTGGTCAGGGCGCTGACATCCTCCACGGCGGCGGGCGGGAGTTCATAGCCTTCCTCGATGCCCTTCAACCCGGCACCGAGCAGCACGGCGTAGGCCAGGTAAGGGTTGGCGGCGGAGTCGATCCCCCGGTACTCCAGCCGCGATGCCTGTCCCTTCCCGGGCTTGTAGAGTGGCACGCGCATCAGGGCCGAGCGGTTGTTGTGGCCCCAGGACACGTAGCTGGGCGCTTCTCCCCCGCCCCACAGGCGCTTGTAGGAGTTGACGAACTGGTTCGTCACGGCGGTGAATTCCGGCGCGTGACGCAGGATGCCGGCCATGAACTGGCGGGCGGTCTTGGAAAGCTGGAATTCGGCGCCCGGCTCGTGGAACGCGTTGGTGTCGCCTTCAAACAGGGAGAAATGCGTGTGCATGCCTGAACCGGGGTGATCGGAGAACGGCTTGGGCATGAACGTGGCATAGGTGCCCTGCTGGATGGCGACCTCACGGATCACGGTGCGGAACGTCATGATGTTGTCCGCGGTCGCCAACGCGTCGGCGTAGCGCAGGTCAATCTCGTTTTGGCCGGGACCGCCCTCGTGGTGGCTGAACTCCACCGAAATGCCCACATCCTCGAGCATGGTGACCGCCGTCCGGCGGAAGTCTTGGGCAACGCCGCCGGGGACGTGGTCGAAGTATCCGGCCTGGTCCACCGGAATGGGGATGCCGTCCGGGCCCGGCCTGTCGCTTTTGAGGAGGTAAAACTCGATCTCGGGGTGCGTGTAGCAGGTGAAGCCCATATCCGCCGCTTTGGCCAGGGTCCGCTTGAGGACGTTGCGGGGATCTGCGGTGGAGGGTTCGCCGTCGGGCGTGAGAACGTCGCAAAACATGCGGGAGGTTTGTTCGGTGGTCCCGCGCCAGGGCAGGATCTGGAAGGTGGAAGGATCCGGCTGTGCCAGCATGTCGGATTCGAACACGCGTGAGAGGCCCTCAATGCTCGACCCGTCAAAGCCCAGTCCCTCGGTAAAGGCGCCCTCGACCTCGGCCGGGGCGAGCGCTACAGACTTCAGGGAGCCCACGACGTCGGTGAACCAGAGCCGGACAAACCGGACGTCGCGTTCCTCGATGGTGCGCAACACAAATTCCTGCTGACGGTCCACTGCGGACCTCACTTCCTCTTCACTCACCGCGGATGGCTCGACCTTGCGCAGGATCCCGGCAACCTTGGCTGGCGCCACCGCCCGGGGCCCTCTATTCATACTCTACTCAGCCCTTCCGGTCGCCAGGGACGAAATTGCGCACCGAGTCGTAATAAGCTCTAGGCATGCCTTCACCAAGCACCCCCGGCCCTGCCGTTCCCGCCGCGCCCGCCGCCGCGGAGGTGGCAGCGCCGTATGGGTCCGCCCTCCCCGCCACCGCGTCCCGCGTCCGCACCCACCACCTGCAGGCGGCGAAGCTCAACGGCCAAAAGTTTGCCATGCTGACCGCCTACGACCAGTACACCGCCCAGATCTTTGACGAAGCCGGGATCGAGGTGCTGCTGGTGGGCGACTCCGCCTCCAACAACGTCCTGGGCAACGAGACCTCCCTGCCCATCACGCTCGATGAGATGATCATCTTCTCCCGTGCCGTCACGAACGGGGCCAAGCGCGCCCTGGTGGTGGCGGACCTGCCTTTCGGCAGTTACGAACAGTCCCCCGAGCAGGCGATCGCCTCCTCCGTGCGCCTCATGAAGGAGGGGCTGGTGCACGCGGTGAAAATGGAGGGCGGCGCCTACTACGCCCCCACGGTCCGGGCGCTGACCCAGGCCGGCGTCCCGGTCATGGCACACATCGGCTTCACGCCGCAAAGCGAGCACATGTTGGGCGGCTACCGCGTGCAGGGGCGCGGGGATGCAGCCCAGGCCATGGTGGACGACGCCGTCGCCCTGGCTGAGGCGGGCGCGTTTTGCGTGCTCATGGAAATGGTCCCGGCCGCCACGGCCGCCGCCGTGGACGCCGCGGTGGCCGTGCCGACCGTTGGCATTGGCGCCGGCAACACCACCACCGGCCAGGTCCTGGTCTGGCAGGACATGGCCGGGCTGCGCACCGGCAAGATGGCCAAGTTCGTCAAGCAGTACGCGCAGCTGCGCACCATTCTCTCCGACGCCGCCAAAGCCTACGGCGACGAGGTGCGCACCGGCGCGTTCCCCGGCCCGGAGCACACCTTCTAAATCCGGCCATCCCGCCCCGCCCCGGCCCGTCCCCCGGGCGGCAGGGCCGCCCGGCCCCGTGGGCCGCCATCAGGCGGGCTGCGGGTCCTCGCCCTGCCGGTGCCGCACCACGAGGCGCCGGACGGCGATGCCGTGCCCCCGCCTGCCGGACACCATGCTCACTTCCGTTCCCGAGTGGCGCGAAGCCCGGAACGCAAACCAGGCCAGCGGCCGCCGTCGTCCCTTTTGATAGACCCGGTGCGGAACACCGGCGAGATTGCCGGTGCTGTACCCGGCGGCGGCAACCACGCTGGGCAGCATGACCCTCGCCGCCTCCGCATACCCGTGGACGGAGGGGTGCAGGTGGTCGGTGAAGAACATTTCTTTTCGGTGGCGCCGGAAGATCGGTCCCAACAGGTCCGCCAGGGAAACGGTCCGTCCGCCATTGCGCAACACCACGATGGTCTGCCCGGTGGCCAGCATCCTGCTCACCCAGTGCGCACCAAAGCGCAGCGGCTGAAGGAACACCGGCACCGTGCCCAGGTCCGGGCAGGAAGCGAGCACCACTTCGCTGCCGCGGCTCCGCAGCGCGCGGACCGTCCCGGCAAGGGCGTCCAGCGACCGGCTGATGTTGCGCAGGTGCAGGACGTCATTGCCGCCAACGATGATGACGGTCACGTCCGGCTTCAGGTCACGGACGTCCAGTGCCTCCATCTGCACACGCAGATCCTCGGACGTGGCACCGATGAAGGCGAAATTCTCCAGCACCACCGGCCTGTCGGTGACCCCGGCCAGCCCGTCGGCAAGCATGTAGCCAACGGAGCCCTCCGGCACCCCGGCGCCGTAACCCACGGCAAGCGAGTCCCCCAGGATGACCAGCCGCAGGGGCTCCTGACCGTCGTGGCGGCCGAAATATCCGGTCGCCGGCACGGTATCCAACGGTTCCCGCGGTGCCAGCCGTCCATAAGCCAGGAGTCCCTCCAGCACCGTCAGGACGCCAAGGCCGGCCGCGGCGCCCCCTGCGACGGCGGCGAAGGTCCAGGCCGGGTGGGGAACGCGCGTTTCAGGCCCGGAACGGGAGGGCAGGTGCCCGTCCCGCGCCGACCGCCGGTGGTTCCCCTGCACGGCGGCCTCAGTCGTCTTCCTGGGCTTCCCAGTTTTCGTTGCGCTCGTGGACCTTGGCCAGGGCGGCCTCGGCCTCCTCCCGCGTGTTGTAGGGCCCGATCAGTTCCTTCCACCCGGACTGCGCATCCTGCTCGACCTGGTGCGTGTTGACGTTGTACCAATACTGCGGCATTTTTCCTCCATCGGCCCGGGGCGGTTGTTGCCATCATAGGCCCCGCCACCACGCCGGTGCAGCAAAACTTATAGGATGGTTCCATGTCTTCCACCGCAACTTCAGCACCACTTGGCACACTGGTTCCCGGGACGGTCAGCGCGCAGCTGCGGGTCCCCGCGTCCATCCCCCGTCCCGAATATGTGGGCAAGGCCGGCCCCGCGCCGTTCACGGGCTCCGAGGTCAAGGACGCCGAAACGCTGGAGCGGATCCGCATCTCCTCGAAGATTGCCGCGCAGGCCATCGTGGAAGTTGGAAAACACATCGTCCCCGGCGTCACCACGGACGAGCTGGACCGCATCGGCCACGAATTCCTGGTGGACCATCAGGCCTACCCTTCCACGCTCGGGTACCGCGGCTTTCCCAAGTCGCTGTGTTCCTCCCTCAACGAGGTCATCTGCCACGGCATCCCGGACAGCACCGTTGTACAGGACGGGGACATCATCAACATTGACATCACGGCCTACAAAAACGGCGTCCACGGCGACACGAACTGGACCTTCACCGTCGGCGACGTCGACGAAGAATCGCGCCTGCTGGTCGAACGGACCCAGGAATCCTTGAACCGGGCCATCCGGGCAGTGGCGCCGGGACGAGAAATCAATGTCATCGGGCGCACCATTTCCGCGTACGCCAAACGCTTTGGCTACGGCGTGGTCCGGGACTTCACCGGCCACGGCGTGGGCGAGTCCTTCCACACGGGCCTGATTATTCCGCATTATGACGCCGCGCCCGCCTACAACACCGTCCTCCGGGAGGGCATGGTGTTTACCATCGAACCCATGCTGACACTGGGCGGGGTCGAATGGGACATGTGGGCGGACGACTGGACGGTTGTCACCCGGGACCGCAAGCGCACCGCCCAGTTTGAGCACACCATGGTGGTCACCGCCACGGGTGCCGAAGTTTTGACCCTGCCCTAAACTTTTGACCCTGCCCTAAACTTTTCCGCGGCAAGCCTTTGCCACTTTCACGTCTGGAGCCCTGCATGTCCAAGAAGCACCCGTCCACGCAGACTGTCATCGGGATTGACATTGGCGGCACCGGCATCAAGGGCGGGATCGTCGACCTGGGCAGCGGTGAGATGTTGGGCGAACGGTACCGGATCGACACCCCGCAGCCGTCCACCCCGCAGGCGGTGGCCAAGGTGGTCAAGGAGATCGTCGACGAACTCATGACCCGCAAGCACGCCCCGGACGACGACGCGCCGGTGGGCATCACCTTCCCCGCGATCATCAGCCACGGCATCGCCCGCTCCGCCGCCAACGTGGACAAGTCCTGGATTGACGCCGATGTCGACAAGATCTTCACGCAGGAGCTGGGCCGCGACGTCCAGGTCATGAACGACGCCGACGCGGCCGGCCTCGCCGAGGCACGTTACGGCGCCGGCAAGGGCGTCAAGGGCACGGTGCTGGTCATCACGCTCGGCACGGGCATCGGATCGGCATTCATCCATGACGGCAAGCTCATCCCGAACGCCGAGCTGGGCCACCTGGAAATCGACGGGTTCGACGCCGAATCCAAGGCCTCAGCCAGCGCCCGGGAACGTGACGGGCTGACCTGGGCTGAATACGCCGTCCGCCTGCAGCGGTACTTCTCCCATGTGGAATTCCTGTTCTCCCCCGAGTTGTTCATCATCGGCGGCGGGATTTCCAAGCGGAGCGAGGACTACCTGCCGGCACTGTCGCTGCGTACGAAGATCATCCCGGCGGAGCTGGCGAACAACGCCGGCATTGTGGGTGGCGCCCTGCAGGCGGCCGTGCACTTCAAGATCACCAAGTAGGCAGATCAGCGCCGGCGGCGGAACTGCCGCAGCGGCCCAGGGGGACGCCAGGACCTGCGGACCTAGTCGCTGCGCGGGGCCGCGCTGCCGCCCGGGTACGCCTCCCGCAATTCCTTGATGGACTTTTCAAAGTCGTCCAGGGATTCGAAGGCCTGGTAGACACTGGCAAAGCGGAGGTAGGCGACCAAGTCGAGGCGCTGCAGGGGCGCCAGGATGGCCAGTCCGACGTCGTTGGCGTCAATTTCGGCGGCCCCGCTGGCCCGGATGGATTCCTCGACCTCCTGCGCCAGCATGGCGAGGTCGTCGTCCGTGACGGGGCGGCCCTGGCAGGCCTTCCGCACGCCGCTGATGACCTTGCTGCGGCTGAAGGGCTCCGCGACGCCGGAGCGCTTGGTCACTGACAGGCTGGCCGTTTCCACCGTGCTGAAACGCCGGCCGCATTCGGTGCACTGGCGCCGGCGGCGGATGGAGGAGCCGTCGTCGGCCAGTCGCGAGTCAACCACGCGCGAGTCGGGATTACGGCAGAACGGGCAGTACATCCAGCTCCCTTCAGGAACAGTTGGTGTCAGTCTATGACTACATGTGCCGGAATTACAATCACGTAATTACTACATGTAGTGGTTGGCGCTTATGCGAAGCGGGCGGTGACGGCATCGCCGTGGGCGGGCAGGCCCTCGGCCCGGGCCAGGGCCACCACGTGCCCGGCGACCTGCCGCAGGGCCGCCTTGTCGTAGTTGATCACCTGGACGGCACGCAGGAACGTGGTCACGTTCAGCCCGGAGGAAAAGGCCGCCGTGCCGCCGGTGGGCAGCACGTGGTTGGAGCCGGCGCAGTAGTCGCCAAGGCTCACGGGGCTGTAGTCGCCCACGAAGACGGCGCCGGCGTTGGTGATCCGGGCTGCGACATCGACCGCGTTTTCGGTCACAACCTCGAGGTGTTCGGCCGCATATGCGTTGCACACGGCCACCCCCTGTGCGAGGTCGTCCACCAGCACGACGCCGGACTGCGGGCCGGAGAGCGCCGTTTGCACACGCTCCCGGTGCCCGGTACCGGCCACCTGGGCCGCCAGTTCACGGTCGACGGCGTCGGCCAGCCCGGTTGAGGTGGTTACCAGGACCGAGGCCGCGTTGGGGTCGTGCTCGGCCTGGCTGATGAGGTCGGCCGCGACGAAGACGGGGTTGGCGGTGTGGTCCGCCAAGATGGCGATCTCCGTGGCCCCGGCCTCGGAATCAATGCCCACCACACCCTTGACAAGCCTTTTTGCGGTAGCCACGAAAATGTTGCCGGGACCGGTGACGACGTCGACGGGTTCCAGGGCGGCGCCGTCCCCCCGTGCGGTGGTGCCCGCCGGGATACCGTAAGCGAAGGCGGCAATGGCCTGGGCCCCGCCCAACGCGTAGACCTCCTCAATGCCGAGCAGGGCCGCGGCTGCCAGGACCGTCAGGTCCGGCAGGCCACCGAATTCCTTTTGCGGCGGTGACGCCAGGGCCACGGAACCTACGCCCGCGGCCAGGGCGGGAACCACGTTCATGATGACCGACGACGGGTAGGCCGCCAGCCCGCCCGGCACGTACAGGCCAACGCGGCGTACCGGGATCCAGCGCTGGGAGATCACGGCGCCGTTGGCGACGGGCAGTTCGACGTCGGCCGGGAGTTGGGCGGAGGCGAACGCCGTGGCACGGGCGATGGACTCCTCCAGCGCGGCCCGCACCGTGGGGTCGAGCCCTTCCAGGGCTTTGGCCAGCGCCTCGGCCGGAACCCGGGGGTGGTCCTGGGCGACGCCGTCGAACTTCTCGGCCAGCTCGGCCAGGGCGGCAAAGCCGCGGGAACGGACGCCGGCAATGATGCCGGCGACGGCCTCCTCGGCCGTGGTGAGCGTGGTGGCGGCCGTGCGGGGAACGGCGTGCTTGAGTTCGGCGAGTGTCAGCCGACGCCCCCGCAGGTCAATGCGCGCAAACGTGAAGTGTCCAGCCGTTTCCGGCTCTGGTGCCGTGACGGCTGGGGGCTGGGTGGAAACGGGGGTATCAGGGTTGCTCACACGGCAAGTTTAGCGGCCGGGGCGGGGCGGGGGCACAAATGTGTAGGCGAGGAAGGCGTAAATGAACACCGCCACGGAGGTCGCCAGCGGCCACAGCAGCAGCACCGAGGGCGAACGGAGGGAAAACACGATGCTGGGGCTGGGCATGTTGTCCGGCGGGGTCTGGAACAGGTCCCCGGCAAAAACCCCCGTGCGCCAGGCCAACACCGAGCCCAGCAGCCCGCCGGCCAGCACGGCCACGAGCCGCACCTTGGCGCCGGAGCCGTGGCGGGCAGCCCAGCGGATCAGCAGGGCCGCGGCGGTGAGCCCGCCCAGCACCATCAGGCCCGCGAGCACCAGGTCGCGGGCCACCCAGACGGTGTAGTCCTTGCCCTGTCCATAAAACGCGCCGCCCGGGGCCGCGAGCCACCACGCGATTCCGGCCGCCACGCCGCCGGCGGCGGACAGGCCGAGCCAGCGCAGCCAGCCGGCCGGGGCGGCCGCCGTGGTCCGGCGGGTGCTGTGCACGCCCGTCATGCTCAGCCCTCCAGACATGCCGGACCCAGCAGGACCTTGAGGTCGCCAAAGAGTGCGGGGGTCGGGTTGACCCGGTGGTGAAGCGGCAGCTTCATGACTTTCACGCTCCGTGTGCCGCTGAGGTGCATCTTGACCTCGGTGTTTCCGCGGTGGGTGCCCAGGACGTCCTTCAGTGCCAGCAGCACCGGCTCGGTGGCCTTGTGCTCGGGCATGTGGATCACCAGCGGGCCGGTCATGCCCTCGCTGAGGTCCGGCACCGAAAGTTCCATGGCATTGAGGGTGATGGCGCCGTCGTCGCGCTTTTGCAGGCGCCCCTTGATCACCACAATCAGGTCCTCGGCGAGGATGGTGGCAATCGGCCCGTAGACCTGGCCAAAGAACATGACCTCCACGGAACCGCCCAGGTCCTCGACTTCACAGCGGGCGTAGGGATTGCCGCTGGTCTTCGCGATGCGCCTCTGCAGGCTGGTGATCATGCCCGAGATGGTGATGATGTGCCCGTCGGCGGGGCCGTCGTCGGAGATCACCTGCGTGATGGACATGTCCGCGTTTTGGCTCAGGATCCCTTCCAGGCCCTGCAGCGGGTGGTCGGAGACGTACAGGCCGAGCATGTCACGCTCAAAGGCGAGCTTGTCCTTTTTCTCCCACTCGGGCAGGTCGGGGATGTCAGTGACCAGCGCGGATTCGGGTTCCTCGTCACCGCCGAGCCCGGCGAAGAGGTCGAACTGGCCCACGGCCTCGTTGCGCTTGAGCGTGATGACGGAATCGATGGCTTCTTCGTGGATCATGGCCAGGGCGCGGCGCGGATGTCCCAGGGAATCGAAGGCCCCGGCCTTGATCAGGGATTCAATGGTGCGCTTGTTGCACACCACAGCCGGGACCTTCATGAGAAAGTCGGAAAAACTCTCAAAGTTGCCCTTTTCACGGCGGGATTCCACGAGTGCGTTCACCACGTTGGATCCGACGTTGCGGATGGCGCCCATGCCGAAGCGGATGTCCCTGCCCACCGGGGTGAAGTTCAACGCCGATTCGTTGACGTCCGGGGCGAGGACGGTGATGCCCATGTGGCGGCACTCGTTCAGGTACATGGCCGACTTGTCCTTGTCATCGCCGACGCTGGTGAGCAGCGCGGCCATGTATTCGGCCGGATAGTGCGCCTTCAGGTACGCGGTCCAGTAACTGACGACCCCGTAGGCGGCCGAGTGGGCCTTGTTGAAGGCGTAGTCGGAGAACGGCAGCAGGATGTCCCACAGGGTGGTGACGGCGGCGTCGGAGTAGCCGTTGTCGAGCATGCCCTGGTGGAAGCCGGCGTACTGCTTGTCCAGTTCGGACTTTTTCTTCTTGCCCATGGCGCGGCGCAGGATGTCGGCGCGGCCCAGCGAGTAGCCGGCCAGCTTCTGGGCAATGGACATCACCTGCTCCTGGTACACGATCAGCCCGTAGGTGCCGCCAAGGATCTCGGCCAGCGGCTCCTCAAGCTCCGGGTGGATGGGGGTGATCGGCTGCAGGCCGTTCTTGCGCAGCGCATAGTTGGTGTGCGAGTCGGCGCCCATCGGGCCCGGCCGGTACAGGGCCAGGACGGCGGAGATGTCCTCGAAGTTGTCCGGGCGCATGAGCTTGAGCAGCCCGCGCATGGGGCCGCCGTCGAGCTGGAACACTCCCAGCGTGTCGCCGCGGGCCATCAGCTCGTAGGACTCGTGGTCGTCGAGTTCCAAATTTTCCAGGTCCAGGTCGACGTCCTGGTTGGCCTTGATGTTTTCCAGCGCGTCCGTGATGATCGTGAGGTTTCGCAACCCCAGAAAGTCCATCTTGATCAGGCCCAGGCCCTCGGCCGTCGGGTAGTCGAACTGCGTGATGACCTGCCCGTCCTGGAAACGGCGCATGATCGGGATGACGTCGATGATGGGATCGGAGGACATGATGACGCCGGCGGCGTGGACGCCCCATTGGCGCTTGAGCCCCTCCAGCCCCTTGGCCGTTTCAAACACCTTGGCTGCCTCGGGGTCCGTCTGCAGCAGCTGGCGGAAGTCTCCCGCCTCGCCGTAGCGCTTGGACTTGGCATCCTCAATGTCGTGGAGCGGGATGTCCTTGGCCATGACGGCCGGCGGCAGCGCCTTGGTCAGCTGCTCCCCCATGCTGAAGGGGTAGCCCAGCACGCGGGAGGAGTCCTTCAGCGCCTGCTTGGACTTGATGCTGCCGTAGGTGACAATCATGGCCACGCGCTCGTCGCCGTACTTTTCGGTCACGTACTTGATGACCTCGTGGCGGCGCCGGTCATCGAAGTCCACGTCAAAGTCGGGCATGGAGACGCGTTCAGGGTTCAGGAACCGCTCAAAGATCAGCCCGTGCCGGAGCGGGTCCAGGTCGGTGATGCGCATGGCGTAGGCCACCATGGACCCTGCGCCGGAGCCACGGCCCGGCCCCACGCGGATGCCGTGGTCCTTGGACCAGTTGATGAAGTCGGCCACCACCAGGAAGTAGCCCGGGAACCCCATCTTGATGATGACGTCCAGCTCATAGTCGGCGCGGGCGCGGACGTCGTCCGGGATGCCCGCCGGGTAGCGGTACTTTAGACCCGCATCGACCTCCTTGACGAGCCAGGACGTCTCGTCGTCCCCGGGCGGGCAGGGGAACTTCGGCATGTAGTTTGCGTCGGTGTTGAAGGAGACCTCGCAGCGCTCGGCGATCAGCAGCGTGTTGTCGCAGGCTTCGGGAAGTTCGGAGAAGAGGGCCCGCATTTCTGCCGGCGACTTCAGGTAGTAGCCGCTGCCGTTGAACGCGAAGCGGGACCCGCCCTGGTCGTAGGTGGGCTCCAGCAGGGTGGATCCGGACTGGAGCGCCAGCAGGGCCTCGTGGGCCTTGGCGTCGTGTTCGTGCGTGTAGTGCAGGTCGTTGGTGGCGACGAGTGGGATGTTCAGGTCCTTGGCCAGCCGCAGCAGGTCCTTCGTCACGCGCCGTTCGATGTCCAGCCCGTGGTCCATGAGCTCACAGAAGTAGTTTTCCGCGCCGAAGATGTCCTGGAACTCTGCGGCGGCCGCCCTCGCCTCGTTGTACAGTCCCAGGCGGAGCTTGGTCTGCACCTCCCCCGACGGGCAGCCGGTGGTGGCGATCAGGCCGGGGTGGTACTCGTTGAGCAGCTCACGGTCCAGCCTCGGGTACTTGCCAAAGACGGAATCGAGCGAGGCCAGCGAAGAGGCCCGGAAAAGGTTCCGCATGCCCTGGTTGTTGTAGCTGAGCAGCGTCATGTGGGTGTAGGCGCCGCCGCCGGAGACGTCGTCGCCGCGCTGGCTTTCATCGCTGCGCCACTTGACGCGGGTCTTGTCCGTGCGTGCCGTGCCTGGGGTGACGTAGGCCTCGACCCCGATGATGGGGCGCACGCCTGCGTCCGTGGCCTTCTTCCAGAAGTCGAATGCGCCAAACAGGTAGCCGTGGTCGGTGGTGGCCAGCGCGGGCATGCCCAGCCGGTTGGTCTCCTCAAACAGCTCCGTCAGGCGGGCGGCCCCGTCAAGCATCGAATATTCGGTGTGCGTGTGAAGATGGACAAAACTGTCAGTCGATGAGCTAGCCACCCCACCATCCTACGTGTGAAAAGGTGAGCGCAGCGGGCAATGGCATGCCGCGGCGCCTCCTACCAGCAACCGCGCCAGCGTCGGTCAGGGCTCGCCGCGCAGCGCCTTCAAGGCGTAGTCAAGGTCCTGCGGATACGGGCTGGTGACGGCCACCGGCTTTCCCGTGGACGGATGCGTGAAGCCGAGCTTGTGGGCGTGCAGCCACTGCCTGGTCAGGCCCAGCTCGGCCGCGAGCTTTGGGTCTGCGCCATAGGTAAGGTCGCCTGCACAGGGATGGCGCAGGGCCGAGAAGTGCACGCGGATCTGATGGGTGCGTCCGGTTTCCAGATGGACCTCCACGAGGGTCGCCTTCCCAAACGCCTCCAGAACTTCGTAGTGGGTGACGGAGGCGCGCCCGTCCTCGATAACGGCGAACCGCCAGTCGTGTCCCGGGTGGCGGCCGATCGGCGCGTCAATGGTGCCCTGAAGCGGATCGGGAAGCCCCTGGACCACGGCATGGTAGACCTTGTCCACGGTGCGGTCGCGGAAGGCCTGCTTCAGTACGGTGTACGCATGTTCCGTCTTGGCCACCACCATGGCCCCGGATGTCCCCACGTCCAGGCGGTGGACAATTCCGGCCCGTTCCTGCGCCCCGGACGTGGAAATGCGGTAGCCGGCCGCGGCGAGGCCTCCCACCACGGTGGGACCCACCCAGCCGGGCGACGGGTGCGCGGCGACGCCCACCGGCTTGTCCACGACAACGAACTCCTCGTCGTCGAGCAGTATTTCCAGTCCGTCGACGGGCTCGACGACGACGGCGAGCGGGTCGCGCCGTTCGGGGATGGTCACCTGGATGCTGGCGCCGGCCCGGAACTTCTCCGACTTCCCCACGGCGGCGCCGTCCTGGAGCACGTTGCCCTCGGAGCACAGCAGCGCCGCCACCGACCGGGAGATGCCCAGCAGCTCGGCCAGGGCGGCGTCGACGCGGCGGCCGGCCGCCTCCACAGGGACCGTGAACGTCTCAGTCATGGGCGGAATCCCCCGCCTCCCCCGCGGGACCCGCGTCCGGGCCGGCACCCGCTGTTTCCGCGGCACGGGCGCGCCGGCCGGCCAGCGGGATCCCCAGAAGTGTCAGCAGGCAGACGGTGATGACGCCCCCCACCACGGCCATGTCCGCCATGTTGAAGATGGCAAAGTGCGGGAAGGAGATGAAATCCACCACGTGGCCCATGCCAAACGACGGCTCGCGGAAGAGCCGGTCGGTCAGGTTGCCCAGAGCGCCGCCCAGCAGCAGTCCCAGGCCCAGGGCCCACCAGAACGATCCGATGCGGCGGGAGAGGACAATGATGAACACCGCAACCGCGGCCATGACCAGCGTAAAGAACCAGGTGAATCCCTCGCCGATGGAGAACGCCGCGCCGGAGTTGCGGATGTAATACCACTGCAGGATGCCGGGGATGACCGGTGTGCGCTGGCCTTCCACCATGGTGCCGGTCACCCACAGCTTGGTGAGCTGGTCGCACACGTAGGCCAGCGCCGCGAATCCCACCCAGACCAGAAGGAAGGCACGACGCCGGGTGCGGGCTTGGGTGCCGCCCCCCGCCCCGGCGGCCGGTGCGGCGGGCATGTCTCTCTGGTGGGGGTTGGTGGCAGGTTCCTGCGGGGAGTCGTCGCTCATGGTTCTTTCATTGTCGCTGGTGTCAACCGACACCGGTGGTCGCTGATGCCGGAGGGTTGTGCGGTCCCCGGCGGGGCACACCACCATCATAGGTGTCCATGCGGCCGGGCGCGGCACGGGCTTTGCGGCCGGCCGCATACGGGGCGGGTGCCGGCGTTGTTAACGGCGCCAAGCCGGCGGTGCGGGGATTCCCGCACCGCCGGCTTGGCGGTTGCCCGGCCTCGCGGCCTGGGTTCGTGTGACTGCAGGAGTCCCTAGGACTCCGAGTTGCCTTCGGCGAAGTCTGGGGAGGCAACGGAGCCGCGGGCATCGAGGTCGCGGAGCTGGCCTTCGATGTAGGTCTTCAGGCGTGAGCGGTAGTCGCGCTCAAAGCCGCGGAGCTGTTCGACCTTGCGTTCCAGGACGGAGCGCTGCTGCTCGAGGGCGCCGAGGGTCTTCCGGCTCTTTTCCTGCGCATCGTTGACGAGCGAGCTGGCTTCGATCTGTGCCTCGGCAATGATCTTGTCCCGCTGCTCGACGCCCGCGTTGACGTACTCGTCGTGCAGCTTCTGTGCCATGGCCAGGACGCCGGCGGCGGATTCGACACTGCTCGTGGCGCCCGCGGGGGCGGCGGCGGGTTTGGACTCCACGACGGGCGCTGCCTCAACCACCGGCTCGGGGGCGGCCGGTTCGGCCGGGGCAGCCGGAACGGACTCCGCCACGTCGGGAGCCTTGGCCGCCAGCGGCGCCGCTGCGGCCGGGGCAGCCTTTGCGCCCGTCCCGCCGTCAGCAAGCTGCTTGCGCAGGTCATCATTTTCCTGATGAAGGCGGCGCAGTTCCACAACTATCTCGTCAAGAAAGTCGTCAACTTCGTCCTGGTCGTAGCCTTCACGGAACTTGGTCGGCTGGAACCGCTTGTTGACAACGTCTTCTGGCGTGAGCGCCATCTAGTCACCTCGTTGGTCTAAGTAAATTTCGAATCCGGCCGAAGCCGTTCAAACTGCGGTGCCTAATGCAAATCATGTGATCCGCACTTAGGCTGTCTCGGTTTTTACAATATAGCCTTTTGGCGTTGAAAACTAACGCCGCGGCGTTAAACCGCCAAACTCCTTGTAACGCTCATCGCAATGCCGACCGCCACCAGCAGCAGCAGGAAGCCGATGTCCAGGGCAACGCTGCCGATGCGCAGCGGAGGAATCAGGCGCCGCAGCGTACGGAGGGGCGGGTCCGTCAACCGGTAGATGAAGGAGGCTCCCACCAGCGCGGCCCCGCGGGGACGCCACTCACGCGCAAAGACCTGGATCCAGTCAAATACCAGCCGGACCAGGAGCGTGAGGAAGTACAGCAGCAGCAGCAGGTAAAGCAGCCCAAAAACGAGGCTTAATGGATTTGACACGCGCGTGAACACATTCCCTTGGGAGCGGATGAAAGTGGAACTGAAACCAATTAAGCGTACCCGTTTCCACAGTTACCGTATATAACGCATTGCCCGGACACCAGGTGTCCGGGCAATGCGTTATGGCTGGCGTGGACGCCTGTCAGCTCTGGTTGAAGAAGCTGGCCTGGGTGTCGGAGATCTTCTTGTCATCGCCCAAGACCTCGATGTAGGACGGCGAGAGCAGGAACACCTTGTTGGTGACACGTTCGATCGAACCGCGCAGGCCGAAGACCAGGCCGGCGGAAAAGTCAACCAGCCGCTTCGCATCGGCTTCACCCATGTCGGTGACATTCATGATGACGGGGATGCCGTCACGGAAGCTCTCCCCGATGATCTTGGCGTCATTGTAGGAGCGCGGGTGGACAGTGGTAATTTGACGCAAGCTTGCAGCCTCTTCCCGATTTGATGCGGCACGCTTGATGGGGGTCACCGGTGCCCGGTATTCGTCGTCGCCCGCCTTGGGGGCCGCGGGTTGGGCCACGGGTGCCGGAGCCGGCTCCCGTTCGAGGTCCGCAGCGGGGTCCTCACCCTTGGGTATGGAGGGGGCCTGCTCGGCCTCGTAGTGCTCGTCACCGTCGGCGAGCCCAAGATAGATCATTGTCTTGCGCAGAGCGCCAGCCATGGTAGCTCCTCGTTAGTTAAGCATTCTGCCCTTTAAGCATGGTGCGGTGGACCGGCTCTAACATTCCTGTTGTCGCCAACACCTAAAACGCTACCGCACGGCAGGGCGGGGGCCGAGTATATCGGAACCGACACGCAGGTGTGTCGCCCCGGCGGCAATGGCCTGTTCCAGGTCCTGGCTCATGCCGGCGGAGATGGCCGCCGCGCCGGGGTGTTGGGCCACCACGGCCGCGGAAACCCGGGCCAGCAGGGCAAAGGCCGCTGCGGGGTCCACGCCCAGCGGCGCCACGGCCATGACGCCGGCCAGCGAGAGCCCCGGGGTGTCCGCCACCGCGTCCGCGAGGGCCGGGACGTCCGACGGCGCCGCCCCTCCCCGGCCCCTCGGGCCGGCCCCCCGCTCCCCGCCACTGCGGCCGGACTGGGAGAGATCGACCTGGATGAAGCATTCAAGTGGCGCGCGCCCGTCGCGGTCCTGCTGGACCGCCACGGCCCGGCCCAGTGCCGCCACGAGCGACGCCCTGTCCACCGAGTGCACGGAATGGGCGTATTGCACCACCGATTTGGCCTTGTTGCCCTGCAGCTGCCCGATGAAGTGCCAGCGCAGCGCAGGGTCGGCGACGGCAGCCGCCTTGGCCGCCGCCTCCTGGTCGCGGTTCTCCCCCACGTCCGCCACGCCCAGGCCGCGCAGGAGCGTGACGTCGGCGGCGGGGTGGAATTTCGTCACGACGATCAGTGCCGGGACATCCGCGCGGTCGGCGGCGTCGGCAGCGCGGCGGATCCGTGCGTTAACGGAAGCGAGGTTGTCCGCGAGCTGGGAGGTGCGGTCGTCCAGGGTGTTCATGCGTGGGGTACCTTCGCTGTGGAAAACTGCCGGAAAACGTCGGGGCACGGCGCTCAGTCCGGGCCGGAGGCAAGGGCGGCGAACCCGACGAAGCGCCCTTCGGCGGCGCCGTCGCGTACGGAGCGCCGGTGGGAGAAAAACGAGTCGTGTTCGAGGGTGCACACGCCCACGTTCCGTGCGCGCACGCCCAGGCCGTCAAGGCGGGCTGCGACGGCGGCAGGCAGGTCCAGCGCGGGCGTGCCCCAGGACGTCGTGGAGCGCGCTGCCGGCTCGACGGCGGAAACCGCTGCCCGCATCTCCACCGGCACCTCGTAGCAGCGTCCGCACACGCTGGGGCCGATCCACGCCTGAAGGGTCACCGCACCGGCAGTCCGGAGCCCGGAAACTGTGGCGGCAATGACGCCCTTTTCCACGCCGGGCCGGCCCGCGTGGGCGACGCCGAGCACGGGCGCACCGTCGGCGTCCGCACCGGCAAAGACCACGGGCACGCAATCGGCGACCATCACGGCCAGGCTGGCCGAACGCGAGACCATAGCATCCGCCGTCGGCCCGGCGGGCAGGGTTCCGGAGGCCGGAGCGGGGGCCGGCACACGCACCTCGGCCACGTCCCTTCCGTGGACCTGGTCCATGTATTGCAGGTGGAGTCCGGAGGAGGCGCCGGCCATTCCGGTCACACGGGCGTCGACGGCCGCCCTGTTCGCGGAAACCCGCGCAGGAGCGTCGCCAACGTGAAAGGCCAGGTTGCCGGCCGCGGCATCCGTGAACCCGACCCACAATCCGGGACGGACTTCTTCAGAGAACCACAGCACGGGCAACCCGGCCTCCCCGCGCAGCCTGGCGCTGCGCTGTCAACGGGCGCGACTACTTCAGGAAGTCCGGCACGTCGAGGTCGTCGGAACGGTGGCCCGTGAGGTCGGGCTCAACGATCGCCGGCAGCTCCACGTCAAAGCCGCCGTCTGCCGGCACGTGCGCCGCGGACTGCTGGCCCCACTGGTTCAGGTTTGTCACCGAGGCGCCGGTGGAGGGAACCGTGGCGGGCACCGGCGGCGCGGCCTGCGCGGCCGCGGCCTTCTCGGGTACGTCCGTGACGCTGTCCGGGGAGTCAAAGCCTGCGGCGATGACCGTGACGCGGGCCTCGTCGCCCAGGGCGTCGTCAATGACGGCGCCGAAGATGATGTTGGCTTCGGGGTGGGCCACTTCCTGGACCAGGCGGGCTGCCTCGTTGATCTCGAACAGGCCCAGGTCGGAACCGCCCTGGATGGAGAGCAGCACGCCGTGGGCGCCGTCAATGGAGGCTTCCAGCAGCGGTGAGGCGATGGCGAGTTCGGCGGCCTTGACGGCACGGTCCTCGCCGCGGGCCGAACCAATGCCCATGAGGGCCGAGCCGGCACCCTGCATGACGGACTTGACGTCGGCGAAGTCGAGGTTGATCAGGCCGGGCGTGGTGATCAGGTCCGTGATGCCCTGGACACCCGAGAGCAGGACCTGATCGGCCGAGCGGAACGCGTCAAGGACGGAGACGTTGCGGTCACTGATGGAGAGCAGGCGGTCGTTGGGGATCACAATGAGGGTGTCGACCTCGTCGCGCAGGGCCTCGATGCCGTTCTCGGCACTCGTGGCGCGGCGACGGCCCTCAAAGGTGAACGGGCGCGTGACCACGCCGATGGTCAGGGCGCCGAGTGAACGGGCGATCCGTGCCACGACGGGCGCGCCGCCGGTGCCGGTGCCACCGCCCTCGCCGGCCGTGACGAAGACCATGTCCGCGCCGCGGAGCACCTCTTCGATTTCCTCCTGGTGGTCCTCCGCCGCCTGCCGTCCGACGTCGGGGTTGGCACCGGCTCCGAGCCCGCGGGTCAGTTCGCGCCCGACGTCGAGCTTGACGTCCGCGTCACTCATCAACAGCGCCTGGGCGTCGGTGTTGATGGCAATGAACTCAACGCCGCGCAAGCCCACGTCAATCATGCGGTTCACTGCGTTTACGCCGCCGCCGCCGATGCCGACGACCTTGATGACGGCCAAGTAATTCTGGGGTGCTGCCACGTTAAGTGTCCCTTGTTCGTATCTTGCTTGAAGTTCTTTGGTTGCTGCTGGGCCTTGCAGCTTCAAGCGGTACTTGAAACTACGTAGCTTAACCTTCAACTTGAAGGTTATAGTTATGTCAACTAACTCTTGTCAGTGACGCTATGGTGCATCACGCCCGCATGCAATAACCGCCGCCGCGTGTCGCGTGAATCCGCGACAAAAAAGCGGCCCGGCGTCTTTTTGCGCACCCCTAGCGTGTCACAGGATGGCGGGGCGCGCTGACGTCGTACACCTTGACCGGCGGGGGCGGGGGTGCCCCGTCTGTCGGCACCGGCGCCGGTGCGTTGACCAGGGCGTCCAGGACCTGGGCCTTCAGCTCCATGTCGGAAGCATTGCCCCAGACCACCGTCTTGCCATCAACCATTTGCAGTTCGACGGCGTCCGGCGACTTTGCCGAGGCACTCGCCAGCTTGCCCAGGACAGACTTCGGCAGCGTGGCAAGCACCGCAGTGATGGCCCGGAAGGTGGCCGTGCCGACAGCGGCCGTCCCCCCGTTAATCAGGGGCAACGAAACCTTCGACTGGTCCGCGACCTTGCCCAGCGGCACGCCGTCCTGGTCCACCTGGATCCAGGCCGGGCCGACCTTCAGCAGCGCCACGGGAACACGCTCCACCACGTGCACCAGAAGCGTGGACGGCGGACGCGCCTCAATGCTCGAACGCTTGATTTGGGGCACCTTGGCCAGCAGCGCATCCACGTCGCCCTGCGTCACCTGCGGCAGCGGACGCCCGATCAGCGGCGCAACCGCCGCCTGCAGCGTCTTGTCCGCGATCAGCCTGCCCCCGTCGAAGGTGACCTTCTTGACGGCCAGGGCCGGCGAAAACAGTGCCAGCGCCATGACCACGGCCAGGACGGCGGCGATCCCCGCCGCGCCCAGCCAAACGCGCCTGCGCCTCCGCTTGTGCGCCGGCTCGGGAAACGCCAGCACCCGGGCTCCGCCCTCTCCCCCGGCGGTGCCCGGCGCGGCGGTCGCGTTGCCGGCGGTGCGGGGCGCGGCTGCCCGTTGGGATCCCCGCCCGAAGCGTGGCCACAGGCTGTACCTGGTGCCCCGCGCATCGGCCTCGTCGGATCCCGCGCGCCGGGCGCCGGTCTTCCGGTCGCCGGCGCGTGGGTCACCGGGCTGCTGCGCGCCGGACGGCGGGTGGTCCCGTCCGGTCCCGGAATGCCTGGCGCCAGCCCGTTTCGCAGCCACCGTGGCACGGCCGTCGGGTCGGGAGGCCTCGGGGCCCCCCGACGCCGCCCCGGATGTCCGGTCCGTGGCGACGGAGTCCTCGTCGGGCACCGGCGCGACGGACACCTTGGCGTTGGTCGCCCGGGCCTTGGGCGCGGGGGCGCCGGAGCCGGCCTTCGCCGCGTCGTCCCCGGGAAATTCCTGGTGCGGCAGGTTCCTGCCGGGCCCGCCCTGTTGCGCAGCCGGGGTTGCGGTGGGACGCGTGCTGATAATGCGCGGGCGCCTTGGCTCAGCCACGGGGACCCCCCGGGGTGCTGGCCGATTCACTGCCGGACGGCGCGTTGAGGGCCGCGACCAGGGCCGGGCCGTAGCCGGTCACGTCGCCGGCGCCGACGGTGAGGATGATGTCGCCCGCCTGCGCGGCGTCGGCCAGCGCCGCCACGGCGGCCGCCGGGTCCGGAGCGTAACCCGGCGGGACCGACAGGGCATCGGTGACCAGCCGACTCGTGACGCCCGGGATCGGGTCCTCGCGGGCGGGGTAGATGTCCAGCACGGCCACGGTGTCGGCCAGGTCCAGCGCGCGGGCAAACTCGGCGGCGAACGCCTGGGTGCGGGAAAACAGGTGGGGCTGGAAGAGCACGTGCACCTTGTGGCCGGCGGCCACGGTACGTGCCGCCGTCAGCGCCGCCGTGACCTCCGTGGGGTGGTGGGCATAGTCGTCAAAGACCCGCACGCCGCGGCCCTCCCCCTTGGCTTCGAACCGGCGTGCGGCACCGCTGAACGTGGCAAGGGCCGCCGTGGCGTCATGGACGTCGACGCCCAGGGCCAGGGCCACGGCAACCGCAGCGGCCGCGTTGCTGATGTTGTGCGCACCCGGCACCTGAAGGTGCAGGGGCACGGACAGGCCGGCTGCACCGTCCCCGAGCAGGGTTGCCGGGACGGCCAGCGTGGTGTCCGTGTCCAGTCCGTGGCCGGAGCCGGCCGCGACGCGGAGGTCGGCGGAGGCGGAAAAACCGTAGGTGACGGTGCGCGTGCCCGACTCCGCGGCCAGCCGGGCGAGGCGGGCCGATCCGGCGTCGTCCGCACAGGCCACCAGCACGCCGTCCTCCGGCAGCAGTGCGGTGAACGCTTCAAAGGCTGCAAAGACCGCCTCCGGCGTGCCGTAGTGGTCCAGGTGGTCCGCCTCCAGGTTGGTGACCACGGCGATGCGGGGCCGGTAGTTCAGGAAGGAGGCATCCGATTCGTCCGCCTCGGCAACAAAGACATCCGCGGTGCCGTGTGCGGCGTTGACGCCCAGCCCCTGCACGGTCCCGCCCACGGCAAAGGACGCGTCCACGCCCGCACCGCGGAGCATGACGGTGATCATCGACGTGGTGGTCGTCTTGCCGTGCGTGCCGGCCACGGCCACCACGCGGTCCCCCGCCATGGCCGCGGCCAGCGCCTGGGAGCGGTGCAGCACGCGCAGTCCCCAGTCCGTCGCGGCCAGCAGTTCGGGATTGTCGTCGCGGATGGCAGTGGAAACCACCACGGTGTCCACGGCGGCAACGTTGGCCCGGTCATGGCCCAGGTGCACCACTGCACCGAGCGCCGACAGTTCCATGAGGCCGGCGGAGGCCTTGGCGTCCGAGCCGCTCACCGGCACGCCCTGCCCGAGCATGATGCGCGCAATGGCGGACATCCCGGCCCCGCCCATGCCGATGAAGTGGACGCGGCCCAGCTCGTTCAGGGACGGCGCCGTGTAGGGCCCCCCCTGCGCTCCGCTGTTTGCCGCCATTTTGCCGCTCACTTTCCTGCCGCCTCAAGGACCATGTCCGCCATGCGGCCCGCCGCGTCGCGGATCCCGAGCCCGGCCGCGCGCGCTGCCATCGCGGCCAGCCGGTCGGAGTCCCGGCACAGCGGGATGACGTTGTTTTCAATCCAGGCCGCATCAAACTGGGAATCCGGCACCAGCAGGGCGGCGTCGGCCGCCACCAGTTCCGCCGCGTTGCGCGCCTGTTCGCCGTTGCCCACCGGCAGCGGCACAAAGACTGCGGGAAGCCCGACGGCGGCGACCTCGGACACCGTCCCGGCACCGGAGCGGCACAGCAGGACGTCGGCCGCGGCGTAGGCGTCCTCCATGGCGTCCACATACTCCACCTGGCGGTACAGCGGCGCGGTGAGCGGGCCGCCGTCGTTCCCGGAGACCTGCTTGCCGTTGCCGGTGATGTGCAGCACCTGGATGCCGGCGGCACCCAGTGCCGGGGCGGCCCCGGCCACTGCCTGGTTCAGGCGCAGCGCGCCGAGCGAGCCGCCGGTGACAACCACCGTGGGCAGCTCGGGCTCCAGGCCCAGCCGGGCACGGGCCGGCGCCTGCGCGGCCGCGCGGTCCAGGCCCGCCACCGCGGAGCGCATGGGCATGCCCACCACGCTGCCATTGCGGATCCGTGTGGCGGCAAAGGCGGTCCCGACGCGTGTGGTGTAGCGGGCCCCCACCTTGTTGGCGAGCCCGGCCTTGGTGTTGGCCTCGTGGATGACGATTGGCACGCCGAGTGACCTCGCCGCCAGATACATCGGCGTGCACACGTAGCCGCCCACCCCGACCAAGACGTCGGCGTCGGCGGTGCGCAGGATCTCCTTGGACCGGGCGACGGCCCGGCGCATGCGCCCCGGGAGTTTCAGGAGGTCCGGGGAGGGCCTGCGCGGCATGGGGATCCGGTCGATGACGGCCAGCTCGTGGCCGGCTGCGGGGACCAGCCGGGCCTCGAGGCCGTCGGCGGTGCCCACGGCCAGGATCGCGGCGCCGGGCACGCGGTCGCGGACGGCGGCGGCGATGGCCAGCAGCGGGCTGACATGACCTGCGGAACCGCCGCCGGCCAGGACCACGGAAAGAGCGGAGGGGTACGTTGCTGTCATGGTTCTTTCAGGGCGCCTTCTGCGGCGGCGCGGGGTTGCGGGGCGGAGCGGGCAAAGGAGAGGACAACCCCCAGGGCGGCGAGCGTCATCACCAGCGCGCTGCCGCCGTAGGAAATCAGGGGCAGCGGCACGCCGATCACGGGAAGGAGGCCGGCCACCATGGCGATGTTCACAAAGGCCTGGCCGATGATCCAGGCCAGCACGGATCCGCAGACCACGCGGGCGAAGGTGTCGTTGCGCTTCATGATGACCCGGAAGATGGCGAAGGCCAAGATGGCGTAGAGGACGATGATGGCCAGCGTGCCGATCAGGCCCAGTTCCTCCCCCAGGATGGCGAAGATGAAGTCGTTGTGGGCCTCCGGGATCCAGCTCCACTTTTGCCGGCTCTGCCCCAGGCCCACGCCAAACCATCGTCCGGAGGCCAGGGCGTAGAGCCCGTTCTGGGCCTGGTCACACAGGCCCTGGCCGTTGTCGCAGTTGCCGAAGAAGCCCGAAAGCCGGGCGGTCCTGTTGCCGCTGAACACGGCCATCAGCGCGGCCACCCCGACGCCGAGCCCGAGGGCCGCCAGCAGCACACGCTTGCTGCCGCCGCCAAAGTAGAGGCCGGCGCCGATGATGGACATGGTGATCACGGCGGTGCCGAGGTCGTGCCCGCCCAGGATCAGGCCCACCACGACAATTCCGGCGGGAACCACGGGCATCACGGTGTGGCGCCACTCCCGGACCAGGTCACCCTTGCGGGCCAGGACCATGCCCATCCACAGGGCCAGGGCCAGCTTGGCGGCCTCGGAGGGCTGGAAGCTCAGCGTGTCACCCAGGTTGATCCAGTTCCTGTTTCCGCCCACCGTCTTGCCCAGCGGGGTGAAGACGGCCAGGAGCAGCACGACGGCCAGGCCCAGGACCGGCCAGGCGATTTTTTTCAGGCCCGGCGGCGGAACGAAGGAAAGGACCATCATCAGCAGCATGCCGGCTACGGCAAAGATGCTCTCCTTGACGAAGAGCGAGTACGGGTCCTCGCCCGCGGAGATGGATTCGGCGGCGGAGGCCGAGAGCACCGTCATCAGGCCGATGCAGGTCAGCGCCACCGTGGTGCCGATGATCCAGTAGTAGGGCGCGCTGGGGCGACCGGCCACGTCATTCAGGCGGTCCCGCAGCGTGTGCAGGGGGCCCCGGCGGGCGGGGGTTTCTGCGGTGCCCGCAGTGGCAGCCGTCTTTCGCGCCTCGGCTGTCGTTCGCACCTCGGCGGAGCTTGCCGCGTCGCGGCCCTCGGCGGCCTTCAGCTTCTCGGGGGCATGACCCCTTGCGGAGGTCCCAGGTTGTGCCGGCGTTCTGGCCATTATGACTCCTTGTTGGCCCTCGCCCGTTGTTCCAGCAGCTCACGGACGGCGTCGATGAACGCCTGGCCGCGGTGGGCGTAGGAAGAAAACTGGTCCATGGAGGCGGACGCCGGAGCCATGAGCACGGTGTCTCCGTCCGCGGCCAGTCCGGCGGCGGCGGCAACAGCCTGCGCCATGACGGCGTCGCCAAAGATGGGTGTTTCCACCATCCCTTCCTTGCCAGTTTGGGCCCTGCCGGGCTCAATGACCGGCACATCCGGGGCGTGTCGGGCCAATGCGCCGGCCAGCGCGCTGCTGTCCTCCCCGATCAGGACCACAGCCTTCAGGCGGCCGGCATGGGCGGCGACAAGCTCGTCGTACTCGACCCCCTTGGACAGCCCCCCGGCAATCCAGATGACAGGCTGAAAGGCGGAAAGTGAGGCGGAGGCCGCATGCGGGTTGGTGGCCTTGGAGTCGTTGACCCACAGCACGCCGTCGGCCTTGGCCACAGGCTGGATGCGGTGCTCGCCCGCCTCATAGGCCACCAGGCCGTCGCGCACGTTCTCCGGCGTGAGTCCGTAGGCCCTTGCCAGGGCCGCGGCGGCCGCCGCGTTGGCCACCAGGTGCCGGGGCACCAGGTCCGCCAGGTCGCTGACCTGGGCGAGCTCGACGGCGGAGTCCTTGCGTTCGGCGATGAACGCGCGGTCCACGATCAGCCCCTCGACCACTCCAACCATGCTGATGGCCGGCATGCCCGTGGTGAAGCCGACCGCCCGGCAGCCTGCGCGGACCTCAGCCTCCTCAACCATGTGTTCGGTCTCAATCTGCTCGGCATTGTAGACGCAGGCGACCTTGGTGTTGGCGTAGACCTTGGCCTTGTCTGCCGCGTACGCCTCGAAGCTGCCGTGCCAGTCAACATGGTCCTCGGCTAGGTTCAGGCACACGCTGGCCACCGGTTCCAGGGATTGGGTCCAGTGCAGCTGGAAGCTGGAGAGTTCCACGGCCAGCGCGTCATAGCCTTCCGGATCACGCACGGCATCGAGGATGGGCGTGCCGATGTTGCCGGCCGCAATGGCGCGCAGGCCGGCGGCCTGGAGCATGAGCTCCACCATGGAGGTGGTGGTGGTCTTGCCGTTGGTGCCGGTGATGGTGATCCATTCCGCCGTCCTGCGGCCCTCGCGGGTGCGCACGCGCCAGGCCAGCTCGACGTCGCCCCAGATCGGGATTCCAGCCTGGGCCGCGGCGGCCAGCAGCGGGTGGGTGGGCTTGTAGCCGGGGCTGGTGATCACCAGCTCGGCCGGCTCCCCGCCCACCAGGGGCAGGAGCGTGGAGGCTGGCTGGCCCAGGATGACTTCCTGGACCCCCACGATCTTCAGGGTCTCGGCGGCGCGGCGGGACTCGTCGTCGTCCGAGGCCGCCACCACGACCACGCGCGCGCCGAGCTCGGCCAGGGTATCGGCGGCGGAAAAGCCGGTCTTCGAAATGCCGGTCACCACCACGCGCAAGCCGGACCAGTCGGCGTCCCAGCTGGTCAGTGCGGCCAGGCGGCCCGCATCGTTGGCGACGGGGCCTGAAGCAGTGTTTGTCACAGTCGAACTATCCATTCAGCGTAAAAGGCACCCAGGCCCACGGCCACCATGAGGCCGGCGAGGATCCAGAACCGCACCACCACCGTCACCTCGGCCCAGCCCTTGAGCTCAAAGTGGTGCTGCAGCGGCGCCATCCGGAACACTCGCCTGCCCTTGGAGAGCTTGAAGAAGCCGACCTGGATGATGACGGAAAAGGTGATCAGCACGAACAGTCCGCCAATGATGAAGAGGAGGATTTCGGTGCGCGAAAGGATGGCGAAACCGGCGATGGCACCGCCGATCGCCAGCGAACCGGTGTCGCCCATGAAGATCTTTGCCGGCGAGGTGTTCCACCACAGGAAGCCGATCAACGCGGCAAACATGATGACGGCGATCAAGGACAGGTCCAGAGGGTCGCGGACCTCGTAACAGACGGTTTCCGAAGGAATCTTGCGTGAGCCGCAGCCCTGGCTGCTCTGCCACAGGCCGATGAGCGTGTAGGCCCCAAACACCAGGATGGCGGCGCCGGTGGCGAGGCCGTCCAGGCCGTCGGTGAGATTCACGCCGTTGGTGGTGCCGGCAATGATCAGGTTGGACCAGATGACGAAGAGGACCACGCCCAGCGCGGCCCCGGCGAAGGCCAGGTTCAGGGTGGGAATGTCACGGGCAAAGGAGATGAAGGTGCTCGCGGGGGTCCGGCCGCTGCCGTCCGGAAAGCCGAGCGCCATGACTGCGAAGGCAATGCCCACGACGCCCTGCCCGGCCAGCTTGCCTTTGGCGTCCAGGCCCATGCTGCGCTGGTTGGAAATTTTCAGGAAGTCATCCAGGAACCCCACCAGGCCCTGCCCCACCATCAGGAAGAGCATCAGCAGCCCGGAAGCTGTAGGGCCGGGGGAATCGGGGTTAAGAAGCCAGAGGATCAGATGCGTGAGGAAATAGGCGCCCACCACGGAGCCGACCACCACCGTGCCGCCCATTGTGGGCGTGCCGCGCTTGATCTGATGGGTGGTGGGGCCGTCGTCGCGGACGATCTGCCCATAGCCCTTTTTCACCAGGAGGCGAATGAAAAGCGGGGTACCAACCATGGCGAACGCCAGGGCCAGGCCGGTGCCGATGAGCAATGCAATCATGCCTGCTGGGTCCTTTCACCGGGTGTCTGTTGGGGGGGGTCCGCCGTGGCGTCGCTAGTGGGTAATGCTATCCGATCGGCCACCAGCCGGTCCCCCAGAAAACGCAGCCCCGCACCGTTGGAGGACTTGACGAGCACCACGTCGCCGGGCGCAAGCTCGCGTTCCAGGACCGCGAAGGCGGCTTCGGCGTCGGGCACAAACATCGATTCCTTCCCCCAAGACCCTTCCATGACGGCGCCGACGTGCATGGCGCGGGCCGCGGCGCCGACAACCACGAGGCGGGAGATATTCAGCCGCACGGCCACCCTGCCGACAAGGTCGTGTTCCAGGACGGAGCTGTCGCCGAGTTCGCGCATCTCCCCCAGCACGGCCCAGGTGCGGCGGTTGCCACCGTCGCCCAGCTCGGCAAGGGTGCGCAGGGCTGCCCGCATGGATTCGGGGTTGGCGTTGTAGGCGTCGTTGATGACAGTGACGCCGTCCGCGCGGTCCGTGCGCTCCATGCGGTAGCGGCTGGCGGCGCCCTGCGTGGTCAGCGACGCGGCGATGTCCGCCGGCACGGCGCCGGCGGCATGGGCCGCCGCGGCCGCGGCAAGCAGGTTCGCGACGTGGTGCAGGCCCAGCAGCTGGCTCTTCACCGGATAGGTGCCGGGATCGCCGGGAAAGGAAAGATCGAATTCGGGGTGCCCGTCCGTGGTCCGCACGTTGCGTGCGTGGACGGCGCCTTCCCCTGCCGCTCCGGCGTCGGGGCCGTGCCCGACGCCGGCGTCGGCGCTCGTGAACCAGGTGACGCGCGCGGAGGCGCGTGTTGACATGGCACGTACGCGGGAATCGTCAAAGTTCAAGATGGCGGTACCGTCGGAGGGCAGTGCCGCGACGAGTTCGCCCTTGGCCTGGGCAATGTTGTCAATGGAGCCGAATTCGCCCGCGTGCGCGCTGCCCACGCACAAGACCACGCCAATGTCCGGATTCACCAGGCCGGCGAGGTAGTTGATCTGGCCGATCTTCGTGGCCCCCATTTCAATGACCAGGTAGCGCGTGGTTTCCACGGCCCTGAACACCGTCAGGGGCACGCCGACCTCGCCGTTGTATGAGCCCATGGGCGCCACGGTCCCGCCCAGCGGCGCCAAGATGCCGGCCAGGAGGTCCTTGGTGGTGGTCTTGCCGGCCGAGCCGGTGATGCCGATGACGGTCAGGGGCGAATGCGCCCGGATCCGGCGCACCACCTCGGCCGCCAGCACTCCCATGGCGAGCACGGCGTCGGCGACGACAACCGCCGGAAACCACGTTTCGGCGTCGTCCGCGTCCTGCGCCGAGGAGACGTCGCGCTCGGCCAGGGCCAGCACCGCCCCTGCGGCAAAGGCCGAAGCGGTGAAATCGTGTCCGTCGGCGTGTTCGCCCGCCTTGGCCACGTACAGGCTGCCGTCGACGGCCTCGCGGGAATCGGTGACGGCCAAGGCCACGTCGATGCGGATGAGGGGATCCGTGCCCGCGGAAAGCCGCCCGTTGCATAGCTCGGCAATGTCAGCCGCTGAAAAATCAATCATGTCGGTTTACGACTCTATCCTGCTGGCAGTAGCGGCGGGGAATCCAAAATGTGCCAGGGCGGAGCGAAGTTCGACCCTGTCGTCGAGGGCAACGTTGACGCCCTTGACTTCCTGGTTGACCTCGTGGCCGCGGCCCGCCACCAGGATGGTGTCCCCCGGGCCGGCGAGCTCCACGGCGCGGAATATCGCGTCGGCGCGCCGGTCGAACTGTTCAATGGTCCGGGCCGGCGTGCGGGCCTCATTGGCGGCCGCGGCACCCTGAAGCACCTCGGCCCGAATGGCCGCGGCGTCTTCGTCGTGGGGGTCGTCGTCGGTGATGATTACCACATCGGCGCCATCCACGGCGACGGCACCCATGATGGGGCGCTTGGTGGCGTCGCGCTCCCCCGTGGCGCCGAACACCACAATGACCCGCGAGCCTGTTTCCGGGGAACGGATGGCGGCCAGGGCCCGCGCCAGGGCGTCCGGGTTGTGGGCGAAGTCCACCACGGCCACCGGCCGGGTGCCCACGAGCTGCATGCGCCCGGGCACGTCGACCGTGAAGGGATCGTGCGCGTCCAGGGCGGCCTGGAGTGTCGTCTCGAGGCGCCGCATGGCCGACGGCGTGACTTCCGGGCCGACCTCACCGTCGGCTTCGGCGGAAGCGAGGAGCTGCTCGGCCACCATCACGAGCGCCAGCGCCGCGTTGGAAACGTTGAAGTCCCCCGGCAGGCCCGTGCGGACCGAAAGCGCGGTGCCGTGCGGGCCGTGCAGCTGAAAGCGGGAGCCGATGCCGTCCCGTCTCACACCGGAGACCCGCCAGTCCGCCGCGGTGCCGGCCGCCGGGGTCCCGGCGGCCGTCGTGGCGAGTGTCCGCACCGGGATGGTCGACTCGGCTGCCAGGCGCCGGCCCCACTCGTCGTCCACGGTGACAACCGCGCGCCGGGCACGCGCCGGCGTGAACAGTTGGGCCTTGGTGGCGAAGTAGCCTTCCATGCCGCCGTGCAGGTCCAGGTGGTCCTGGGTCAGGTTGGTGAAGCCGGCCACGTCAAAGACCACCGAGTCCACGCGGCCAAATGCCAGCGCATGGGAGGACACTTCCATGGAGGCCGCTCCCAGCCCGCGCTCTGCCATGACGGCCAACAGGGCGTGGACCTCAGTGGACTCGGGTGTGGTCAGCTTGCTCGGGATGGGATCGTCGCCGGCAAGGATTTCAATGGTCCCGATCAGGCCGGTTCTGTTCCCGAGGGCGCGCAGCAGCGAGTTGAGGAAATACGTGGTGGTGGTCTTTCCGTTGGTTCCTGTCACGGCAAACAGCGGCATGGCTGCCGCGCCCCTGTTCCCGGTGCCGTAAATGAGGGCCGCCACGGCTCCCGTGGCGGCGCGGGGGTCGGCGCAGGTGAGCACGGGGACCGGGAGGGAGGAGCCCACCTGGCGCGCGCCGGCGTCGTCCGTCAACACGGCAACCGCTCCGGAGGACACGGCGGCGGCGGCAAACGCGGCGCCATGGGTGTGCGCCCCGGGCAGGGCGATGTAAAGGTCCCCGGGCAGGACGCTGCGGGAGTCAAGGCTGGCACCGGTGACGGCAGGCTGCGCGCCGGTCCCGGGGTCGGCCCCGGCGACCGCCGCAATTTTCCCAAGCGCCACGGCGCCATGACGCACCGGACGCACCGGTGCTGCTTGCTTTTCCACCAAATCCTTGTCTTTCCTGTCGGGGCTGCCTGCCGGCATTATTTGTAGAACTTCGGCGGCATGGCGGGTGGTGTGGTGGACGGCGGCACGTTGTAGGTGTGCAGGACCTGTCCCATCACCTGGTTAAATGTAGCCCCCTGCGTCACGCCGTAGATGCTGCCCTTGGGCCGCTGGACGGTGATTGCCACCACGTACCGCGGATCCTCCATGGGTGCCATGCCAATGAACGACGACGTGTACCCGTCAAAGCCGACACCGTTCGCCGCCGGCGCCTCGGACGTTCCGGTCTTGCCGCCCACCCGGTAGCCCGGGATGTGGATGGCGTTGTAGTGGGACATGGTGGCCACCCCCTCCAGCATGACCCGGTCTTCCGCCGCGGTTTTGGGTGTCATGACCCTGATGCCCGGAGCCTGCTTGACGGTCGCCACAGTGCCGTCGGCGGACGTGGTGGAGTCGATGATCTGGGGCTTGAGCCGCAGGCCGTCGTTGGCCACCGTCTGGTAGATATAGGCGGACTGCAAGGGCGTCTGGGCCACGCCCTGGCCGAACAGCACCGTGTACTCCTGGCGGCCGTCCCACTGCTGCCACGGGACCAGGATTCCTGGGCTCTCGCCCGGCAGGTCGATTCCGGTCTTCTGGCCAACGCCAAACTTGTGCAGCCAGTCGTAGCGCTGCTGCTTGGTCATTTTGGAACCGGCCATGACAGTGCCGGTGTTCATCGAATCGGCAATGATGCCGGCCAGCGTGCGCTTTTCAGTACCGTGGACAAAGGCGTCGTCGAAGGTCTGGCCGCCGATGGTCAGCGAGGGCGGTACCAGGAAGTGGCTCATCGGGTTAAAGAGGCCCATTTCCATGACGCCCGTCGTGGTGACGATCTTTTCGGTGGATCCCGGCTCCACGACGTCACTGACAGTCCGCGACCCCACGTTGGCGGTCTTGGAGGCGCCAGGGTTGTTGGGGTCATAGGAATCGCTGTCCGCAATGGCGATCACCTTGCCCGTCTTCACGTCCAGCACGGTGATGCTGGCCCAATCGGCGCTGTATTGGTTCTTTTGCTGCTGGGCTGCCTGCTGGGCGTAGTACTGGATGTCCTCGTTGATGGTCAGCTTGACGGTTTGCCCGTCAACCGCCGGCGTGGTTTCGACGGGCGCCGTCGGGATGATGATGCCGTTTTTGCCGGCCTGGTAGGTGCGCGAGCCGTCCTTGCCGGTGAGCTTGGCGTTCATGGTCTGCTCGATGCCGGCCAGCCCGTTCCCGTCGGAGCCCACGAAGCCGACGATGGGTCCCCCCACCGACCCCATGGGATACACGCGCTTGGTCTGGGCCTGCGAATAGATGCCGGGCACGCCCAGGGCCGCGACCTTGCTTTCAACCGCGGGGCTGACGTCCCGGACGATGTAGTTGAACACCTTCGTGCCGGTGGCCGCCTTCCGGACCTGGTCCACGGGCAGGGAAAGGACGCCGGCCAGTTGCTGGAGGCCCTCGTCACGGGTGAACGATTGGGTGGTTTGGGTGGCTGGGTCATAGTGCTTGTACTCGGGGTACAGGGCGCTGTTGACCTGGTTGACGGTGATGTCGTAGCGCAGAATGCTTTCCGCAAGCACCTTGCCGTTGGCGTCCACGATCTTCCCGCGCACGGCGGGCATGACCTGCTTCACTGTGCGCTGGGTCTGCGCTGCTTCCGCCATTTGCCCGACGTCCAGGCCCTGGATCATCACGAGCTTGCCGGCAATGATCAGGAGGAATACAAGCATGGCGATGAAGCCGATGCGCATGCGGCCGCGGCCAACCTTGTTCAGTTGGTGTGCACTTGCGCCCCGTGCCGCCTTGGTGGAGTCTTGTGCCACTGCTTTTCCTTGCCGTCTAGCCTTCGCGGTCCCTTGGGCCCGCCTGGTGCTTTACTAAACCTTAGCTGGCCTTCTGTGCCGGGGCCGGGATGGTGCCGCCGTTCAAATCAGGTGTCACCGCCGCCGGAGCCGCCGCAGCGGTGCCGGCCTTCTTCTTGGCTGCCGCGGCCGCGGCGCCGCCGTCCTGTGCGGCAGTCGTGGTCTTGGCCGCCGGTGGCGCGGCCGTGTCCGCGGCAGCCGGGACCGGCTGGTTGATGTCGGCCGGTGGAAGCACGGACAACGGCTTCGTGTCGGCGGCGGCCGGCAGCGGGGCCCCCGTCACCTTCTTGGTGCGGACGTCGATCTGGCCCGACGTCGCCGCCGGGACCATGCCCATGCCGACGGCCCGGGCCACCAGGCTTTGCGGTGCTTCCTGGGCGGACAGGTTCAATTGCAGCGCCTGGTTGGATTTTTCCAGCGCGGACTGCTGGTTCTTCAGGTCCACCAGTTGGTACTGCCCTTCGGAGACGGACACGCTCATCACCAGCACCGCGGCCAGGGCACCGACCATGAGCAGGAACAGGGACACCACCAGGGGTGTGCGGCTGCGCCGCGGAGACGAAACGACCAGCGACAGCGGCGTCCGGGTCCGTGGCGCCCTGACTTCACTGGCCGGCTGCCCTGACGGGCGCAGTTCCTCCGCGGAGAGGGCCCGCGCGTTGCTGCCGACTGTCGACGGGATCATGCGTGCTGCGACCTGGCTCATGCGGCGCTCCTGACTTTCACTTTTTCCACTGCCCGCAGCCGCGCCGAGGCGGCCCGGGGATTTTCTGCAATTTCTTCGTCGGTGGGAATTTCCGTTCCCTTGGTCAGGCGTTTCAGCGTGGCCTTGTGCTCCTCGAGTTCCACGGGAAATCCCGCCGGTGCGCTGGAGCGCGATCCCGCGGCAAAGACGGACTTGACGATCTTGTCCTCCAGCGAGTGGTAGGACATGACAACGGCCCGTCCGTGCAGGGCCAGCGCGTCGACGGCCGCCGGGACTGCCCGTTCCAGCACGCCCAGTTCCTCGTTGACCTCGATGCGCAGCGCCTGGAAGGTCCGTTTGGCGGGGTGTCCGCCGGTGCGGGCAGCTCCGGACGGGACCACGTGGCGGATGATCTCCACAAGCTCGCCGGTATGGGTCAGCGGCGCCTTGTCCCGCGCGGCCACGATGTGGTTGGCGATGCGGCCGGCGAACTTTTCCTCACCCCATGTGCGGATGATGCGCACCAGGTCCTCTTCGGAATAGGTATTGACGACGTCGGCCGCCGTTTGTCCGCGGCTGGTGTCCATGCGCATGTCCAAGGGCGCGTCAAAGGAGTAGGCGAATCCGCGCTCACGCTCGTCCAGCTGCAGGGAGGAGACGCCCAGGTCCATCAGGATGCCGTCGATGGCGCGGACGCCAAGGTCGTCAAGGACGGCGGCGAGTTCGTCGTAGACGGCGTGGACCAGGTCGGTGCGTCCGGCGAAGGGTGAAAGTCTCTCGCCGGCCAGGGCGAGTGCCTCGGTGTCCCGGTCGATGCCGATCAGGTGGAGGTCGTCAAAGCGTTGGAGCATGGCCTCGCTGTGCCCGCCCATGCCGAGCGTGGCGTCCACGACGATGGGGGTGCGCCCCGCTTGGCGGGCCGCCTCGAACGCGGGGGCCAGCAGGTTGATGCAGCGGTCCTTCAAAACAGGTGTGTGGCGGGCGGACGTGGGTGGCGTGGGGATCTCCGACGTCATCACGCCTCCGTTTCTCATGGCTTTCTATGGGTCCGCAGTACTGCTCAGGTTCAGCGCCTGGTGGGGCGCCGATTGTGGTTCTTGGACCAGATCCCCCTCCGCGCCGAGCATTGTCCCGCCTGGCTCCGGGGAAGGTGAGCCAGGTTTGACACCGCTGGGCGGGTGGAGATCTCATCCAAGATCCGGCCATATCCGCTCCCGACGGGTGTGCCCGCCGGTGATTGGCCTTTCGGTGTTGCTTAGCTGTGGCCGGGGATGGCGTCCTCGTCGATTTCCGAGAATGCCTTCTCCTGTGCCTCGAGGTAGCTGTCCCAGGCGCCCGCGTCCCAGATTTCCGCGCGGTTGCCGGCACCAATGACCACCAGCTCCCGGTCGAGTCCCGCATAGGCGCGGAGTGTGGCCGGGATGGTCACACGCCCCTGCTTGTCCGGCACTTCGTCCGAGGCACCGGAGAGAAAGACGCGGATATAGTCCCTGGCCTGCCGGTTTTGCATTGGCGCGCCGACCATGTCCGCGTGGACTTTTTCAAACTCCCTGGCACTAAAGACGTAAATGCAGTTTTCCTGCCCCTTGGTCAGGACAAGTCCACCGGCCAGTTCCTCCCGGAACTTGGCTGGAAGGATGATCCGGCCCTTTTCGTCAAGGCGCGGTGAGTGTGTTCCGAGAAACATCACCGACCACCTTCACATCAAGACGCTGGAGCCGCCTTCCACCATTTCCCTCTTACGCGCTCCACATTACTCCACAAACCTCCACCGTCAACGCCGCGGCATCCTCAACGCGGCGTGTCGTGGCGCGGATCCCTTGCGGGTGCTGGGATCCGGCGGGTGGTGCGTTGTGGAGGGATCTGGACGCCGCGCGCCGCCGTCCTGCCCGAAAATCGGAAACCAGGGCCGGTTTTCGGCCTCGTGGCCGTCGTGGGGGCCCTGAAACTGGCCCGGTGGGACACAGTGGAGCGCCGCGGTGGGGCGAAGTGGAGCGCCCCGGTGGGACGAAGTGGAGCGCCCCGGTGGGACGAAGTGGAGCGCCCCGGTGGGACGCCTTGGTGGGGCAAAGCGGGGCGGGAGTTTTGGACACAAAAAAAGGCCCGCACTGCGGGCCTCGTGGGCGGGCCCCGACCATCGGACGATACGGAAGCCGTACGATTTCCGGCCGCGGTCGGGCAGCCCTGTTTTTCACACCCCTCGCGCCGGGGCGTTCGTGCTATTGGTCCTTGCGGCGCTCTTCCCAGCGTTCCTCAAGATTGTTCATGAAACCGCTTTTTTGCCTGGTGGCTGACTTGGCCCCGGCGCCGGGGCGGCCGTTGAACTTCGGCCGGGAGATGGCAAAGTATACGCCGACCCCCATGATGAGAAACCCGAGGATGCCAACGGCGATGACCTTGAGGGCGACCCCGCCCAGCAACACCATGATTCCGACAATCATGATCAGAACACCAATCACAATGTGCCGTGTCGACAATGAACGCGCCGGATCCGATGCCAGTGTGTGGGCGAACTTCGGGTCCTCGGCGTGCAACTGCTGCTCCAATTGGTCAAGCAGTCTTTGCTCGTGCTCCGAGAGGGGCATGACGACCTCCTTCATTTCAGGGCCATGGGCGTCTTAACCCGTTAACGCCTTCAGTACCCGTATTAGTTCCCTGCCGGCTGACTTCCGGCGATTTGTGCCGGCCACCGGAGAGCACCAACGAGCTTGAAGTCGTTGCTGAGTAAACTCCTACTACTAACAATAGGCGTGTTTTGGTGGAACTGAAACCCGGTTGCGGCCCGTCGCGGGCAGCTTGTCAAAAAGCCTTCCGGCCCCCTTCGCCGCGGTTGTTCCCGGCCCTCTTGAGCAGCCTTGCGGGCACAATTCCGGCTGTGCCAAACTTGGCGGCAATGGCGTCCGCCACCACTTCGGCGCTGCGTCCGTTGTCCTCGCGGGGGTCCAGGGCCAGTTGCAGGGGTGCCGTGGCCGCCGGTTCCAGCGACTCCACCCGGACCCCGATCAGCCTCACGCTTTGCGGCCGTGTGCCGAGGGCGCGCAGCAGCCCGGTGGCGCCGGCGTAGATCTGTCCGGCGCTGTCAATCCCCGCGGTCATCGCCTTCGAGCGGCTGATGGTGGAGAAGTCCGAGTATTTGACCTTCAACGCCAGGGTCCTCCCTGCCAGCCCGGCCTCCCGCAGGCGCCCGGCCACGCGGTGGGAAAGCCGCAGCAGTTCCTTGGTGAGGACGTCGTCGTCGAAGGTGTCCACCGTGAAGGTCTCCTCCGCGCCGATGCTCTTTTCCACGCGGACCGGAGTGACCGGCCGCGGATCGATGCCCCAGGCCAGGTTGTGGAGCGCGAGGCCGCCGGCGCCGAGCGTTTTTTGCAGCACACCCACCGGCGTGGCCGCCACATCGGCCACAGTGAAGATGCCCAGCCGCTGCAGCGTCTCCAGCGTCTTGGCGCCCACGCCCCACAGCGCCTGGACGGGCAGCGTGTGCAGGTACTCCACGGTGCGGTCCTTTTCGATGAGAAGCATGCCGTCCGGCTTGCAGCGCGTGGAGGCGATCTTGGCCACAAATTTGGACGCCGCAATGCCGACCGAGGCGGTGATGCCCAGCTCCGACTCCACCTGCCGGCGCACCATGGCGCCGATCTCAAGGGGCGTCCCCAGCCGGCGCAGTGCACCGGAGACATCGAGGAAGGCCTCGTCCACGCTGAGCGGTTCCACCTTGTCCGTGATGGAGTTGAACAGGCCCATCACCTGGCGGGAGACCTCCTGGTAGGTCCCGTGCCGCGGTTCGATGACGACGGCGGACGGCGCCATCCGCATGGCCGTCGCCATGGGCATGGCGGAACGCACCCCCAAGGCCCTGGCCTCGTACGACGCCGAGAGCACCACCGAGCGTCCCTCAGGGAAGCCGACTATCACCTGCTGTCCGCGCAGTTCCGGGCGCCGGCGCAGTTCCACCGAGACAAAGAACGCGTCCATGTCCACATGCATGATGGTGCAGTCCGTCTGGTCCAGCACCCTGCCCGCCTGCCCGCGCCGCAGTTCGGCCTCGGCGCGGCTGCTCTCCGGCCGGCGGGGGCGTTCCGGGATGCGGCGCACTTGCTGTTCCACAGATACAAGCCTAGCGTCCGGGCGGCCCTGAGGCCGCGCGTGGGTAAACTGGAGAAGATCCGTTGCACCGCTACCGGCAGCTAAGGAAAATACGTGAAGAGCAGCCCCTTTATTGCCCGCCTGGGCCACCGTGACAGGTGGACGTATCCGGCCGCGGCAGCCCTTGCGGGAGCGCTCCTGCTCACCGGGTGCTCCGGCGCGCCGGCCACGTCGGCGGCCTCCCCGTCATCAGGGGCGCCGGACGGGTCGGCAACCACGGCCCCCGCAACGGCGGCCTCGGTCCCGGCCGGTTCAGCGACGCCAGGGGCCGGTTCGGCGACGGCTAAGGCGGGGGCCACGCCAACGGCCCAGACGGCCACCAAGGGACTTGTGGCAGGCTTCCCCACGAAGCTCATCCCGCTGATGAAGGGCGCCACCGTGCAGGCGTCCAGCCTTCAACGTTCCACCCCGCTTTCCGTGGCATCGCTGACGGAAACCGTCACGGCCAAGCCTGCTGACGTCATGGCCTATTACACGAAGGTGTATCTTGCCCAGAAGTTCACGGCGCTGCCGGGCGATTCCGTCGACGGCACCCCGTCAAAGACCTTTGTGCGTTCGTCCGGACAGGAGAATGTCAATGTGGCCGTTGTCCAGACGGGAACCACGGCGACGGTGACGGTCGGGGCCAACGTGTTCCCTGCGTCCCTTAAATAGGCCCTTGCCAGGGAATACGGCAATTCCGGGCACAAGGACCATTCCAGCAACCGCACGGAACGCCCGCCATGCGTCCACACCCAGCGGACGCTCCACACCATCCACAGCAAGGACCCACCCCAGCATGACCGCATTTGCCGCCACTCCCAAGGAATCAACGGCCGCTGAGCAGGACGCATTTGTCGCTGCGGTGGCGGTGAAACTGAAGGAATTCCTGGCTGGAAAAAGCACGCTGCTCTCAGCGATCTCCCCCGATTCACTGGTGCTGGTCGATTCCATTGCGTCGCTCGTCACGGGCGGCAAGCGGATGCGCGCACTCCTGTGCTACTGGGGCTGGCGCGGTGCCGGCGGGGCGCCGGACGCCGAGGAAGTCATCATGGCCGGCGCAGCACTGGAGCTGTTCCAGGCCGCCGCACTCATTCACGACGACATCATTGACCGTTCGGACACCCGCCGCGGCGGGCCCAGCGTGCACAGGCAGTTCGGCACCCTGCACGCCGCCCGCGGCTGGGTCCTGGACCAGGAACGGTTCGGCCATGCGGCGGCCATCCTGACCGGTGACCTGTGCCTGTCCTTCAGCGAAGAAATGTTCGCCGCCATCGGCTCCCGTGCCACCGGCCGTGCCCGCGACGTGTTCAACCTGATGCGCACGGAGGTGATGGCGGGGCAGTATTTGGACATCCTCGAGGAGGTTTCCGGCCCCACCAAGCCGCACAGCACCGCCGTCGCCCGCGCCGCGGCCATCATCCGCTTCAAGAGCGCCAAGTATTCATCCGAACACCCCCTGGTGCTCGGCGGAGCGCTGGCTGGGGCCTCCGCACAGCTGCTCGAGCGCTACAGCGCCTTCGCCCTGCCCCTCGGTGAGGCCTTCCAGCTGCGCGACGACGTCCTGGGCGTCTTTGGCGATCCGGCACAAACCGGCAAGCCGGCGGGGGACGACCTCCGCGAAGGAAAGCGCACCGTCCTGGTGGGCCTGACCATTGAGGGAGCCGGCGAGTCGGAACGGCAATTTGTTGACAGCCACCTGGGGCGGCAGGACCTCAGCGACGCCCAGATCGAAACATTGTGTTCCATCATGGTGGATTCCGGCGCGCTGGCGGGAACGGAAACCATGATCGCCGAGCTCAGCAGCACGGCCTTCAGTGCACTGGCGGAGATGCCCATTGACGATGCCGTGTCCGAGGCATTGTCAGCGCTGGGGCGGGGTGCAGTGTCGCGCACGTCCTAGCCGGAACTCCCGGCCCGGGCCGCTTCGCGGCAGCCCGGCCCCCTACCAGCCGAGGGCTGCGGCGCGGCGGCGGATTTCAGTTTTGCGGCCCTCACGGAGCGCGTCAATGGGACGGCCCGGCAGGGAACTGTCCTCGGTGAACAGCCAGGTGATGGCTTCCTCGTCGTCGAAGCCTGCGTCGTGCAGGACGGTGATGGTGCCGCGCAGGCTGTCCACTATTTGGCCGTCGCTGAAGAATTCAGCCGGGACGGCGCGAATGGAGCGTTCGCCGATCCTGGCCGCCAACAGGGACCCGTCCTTGACGAGGGCATGGACCCTGGTGACGGACACGTCCAACGCGGCCGCCACGTCCGGCAGCGGCAACCATTCACTGACTACTTTTTCAACATTACTCACGTGTTCAAGGTTCCCACAGGATCGTCGGCTGCGCACACCCTGGCGGTGGCGGCAGGCCCGGCTGTGAATTACACCGCTGTGGTTAGGGCAGTTTACGCCCAATGCACTGTCCGTTGCGCGGTTTTGGTGTAAATTCACATTAGTCACACAAGTAACACCATGATCACGAGCACCAACCGTCACGGAAACCAGAGGATCACACCCATGACTTCCCAACGCCCTTCCCGGCCCGCGCCTGCCAGCGGGATGCAGCTGGCGGCTGTTGCCACCGCTGCCATTCCCGTTGTCATGCTCTCGTCGCTGGCACTGGCCCATCCCGCGGAGGCCGCAACGGCGCCGACGGGGCCCAGGATTCTTCCATCTGCGGTCACCCATGGCGGACTTGCCGCGGCAGTGCGGGCGAGTCCCAAGGCTGCCGGGATCCCCACCTCCGTGGTGGCCGGTTCCATTCCGTCGCGCATCGCGGCACAGTCACCCGTCGCGAAGACCTACAGGGTTGCGCCGGGGGACACCATCTCCGCCATCGCCGCGCGCCACGGGCTGTCCACCAGCGCCGTGCTGGCCCTGAACAGGCTCAGCGCCACGAGCATCATCTACCCGGGGCAGCAGATCAAGCTCGCCGGCGGCAGCGCGGCCGCCGCGCCCGCGCCATCGGCCAAGGCTTCCGCCGTCACGTCCAGGGCCACGGCCACGTATGTGGTCAAATCCGGGGACACCATCGGCGCCATTGCCGCCAGGCACGGACTTTCCACCGCCTCGGTGCTGGCAGCAAACGGCATGAACAACGCCACCATCATCTTCCCCGGCCAGGTGATCAAGCTCGGCAGGTCCGCCGCCGCGCCCGCCCCCAGGCCGGCAGCGGCCAAGGCGGCCACCCCGACGGCCACGAAGGCGCCGTCCGGGAGCTCTTATGTCGTCAAGGCAGGCGACACGCTTTCCGGGATTGCAGGCAGGCACGGACTCTCCACGGCCTCGGTGATGGCGGCCAACGGCATGAACAACGCCACCATCATCTACCCCGGCCAGGTGATCAGGCTCGGCAAATCGGCCGCGGGGCCCGCCTCCGCGCCGGCCAAGCCGGCCGCTGCCAAACCGGCCGCTGCCAAGACAGCATCGGGCGGCACGTATGTCATCAGGGCGGGCGACACGCTTTCCGGGATCGCCTCCAGGCACGGCGTGGGCCTTCAGGCGCTGGCCTCCGCGAACCGGATTTCGGTCAACGGCACCATCTACGCCGGCAAGACGCTGACCATCCCGGGACTCAGCGCGGCATCCAGCTCGGTCACGCCGATCAAGCCCGCCGCCCCGAGCGTACCCAACACGTTCCTGCACTACACGTATCCGGATGCGGTGGTGGCCGATGCAAACAAGAACCTGCGCGCGCTGCTCGCCGCCCCGGCGCCCACCAGGGCCCAGATGAAGGAGATGGTGGCACGTACGGCCGCCAGCATGGGCGTTGACCCGTCCCTGGCCATGGCCTTCGCGCAGCAGGAATCAGGATTCAACCATCAGGTGGTCTCCCCCGCCAACGCAATTGGCACCATGCAGGTCATCCCGGACGCCGGCGACTGGGCCTCAGGAATGGTGGGACGCAAGTTGAACCTGCTCAACCCGCAGGACAACGTCACGGCAGGGGTGGCCATCATCCGGGCCCTGCTCAAGGACGCCAAGACCGTCGACCTGGCCATTGCCGGCTACTACCAGGGCCAGTATTCAGTCAGCGTCCACGGCATGTTCCCGGATACCAAGAAGTACGTGGCCAGCGTCAAGGCCAACCAGAAGCTGTTCCGCTAAAACGACGTGCAATAACCACGGCAGGGGCCGCCAGCGAGTGTTGCTGGCGGCCGCCTTCCGTTTCACCCAATAGGATCGAAGGGTGCAAGCGGAGCCTTTTGATCCCCTGATCGGGACCACAGTTGACGACCGGTACCTGGTCCTGGCCAAGGTGGCGCGCGGCGGCATGTCCACCGTGTACCTGGCCAAGGACGTCCGCCTCAACCGCAACATCGCCCTAAAAATCCTGCATGCGCATCTGGCCACCGACAACGCCTTCATTGAACGCCTGCAGCGTGAGGCCTGGAGCGCAGCAAGCCTCTCCCATCCCCATGTAGTCCAGATCCACGACCACGGCGTCGGCGCGGAACACGCCTACCTGGTGCTCGAATACATCGATGGCCACACCCTGCGAGACATCATCAATTCCCGCGCCCCGTTAACGCCGCGGCAGGCCCTTGACCTGTTGGACCCCATTGTGGAAGGCCTGGCGGCCGCCCATGCCGCAGGCCTGGTCCACCGCGACGTCAAGCCCGAAAACGTCCTGGTCTCGCGCAGCGGATGGGTCAAGATCGGCGACTTTGGCCTGTCGCGCGCAGTCACCACCACCACCAGCACGGGCACGCTGCTGGGCACCGTCGGCTACATCGCGCCCGAACTGGTGAACGGCGACGGCGGCGACGCCCGCAGCGACATCTACTCCGCCGGTATCATGCTCTACGAACTCCTGACCGGCGAGCAGCCGTTCCGCGGCCAGGTGCCCATCGCCGTGGCCATGCAGCACGTGCGCGACGACGTCCCGGCGCCGTCCGCCGCCGTCCCCGGCCTGCCGCCGGAGATGGACGAGCTGGTCCGCTACATGACCGAAAAGGACCCCGACAACCGGCCGGCCAACGGGGCCTCGCTGCTGGAGGACCTGCGCCACATACGCCACACCCTGACACCGGAGGAGCTCGACGCCGGGGGGAGCGGCCCGGGCGGTGGGCCGGCCACACGTGCGGTTGATGCCGCCGCGCCGACCGCGCCCCTCCCCCGCGGCATGGCCGGGTATCAGGAAAACCCCACCGAAGCTCTCGGCCATCGGGGCCCCCAAGACAACGGCACCGCCGTCATCGGCGCACCTTCCTACCCCACCAGCGTGCTTCCCCCGGCCCACCGCCTGTACGTGGACGACGCGGACCGCGCCGCCCTGCATGCCGCGGGCAACGAGACGGCCGGCCTTGAGCCGGGTGGCGGCGTCGAACGTGAACGCGCGGCGGGCGGACCGTCCAAGCGGGAGGCACGCGCCGTTGCAAGGCAGCGTGCCAAGGCGGCCGCGCGGCCGGTGGCGACCCTGGGCACCGCGCACCCCCGCCGACGTGCGGCCATCTGGATTCTGATAGTGGTGCTGCTCGGCCTGATCGTGGCGGCGGCCGGATGGTTCCTCGGGATGGGGCCCGGCGCCCTGGCAACGGTGCCCGAGGTACACAACAAGACCGTGGCGCAGGCCCAGTCGCTGATCCAGGCCCAGGGCTTTCAGCGGGCGGCAACCTCCGAAGTCTTCAATGAAAAAACTGCGACGGGACTGGTGGTCGACACCGATCCCACGGGTGGGACCGAGCAGCGCAAGTTTCAGGGCGTGACGATCCTGGTTTCCAAGGGCCCCATCCTTTATCCCGTTCCAGCGCTTTTTGGCAAGTCGCTGGCCGATGCCAAGGCGGCGCTCACCGGCGGACACCTCGCCGTCGGCGCCGTCACGGAGGCTTACGACGAAAAGAACAAGGCGGGGACGGTCGTGAGCCAGAATCCGGCCTCCGGCACCGATTTCCGTGGCAACACGAAGGTCGACCTGGTGGTATCCAAGGGACCCAAGCCCATCCCCGTGCCGTCGTTGGTTGGCAAGACGTCCGCGGATGCACGGGCCGCGTTGCAGGGCGTGGGCCTGGTGGCAGCCGTCGCGCCCGAACAGGTCAACAGCGCCACGGTCCCCGCCGGCGCAGTGGTGTCCCAGTCGCCGGCGGACGGAATCCTCACGGCAGGCGGCACCGTCACCTTGACGATTTCCAAGGGCCCCAAGCTGGTCATGGTTCCCGACCTGGTGGGCAGGCAGGTCGACGATGCCCGGGCGCAGCTCAAGGCACTCGGATTCAAGGTGAAGGTGGAAGAACTGCTCGGAGGCTTTTTCGGCACCGTCCGCTTCCAGGACCCGCAGGGCGTGGAAGCCCCCGAAGGCAGCACGGTGACCCTGCGGGTCATCTAGCCAGCTCACCTCCGGCGGCGAACGCGGCATTTTCTCGGCCGCTACCCGACTGACGGCCGCGGGCGGCCTGACAGTCTCCTGTCGTGGGTTCAATTCCCGCCCGGGGCACCATGGGGTGGCTCTGACCTGCGGTTATGTTCCGCAGGTCAGAGCCACTTTAGGCCAAAAACGGCCCAAGTCACGTTTCACTCACGTTTTTGAATTTCCATGACGAGGGTGTGGGCGCCCTGGGTGAGCCTGTCGATCGCTGATTCTGCCAGCAGGGTCGTTATGTGAGGAAAACACAGTGCACCTATCGGTCTGGTGACGCGCACCGTCCTTCACGTCATTGACGCATGAACCAAAGCCAAGCTGTCGCCTGCCAGCGGGATGGGACCACCGCGTTGCCACGAGTATGGGACCACTCGTTAGTGTTATTTAGCATTGCGGGTCTCCTTGTTTTCGTCAATAGTGGCGCGCCGGTTTCCGTTGGCGCGTTGGCGCCAGGAGGGGCCCTCGATGACGAGGGTGTGGGCGCCCTGGGTGAGCCTGTCGATGGCTGATTGGGCCAGCAGGGTGTCGGCGGTCATGGCCATCCATTCAGCGGGCTCGCGGTTGGAGGTGATGATGGTGGATTTGCGGCGGTGGCGTTCAACGACGATTTCGTAGAAGTCGTTCGTCTCGGTCGCGTCCAGGGCCTTGATGGCAAAGTCGTCCACGATGAGCAGGTCCACGGCGGCGATGCGCCGCATTTCGGCCTCGAGGCTGTTATCGAGCCGGGCGGCCCGCAGCCGGGTGAAGAGCTTGTCGGCGCGGGTGAAGTGCACGCTCATCCGCCGCCGGATCCCGGCGTGGCCCAGGGCGGTGGCGAGGTGGGTTTTGCCCACCCCGACCGGGCCGAGCAGCAGCACGGAGTGCCCGGCCTCGGCGAAGGCCAGGGTCGACAGGTCCGAGAGGAGCATCCGGTCGTACCTCAGGTCCGCGGCGTCATCCCAGCTTTCCAGGCGCATGGCCGGGTCCAGGCCGGCCCGGGCGGCGCGCAGAGCGGCGGAGCGCGAGTCGCGGCGGGAGAGTTCATCGGCGAGCAGGAGTTCCAGGAACGCCGCGTGCCCCATCTTTTGCTGGCGGGCCAGCACGAGGCGTTCGGGCAGGGTGTCCTTGAGCCCGGAGAGTTTCAGGGCCCGCAGGATCCGTGAGAGGTCCGTGCTGACCGGGTCCACCGGCCCCGCCGGGATGGTCGCGGTGCTGGGGTGGTTCAACGTGCATCCTCCTGTGCTGTCTGCGTTTCCCTGGCTTGTTCCGGCGTTTCGGCGTGGGAGAAGACCAGGTGCAGCTGCACGCCGCGCCCGTACCGGGGGCCGGCGCCGACCCCGATCTCCCCGCCGGTCCCTGAACTGGCGGCGGCACCGGTCCCCTCATTGGCCAGCCCGGCCCTCGTGGTGGCAATAGCGGTCCCAGCGTTGGCCAGGGCGATCCCAGCGTTGGCCAGGCCGGTCCCAGCACTGGCAGCGCCGCCGGTCCCGGCACTGGCCAGGGTGGTCCCCGCGCCGGCAGAACGCCCCGCCGCCGCGGGCCCGGCCGCCGCGGCGGCGTATTCGGACGGGTCGCGGGCGAAGCGCGCCGTCCCGGCCGCGACGGCGACCGGCATCAGGGCCGGGATGTTTTCGACGGCCTTGGCCAGCATCGAGTCGATCTTGCCCACGGCGATGACGTCCAGGTCCAGGGCCTTGGCGCACGCCGCCTCCACCGCGGCCGGCCCGTACTGGCGCACGAGGCCAATGAGCCGGTAGACGGCGCGCATCCTCGTCCAGGGCAGCGGGTCATCGAGGATCCGTTCGGCGTAGATGCCGATGTTTTCCCCGTGCCCGGCGCACAGCCCGATCAGGTGGGTGATGTCCCGCAAAGCGTAGGCGCTCTTGTGCTCGGGCAGATCTGACGCGTCGGTGGAGCGGGTCCCTGGCCGCATCCTTGGGTGGGTCTTGATCAGCTGCCCGCGGTGGTAGATCTTCACCAGCTCGCTGTCGGCGCGCACGGCAACCTGGGAGCCGATGTAGTCCCCGGGCACCGAGTACAGGGCCTTGCCGATCTCGAGGTGTTCTCTGAACTCGAATGAGTCATATATATCATCGCGAATCGCCGGCGTCAGCCAGCGGGCTGGTGGCCGATGGTCGGGATGCCGAGGGCGACGGATGTGTTGGTGCGCCGTTGCACTTGGGCCAGTTTGTCTTCGGCGCCGGCGAGACTGACTTCGAGGCCTTCGACTTCACCGAGCCAGCCTTGCTCATGGGCTTCGACGACGCGGGCTTTGAGGTTGTCGCGGATCTCGAGTAGGCGGGTCTGCTGGTTCGGATCGGGCCAGAGCAGGGAGCAGCGGATGCAGGCGTGTTCGTGGATGCAGTTGCTGCCGAACGCGCGGCCGCAGGTCCCGACCGATACCTTGCGGCGTTGGAAATGGCCAAGGAATTGCTGCCACTCGTCGTCGGTGGGCTCGCGGTATTCCTCGCTCGGTCGCAGGGCGCGGCGCCGGGCTATAAACGCCCGGTGGGCGGTGATCGTTTCCTCTGGATAGACGGCCTTGTATCCCATGGTGACGCCGATGTCCTGGTGGCCGGCGATGACCTGCGCGATGTGCGGCGGAAGCCCGTTCATGATTGCATCGGTGATGAAGATCCTGCGGAAATCATGCGGGGTGAACCGGAGCGGCTGCCCGTCATCAGGGCCTGTCAGGCCGGTGCGTGCCAGCGCTTCGTCGAGCAGGGTGGAGACAAATCGTGCGGTAATGGCACGGTGTTCGCCGTTGACGAGGTGTTGGAACAGGAGCGGGGCAGGTCGGCGCCAAACCAGTTCGTGTTCGTCTCTGGCGCTGACCAGGGGGATGGTGCCCTCGGGTTTGCGGTGGCGGCTGATGATCGTGGAAAGCACCTCGGCCAGTTCGGGGCTGACCACCAGCAACCGTTCGGTGTCGGTTTTAGACGGGGCGATCTGCAAGAGCGGAACGAGTTCCCCACTGTCCGGCAGCCGGTATTGGATCAGGCTGTGGTGGCTGATCTCAAGCAGTTCCTCGATGCGGACGCCGGTGTGCCGCAGCACCTCGATGACCGCCCACGCCCAAAATGCATGGTCTTCATCGCGGTTGAGCAGGGTTTTTTTGGCGGTGTCCGGGTTGGTGACCCAGACGTTGGCCTGCGTGCCGTGCGGACGTTTAATCCTGGTCATGGTGATGCCGTCGGAGGTGAACGGTTCGCCGGGCGCGGCGCGTAGCCCGGCGGCGAGGAGCGCTGTTGATTGACGGCGCCAGGTGGTGGTGGAGTTGGTCAATACGGGCATTACCGGCAATCGGGAGCGGGTGCGGCTGTCCATGCGCGCCTTGCGGTGCCGCACCATTTTCCGGCGTGACAGATCGTCCTGGCTGATAGGACACGGTGCCACCCATGGGGCCCACCGGCTAGGGTCTTCTAATGCCCACTGGGACAGGTCGAGGTAGAACGCCCGGACCGCTGCCAGAATATCCAGGTGCGACAGTCGCTCGGTCTCGATCTGGATTTCCTTGCCGTCGCGGACAATGGTGCGAATTTTGGTGCTCAGTCGTCGCTTCCACGCCCCGGCAATATTGCGGGGTAGGTTCAACGATTCGATGCCCTGGTGGTGGCGTTCCAGGTCGGCCCAGAAGCAGCGGACCAGCGCGTAGGCCAGCGACAGCAGTGTGGAGTAGTCGACGGACGGCTGCCGCTCACGCAGGTAGTCGACCAGCAGGTCGCGTATTGGGATGCAGGCAATGTTGTAGCGGTCGACGAGTTGTTCGACGGTGCGTTGCCCGGTGCTGTGGATCTGTTTGAGGCTCGGTACGTCTGCTGTAATGATCCCGGTTTGCCGCAGGACGCGGATGCTCGCCCCGGCTGAGGGTGCTTTGGCGCGAATCTCCTTCTCCAGGTCGATGACCTCGAGGACATCACCGACGGTGATGTCCTCGACTGTGCCGCCTTTTGCGGCGACGATCACGGCGCAACGAAACAGCACGTGCTTGCCCACGTCGGTGCCGACTGTCTCGTCACGCTCGCAGTGGTCGCCCAGCCGGGCGAATCCTTCACCGTCGCGGGTACGGGTCAGGTGACGGACCAGCTTGCGTTTCTTTCCTCCGGTCAGCAGCCACCGCAAGGACGGGCGAACCACATCGAGTCCGACGGCGATCAGGAAGGAACTGGTCATCACCTCCAGCCGGGAGGGCGAGTAGTCGCCGCGCTCACGTAGCCACCGGGCGGGCAGCTCGGCCCAGTCGTCGCCCGCCGCGTCCGCTCCGCTGGCCAGCCATCGTTCCTGCCAGGTGTCGCCCGGGTGCTCTGACAACCAGTCCAGGAGCATCAACAATCCGCGAAGGCCCAGCAGCCGCATCGATTTCGATACCGGGGCACACAGCGCTTCCGACGCCCGTTGATCCAAGGTCCGCCTGTCAACGCCGGTGGCCGGCCACCGATCGACGGTGGGCCTCGGGGGAAACCGTGCCCGCCATGCGGCCACGTCCCTGGTGTCATCCGACTGTGGTGGCCAGTCGCCGTTGGTGTCTTTGCTTTGTTCTGCCGGGGCCATAACGGCGCTGATGCTCATGGTGTGGCCTTTCCAAAGAGCACGGCGAGGGTTTCTGGCGAGTAGCCCGGCGCCGCCGGGGGCGGCTGCTCGATGCGGTCGCGGGCGGAGTGGTGCGCCAACACGCGGGCGATCACGTCCTCCTTTCGCGGCGTGATGTAAATCTGGGTGGTCGTCAGCCGGGCATGACCAAGGACGTATTGCACGTCTGTGAGCGGCATCGAGGGGTCCTCGGCCATCCGGTAGGCAGCGGTGTGCCGAAGCGCGTGTAGCGTTGCTTCTTGGCCGGCCGCCTGGCCGGCACGCTCAAACATCCGGTGTGCCGCGTGGTAGGTCAATGGCCGCGCCGGCCGGTCCAGCGTCCACCACAACGGCTGCAGCGGACCCTGCCCGATCGCATCTTTCATCTCGACCTGATACAAACGTAGCCACACAAACGCGTCTGGTGACGCCGGCAATTCCTGCACTTCCCGGGTTCCCTTGCGCACCACCGTTATCAGTTGCCTTCCGGGGTCCACGCCTCCCTGAGTGGCCGATAACAACTCCGAGGCGCGCGCACCGGTAGACACGTAGAAGGCCACCATGGCGCGGTCCCTGTTCGAGCGCAACTTCGCGAAGATGTCGTCGAAAACCCGATCAGGGATGCTCCGTGGAATCCTGCGCTGCGGCTTGGGCCGGTACAAGCCCGACTTTTCCAGCCGGTAGGGATCCATAGGATTGTGATGGGCGTTCGCCCGTCCGGTGCGTCGGGACCGAGCAAGCGGGAACGGATTGACCAACGGGCCCGATCCGACATCGCGGTGGAAATCGTAGAAGCCCCGCAGCACCGTCTCGCTGTGGAGCCGGGCCGAAATTGAATACCCGCGGCCTTCCCGGGCCACTACCGCCAGCCAGCGGCAGAAATCCCGCGCCTCGATCCGGGATGCACGATCCCAGGCCACGCCAATCGCCCACAAGAAACGGAACCAGCGCAGCAGATCCATGCCATACGAGCGGACGGTTGCCTCGCTGCGCCCGGCCGCCAGCAGATCAGCGAAAAACGCCTCGACGGCATGGACTGTTCCGCCGTCCGCGCCCACCAGCCGATACGGCTCCCACCGCGACCCGGTTGCCTCCAGCGAACCGACCGCAGGCACACGCAGATATTCCAACTCCCTGGAACAATCAGATTCTTCGACCATGATCCAAGACGCTATGTCCCCAGCTGACCCGTCCCTCTGCGACATGCCCAAACCCGGCAGGCTGTTCAGTCAACAGGTGGTGGTCACGGTGCACCTTCGCGTCCTTGAACAAGGGCACGTCATAGTCCGCCGGGGCCGGCAACAAGGCCGGGGCTTCCTCGGCGGTGAAGACCTCCGCCGGGCGCGCCTGCGTCGTGCCATGAATACGCATCCCGGCCTTTTCCTGGCACCAGAACACCGCCCGGGCCTGGGCATCTTCCAAGTCCGCGAAGACCTCGCCGGCAAAGAAATTCCCGCGCACATACTGCACCACCCGCTCCACGCGGGGCTTATCGGTCGGTGTCCTGACGCGGGCGGCATCGGTGGCGAACCCGGCATGGGCGGCGTAATCGAGCCAGCCCGTGGAGAAACGCGGATTCACCGGCTCCGCGGCCGTCACCACCGGCTTCATGTTGTCCGGAATCAGGACCTTGAAGACACCGCCAAAGAACGCCCACGCCATCTCGCACCCGGCAACCACCGCCGCCAGGGTCTGGGTATACGTCAGCCAGACGAACATGTGCCGGGAATACACGGCGGTGAAGATCAGCGCGTGCACCTTCCGGTCCCGGCCCGTCTCGGCGTCGGTGATGGTGCCCATGTAGGCGAAGTCGATCTGGCACTCCACCCCAGGCTCTCCATCGGCGACGCGCACCGTCGTCGCCTTGACCCGGTACCCGCACCGCTCCGTCGCGAAACGGTGCAGCGTCCGATACGGCACCTGGCAGCCCTGGCGGGCCAGCAGCTCGTGGACCTTCACCAGATTCAGCGCCCGGCCCGCCTTCCCCGTCCCCGTCCCGGTGACCCAGGCCCGGATCTGCTCCTCATGCCCGGCCAGCTCCTCCCACGCCTGCCCGTGCCCGTTCGGCCGTGACGGGCGGACGGCGGCGACCACGGCCCCGACGAGCTCGTCAGTGACCGCGCCGGGCCCGGCGTCGCGCACCAGGCCCGCCGCCTCAGCAGCCTGCACATAACGGCGTGCCGTTTTCCTATCCACCCCGGCCCGCTCGCCCACTGTGCGCAACCCCGCACCAGCAAGCCATGCCCGTAAAACTTCCCGAATCTCAACCACGCTGACCTCCCTGAAAACCATCCCCGTTGACCTCCACGCCGAGAACACTGACGCGATGTTCAAACAAGGAAGCGGAGAACTCCCCGGCACAACACGCCGGACGGTCCCATGACTGGCTAAACAAGTGGTCCCATGAAGGTGGCAAAAAACGGGCTACAGCGGTCCCATCCTCCTGGCAGGCGACACAAGCCCGCAGTTCTCGACAGACGTGCAGGTATAAGTCCACGTAAGGAATTTCGTAGGAGGCAGTGGGCTATGTTTGGTGCATGACAGATCGATCATCTGGTGACTGAAACGATGGCATTGCCTGAGGGTATCGGCCTCAAGGCGACGGCTCAGCTACCTCAGCTTCCCCCAGCATTTCGGCCTAGCAAATGGGCGGCTTCGCCGCGCCAGTGGGTGCCGAAAATGTGTGCGCTTCCGTGGCGCCGTGTGTGCGCTTCCGTGGCGCCGTGTGCCCTTGCCCGGCGGTGTTGCCGGGGTGATGATGGTGGTGTCTGTGATCGTCGACGCCGGTGCGACTATGATGCCTTGAGCTTGTGGACTAGCTTGGCGCGGAGGGCTTCCATGGGCACCGTGGATTGTTGCTTCGAGCACGCGTATCAGTTTCCTTAGTTTTATCCCGCCCTCCCCTTCACGGGCACGCACCCCGTGCCGGGGCGCAGCATGTCTGTACCGTTGGAGGGATTGTGATGGGAACCAAGGATCCGAATGATGTGGTGTACCGCCGTGTGGCGGGCATGGATGTGTCCAAGAGTGATGTGAAGGTTTGCGTGAGGGTGCCCTCGACCCAGCGCAACCGGTACCATTCCGAGGTCACGACCTGGGGTGCGACGGTGCCGGAGATCATGAAGCTGAAGGCGTTCCTGGAAGAAGCGCAGCTGGAGTTGGTCGTGATGGAGTCCACCAGCGATTATTGGAAGCCGTACTTCTACCTGCTCGAGGACACCGTCCCGGTGCAGCTGGTCAACGCCCGCCAGGCACGGAACCTGCCAGGGCGCAAGACGGACGTTTCCGATGCCCACTGGCTGGCGAAGACCGCCTCGTGGGGGATGCTCGCACCTTCGTTCGTGCCACCCCCGCCAATCCGGGTGTTGCGGGATTTGACCCGGGCCCGCAGCACGATCACCTTCGGGCGCGCCAGTGAACTGCAGCGGCTGGAGAAGTACCTGGAAAGCACCGGAAGCAAGCTCTCCTCCGTGGTCTCGGACCTGGACGGGGTGACCTCCACGCTGATCCTGCGCGCCCTGGCCGGCGGTGAACGCGACCCGAAGGCGCTGGCCGCCTTGGCCAAGGGCCGGCTGAAGAACAAGACCGACGAGCTGGAGCAGGCCCTCACCGGGATCCGCTTCACCGCACACGACGCGTTCATGGTCGCCTTCCACCTGGACGAGCTGAACGCCCAGCAGGCACGCCTGGCCGCCCTCGATGCGCAGATCACCGAGGCGTTTGCGCCCTTTCGCACCGACATCGAACTGCTCTCCACGATCCCGGGCGTGAAGACCACCATCGCCCAAGTCATCATCGCCGAAACAGGCGGGAACATGGCCGCGTTTCCCACCTCGGCCCAACTCGCTTCCTGGGCCGGCGTCGCGCCCGGCAACAACGAATCCGCCGGCCGCCACAAGCCCGCCGCGACCAGCAAGGGCGACAAGTACCTCAAGGCCGCCCTCGGGCAGGCCGCGCTGAACATCGCCAAGCAAAAGGGCGGCTTCCTGCCCACACGCTACAAAAGAATCGCCAACCGCCGCGGCAAGCCCCGCGCCATCGTCGCCACCGGACACACACTCATCACGGACATCTGGAACATGCTCGCCAACGGCGTCGCCTACGAAGAACCACACCCGCGCCGATACGACCAGGCCAACAACGACAGGACCCGCCAACACGCCCTCAGGGCACTCAAGCAGCTTGGATACGAGGTGACACTCACCCAGGCGGCCTAACCCACCCTATTTTCGTATCAGTTCGCTGGCAAGATCACTACGAATTTCACTGCTGGTCGCCTTCGTCGTTTTCGCTTCTACTGTGACGTTTTCCTCATATTTCGTCGGTTCTGCAATTGCCCCGTTCACAGCTGGCTACCAGCGTGTCGATGGAGTGGTGACCGGTCTAGTCCATATCGACTCTCGAGCAGATAGACAATGCCAGCAGAATATTGTTTTCACTCTTGACGGAAAGCAAGTCGAAGGAACAACTCGCGAACCAATCGAATGCGCGAAAGCCCCTCCGATGGGCACTGTACTGCAGATTGCTTTAGAACCAAGCTCCCCTCATGCCATCCATGTCGTTGACCCTCGTTCCAACGCGTACACCTGGCCGTGGGAAATGGGGATGATGGCAATCATGTCCATCGCTTTGACTGGCTTATATCTGGCGAAGGCGGCTATCCCATACCGGCAAGTTCGCCGCCTTATCGCCAAGTGTCCGATCTGGCACGAAGTCACTGCCACTTTGAAGGGGCGTTCTCAGGACGGCGGCCGGACGACTCTCCTGCTTGAAGCCGAAAACACCGCGGGCCAACGACAGCAATTCGTCCTCCGCCACCGTGGCCCGAGCCCATGGCATCCCTTACCGAAAGTTGGAGTCCCTTTCGTACTTGCCATGGCAACCGATGGAGGAAAAGCCGCACTCCTGTCAGAGAAAAACGATCCAAAGCTCTGGCTCGTACAACTAGAAGTACCGAACGCCTTCGAACTCCGAGCGATGGGAGCATGACTTTCAGCCGACATCGCCTTTGAAACCCGGCAAGCCCACACTCCTCATTGATCGCCTATCTGTTACCGATTCGACAACGGAGCTGTAGCGGTCATGGCATCGCCAGTGTCCTTGGGCGTGCAATAACTGCCCAGCATTCGACGCGATTGATTTTTCACGCCCCACGCTGAACCAAGTGCGAACCCGGACCTTGAAGATTGCATTCCACTACCCTCAGGCATCCAGTCTTCGGCCACGTACGGCTCCTGTTCGTCCCGGTGGGTCTAGGACTCAACTGCACCGCAATATTGAGCATGATCGCAAGGTGCCAGCCGAACCCGGAGGTATTAAGTGGAGACGATGAAAATTGCACGACTACTCGCTGTCGGATCCATCGTCGTCATTGCTGTTTCGGGCTGCACTATTACCGCACTGGTCGATGCAGCGCCACCCCCAACTGTGACAGTCCCAACGGTGGCACCCGCCGGCTCTGCACCGACCTTAACGCCAAAGACATCACGGGTGCTCATCGGGACGTTCCCAGGCCAGAACAACAAGGGCGAGGTCGTGATCACGGAGACACCCGACAGCATCGTCCTGACATTGAAGGACTTTTCCACTCCTCCAGGGGATGATCTAACTGTCGAATGGAATCCAGGAGCCATGACCAAAAATGCGGCCGGGGACAACGTCGTAGAGGACCCCGCCATGTTCCTAATCGCATCACTAAAGTCCCTCACCGGAACCCCTCAAAGCATCACGATCTACAACTACAAGACCCGCGAAGCGTTCGGCACGGCCAATCTGCACGAAGAGTGATAGTGCAGATGATGGGTGACGTCCAAACGACGATGGTGCAGCGCCCCGAATCCCGATCACCTAATTGAGTAATCCGTGTCCTTTCCGGGATAACCTGCCAGTAACGACGGAACGGGGACAGGGTGCAGGCGGAACTGATGCAACTCACTAAAGATTTGCAGATTCCCTCTGCCCTGGCGCCCGCCGGCGAGGCCCCCGTGTGGCAGTCAGCGGCCGTCAGGAAAGGCCGCCTCAAAGGCGCGATCATTTCCACCGCAGCCTTCATCGTGCTGGCCGCTACCGCCGTCGTCGTTTTGGCGTTGTTCACGCATCCCTTGTGGGGGAACTATCCACAGGTGCGCGCCACGGTCGCGGGACGGGTCGAGTTTCACGGCGGTAAGAGCACCATCTGCCGCGTCGACCTGCAGTTCATGCTCGACGGCACGCTGCACACGGCCAGCGTGACTGATGCGGATCCTTGCTCGTTCCTGCCGCATCCGGGCGCTCAGGTCGTGCTCGCCTACGACCCGAAGGATCTATCCGGGGTGCTGATCGAAGGACATGACAGTGGCATCCGTGCTGCGACAGGCTTGATCGTGATCAACATCGCCATCGTGCTCCTGCCCGCGCTGGCCATCATGCTTGCCTTCGTCCGCTCATACAGGCATGCCCGAAAAGCCGCAGGCAAGAAGCCCTGGCGTGAAGTCACGGCCGTTGTGAAAGGCGTGAACGCCGACACGATACCAACCAGCCTGCTTCTGCAGGTACCAGTCACCGACGGCACCGATCGGGAATGTCTTCTCCGCTACCGCGCCCAGGATTTGCCAGAATTTGCGCCGAAGCCCGGCAGCCCGGTCACCCTCTGGCTCGTGGCCGACGGCGAGGGCCACGCCATCATCACAGCCCCCGGCTGCGGCGCCGTCACCGACGCCACAATATCGACCCCCAATAGCTTCGAGCTCCGCACTTTTGGATTGTAAGCGTCACCAGGACGCCACCCATGTCGTGAACCGCTGGGCGTTCCGGCTACGGGCACGATCGCGGCCCTACCGCCTAAGTTGTGAACTGGCACCACAGCTGGTGAGTTCCCAAGGGCCGGAGACGAGAATGTTGTCGGCGATCTTCGTCCCGCCTGGTTCAAGTTTTCCGGTATCCGAGTCATCTCCGAGAAGAATCGTGGACAGGGAGCCTTTGAGCGAGGACATATTTACGATTTCACCGCTGCGTCTCGTATCGCTACAACCAACCTGACAGTCAGGATCCGCGTCAGGTGGAACAAGGCCAAGCACGTCGTTCTGGCATCCTCGCTCTGCAACGCGAAATACTGCACCCGTCTCTGGTCGCAAGCAGCCGCGAACTGTCTCTGTCCACCTGTTCCTGCAGGGTGACGAATGTGGGCAACGGCGAAGCTCGGGCACGCAGTGCCCATGCTTCCCCGCGAAGGGGCGGGCGGCGCAAAAACGCGCGGGCGGGGCGGTTGCTACTTGCTTTGCCCGAGCGCCCCCGCGACGAGGAACGCCATTTCGAGGGACTGCTTGTGGTTCAGGCGGGGGTCGCAGACGGATTCGTAGCCTGTCAGGAACGCTTCCTGGTCGATCGGATCCGCGCCACCAAGGCACTCGGCGACGTCGTCGCCGGTCATCTCCACGTGCAGTCCGCCGGGGAAGGTGCCCAAGGCCTGGTGGACTTCGAAGAAGCCGCGCACCTCGTCGATGACGTCGTCAAAGTTGCGTGTCTTGTAGCCGTTGGGAGAGGTGACGGTGTTGCCGTGCATGGGATCGGTCACCCACAGCACCTGTGCGCCGGAGGCGGTGACCTTCTCGACCAGGCGGGGCAGCTTCTCGCGGATGTTGGCCGCGCCCATGCGCGTGATGAACGTCAGGCGGCCGGGTTCGCGGTTCGGGTCGAGTTTCTCAATCAGGCGCAGGGCGTCGTCCGGGGAGGTGGACGGGCCCAGCTTCACACCGATGGGGTTGCGGACGCGGGAGAGGAAGTCCACGTGCGCCTGGTCCAAGGCGCGGGTGCGTTCGCCGATCCACAGGAAGTGGGCGGACGTGTCGTAGGGCGTCCCGGTCCGTGAGTCGATGCGGGTGAGCGCGCGCTCGTAGTCCAGGAGCAGGGCCTCGTGGCTGGCGAAGAACTCTACCGTCTTCAGCGCTTCGAAGTCGGCCCCGCAGGAGGCCATGAACTTGATGGCACGGTCGATGTCCTTGGCGAGCTTCTCGTAGCGGCTGTGCGCCGGGTTCGAGGTGAAGCCGCGGTTCCATTCGTGGACCAGGCGGAGATCGGCGAAGCCGCCCTGCGTAAAGGCGCGGATCAAGTTCAGCGTGGAGGCGGAGGTGTGGTAGGCCCTGAGCATGCGCGAGGCGTCGTGCCTGCGCGATTCGGGCGTGAATTCAAAGCCATTGACAATGTCGCCGCGGTACGCCGGGAGCGTGACGCCGTCGCGTGTTTCGTCGTTGGAGGAACGCGGCTTGGCGAACTGCCCCGCCATGCGGCCCATCTTGATGACCGGCAGCTGCGCCCCGTAGGTGAGCACCACGGCCATCTGCAGGATGGTCTTGACACGTGCGCTGATCCTGTCTGCCGTGGCGGCCTCGAACGTCTCGGCGCAGTCGCCGCCCTGGAGCAGGAACGCCTTGCCCTGTGCGGCCTGGGCCAGGCGGGAGCGCAGCACGTCCACCTCGCCGGCGAAGACCAGTGGCGGCAGTGAGGAAAGCTCCTTCACGCTGGCGGAGAAGACATCGGGGTCGGCCCAGGAGGGCTGCTGCGCGATGGGGAGTTCGCGCCAATCGTCAAGGCCGGGGTACACGGCTGCGCCGGGGATGGATACGCCGGCGGCAGGTGCGGGCATTGCTGGGATCTTTAGGTCAGTCACACTTCAAGGGTATCGCTCCAAGGCGCCATCGCGCCGAACGCGTCCGAGTCATGAGACGGCGGGTACCCGCCGAACCCGCTGCGCGCTTTAGCACGACGCCGGCACCCGGTGCGCGCTGCCGGCTGCCCGCTGCTGTTGAGCGCAGCCGGTTGCCCGCTACTGTTGGGGCGTTTCCGGCGGGACGGCCTCGCCGGCGGCACCGTCATCGACCGACGCGTCGGCGTTAGGGTCCCCGGCGTTTGAGTCCTCGATGGCACCGTCCTCGGCCGCGAGGCGCGGACGTGGAGGTTCAACTTTTGCGCCAATGACGGTAACGGTTCCGGGCGCCACGGTGGTGGCCGGATCGACTCTGACGGCGTCGCCGGCTTTGCCCTCCGGGACCTTCCCGGCACCGGCCTTGGCGCCGGCTGCCCTGCCCGCCTTCTCCGCCTTTTCCGCCGCGATCTTTTCCTTCACTGTGCTGGCATAGGAATCCACGTACTCCTGCCCGGAAATGCGCATGAGTTCGTACATGATCTCGTCCGTCACGGAGCGCTGCACGAACCGGTCGTCCTGCAGGCCCTGGTAGCGGCTAAAATCCAGGGGCTCGCCAAAAATGACGCCCAGGCGGCGGATGTTGGGGATGCGCTTGCCGATCGGTTGGACCCTGTCGGTGCCGATCATGGCCACCGGGATCACGGGCACGTTCGCGGTGAGCACCAGCTTCGCCACGCCCACCTTGCCACGGTAAAGCCGGCCGTCGGGGCTGCGCGTGCCCTCCGGATAAATGCCCAGCAGGCCGCCGCCGTTGAGCACGTCGACGCCGGTCTGGAGCGAGTTGGCGGAGGCCTTGCCGCCGGAGCGGTCCATGGGCAGCTGGTTGGTCAGCTTGAAGAACGCGGCCGTGAGGCGCCCCTTCAAGCCGCGGCCTGTGAAGTAGTCGCTTTTGGCCAAAAACACCACGGGCCGCGGCACCATCAGCGGCATGAAGATGGAGTCCGAAAAGGACAGGTGGTTGCTGGCCAGCACGGCCGGCCCCTCCGCAGGCAGGTTGTCCAGCCCCTTGGTCCACGGGCGAAACAGAATTCTCAGGACCGGTCCGAGGAAAATCTTTTTAAGCACCCAATAAATCACTGTAAAGTTCCTCTCCGGCGGGGCCGGGGTCAGCCAGGCGTGGTCAACACGTCCAACCGCATCGACCATAACAACAGTAGTCTAGTGAGGGAGGCGACACAGGAGGCCACGTGGGCGTGCGTCACCCTTGGTGTCTGCACAGCCTTGGCGCATATACTCATGGCACTTGACTTGACGGAGGCCCCATGACGACGGCGCAAGCGTTCCACTCTGACGGACATGGCAGTTTGGCGCGGGTCGGGGTGGCCGTGTGCCACGGCTTCACCGGCTCACCGGTCAGCGTGCGTGCCTGGTCTGAGTTCCTCGCCGACGCCGGCTTCTCCGTGAACATGCCGCTGCTGGCGGGCCACGGCACCACCTGGCAGGACCTCTCACGCACGCCATGGGAACACTGGTACCGGGACTTTGAAGCCGCCTACCTGGAACTTTCCTCCCGTTGCGACACCGTTTATGTCGCCGGCCTGTCCATGGGCGGCACCCTGGCGCTGCGGGTGGCGGCCAAGCATGCCGTGGGAGGGGTCGCCGCCGTCAATCCCGTGCTCACGTTTGGCGACCCGCGGGCCAAATATTCCGGCCTGCTCAAACACGTGCTCAAAAGCACGCCAGCCATCGGAGATGACATCAAGGCGCCGGGCATCACCGAAGGCGCGTATGCGCGCACGCCCGTTGCGGCCGTCCATGAGCTGGGCAAGCTGCTCGCGGACACCATCGCGCTGCTGCCAAGCGTGGTGGCGCCCACCCTCGTGTTCCGTTCCTCCGTGGACCATGTGGTGCCGGAGTCCAGCATGGCCCTGCTGAAGGCCCGCATCGGCGCGGAGAAGTTCGAGGTGGTGTCCCTCGCCAACAGCTACCACGTGGCCACGATGGACAACGACGCCCAACAAATCTATTCCCAGTCCAGTGACTTCTTCCGGAGGCAAGCACGTGCAATCTGACCACGGCCACGACACCCCGAGCACGGGTGGCCACGACAGCGACGAGGCAGCGTGGCTCGACCTGGTGGCGAGACTGCAGGAACCCGACGACGTCTTCATGGCTGGCCCGGACGACGCCGGAACGCCCGACAACGCCGCACCGGCAGGTGGCGTCGAAGCGCCCGGCGGCACACCCGGGGAGGGACACGCGCCGCCGGCCGGAGATGCCGGAACATCGGGCGTCATGCCCGGCGACGCCCCGGCGCCCGGCGACGCGATCCGGGCCAAGGGCGTGGACGATTTCGATCCCCTGGGCGTGTGGGGCCGCCAGCTGTCACCGGCGCCCCACGAGCCGGGGTTCGACAACGTCCCCGGCGGTGCGGGGACGCTGGGCCCGCGGGACTACGAAGCTGAGGACCTGGAAGGGGAATTTGTCCCGGGCGAACCCCCCAGCCTGGCCGGTGCCGATCCCGCCGTCGTACTGTCCTGGATCGGCGCGGCCGGCGGACCCATCTTTCTGGTGCTGGCCGCCATCTTCTGGCGCGGAATGCCGCTGGTGGGCGTCATTGGCGTGATCCTGGCCTTCCTGGCAGGCACGTCCTACCTGATCTATCGCCTGCCCAAGAACCGCGACCATGATGGCGGCGACGGCGCCGTCGTCTAGGTGGGCGACGGCGGGCGGGCCTAGGCGTGCCTGCGGCGGGCGCTCCTTTGGCGCCTTCGCCGCACGCCGAGCCTGTCGGACTGGCGCAGCCGGGAGAGGTCCGCTGCCCCGATCAACCCGGCGGCGGGACCAAGCTGCGCCCCTGTAATGACCGCCTCCTGGCGGAAGCCCCGGCCGGTGAGGTTTTTGGCATAGGCGCGCCGCGCAGGGGCCAGGAGGAGGTCTCCGGCCGCGGAGAGTCCCCCGCCAATGACAAACAGTGCCGGGTCCAGCGCCGCGGCCAGGTTTGCGATGCCCAGGCCCAGCCAGTCCCCCACCTCCTCCACAAGTTCCCCGCAGGTCGCCTCCCCGGCCAGCGCCAGCTCCGTCACCAACGTGCCGGTGATGTCTGCGGCGTGGCCGTCAACGGCGGCCAGCAGTTCGGCCGCCATCGGGGACTTGGCCAGCGCGAGCTCCCGCGCCTCCCGGCCCAGTGCGTTGCCGGAGGCGTACTGCTCCCAGCAGCCGCGGTTTCCGCACTCGCAGCGGTGTCCGCCGGGCATGATGATCTGGTGTCCGAACTCCCCCGCCATCCCGAAGCTGCCGCGCTCCACGCGCCCGTCCACCACCAGCGCGCCGCCGATCCCGGTGCCCAGCGTCAGGCAGACCAGCCGGTCGCGGCCGCGACCGGCACCAAAACGCCATTCGGCCCACGCAGCAGCGTCTGCGTCGTTGGCCAGTGTCACCGGCCGGTTCAAGAGGGATTCAAGGTTTTCCCGCAGCGGCTCGTTGCGCCAGGCCAGGTGCGGGCTGAAGACGACCGTGCCGCCGTCGAGGTCCATCCATCCGGCCGCGCCGATGCCCACGCTGTGCAGGTCGTGACGCGCGCCGAGCTCGTGGACGAGTTCCACGATGACGGCTTCGACGGCGCGTGGGTCGCGGCCTGGAGTGTCGCGCCGGAGCTCCTCGCGGATGTTGCCCAGTCCGTCCACCACGCCGGCGGCGACCTTGGTTCCGCCGATGTCTACGCCCAAGGCGAGGCTTCCGCCGACGGCCGCCCGCCCTGGAAATCGCAAGGTGGGCCTGAAGACGGGACGGGGCTGCTGCATTCCTATGATTCTAGCCACCATCGGCAGCGCCCCCCCGGATTGAATGTGTGATGCAAACAACATAAAGTTACTGACGAGTAACTTATCCGGTCCGCCAGACCCTGGCGCCCCCCGGATAGAGTAAGGCCAAACCTTACTTGGACTGTCGTCAGCAAAGGAGCCAAAGTGCGCGAGATAACCGTTCCGGCCCAGGTGGTCAGCCCGAGGACCATGAACACCACCGACTTCGTGCTGCGCCAGGCGCGGCTGGAATCAAATCCTGCGTTGTTCTCCCGCCGCAATGCCGACAACGTTTGGGTTGACATCTCCGCCAAGGAATTCCACGCCGACGTGTGCGCGATCGCCAAGGGCCTGATCGCCTCGGGCATCCAGGTGGGCGAGCGCGTGGGCATCATGGCCCGCACCCGCTACGAGTGGGCCCTGGTGGATTTCGCGATTTGGTTTGCCGGCGCGGTGTCTGTGCCAATCTACGAAACGTCCTCACCGTCGCAGGTGGCCTGGAACCTGGGCGATTCCCAGGCCGTGGCCGTCATCGCCGAATCGGCCGGCCATGAAAACGTGATCCGCCAGGCCGCCCGCGATGAGGGCCTGACGGCGCTCAAGGACGTGTGGCAGATGGAGGGCGACGGACTGGACGTCCTGCGGGACGCCGGCCGCGGCGTGCCTGACGACGTCCTGGAGGTCCACCGCACCTCCAACGGCCTGGACGACGTTGCCACCATCATCTACACCTCCGGCACCACCGGCCGGCCCAAGGGCTGCATGCTCATGCACCACAACTTCGTGGACCTGAGCGAAAACGCCCTCGCCGTGCTGGGCAAGGACGTGGTCCCGCCCGGTTCGCAGACAGTGATGTTCCTGCCCATGGCCCACGTCTTTGCCCGGTACATCTCGGTGCTGGCCGTCGCCGCCGGCGCCAAGGTGGGACACACCCCGGACATCAAGCACCTGCTCGAGGACCTGCAAAGCTTCAAGCCCACCTTCATCCTTGCCGTGCCCCGCGTCTTTGAAAAGGTGTACAACTCCGCCGCCCTCAAGGCCGAGGGCGACGGCAAGGGCAAGATCTTTGCCGCGGCCGCCCAGACAGCCATCGACTTCTCCCGCGCCAGCCAGGGCGGCAGGGTCCCGCTGGTGCTCAGGGCCCGGCACGCGCTGTTCGACAAGCTGGTCTACGGCAAGCTCCGCGCGGCCATGGGTGGCGACGTCCGCCATGCCGTCTCCGGTGGCGGGCCCCTGGGCGAACGCCTGGGCCACTTCTTCCACGGCATCGGCCTGCAGATCCTGGAGGGCTACGGACTGACCGAGACCACCGCGCCCATCACCGTCAACCGCCCCGAACGCATCAAGATCGGCACAGTCGGCGCACCCCTGCCGGGCAACGCGGTCAAGATTGCGGACGACGGCGAGATCCTCACCCAGGGAGTGTGCGTCATGAAGGGCTACTTCGGCCGCGACGACCTGACGGAAGAAGCCTTCGTGGACGGCTGGTTCCGCACGGGAGACGTCGGCGAACTCGACGACCAGGGCTTTTTGAAGATCACGGGCCGGAAAAAGGAAATCATCGTCACGGCCGGCGGCAAGAATGTGGTCCCGGCACTTCTGGAGGACCAGATCCGCGCCGACGCGATCGTCTCGCAGTGCCTGGTCATTGGCGACAACCGTCCGTTCATCGCCGCCATTGTCACCCTGGACGAGGAAGCCCTGCCGCAGTGGGGCCGTCACCACGGCCTGCCCGAGGGCATCACGGTGGCCCAGGCGGCCAAGGAACCGGCGGTCATTGACGCGGTCCAGCGAGCCATCGACAAGGCGAACGGTTCCGTTTCGCAGGCTGAGGCGATCAAGGCGTTCCGGATCGTCGATACCGATTTCACCGAAGCCTCGGGGCACCTGACGCCATCCATGAAGGTCAAGCGGGCCCAGGTCCTGAAGGACTTTGACACCGTCGTGGAGGATATCTATGCCGCGAGGAAGCCCCACTAAGGGCGCTGCAACTCCGTCACCACCAGCGCAGCCAGCTCCTTGACGGCGAGTCTGGTGGCGGGCCGCAGCTTGTCCAGTTCAACGCGCGAGCCCTCCGCCAGGTGCCTGTCGTAGGGAATGCGCAGCACATTGCGCACCCGGGACTTGAAGTGTTCCTCGATCTGGGCGATGTCCACCTGGGTGTCCCCGCCTGACATGTTGACCACCACGATCGCGTTGGCGACCAGGTCGTGTCGGCCATGGGCCTCAAGCCAGGACAACGTCTCCGAGGCGAGCCGCGCCTCGTCTACGCTTCCGCCGGAAACCAGCACCACGGCGTCGGCCTTCTCCAGCGTCCCCTTCATGACCGAGTGCACCATGCCGGTGCCGGAGTCGGTCAGCACGATGGAGTAGTACTTGCTCAGGATGTCCGTGACGGCGCGGTAGTCGGCATCGTCAAATGCCTGGGCCACGGCAGGGTCGGTGTCGCTGGCGAGCACATCAAGCCGGGAGCCGTCACGCGCCACATAATTGGACAGCTGCGAGAAGGTGGTGACGTTAAAGCGGTCCCTGACCAGGTTCCGGGCGGTGAAGTCGGCACTGCCGGGCGAGCGGTCGGACAGCGTGCCGCGGTCCGGGTTGGCGTCCATGGCGATGACCCGGTCCTCACGGGTGTCGGCCAGGACCATGCCCAGCAGCGTGGTGACGGTGGTCTTGCCCACGCCGCCCTTGCGGGACAGCACGGGCACAAAGCGGGTGCGCTCCCCCAGCCGCGAGGAAATCAGGTTGTCCTGCGCCCGCTCCAGCCGGACCTTGTCCGAATCCCCCACGTTGACCGAGCCGAAGGATGCCTTGTACAGCCAGAGCCGCCAGCCGCCCACGGGAGGCGCGGCCGCCTTGTTCAAGAGGCGGTCGCTGGTGAGCGCGGCCGCGGGCTCCGGGCCGTCCTCACGCTGGCGGCGCAGGCTGGCGCCGGGATGGGGCGGCACCGCCGCCTCCGACGGCGCCCCCGACGCCGCGCTGGTGTCCTCCCCTCGCGGTGCCGCCGGTTCCGGAGTGGCCGCCGTCGCCCCGGGTGACTTTTGCCCCAGGGGGGCCACAGTGGACTGCGGCATGTTCGCGGCAGCGGGCGGCGCTGCGGCGGACCCGGCGGCAGGCACGGTAGCCGGATGGCTCAGCACAGTCGCCGGAGTGACAGGCGCAATGACCTGCACCGCACCGGTGGAAGCGGGGTCGCCGAAAGGCGCGGACAGTTCCAGCCCGGCGTCGGCCCCGGCGGCGGCTGAGCGGTTGGAAACGTCCATGGTGGCCTCCGCTGCCGGAGCGTCCGGCACTCCCGGCTCTGTTGCTTCGGGTGCGTCCGGCTCCGGCGCCTCAGGTGCGTCCGATTCCTTCGTGCCCGTCTGCGTGGTCTCGGTGCCGTCCAGCACCGGCGCGTCGGGGGTTTCAGGCTCCGGGGCCTCCGGCGCCGCGTTCTGCGCCGGCTTGCTCTTCTTGTTCGCCATGTCTCCACTACCACTCAAAATGCCGCCGCGGCCGGAAGGAATTTTCCGGCCGCGGTTGCGGTGCTCATTGATTTTCAGTGTAGCGCAGCGTGCGGGGAACCGGCCTGCCGCGGACCGTGCGTGCCGGACCGGTCAGCCGGCCACCACGACCAACAGGTCCCCGCCCTGCACCTGTGCCACGCCGTCCACGGCGAGCCGGGAGACGGTGCCGGCCACCGGCGTCGTGATGGACGCCTCCATCTTCATGGCTTCGATGGTGGCCACGGTGGCGCCGGCCTCCACGGCGTCGCCCACGGCCACCTTCAGGCTGACAGCGCCGGCGAACGGTGCGGGGATCTGTCCGGCCACCGCCGCGTCCGCCTTTTCCGCGGCCTTGACGGTGCTTTCAACGCTGCGGTCGCGCACCACCACCGGACGGCTTTGGCCGTTGAGCTTGCAAGTGACCGTGCGCATGCCCTTTTCATCCGGCTCCGAAATGGTCTCCAGGGAGGCGATCAGGCGGACGCCGCGGCCCAGCGCCATGACGTGCTCCTGGCCGCGCTGGAGCCCGTACAGGTAGTCGCGCGTATCCAGCACGGACACGTCGCCGTACGTCTCACGGACCTTCGCGAAGTCCTTGGTGGGCCCGGCAAACAACAGCCGGTTCAGGGCTGCGCGGCGGCTTTCGCTGTCCCCGGCCAGTTCTTCGCTATCCTGCGGGCTGAGCGTGCCCCTGCGCTCGACGACGGTGCGGCCCTGCAGTGCCTTGGTGCGGAACGGCTCGGGCCAGCCTCCGGGGGGCGTGCCGAGCTCGCCGCCGAGGAAGCCCACCACGGAGTCGGGGATGTCATAGTTCTGCGGGTTTTCCTCGAAGTCGGCGGGGTCGGCCTTGAGGCCCACCAGGTGCAGGGCGAGGTCGCCCACCACCTTGGACGACGGCGTGACCTTGACCAGGTGCCCCAGGATCCGGTCGGCGGCCGTGTACATGTCCTCGATTTCCTCGAAGCGCTCGCCCAGCCCCAGCGCGATGGCCTGCTGGCGCAGGTTGGAGAGCTGGCCGCCCGGGATCTCATGCTGGTATACGCGTCCGGTGGGCCCGGCCAGGCCGGACTCAAACGGGGCGTACACGCGCCGCACGGCCTCCCAGTACGGTTCCAGGGAGCTGATCGCGGCCAGGTCGATTCCCGTGTCGCGTTCGGTGTGCGCCAGTGCCGCGACCAGGGCCGAGGCGGACGGTTGGCTGGTGGTGCCGGCCAGCGAGGCGGAGGCGACGTCGACGGCGTCGACCCCGGCGTTGATAGCTGCCATCAGGGTGGCCAGCTGGCCGCCGGCCGTGTCGTGGGTGTGCAGGTGGACCGGCAGGTTGAAGCGTTCCCGCAACGCGGTGACCAATGTGGCCGCGGCGACCGGGCGCAGCACTCCGGCCATGTCCTTGATGGCCAGAATGTGGGCGCCGGCGTCGACGATGCGCTGGGCCAGGGCCAGGTAGTAGTCGAGGGTGTAGATGTCCTCGGCCGGATCCAGCAGGTCGCCGGTGTAGCAGAGGGCCACCTCGGCCACAGCGGTGCCGGTGGCGCGGACGGCCCGGATGGCGGGCTCCATCTGGTCCACGTCGTTCAGGGCGTCAAAGATGCGGAAGATGTCGATGCCGCTGGCGGCCGCCTCCTGGACAAACGCGTCGGTGACCTCCGCCGGGTACGGCGTGTAACCGACCGTGTTGCGGCCGCGCAAAAGCATCTGCAGGCAGATGTTGGGCAGCGCCTCGCGCAGCTGGGCCAGGCGCTCCCAAGGGTCCTCGCCCAGGAAGCGCAGGGCGACGTCGTACGTGGCGCCGCCCCAGGCCTCCACCGAGAGCAGCTGCGGGGTCAGCACGCTCACGGCAGCGCCGGCCGCCACCAGGTCCCGGGTGCGCACGCGCGTGGCCAGCAGTGATTGGTGGGCGTCGCGGAAGGTGGTGTCCGTGACGGCCACGGCGGTCTGCCGACGCAGCGCGGCGGCAAAGCCTTCCGGACCCAGCTCGGCCAGCTGCTGGCGCGAGCCGGCGGGTGCGGTGGCCACCTCGACCTCCGGGAGCTTGCGGGCGGGGTCTTCGTGGACCGGCAGCGCGCCGTTGGGCTGGTTGACGGTCACCTCGGCCAGCCACGTCAGCAGCTTGGTGCCACGGTCGGAGGAGACGCGGGCGTTCAGGAGCTCGGGGCGTTCCTCAATGAAGGACGTGGCGACGTCGCCGGCGTTGAACGCCGGGTCCTCCAGCACAGCCTGCAGGAAGGGGATGTTGGTGGACACGCCGCGGATGCGGAACTCGGCCAGCGCGCGGCGGGCACGGGCCACGGCCGTCTTGTAGTCGCGGCCGCGGCAGGTGAGCTTGACCAGCATGGAGTCGAAGTGCGGGCTGATTTCGGCGCCTGCGTAGATGGTGCCGCCGTCGAGCCTGATGCCTGCGCCGCCGGCCGAACGGTAGGTGGTGATTTTTCCGACGTCGGGCCGGAAGCCGTTGGCGGGGTCCTCGGTGGTGATGCGGCACTGCAGGGCGGCCCCCTTGACGTGCACGCTGTCCTGGGTCAAACCAAGGTCGGCGAGCGTTTCGCCCGCGGCGATGCGCAACTGGGCCTGGACCAGGTCCACGTCGGTGATTTCCTCGGTGACGGTGTGCTCCACCTGGATGCGCGGGTTCATTTCAATGAAGACATGTTGGCCGGCCCGCTCCCCCACGGTGTCCACGAGGAATTCGACGGTTCCGGCGTTGACGTAGCCCATGGCCTTGGCGAACTTCACGGCGTCCGCGTGCAGGGCCTTGCGGATGTTCTCGTCGAGGTTGGGGGCGGGGGCGATCTCCACGACTTTCTGGTGGCGGCGCTGCAGCGAACAGTCGCGCTCAAAGAGGTGGATGACATTGCCTTCGGCGTCTGCCAGGATCTGCACCTCGATGTGGCGCGGGCGAAGCACCGCCTGCTCCAGGAACATGGTGGGGTCGCCAAAGGCGGCGTCCGCTTCGCGCATGGCGGCGTTGAGGGCCTCGGGGAGTTCCTCGCGGGTGTCCACCCGGCGCAGGCCGCGCCCGCCGCCGCCGGCCACGGCCTTGGCGAAGACCGGGAAGCCGATCTCCTCCGCAGCCGCAATCAGCGTGGCAGGGTCGGCGCTGGGCTCGCTGGACTTGAGCACCGGGATGCCGGCCTCGCGGGCCGCCTTGAGCGCCTGGAACTTGTTGCCTGTCATCTCCAGCACCGCGGCGGGCGGCCCCACAAAGGTGATGCCTTCAGCGGCCGCGGCCGCGGCCAGGCCGGGATTCTCGGACAGGAATCCGTAGCCCGGGTAGATGGCATCCGCGCCGGCTTCCTTGGCGACGCGGATCACCTCCGCCACGTCAAGGTAGGCGCGGACGGGGTGTCCCTCCTCGCCGATCAGGTATGCCTCGTCCGCCTTTTGACGGTGGATGGAGTTGCGGTCCTCATGGGGGAAAACGGCAACCGTCTTGGCGCCGAGCTCGTAGCTGGCACGGAAGGCACGGATGGCAATTTCGCCGCGGTTGGCGACCAGAATCTTTGAAAACATGTCACTCCTGTGTGAAACGCCGGCATGGCGGCCCGCCGGCCGCTGTGGCAGCAGGCGGGCTGGTGGAAATGATGGTTCCGGAAAGGTGGCTGGGGTGACCCCGGCGCCCCATGGGCGGTAGCGCGTCTGAATCGTTGCTTTAGAAATAACTAAAGTGGTGCCAGTCTGGCCCCACGGCCCCCGGAGCGCCAAATGGTGTGTCGCAATTCACGTCCGGGGACCGTAACATTCCCAACCGACCCACCCGATGGGCCCACGCGATGGGCCCACGCGCCCGAGGGCCCCGGAGCGAGGAACGAGCTCTGGGAGGGCGTCTGGGCCCACGCGCCCGAGGGCCCCGGAGCGAGGAACGAGCTCTGGGAGGGCGTCTGGGCCCACGCGCCCGAGGGCCCCGGAGCGAGGAACGAGCTCTGGGAGGGCGTGGGGACTAAAACACTTCGGCCAGTTCCTCGATGGACGGGCAGGAGCAGACCAGGTGGCGGTCGCCGTAGGCCTGGTCGATCCTGCTCACGGGCGGCCAGTACTTGGCACGGGGATCCACGCCGGCAGGGAAGACGGCCTCTTCCCGGCTGTACGGATGATCCCAGTCCCGGGTGAGGCTCTGTGCCGTGTGCGGGGCGTTGGCCAGCGGGTTGTCCCCGGCGGGCCAGAGCCCGTCCTGCACGGCCGCGATTTCCTTGCGGATGGCGGTCATCGCGCCAATGAACCGGTCCAGCTCGGCCAGGTCCTCGGATTCGGTGGGCTCCACCATCAGGGTGCCTGCCACCGGGAAGGACATCGTGGGGGCGTGGAAGCCGTAGTCGATCAGGCGCTTGGCGACGTCGTCCACGCTGACTCCGGAGTCCGCGGTGATGCCGCGCAGGTCCAGGATGCACTCGTGCGCGACGAGGTCGTGTGCGCCCGTGTACAGCACCGGGTAGTGATCGCTGAGGCGTCGGGCAATGTAGTTCGCCGACAGGATGGCGGTCTGGGTGGCCAGGCGCAGCCCGTCCGGACCCATCATGCGGATGTAGGCCCAGGAGATCGGCAGGATCGACGCCGAGCCGTAGGGTGCGCTGGAGACCAGCCCCACCGAGGAGTCCAGGCCCAGCTCGCGGGCGGGCAGGTGCTTGGCCAGGTGCGCGCCCACACCCACCGGACCCACGCCCGGCCCGCCGCCGCCGTGCGGGATGCAGAAGGTCTTGTGCAGGTTCAGGTGGGAGACGTCGGCGCCAAACGTGCCGGGCCGGGCCAGCCCCACCAGGGCGTTCAGGTTGGCGCCGTCAACGTAGACCTGGCCGCCGGCGTCATGCACCATGGCGCAGATGGCACTGATGGACGTCTCAAACACGCCGTGCGTGGACGGGTAGGTGACCATGATGGCGGCCAGGCGGTGTTCATGGACGGTGATCTGGCGCTTGAGGTCGTCGACGTCGATGTTGCCGAAGCCGTCCGTGGCCACCGGGACCACCTTGAGCCCGGCCATGACGGCGGAGGCGGCGTTGGTGCCGTGGGCGGAGGTGGGGATCAGGACCACGTCGCGATCCGGGTTGCCGTTTTCCACATGGTAGGCGCGGATGGCCATGAGCCCGGCAAACTCGCCCTGCGAGCCGGCGTTCGGCTGGACGGAGACGGCGTCGTAGCCGGTGATCTCCGCGAGCCACTCCTCCAGCTGCGTTGCCATCTCCACAATGCCCACCGTGTCCGACGCCGGCGCGAAGGGGTGGAGGTTGGCGAATTCCGGCCACGTGATGGCGGCCATCTCGGCGGTGGCGTTCAGCTTCATGGTGCACGAGCCCAGCGGGATCATGCCCCGGTCCAGCGCGTAGTCGGCGTCAGAGAGGCGGCGCAGGTAGCGCAGCATCTGCGTTTCCGAGTTGTGCGCGTGGAACACGGCGTTGGTCATGTAGTCCGTGGTGCGGGCCGGGACGGGCAGCGCGACGCCGGACGCGTCCGCCGGCAGCACCGTTCCGTTGGCGTTGGCTGCGCCCGGGGACACCCGTGCCGCGAGCAGCCCGGCCAAGGCCGCCGCGTCGGCTTCCGTGGTGGTCTCGTCGACGGCGATTTGCAGGTGGTCGTGGTCCACCTGGCGCAGCAGGTAGCCGGCCGAGTGGGCGGCGGCAACCAGTTCGGCGGCGGAGTGGCCGCTGCCGGCCGCCACCCGGACCTTGACGGTGTCGAAGAAGTTGCCGTGCACCACGGTGTGTCCCGCGGCCGTTGCCGCGTCGGCCACGGCCAGGGCCAGCGCGTGGACGCGGGTGGCGATTTTCCGCAGGCCCTCGGGACCGTGGTAGACGGCGTACATGCCGGCCATGACGGCCAGCAGCACCTGGGCGGTGCAGATGTTGGAGGTCGCCTTCTCGCGGCGGATGTGCTGCTCGCGGGTCTGCAGGGCCAGGCGGTAGGCCTGGTTGCCGGCTGCGTCCTTCGACACACCCACCAGGCGTCCGGGCAGCGAACGCTCCAGGCCCTGGCGCACGGCCATGTAGCCGGCGTGCGGGCCGCCGAAGCCCATGGGCACCCCGAAGCGCTGGGAGGTGCCCACGGCCAGGTCGGCGCCCAGTTCCCCGGGCGATTCCAGCACCGTCAGGGCCAGGAGGTCCGCTGCCACGGCAACCACAGCCTTGCGCTCCTTCGCGGCGGCGATGATCGGTGCGATGTCGCGGATGAGCCCTGAGTCTCCCGGGTATTGCAGGAGGAGGCCGAAGAACTCGACGTCCGGCAGGGCGCCGTCGTCCTCAAAGTTATGCACCAGCACGGGAAGGCCCATGGCCCTGGCCCTGGTGTTGATGACGGCCAAGGTCTGCGGGAAGACGTCGGCGTCCACCAGCATGACGGCGTCGGGCTTGGCGGCGCGGTTGCTGCGGCGCATCAGGGCCACGGCCTCGGCGGCGGCGGTGCCCTCATCCAGCATGGAGGCGTTCGCGGTGGTCATGCCGGTCAGGTCGGCCACCACCGTCTGGAAGTTCAGCAGCGCCTCGAGGCGGCCCTGGGAAATTTCCGGCTGGTACGGCGTGTAGGCGGTGTACCAGGCGGGGCTTTCCAGGACGTTGCGCTGGATGACGCCGGGCGTGTGCGTGCCGTAGTAGCCCTGGCCGATGAAGGACTTGTTGACGGTGTTCTTCGCGGCGAGGGCCTTCAATTCCGCCAGCATGGCCTCCTCGGAGACCGCCGCCTGCAGGCCCAGCGGCTCGGTGGTGTAGATGGATTCGGGCAACGCCGCCGTGGAAAGCTCCTCCAAAGAGCCAAATCCTAGGGTGGTCAACATATGATGAACGTGGGGCTGTGCACCAACCCCGATGTGCCGGTCACTGAAAAGGGCCGACACCAGGCTGTTTGGGTGCTGGCTGCCGGTCATGTTGTCTGGGGTGTTTGTCAATGGGTTCTCCAAGTCGCGAACGTTCCACAGCCATTCTATGGCTCGCCCAACATGCCCCCGGCACCCGCAGGCAGCCCCTGGTTTTTGAACGCGACGCAAAGGTAATGGTTCATCCGTGCAAGTAGTGAGCATCAGCAGCCTCAAGGGCGGCGTCGGCAAGACGTCTGTCACGCTCGGCCTGGCTTCGGCAGCACTGGCCGCAGGCCTTCCCACCCTGGTGATTGACCTTGATCCCCATGCAGACGCCACCACCGGGCTGGGGGTCCACCCGGCCGGGCAGCAGGACATTGGGCGCATGATCAAGGGCGCGCGAAAGGCGGACCTTGCCGCCAATGTGGTCCCGTCCGGTTGGCTGGCCGCCCACAAGCACGACGGCGCGCCGCTGCCCGTGCTCGACGTCGCCATGGGCTCGGCCTTCAGCGGCATTTACGACCGCCCCGACCTGGGACGGCGCGACCTGCGCCGCCTGTCGACCATCCTGTCCAACGCCGACCGGGACGGCAAGGCGCCCTACCAGCTGGTCCTCATTGACTGTCCGCCGTCGCTGAACGGGCTCACCCGCATGGCGTGGACCGCCAGCAGCCGCGTGCTGCTGGTGGCCGAGCCCGGGTTGTTTTCGGTGGCCGGCACGCAGCGGACGCTGCGCGCCATCGAATTGTTCCGCAGCGAGTTCGCCCCTGCCCTGGTGCCGGCGGGCATCGTGGCGAACCGCGTGCGCAGCGGCTCCAACGAGCACAGCTACCGCCTGGGCGAGATGAAGACCATGTTTGGCGAGCTGCTGCTCTCCCCCACCATTCCGGAACAGGCGAACTGGCAGCAGATTCAGGGGGCCGCGCATCCCATCCACCAGTGGCCCGGCGATTCGGCCAAGAACTCCTCCGCCCTGTTCGACAAGCTGCTGGACTCCGTGCTGACCCAAAACGCCACGCGAAGCCGCCTGTACCGCGGCTGACCCTCCCGCCGCAACTGGCCCGCAGTAGATGTCGAAAAATCGCGAATCCTGCCGCTTTTTCGACGTCTACTGCGGGTTACTTTGCGTTGCCCGCCAGCCACGACCGTACAGCGCGTCGCGGATCTTCCGGACGGCCTGCCTGGCGTCATCCTGCATGTGCGCTTTGCCGATACGGACCTCAATCCAGCCAGCATCTCCGTAGTCTTCCTGGCGCCGAATGTCGCGGACCTGCTGTTCGATGTCACCATGGGTGCCGCCGTCGTATTCCACGGCTACGCGGTACTCCGGGAACGAAGCATCCGGGGTGCGGGACCTGCCGTGGGCAAGCTGCACACGGACGTTGATTTGCGGCTCCGGCAATCCGGCCCTGCCGAGTGCGAGCCGCAGACGGGTTTCGGGGGCCGAATCGGACCCGACGCGGGCCAGCGCCAGCGCCGCACGCGCCTTTTGAATGCCCGGCGTGCCCTTGTGCCGCTCCAACATGGCCGCCAGCTCGACGATGGTGGCGTAGGGTTCACTCCGTCCCTCAAACTCCGGGCGCGGAATCCGGATCAGGTGGTCCGCGACGACGACGAGCTCATCGACACTCATCCTGCGGGCACAATCCAACCAAGTTCGCGCACGCGTGGTGATCCACAGCCCATCGAGGCAGACGACTTCATTGTCGCGAAATTTTGTGGTGTGCCCGCAGACACCTTTGCGCCGCGGTTCATCATGCGGCGCCTGCCGTGAAATGTGCAGCAGGGAGGAATCCGCCACAGGAAGGAAACCCGGCAGCATCCAGATGGCAAAGGCCGTGGCATGGGAGGCCGCCGAATGCCCGGTTGCCTGTGTGTAGGGACGCGTCAGCAAGCCCAACGGAAGGTCGCTGCCGCCAAGGCTCTTGATGCCTCGGCTCAGGCTGACGATTTCACGGTGCCTCAGCCGGCCGGGCCCAACCCCGAGTTCTTGGGCAAATCGTGTGGTGAAAGGCCCCAGATGCAACTCCGGGGGAAACTCCTGCGGATGGAACATGTCCACATCATGGCAAGTCCTGCTCCGGGCCGTTTAAGTTATCCACAGTCTCGCGTGACGCGCACAAGTAACCCGCAAAAGATGTCGAAAATACGTCGAAAATCGACGTTTTACGACATCTATTGCGGGCTAGCTGGCAGAAGGTTAGGAGATCTTGCGCTCGGCGCGGCGGCGGCTGAGCTCGTCGTCGGGGAACGACTGGACTGGGGCGTGCTCGCTGGGCAGTGCGGCAAGGCTGCCTTCAACCTCGCGCCAGACGCGGCCCACGGCAATGCCAAAAACGCCCTGGCCGCCCTGGACAAGGTCGATGACTTCGTCGGCGGAAGTGCACTCGTAAACGGAGGCGCCGTCGCTCATGAGCGTGATCTGGGCCAGATCCTCCACGCCACGCTCGCGCAGGTGGTCCACGGCCGATCGAATCTGCTGCAGTGACACGCCGGTGTCCAGGAGGCGCTTGACCACCTTCAGGACCAGGATGTCTCGGAAGCCGTAGAGGCGCTGCGAGCCGGACCCGGCGGCCCCGCGGACGGCTGGCTCCACCAGTCCCGTGCGGGCCCAGTAGTCCAACTGCCGGTAGGTGATCCCGGCGGCCTTGCACGCAATGGGGCCGCGGTAGCCGGCGTCTTCATCCAGCACCGGCAGATCCTCGGTGAAAAGCAGTCCCTGGGCGCCAGCCGTCAAGGCGGCGCCGGGGACGGCAACGGCGTTGAGTTCGCCGGCATCACTCTTCGGACTCACGTGGATCCTCCTGTTCGCGGTCCCCCGAACGGATATTGCCGCACCGAGGGCTGGGCGCAACACGAATGGCTCGGACGCGGGGTCCTAACCACCAGTGTGACTGCACCGGCCACAGCTTGCAATGGGGAACTGATTACTTCGACGTTAGAGCGGCGCGGCACCAAGGTCAAAGACGCCACGACAACTATTTTGCCGTGTCGAAACTTTCAGCCTCAGGTTTAACGTTAGACACCCCGGAAATCCATCCCCCACATGCTTGCGGGCAGGTTCTCACGCGACGCTACTTGTCGAAATCCTCGGGCTCAACGTCGTTGAGGAACTCGCGGAATTGGCGCACTTCGCGTTCCTTGGCCTCGGCGTCGTCGTCCACGGTTTCGGAGGAGTCACGCTCATCGTGCTCGGCAATGAGCACCCCGGCCTCCTCGACCAGCGCCTCGGACGCCCAGATGGCGCAGCCGGCGCGCTGTGCAACGGCAATGGCGTCGGAAGCCCGGGAGCCGACCGTGGTGCCGTCGTCGAACAGCAGCTCCGCATGGAACACGCCGTCCTCAACCTTGGTCAGGTTCGCGCGCACCACTCGGCGGCCCAGGGCCAGCACCACGGCGCACAGGAGGTCGTGGGTGAGGGGGCGCGGCGGCACCACGCCCTGCTCGGCCAAGGCGATGGCCGTGGCCTCCGACGCACCGATCCAGATGGGGATGTGGCGCTCCCCCAGGCGCTCCTTGAGCAGGACCAGTGGCTGGTTGGACGGCATCTCGATGCGGACGCCCACAATTTCCACTTCGATCATGGCGTTTCCATGGAGGAAATCTTTGACTGCACCAAGGCGCTGTGCAGGCTCAGGCACAGTTCGGCAATTTCCCGGGCGGCCTCCGCAGCGCGGGCGGCGGAGGTGCTGTCTCGCCGTGAGGAGAGGGGTGCCACGGCCCTTTCGACCAGACCGAACTCGCGGTCGGCGGCCGCCTGAAAGGGCCTCAGGTGGCGAGGCTCCAGGCCGTGCGCGGCCAGGTCGGTGCAAGCCTTGGCCACGCGCAATGCATGGTCGTCAAAGCAGCCGCCACGCATTTCCACCAAACCGAAGCTGACCATGGCCTCCAGCAGCTCGGCGCTGGCCCCGCATTCGGCGCGCAGCTGCTCTGTGTTCAGCCGGCGCGGGCGGCCCTTCAACTCCACGGCGAGGTCGTCGGAGACCATCCTCGGGGCGATGGAGACGCCCGGGGGAAGGTTGGACGGCGCCTCCCCCTGGTCTATGGCATCCAAGTATTCCCGGATGACCTTCAGGGGCAGGTAGTGGTCGCGTTGGAGCGCCAACACAAAGCGCAAACGCTCCACGTCGGACTCGCGGAACTGGCGGTAGCCCGCCGGTGTCCGCTGAGGGGTGATGAGTCCTTTTTCCTCGTAGAACCTGATCTTCGACGCCGTCACGGACGGATAGTCGCCCGTGAGCTGGGCCAGGACCTCGCCGATGTTGAAAACGGCCACAGGGCCGGGCCGGCGGCTGCTGGACTGGACGTCCACCAGCCGCCTGCCGGCGCTCTGGTTCACACTTGCCACCGGGTTCTCAGGAATTCGCGGAGGCGTCTGCGGTGCTGAAGTAGTACGTCAACCGGAACTTGCCGATCTGCACTTCGTTGCCGGTGCGCAGCAGCACCGAGTCCACACGATCGCCGTTCACATACGTGCCGTTCAGGCTGCCGGAGTCGGTGAGTTCAAACCCGCCGGGCACCTTGAAGAACTGCACATGCCTGCGCGAGACCGTGACATCGTCAAGAAAGATGTCTGCGTCAGGGTGCCTCCCCACGGTGGTCACGGCGCTGTCCAGCAGAAAGCGCGCCCCGGCGTTGGGACCGGCGTGGGCAATCAGCAGCGCGGAACCTGCCGGCAGCGACTGCACAGCGTTTTGCTCGTCTCGCGCGAGGGCCGGCGTCTGGACGGGGCCGCTTCTGACGGGAGGGAGCTGAATGGACGTGGTGTCCGAAGCACCCGGCTGATCCTGGGAATCCGCCTGACCATTCACTCCGGCGCCGTTACCCGTGTCAACCATTGGTACTCCTCCTTAGCTTCGTAAACAAAAAATCTGCCTGCAATGTTGATGGGCCGCGCGGCTGGCCACCTCTGGGGACAGCCGGGCCGGGCCCGCGCATGTTCCTTGACGTCTAGCCTACCTTTTCCTGGTACTCGGCGGCGCTGAGCAGCGATCCGTGGGTGGAGGCATCCGCCAAAGTGATTTCCACGAGCCATCCGGCGCCGTAGGGATCCGAATTGATCAGGGACGGGTCGGCGTCGAGCGCTTCATTCCGCGCCCTGACGGTACCGGTGAGCGGCGCATAGATGTCGCTGACGCTCTTGGTGGACTCCACCTCGCCCACCACGGTGTCGGCGGTAACGTCCGTTCCGGCGTCGGGCATCTGGACGTAGACCACATCGCCCAGCGCGTCCTGGGCGAAGTCGGTAATGCCAACCCGGACCACGCCGTCGGCGTCGGGCACGCCGATCCATTCGTGCTCGGCGGTGTAGGACAGGTCTGCGGGAATGTTACTCATGGGCGCACCTTTCATGGTTCATCGCCGCGGCGATGAATGTGAAGTTGTTAGCTTGGGCCAAAGCCGGCCACGGGTATTGCTCCGCGTGGCCACATCCAGTCTTTAGTGTGGAAGGCTTCTTGACAAGTCGAAGGTTGATTCGATCCCTTTCTGGAACCGCGCGGGTGCGTGCCCTGACACGGAGCACGGAGGGGTGACATGATTCCTTGTATGAGCGAATCGACTGCACCACGTCCGGAGGAGTCACCCCCTCCAGTGGACGGCGCCGGACCTGCAATGCAGAGGAAAAGGCTGCCTGTGTGGCTGCTGCGCACCATTGTTGCCGTGGTGGCAATCGTGGTGCTGGTTCTGGCCTACTACATTGCCTCAGTGACGGTGCCGCTGGCCTGGGCCACCTCCGTCCGGGACCAAACCGGCGGCAAGCTGGGCAACGCCGTCCCGCTGGGCATGTTCTACGGCTTCGTGTTTTCCTTCGTGCCGGTGACGGTTGCCTGGCAGGCGCGCCGCAGAAAGCTAAACAAGTGGGTGCGCGTCGTCGTGCTGGTCGTGGCCGTGCTGCTGACCCTGCCGAACCTGCTCACGCTCGCCGTGCTGTACGGGACCACGGCTTCAGCGGTGGATGCCCGCTCCATCTGGACCACAGGGGGCGCCAACTGGTTTGGCACCTGGAGCCAGATCTTCATGGTGGCCGGCGTCGTGTGCGCGGTGGCCGTGATCTTCCTGGGCCGGGCCTGGATTCGGCGCGGCCGGAAGATCCGTCAGATCAAGGCCGCGGAAAGGCTGGTTCGGGACAACGAACGGGCCAAGGCCAGGGACGCCGACCGCGCCCGACGCGCGGCCGAGAAGGAGGCCCGGGCGGATGTCCGGGCCGCGGGCAGGAGGACCAAGGGCGCCGCGCGTCCTGGCCGCGACACTCCTCCGGCAGGAGCCCCGCAAGCCCCGACGACGCCTGACGGAGCCGCCACGCCGCCGCCTGGCACCCCGGAGGCCTGAATGGAGCCGCAACCTGACCGGGGCTCGCGACCGGAACCGGCGCAGCAGCCGGATAATGCACCGACGGACCAGGCGCAGCCGACGCCCCGGCAGGCATGCGTGCTCGCCGGCGTTTTCCCCGGCCAGCCCCGTGCCGTGGTGTACGAGGCCGCCACGCTGGCCGCGGCACTGGGCCACGAACTGGTCTGCGCGTACGTCAACCCCGGCCGCTACGTGGTTTCCGAAGCGTCCGACGGCTCCGTGGCCAGCGCGTCTGTCGACCCGGATTTCGACGACACCGCCGAAGCGGTGTTCCCGGCGGAACTCGCCGCTGACCTGAACCGGCAGCTGGCGCCCCAAGGCCATCCCTGGCGGCCGCTGCTGCTGGCAGGCGAGGTGGCAGAGGCGCTGTCCCATTGCGCCGACACGCTGGACGCGGCGCTGATTGTGGTGGGCACACACGGCGATGTCCATGCCACCATGCGAGAACTCTTCAACCATTCCGTGGCCACCCGCCTGGCGCGCCGCCAGCACCGTCCCGTCCTGGTGGTCCCGACCCACCACGGCCAGCACGGCAGCGATTCAGCGTGGGCCGGCCGCCCGTGACAGGCACCGCACCACGACCATTCCTGCGTCCGCAGTCCCTGGGGTTCGTGGCCCTGGGCGGGACGTTTGGCGCGGCCGCCCGCGAGGGCCTGGTCCTGGGCATGCCCGACGCCGGCCCGGTCCCTTGGCCAGTGTTCCTCGTGAACCTCGCCGGCGCCTTCGTGCTGGGATTCCTCTATGAGGAGTTGGCCCGGCCGCGTTGGGCGGGCACGCGCGGCGCTAAGCTGCGGCTCCTGCTGGGCACCGGCTTTTGCGGCGGCTTCACCACCTACAGCACTCTTGCCACGGGAACCGCGGCCCTGGCCGGATGGACATCCGGTGCGGTCTCGCCTGGGTTGGGATGGGCTGCCGCCTATGCGCTGGGAACGGTTGTTTTCGGAGCCTTGGCAACCTGGTGCGGAATTCTGGCCGGTTCTAGGCGGTTCCAGCCGGCCGCGGCAACAACTCCCACCGTGATCGGCAGTACCGGCCGGGACGGCACCAGCACGAGCAGCCCCGGCAGCGCGGACGGCGGCGGCACAGGGTGAACGCATGGGTTTTTGCGGCGCTGGCCGTGGCGGGGGGCGTGGGTGCAGTGGCCCGCTTTGTGGTCGACGGACTCATTCGCAGCCGGTTCAGGACAGTTTTTCCGTGGGCCACGTTCGCCATCAACGTCACGGGCTCGCTGGCGCTGGGCGCCCTGACCGCATTAACGGCCGGGTCACTGCTGCCCGCCAGCGCCAGCTTCATCGCCGGGGCGGGGTTTCTGGGCGGCTACACCACATTCAGCACTGCCAGTTATGAGACCGTGCGGTTGTTGGGCGAACATCGCTATGCGGCGTCGCTGGCCAATGCCTTGGGCACGCTGCTGGTGTGCCTCGGCGCAGCGGCCCTGGGCTACTGGGCCGCTTCCGCGTGGACCGGGTGAGGCGGGCCCTTCTAAACTCTAAACGGGGTGGGGCGGCCCCGCCCTGGCCGGGCGCCTCGCGGGTCAAATCCCCAGGCAGCGGCGTAGAGAGGTGCAGGCAGCGCGCGGGCGTTAAAGTTAGACGGTCCGCACAGAGACGGCGAATCGCTGTACGGACCTAGCCGCGACTGACTTTGAGAAAAGCGTCTTGGCTACCAAGAACCTTACATGGATGGTGGCGGGAACGCGTCATTGCATGCCGTGGGCAAATCCGTGCGTCCGCCCCGCCATCCGAAACGCCAGGTCCGGGCACAGCTGCAGCCAGTGGGCACGCCTGACGCAACGCTTAGTGGCTCCTCAGGGACGCACCAAGACGCAGCACGCTGCCTGCGGCCCCGAACGCCGTGTTCCGGGCCACGAAGCCGCGCCGCATCATGGCCAGCCTGCCCATCCGGCGCGACATGGCCGCCATGCGCTGCGTCTTGGTCCGCCGCTGGTGGTCGTACGCCGCCAGCCCGTCCGCCACGGTGGCCGCGTTCCCAAGGCAGCGCCCAAGCGCAGCTCCGTCAACGAGCGCTTCACAGGCCCCCCTCCCCAGGAACGGCGCCATGGAGTGGGCGGCATCTCCGACCAGGACGGTGTTGCCGCTGGCGTAGGAGGGAAGCGGCGGGGCCTCAAACAATTCGTGGTGCAGGATGGACTCTTCCTCGATCCGCTCCAGCACTTCCGTGACCCCCGAGCGCCAGGACCCGAATACGTCCCGCAAGTGCTGGCGGTGGGGAGGTTTAAACGTCCCCCCGGCATCCAGGCAGGCGTACCAATTACTGGAATCCGGACCGGCGGGCGTAATGCCGAACATCGCTCCGGGCGCCCACGTTTCCCCGTAGCTGGAAACCGTTCCGTCCACGGTGCCGCGCCACACCACGGCCCCGAGCGGACGTGCCGTGAACTGCGCGCCAAAAACAGTCAGCCGGGTGTCGCTGAATGTGCCGTCCGCACCCACCACAAGGTCGACGCCGGCGAGGCCCCGCTGGTCCTCGACCTTATGGCCAAAGTGGACGTCGACGCCGTCGGCCAGGATGGAAAGCAGTGTGGGCCGGGATACCAGGCACAGGCCCCCATCCCTTCTCATGGAGACCAGGGTCCTTCCGCCGGGCGTGCGCAGGCCGGCGGTCCCGGTCTCCGACACGCGGGTGGCGGCTCCGCGTACCTTGTCTCCCACGCCCATTTCATCAAGTGCGCCCAGCGCCTCAGGCCACATGCCCAGCGCCGTGCCGGTTCGCGGAAGCGCCGGGGACCGCTCGTACACGGCCACGCTCCAGCCCTGCTGTGTCAGGGCCCGGGCCGCAGCCAGCCCTCCGACTCCACTGCCGACGACAACTGCATTTCCCTTCATAGGGACGAGCCTACGCCCGGGAAGCATCCAGTTCGACTGCCGGGCCGCGGGGCCATATGGGCTCACTTGCACCAAAACGTCTGCGCCCCGATGTCTGAGGTGCAACAATTCCATGGCAGGTCAACCAAGGAGAATGTCATGGAAACCAGTACGGACCGGATGGAGCGCGAGATCCACATCGCCGCCACCGCCGCCGGGGTGTGGACGCTTGCCAGCCGCCCGGGCTGGCGGATCAACGATGGCGAGGTGGTGGACCACGCCTTGACCCTGCCAGCGACGTCAATGTCGTCACCCACCCGGTGCACGGCACCTTCCGCATCAAGACGGTGGCCCTCGATGCACCCCGGCATGCGGCATTCCGCTGGGTGGGCGACCAAGACGGCGCAGCCACCACTTTGGTCGAATTCTGGATCGAGGGCGCAGCCTCCGGCGTAACGCTTCGCGTGGCGGAGAGCGGCTTCCGCTCGCTGGGCGTCAACGAGGACGAGCTGCGGAAGCACGTCGAAGGGAATGCCGAGGGGTGGAGGATCGAGCTGGACGCGGCCCGCTCGTGGGCGCTGGAGTCATGATGCCACGCTCGACGGCGGAGGTGTTCGCCGCCGTGGGCGGCTCCCACCGGCGACAGCTGCTCGTCATGTTGGCCCGCGACGGCGCCGCATCGGCATCCTCGCCGGCACCGTCATTGAACGTCTCACGGCAGTCCGTGGACCGCCACCTGCGCATACTGTCCGGCGCCCGCTGCGGAAGCAGATAGGGCCGGCCGGTCCTACCTATTCAGCGCGTTGCGGCGCACCCAGCCGATGACCCCGGTGGCCACGAACAGGATGATCCCGACGATGGCCAGCCAGACAAGGCCCTTGATGACGAATCCCAGGATGGCAAGGATGACCCAAATGACAAGGAGAACGACTATTAATCCAATCATTGGCCCAAGCTACACCCCCGGGTGGCGAATGCCCAGCACACAGTCGTGTCGGGCATGTCCACACGCACAAAGCGGCCGAAACGGGGGCCTTAAACAAACGTGGGGCAGTGCCCACGTGGACACTGCCCCAGGTTGGTGCGGTCGGGCTGACAGGATTTGAACCTGCGACCCCTTGACCCCCAGTCAAGTGCGCTACCAAGCTGCGCTACAGCCCGAAAGTCCAGCGTCCGGGAGGCATCTCCCGTGGCCGAACCACCTGAAAAAGCTTACCCCATAAAACGCGCTGGGATGACCATTCCCGCTGTGACGGGGATCTCGGATCTCGACAAGCCCCATCACCGGTGGACAGGCCCGATCACCGGCGGTCAATGTCCGCCGCCGGTTCCCGCCAGACTCCACCAGCGTGTTATTTCTTGCGGCTGCGCTTTTCCCGCACCCGCATGCTGACCTCAATGGGCGTGCCTTCGAAGCCGAACGTCTCGCGCAGGCGGCGGGTGATGAATCGGCGGTATCCAGGGTCCAGGAATCCGGTGGTGAACAGCACGAACTTCGGCGGGCGGCTGGAGGCCTGGGTGCCGAAGAGGATGCGCGGCTGCTTGCCGCCGCGGACGGGATGCGGGTGTTCGGAGACCAACTCGCCCAGGAAGGCATTGAGGCGCCCGGTGGGAATGCGGCGGTCCCAGTTTTCCAGGGCCAGGTCCAGGGCCGGCACCAGCCTGTCCTTGTGCCAGCCCGTCTTGGCCGAGATGTTCACGCGCGGCGCCCAATCCACGTGCGCCAGATCCTGGTCGATTTCGCGTTCCAGGTACTTGCGGCGTTCGTCGTCCAGCAGGTCCCACTTGTTGAAGGCCAGCACCAGGGCGCGGCCGGACTCGATGGCGAGCTGCAGAATGCGCACGTCCTGCTCGCTGAGGATCTCGTCGACGGCCAGCAGCACCACGGCCACCTCGGCCTTTTCCAGTGCCGTCTGCGTGCGCAGGGAGGCGTAGAAGTCGGCGCCCTGGGCCATGTGCTGGCGCCGGCGGATGCCGGCCGTGTCCACAAAGCGCCAGGTGCGGTCCCCGAGCTCGATGAGTTCATCGACGGGGTCGCGCGTGGTGCCGGCAACGTTGTCGACCACGACCCGGTCGGTGCCGGCCAGCTTGTTCAGCAGCGAGGACTTGCCGACGTTGGGCCGTCCGATCAGCGCAATGCGCCGGGGGCCGCCGGTGCGCTCCACGCCGGCGACGGCGGAGAACTCGGGCAGCACGTCCATGACCTTGTCCAGCATGTCCGCCACGCCTCGTCCGTGGACGGCGGAAACCGGGTACGGCTCCCCCAGGCCCAAGCCCCACAGCGTGGCGGCCTCGGCTTCCTGGACCATGTCGTCGACCTTGTTGCCGACCAGGATGACGGGCTTCTTGGACCGGCGGAGCATGCGCACAATGGCTTCGTCGGACGCGGTGATGCCCACCATCGCGTCCACCACCAGCAGCACGGCGTCGGCCATTTCCACGGCGACTTCGGCCTGCTCGGCCACGCGCAGGTGGATGCCGCGGGCGTCGCGTTCCCAGCCTCCGGTGTCCACGAGCGTGAAATTGCGCCCGTTCCAGTGCGCCGTGTACTGCACGCGGTCGCGCGTCACGCCGGGGGTGTCCTCCACCACGGCCTCGCGACGGCCCAGGATGCGGTTGACGAGCGTGGACTTGCCCACGTTCGGGCGTCCCACGATGGCCAGGACGGGGTCCTGGCGCAGGGCATCCTCGGAGGTGCCGTCGTCGAACCCGCCGGCCAGCAGCGCCGCGTCCTCGTCCTCAAGGTCATAGTTCGCCAGCCCGGCCAGGAGCCCTGCGGCGCGGGCCTCGGCGTCCTCGTCGGTGATTTCCGCCAGCCTCTCGGCAACATGGTCCTCACCCGTGGGCACGTAGTCCTGGTGGCCAAGCTCACCCTCGCCGGGGGTCGTGGCAGACGTGGAGTCGCTCATGGTTGCTGTCCTTTGTGCTTTGAAGGTAGGTGGTCATCCGCAGGCAGTTCCTGCCCGGTGGCGGCTACGGCGGACTGTATGTGTCCGGCCAGCAGGTGTTGGATTCTTTCGGTCGCCCTGTCCATTGAAACACGGCCGGAAACCCCGCTCTCACGGACAATCCGCAGCGGCTCCCCAAACACCACGTGCAGACGGCGGCGCGGCCTGGGAATGGTGTTGCGAGGTTCCCGCCCCACCCGTGTGCCCAAAATGGCGACAGGCACGACGGCGGCGCCCGAGTTGAGAGCCAGCCAGGCCACCCCGCCGTTCACGTGGGCGGCGTCGCCGATCCCCCGGGTGCCTTCGGGCAGGATGCCCACACAGCCGCCGCGCTCCAGCACATCCTTGGCGAACTGCAGGGCCTGGCGGTCGCCGGCGCGGTCCACGGGGATCTGCCCCGAGGTGTCCAGGACCCAGCCGAGGAAGCCCTTGAACATCTCGTGCGCGACCATCACGTGCATGTGCCGGCTGGCGGCGCCGACCATGACCGGTCCGTCCAGGAAGCTCAGGTGGTTGGCGGCAAAGATCACCGGTCCATGGGCGGGAATGTTTTCACGGCCGGCCACGGCGGTGCGGTAGACCACGTGGTCCAGCACCCGCCCCACCGGACGGCTCCAAAGCGTCTTCCAGCGGGGAGGGGCCGCAGCCAGGCTCCGGAGCTGACCGCCCGCTGCCCCTTTCTGGCGGCTCATGCAGCGGGGCCCTCGTTCACGGAGAGCCGCACCACGTTGATCACGGCGTCCACGGTTTCCTCAAAGTCCAGCGCGGAGGAGTCCACGGTGTACACGCCGTCGGCGGCGCGCTGGAAGTCCACCACGGTGGAATCCTTCGCGTCCCGGCCCACCACTTGTTCGTGCAGCTGGGCCCGGGTCTGGGTGCTGCCGAGCTGGAGTCCGCGGCGGCGCATCCGCGCTTCCTCGCTGGCCGTGAGAATCAGCCGGGCCTCGGCGTGCGGCGCCACGACGGTGGTGATGTCACGACCCTCCACCACGATGCGGCTGTTGCACCGGGTGATGGCTTCCTGTTGGCGGCGCACCAGTTCTCGGCGTGCGCCGAGGTTGGTGGCCACGGCGCTGACGGCCTTGGAAATTTCCGGTTCTCGAATGGCATCGGTGACATTGATGCCGTTGACCCGCACGAACTCGCCATCCGGGGTCAGGCTCTGCTCAATCTTCAAGGTGCGGGCGGCGGCCTCGACGGCGGCGGCGTTCTCGAGGTTGATGCGCCCGTTCAGGCAGTGCCAGGTGACCGCCCGGTACATGGCCCCCGTGTCCAGGAAAGCCAGGCCCAGCCGGCGCGCCACGGCCTTGCTGACGCTCGACTTGCCGGAGCCGGAGGGTCCGTCCACGGCCACCACCAGGGGCTTGCCCAGGCGGATCCGCTCCGGGACCACCGGTTCGGGAAAAGTCACAAACATGTCCGTCACAGAATTACCTTCCATCCACGCTCCGTCAGGTCCTCCACCAAGCGTGCGCGCTTGGACGGCAGCACCGAAATCTCCACCATGCCCACCTGCAGCCCGGCCGAATGGTCCATGCGCAGGTCCTCCACGTTGACGCCGATGTGGCCAATCTCCGTCAGCAGCCTGGCAATCTGACCGGGCCTGTCATCGACCAGCACCGTGAGCCAGGTGTACTGCTGCGCCGGCCCGCCGTGCTTGCCGGGAATACGGGTCTGCCCGGCGTTCCCCTCCGCCATCAGCTGGGCCAGGTCCAGCCGCGCACCCGGCGCGGTCGGGGCGCGCAGCGTGTTGATCAGCCGGTCCAGGTCCGCCCGGACGCCCTGCATGATCTCCAGCAGCTTGGGCGCATTGGCGCCGAGGATCTGCACCCACAGGGCGGGGTCGCTCGCGGCGATCCGGGTCACGTCGCGCAGGCCGTTGCCGGCCAGCGAGAGCGCATGCGGCGGCGTTTCCTGCAGCCGGCTGGCCACGAGCGAGCTCATGACCTGCGGCAGGTGGCTGACCAGGGCCACGGCGGCGTCGTGCTCGTCCGGGGTGAAGCGGAACACGACGGCGTTGAGGTCGATCGCCAGGGAGTGCGCCACCTTCACGGCATGCTTCGAACTGACTTCCGACGGGCACAGCACCCAGGGCATGGAGTTAAACAGCTCGCCGAGCGCGGCCACCGGCCCGGACTTCTCCCGCCCGGCCATGGGGTGCGTACCCACGTAGCGCTCCAGCATGCCCTTGTCCGGGCCCAGGATGCCAACAAGTTCCGTGGCCACGGCCACCTTGACGCTGGCAATGTCAACCACGACGGCGGCCGCGTACGTTTGCAGGGCACCCGCCACCACCGCCGCGGTGACGTCGGGCGGCGCCGCCACGACCACCAGCTCCGGACTGAGGACCTCGGCCGCGTTAAAGGCGCGGCCGGCGCCGATGTCCACGGCGACGGCCTCCGCCGACGGCGACGGGTCGGAGACGACCACGTCGATGCCGTGGGCGCGCAGGCCAAGCCCGATGCTGGCACCGAGCAGCCCGCTGCCCAGGATCAGGACAGGCCCCGTCAAATGCGTTGGATTCATCCCTTGGCCTACATCCCCACTTCTGCGAGCAGGTGGCCCACCTCGTGGCGGCCCAGGATGCGGATGCTGCCCTGGCGCTGGTCTCCCAGCGCAATCGGGCCGAACTTGACGCGGACCAGGCGCTCCACCGGGTAGCCCACCGCGTCAAACATGCGCCGGACAATGCGGTTCTTGCCGGAGTGCAGCACCACCTCGGCCAGCACGTGGCCAGGGGTGGAGTCGACCAGGCGGAAGGAGTCAACCTTCGCCCAGCCGTCCTCGAGTTCCACGCCGTCCTTCAGCTGGGCGCCGACGCCGTGCGCCATAGGTCCGCGGACCTGGACCAGGTACGTCTTCTCCACCCCGTATTTGGGGTGGCTGAGGCGGTTGGAAAGCTCGCCGTCGTTGGTCAGGAGCAGCAGGCCCTCGGTGTTCGTGTCGAGGCGGCCCACGTGGAACAGGCGCTCACGCGTCTGGCGCTTCTTCAGGAAGTCGGAGACGCAGGGGCGCCCCTCGGGGTCGTCCATGGTGGACACCACACCCTTGGGCTTGTTGAACACCATGTAGATCATGGATTCATTGGTCTGGATGGTCATGCCGTCCACGGCGATTTCCGCCGTTTCCGGGTCCACGCGCAGCCCCAGCTGGGTGACGGTGACGCCGTCGACCTGGACGCGGCCTTCCAGGATCATGTCCTCGCACAGGCGGCGGGAGGCGACCCCGGCCATGGCCATGACCTTCTGCAGGCGGACGCCTTCCGCATTGTGGATGTCGACGTCGTCCGTGGTGCGCTCGGGGCGGCGGTTCTGTTCGGTGGGACGGTTTTTGACCGGGCCAAGGTTGCGCCCGTACTGGTCGTTCTTAAAGGGGCGGGCGCCCGTCTGCGACGGCTTGCGGTTTCCGGATCCGGTGCGGGCCGCGGCGCGCGCGCCAAACGTGCTGGCGCCGGAGGCGGCGCCGCCCTTGGGGCCGCCAAACTTGCCGCCGGACCGGGGGGCTCCGGACTTGGGCGCGCCGGGCTGGGACGCGCCTGCGCCCTTGTAGCCGCCCGACTTCGGGGCGCCGGACTTGGGGGCGCCTGCGCCCTTGTAGCCGCCCGACTTGGGCGCGCCGGACTTGGGGGCGCCGGAGCGGGGATTGCCGCCTCGCGGCTGGTGCTGCCCGGACGAACTCCCGGAACGGGGCGACGGTGTCATTGGTATGTCCTTAATGCTTCTTTAGTTGTGTAGCTGTACGTGGGTGTCCCTGGACGGTTCAGGTGCGGTGCATTGGGGCAGGCCGTCATGGTACGGGCCTGGGTTGACGGGGAGGGCCTAGAGGCTGGCCTCATCAAAATCATGAAGGTTTTCCAGCCCTGGCAGGTGCTGTGCGATTTGCGGCAACTCGTCCACGCTCCCAATCCCCAACCGTTCCAAAAAGTACGCTGTGGTGCGGTACAGGAATGCCCCTGACACCGGATCGGTGCCCACTTCCTCAATCAAGCCACGCTGTGCCAGCGTCCTCACCACCGAGTCCACGTTCACGCCACGGATGGCGGAAACGCGGGCCCGCGAGACCGGCTGGCGGTAAGCGATCACCGCCAAGGTCTCCAAGGCCGCCTGCGTGAGCCGGGCCGTTTGGCCGTCCACAACAAACTGTGACACGATCCCGGAATATGCGGCCCGTGAATAAACACGCCATCCCCCGGCAAGTTGCCGCAGTTCAAAGCCGCGCACCGGTAGGGTGCCACCATCCCTAGTATAGCCGTCATACTCCCGCGCCAGTTCGTGCAGCAGCTCACGTACCTGGGCCGTGGGCAGGCCCACCACGGCGGCCAGCTGTTCCTCCGCTACGGGCTCGTCCACCACCATCAGCACTGCCTCGAGTGCCCCGCGGGCACCGCCGGGGCCGGGTGTGTACTCGGCGGGACCGGCCGCCGCCTCGGCGGGGCCCGATTCCCCCGCCGGATTTCCGTCCGCCGCGGTCCCGGGCCGCAGGTCTTCAGTGCTCATGGTGCGCCCCTTGGTGCCGGCCGTCGTGGACGTCGTGGCCGGCGTCGTGGTCACTGTGGTTGTCTGCGTTCTGGGCCGCATGCTCGCGGCCGTCTTCGTCATCAAAATCGCTGTCCGTCAGCAGGCTGCGCCGGGCGCCTGCGCTCCAGTGCACCAGCAGCTCCCCCAGCGGGCTGGCCTGGTCGAAGGAAATGACGGCGTCGCGAAAAAGCTCCAGCAGGGCCAGGAACCGGGCAATGACCACCATATTGTTTTCAGCGTCGGCGCTCAGGGCACGAAAGGAGAGGGGACGCCCGGTCCACCCGTCGCCGGCGGGATCATCGGGGCCCGGCATGCCCTCGGTCAGCATGGAGGTGATGATCGCGGCCTGTTCACGGACGCTGACCGGGGCAATGTGCAGGTGGGCCAACCCCACTTCCGTGGGTGCGGCCTCCCTGGGCTCCATGGCCCTGGCGGCGAGTTCGGCGAACTGCTCCGGGGGGTGGCGCCAGACCAGTTCCGGCAAAAGCGCGGCAAAGTGCGGTTCCAGGCCGGCCATCCGCGGGTATCGCATGGCCTCGCGGTCCAGCTCGGCGCCCAGCAGGAAGGCGACCTCCTTGAAGGCCTTGTATTGCAAAAGCCTGGCGAACAGGAGGTCACGGGCCTCCAAAAGGGCCAGGTCGTCGTCGTTCTCCACCTCGCCGGCGGGCAGCAGCCGGGCGGCCTTCAGGTCCAGGAGGGTGGCGGCGAGGACCAGGAATTCGCTCGCCTCGTCCAGCGCCCATTCCCCGCCCGGCACCTGCAGCGCCTTGAGGTAGGCGATGAACTCGTCCGTGACAGTGGCGATCGCCACATCCGTGATGTCCAGCTCATGTTTGGAAATCAGTCCCAGCAGCAGGTCGAAGGGGCCGGTGAAATTCTCCAGCCGAACCTGGAAGCGTGCCTTGCCTGGCGGAGGTCCCTCCTGCGGCCTCTGTGCGGCAGCGCCGTCCACGTCAGCCGGGATCCCCGCGGCGCCATCCCGGCGGTCCAGGGTTTTGCTGTCCAGTTTAGGGTGCGCCGCCACGGGCGATCAGCTCTTTGGCCAGGCGGCGGTAGGAGTCGGCGCCCTGGTGGTTGCTCGCGAAGGACGTGATGGGTTCGGCGGCCACGGACGCGTCGGCGAACTTGATGGTGCGCTTGATGACGGTCTCGAAGACCTTGTCGCCAAAGGCCTCCACCAGGCGGGCCAGGACTTCGCGGCCGTGCAGGGTGCGGGCGTCGTACATGGTGGCCAGGACGCCGTCGACCTGCAGCCGCGGATTCAGCCGGTCGGTGACCTTGTCGATGGTTTCAACCAGCAGGGCAACGGCCCGCAGGGCAAAGAATTCGCAGATCAGCGGGATGATGACGCCGTGCGCGGCGGTGAGCGCGTTGACGGTCAGCAGGCCCAGGGAAGGCTGGCAGTCGATCAGGACCACGTCGTAGTCGTCCTCGACCTTGCGCAGGGCGCTGGCCAGGACCTGTTCGCGCGCCACCTCGTTGACCAGCTGGACCTCCGCCGCGGAGAGGTCGATGTTGGCCGGGAGGATGTCGATGTTCTCGATCTCGGTCTTCAGGATGGCGTCGCGGATGTCCACCTTGCGGTCCATCAGCACGTTGTACACGGTGATGTCCAGCTCATGCGGGTTCGTCCCGAGTCCCGCGGACAGCGCGCCCTGCGGGTCAAAGTCCACCAGCAGGACCCGGCGACCAGCCTCGGCCAGGGCGGCACCGAGGTTGATGGTCGACGTCGTCTTGCCCACCCCGCCTTTTTGGTTCACCATGGCGATGACGCGGGCTGGGCCGTGGGACGTGAGGACGGGAGGCTCGGGGAAATCGGTCACGGGCCGTCCGGTGGGTCCCAAAACGTCTTCGCCCGCAAGTGCCGTTGCACCCTGCTCGTTGCTCACCTGTCAGTCCACACTTTCGCCGCTTTGCTGATTCACTTCCAAGTTGATTCACAACCAACTTGATTCACTGGTGGCTTCCCGCTGCCACCCACTACGTTACCGGGTGGGCGGGGCAAGTTTTGGACATTTGCGTGCTTTGCCTTTTGAGCCTTGACCCTCAAGTTGAGGCTGAATGTTCAGCGGCGAGCCTATACTTCGAATTGATGAGCAACGCTAAAAAACCTTCCTCGAAAAGTTCCGAACGACGCAAGGACGTGGTCCGGGCCGAAAAGCTGCAGGCAGGCTACGGCACCACCGCAGTCTGCGGCGTGGTCAGCTTCAGCCTCCACGCCGGACAGGCCCTGGCCCTGGTGGGGCCCAACGGCGCCGGCAAGTCCACGGTGGTGAAAACGGTGGTCGGCCAGCTTGAGGCGGTCTCCGGCACCGCGCTGATCAACGGCGCCACGGTGGATGACAGGACCCTGGATTTCCGGCGCGAAGTTGCCGTGGTGTTCGACGACGACGCCTTCTTCCCCGCGCTGACGGTGGAGGAACACCTGGCCATCGTCTCGGCCGGGCATGGCGTGCACGACGTCGAGGACGTGATCGCCGCCGAACTGGACTTCTTCGGGCTCGGCCGGCTGGCCAAGTCCCGGCCCTACAACCTTTCGTCCGGGCAGCGCCGCCGCATGCTCCTGGCCTCCGCATTTGTCCGGCCCCGCTCGCTGCTGGTCCTGGACGAGCCGGAACAACGGCTCGACACCGGCATGCGGCACCGGCTCGCCGAACGCCTGCGGGCCGAGGTGGACAACGGCCTGGCACTGCTGGTGGTCACCCACGACCCCGACTTCCTTTCCACCGTGGCCACCAAGGCCCTGTTCATCGCGGACACCATCCACGCCATGACGCCGTCCCAGGCCGCGGTGGCCATCTCCTCCGAGAACCCCCACGTTGACTAGCGCCATGTCCATGGAAACCAGCGACCGGTTCAGCGCCCGGGAAATCAGGCAATACACGTTCCGGGCCGGCCTCAGCCGCACAGAGGGCGGCGTCATGGAGCTTGTCTCGGAGGCCTACACCTTCGTGCTGGGCGGGCTGACCCTGCTCACCATGGCGGGCGCCATCATCGTGGGCCTGCGCAACAGCCTCGGCGTGGGGCATGAATCGGCGCTGACCGCCACGGTGATCGCGCCGGGGTTCCACTCGGTGACCCTGCTCCAGGCCAGCGCCACCGTGCTGCTCACGCTCGCCGCGGCCCTGCTGTCCGTTGAGATGACCGTGGGTCCCATCACCATGACGCTGCCGCAGACGGCGTGGTGGCTGGGACTGCCGGTCAGGCGCCGCGGCTTCATCCAGCCCGGCTTCCTGAAGTCCCTGATCTGGCCCGCGGCTGCGGGCGTCGTCGTGATGGTGCCGGTGGCGCTGGGCATGTCCTCCTCGCCGTCGCCGGGCCGCATTGCCCTTTCCGTGCTGTGCGGGGTCGGGCTCGGCTGGCTGCTCTACGGGATCGCGGCGTGGTGCCAAATCACCAACTCCGGGTCCTGGCTAAAGGTGCTGACCGGGGTCGTGACACTGGTGGCCCCGCTGACGCTTGTCGCCACAGCGCTTTATAACAACACGGCCGGGGCCGGGGCAATCACGGGCGCGCAAACGGCCTGGCTCGAATACCTGCCCACGAGCTGGCCGCTTTTGGTCGCCGGCGGCGCCCTGTGGCCGCTGGTGTTGGTGGTCATTGCCGTGGTGTTGCTGGCCGCCGTCTACTGGAACCTTGAGCGGATCACGACGGCGAAGCTGAAGGAGGGTGCCGCGGCGGGCGCCTACGTCGCCGGCTCCCTGATGTCCATGGACGCCTCGGAACTTTCGCGCTCCCTGGGCGGTGGCCGCACCTCGGGAAAGTCCAAGGTGCGGCTGCCGCTCGTCTTCCACGGCGGCACGGTGTTTTCGCGAAGCGTCAAGACGCTCCTGAGCACCCATGCCACCATGGCGTTGCGGTCCCCCATGTCGCTGCTTCGCGTCCTGGTGCTGGCAGCCATTCCGGCCAGCCTGGCCGCGGTGCAGTTCCTGGGCAACTCCGTCCTGATTGCCGTGGTGCTGTACTTCTGCGCCCACTTCGCGGCCACGTCGCTGGGGGCCACGGCCCGGTTTGCCAACGGCAACCCGGCCGTGGACATGCTCATGCCGCTGCCCGCCCGGATAGTCCGCCGCGTCCACTACGTGCTGCCGGCCGTCGGCATGGCGGTGTGGGCGCTGGTGTGCTTTGGGCTGCTGCTCGCGCTGGGGGTCGGCTCACCGTCCCTGCTGGTGCTGGCCGTGCTGGCCGGGCCCGGGCTGGGCGCGGCCACCCTTCGCGCCGCGTTCCGCCCGGCCCCGGACTGGAACATGCCGGCCGTCGCCACGGCGTCCGGCCCCATTCCCACCGGCGCGGTGCGGGCTCTGCTGGTGGGCCCGGACCTGACGCTGATTTCGCTGCTGCCGGTGCTGATCTGCCTGATCTCCGGCGGCGTTCCCGTCATTGCGTTCCCCGCGCAGCTGGGGCTGACACTGCTCGCCTACGCGTGGGGTACCCGCGTGCGCAAGCCAAAGTCGGCGAAGTCGGGCGGCATATTCGGCCTGCCGCCGGCCCCTGTGGCCAAGTAGCCGGACCCTTCACCCGGGCCGCGGCACAACCCGGTGCCGGACAGTCGGCACAGATGTGCGGCGACCGGGCGGTGCGCCAGGTCCGGCATGAACCGGGCGCATGCGAAGGGGGCCGGACGGCGCAGGCCAGGTCCCGGCGTCGTACATCAACGAACCGGCGGCAAAACAAAAGCGGGCGGCCCCCTCAAGGAGGAAGCCGCCCGCTTTGACGCGTGAACTTTGACCCAGGACTCCTTAGACCGAGACGGGCACGCGCTCGTCGTCGCGCGAAGGCAGCGCCGCGGCGTCAGGTTCCGAGGCATGGCCGTCCGGCTCCAGGGACAGCTCGTCGAAGGGGCTGCGGCCGGAGAGCACTTCGCGGGCCTGGTCGAGGTCCAGCTCGTGCGTCCACTTGCCCACCAGCAGGGCGGCAACAGCATTGCCGGTGAAGTTGGTGAGGGCGCGGCACTCGGACATGAACTTGTCGATGCCCACAATCACGCCCATGCCGTCGAGCAGGACAGGCTTGTGCGCCTGAAGTCCCGCGGCGAGCGTGGCCAGGCCGGCGCCCGTGACTCCGGCGGCGCCCTTGGAGGCGATCACCATGAACACCAGCAGGCCGATCTGCTCGCCGAGGTTCATGGGCATTCCCATGGCGGTGGAGATGAACAGCGAGCTCATGGTCAAGTAGATGGCGGTGCCGTCAAGGTTGAAGGAGTAGCCGGTGGGGACGGTGATGCCGACCACGGGCTTGGAGACGCCCACGTGCTCCATCTTGGCGATGAGGCGCGGCAGGGCGGATTCGGAGGAGGAGGTGGCGAAGATCAGCAGGTATTCGCGGGCCAGGTAGCGCATCAGGGCGAAGATGTTCAGCCCGGTGACCAGACGCAGGATGGAGCCGAGGATGACCACGATGAACAGGGCGCAGGTCAGGTAGAACGCACCCATGAGGATCGCCATGGAGCCGATGGCGGCCCAGCCGGTGGCGCCGACCACGGCGGCGATGGCACCGAACGCGCCGACCGGGGCCACCCACATGATCATCATCATGAGCTTGAAGACCACCTTTTGGATGTTCTTCACCGCGTTGAGCACGGGCTCGCCGGCCTTGCCGAGGGACTGGAGCGCAAAGCCGACCAGCAGCGCCAGGACCAAGGTGGGCAGCACGGGGATGTCGCCGGGGATCAAGTCCAGCAGGAACTTCACCGTGGCGTTGTCCGCGGATGCGGCGGCCGTCTTGTACGGCTGCAGGTGCAGGCCGGCGCCGGGGTGGACGATGTTGCCGACCACCAGGCCGATCGCGAGCGCCACGGTGGACATCACCATGAAGTACACCAGGGCCAGCCCGCCCACCTTGCCGACGGTGGCCGCCTTGGCGATGGAGCCTACGCCCAGCACGATGGTGCAGAAGATGATGGGCGCGATGACCATCTTGATCAGGGCGATGAACATGGTGCCCAGCGGGGCAAGCGACTTGCCGACGCCTGGGGCCAGGAGCCCAATTGCCGCACCGAGGACCACGGCCGCGATGACAGCGACGTAGAGCCAGTGGGTCTTGTCCATTTTGCGCCGTGCGGGCTTTGCCATCGTGGCTGTCCCTCCGCGTTGAGAGCTCATGTCACTCCTTGTGATCTTCGGTGATTAGCATTGGTAGGTGTGGCGTGCGATCCGCCTCACACAACAGTGCCCGCTGAAGTGACTAATCTCACCGTTGCGTTCATATTGGTCGCACGAAAGGTTTGCCCATGTCTTCGCGCTTCTGGCGTGGCTGGAGCATTGCCGGGAGGCTGTTCACCGCCAACCTGCTCTTTGTGCTGCTGCTGACCGCCGGCGTGTCCGCCGTGATGGTGTCCGACGCCGGCTCCCGCACCTATGAGCAGACCCGCCAGCGCATGCTGTCCGTCGCCACGGCGCTGGCCGACTCCCCCATGGTGCTTTCGGCCGCGGAGGGACCCAACCCGTCTGCGGCGCTGCAGCCCTACGCCGTCGCGGTCATGCATGACGCCGGCGTGGACTTCATCACCGTCATGGACCCGCAGGGCATCCGCTGGACCCACCCCAACCCGGCGGAAATCGGGAAGCCGTACGTGGGGTCCATCGCGCAGGCGCAGGCCGGACACACGTATTTTGAGACCACGGCGGGAACGCTGGGCCCCTCCGTCCGCGTCATCGTGCCCATCAAGGACACGGCCGGCGCGGTCGTGGGCATGGTGGCCGCCGGCGTGACGGTCAGCAACGTCGAGGTGCTGGTGGCGGCACGGCTCCCGGATGTGCTGGGGCTGGCGGCGGCGCTCCTGTTGGCCGGTTCGCTGGCCTCCTGGCTCCTGGGCCGCTACCTCAAGCGGGTGACGCTCGGCTGGGGCCCGGAGGAGCTGGCGCAGCTGTTTGCCTACTATGAATCCGTGCTCCACTCCGTGCGGGAGGGACTGGTCCTGGTGGACACGCGCGGCTCCATGGTCCTCTACAACGACCACGCCGCCCTGCTGCTGGGCATGGACGCCCCCGCGGGGAATCCGGCCGCAAGGTCGGCTGAAGGTCCGGCCGAAAGGTCTGATGGAGGTCCGTCCGGACGTTCGACGCCAGGTGTCCGGCCCGGGCGCGCGGGCCGCCGTCCGGCGTCCGGTCGGGCGACGCCCGCCGCTCCGCGGCTGGAGTCGCTGGCACTCCCCGAATCGTTAAAGGAGCTGCTGCGCAGCGGGCGCACCGCCACCGACGAGGTCCACCTCGCCGGCGACCGTCTCCTGGTGGTCAGCCAACGCCCGGCCCGGGCCCCGGGCAGCAATGCCGCAGCCGGCACGGTGGCAACGCTGCGGGACCACACCGAGCTGACCGCGCTGGCAGGCAGCCTCAGCAGCACCCAGACCCTCGTCGAGGCACTGCGGTCCCAAACACACGAGCACGCGAACCGACTCCATGCCATCATTTCCCTGATCGAGCTGGACCGGGCCCGGGAAGCCCTGGACTTTGCCACGGCGGACCTCTCCGACACGGTCCGGCTGGGCGGCGAGTTTGTGGGCACCCTGGACGAGCCGTTCCTGGCAGCGCTGCTGGTGGGCAAGGGCGCGCAGGCGGACGAGCGCGGCGTGAAGCTGGAACTCAGCGGCTCCGGCACCCTCCCGCCCGGCCGGCTTGACGCACGGGAACTCGTGACACTGCTGGGCAACCTGGTGGACAACGCCATCGACGCGGCGGCCGGCCACTCCGGGGACGCGACCGTCTGGGCCGACCTGCTGGTGGCCGACGGCACGCTCACCATCACCGTGGCGGACAACGGCCCCGGCCTGCCCACCACCGACCTGGACCTGCTGGGCAGGATCGGCACCACCGAAAAAACGTCCGTGGCCCCCGGCGGCCGCGGCTACGGGATAGCCTTGATCCGCCGCGCCACCGCCGCCCTGGGGGGCACGCTCACGGCCGACAACGACGGCGGCGCCGTCATGACCGCCGTCGTGCCCCTGACCACCACTGACACCGCCGCCGAGACCAAGGAAAAAACATGATCGGATCCCCACCCATCCGGGTGCTGGTGGTGGACGATGAACCCGTCGCGCTCGCCGCCCATGCCGAGTATGTGCGGCGCCTTGAGGGCTTCGAGGTGGCCGCGACCGCGGGCGGAATGGGCGCCGCGCTGGCCGTCCTGAACGATCCCGCAACCCGGCCCATCGAGCTGATGCTGCTGGACATGAACTTGACCGACGGGCACGGCCTGGACCTGCTGCGGCGCGTCCACGGACTCGGGCTGGTGCCGGACGTCGTGGCCATCACGGCCGTGCAGGAAATCCACGTGGTGCGCTCGGCCATCGCCCTGGGCATCACGGCCTACCTGATCAAGCCGTTCACGTTTGCGGCGTTCCGGGAGAAAATGGAGAGCTACCGCGGCTACCACTACGCCCTGGCGGACCGGACGCACACCAGCCAGGATGCGATTGACAGCGCCCTGTCCACGTTGCGGCCGCGAGGGAGGCTCCAGCTGCCCAAGGGGATGCTGCCCGAAACGCTCAGGGCCGTGGCCGACTGGCTGCGGATCCAAGGCCGTGCCGCCTCCGCCACCGAAGTTGCCGCCGGGCTGGCGATGTCCCGCGTCACGGCCCGCCGCTACCTAGACCACTTGGTGGAAACCGGCTCCGCGGCGAAGGCACCGCGCCACGGATCGCCCGGCCGGCCGGAACTGGAATACAGCTGGCTCCGCGCCCGTTGAAGTTCGAGATCGCCACCTCCCCCACCGTTGAAGTTCGAGATCACCACCTCCCCCACCGTTGAAGTTCGAGATCACCACCTCCCCCACCGTTGAAGTTCGAGATCACCACCTCCCCCACCGTTGAAGTTCGAGATCACCACCTCCCCCACTGCGGGGTAGTAATCTTGACTTCTTCGGGTTCAACTGCGGGCTGTGGATAACTTAAAAAACGAAACGGAATTCGGGCCAGACTGGAGCCATGACCAACGCCCAGCCCCTGCCTGAATGGTTGCGTGGACGATCGTTCACCTTGGGAGAGTCCGACGAGTGCGGTCTTAGCCGACGGCGCGCGGCGGGCCGTGACCTGCATACGCCCAGCCGCGGCATCCGCGTGCCGTGGGGAGTCCAGCAGGACTTGGCTGATCGCGTCCGCCCGCTTTTGGCGCTGACGCCGGGTGGAATCGCAAGCCATAGCACTGCTGCGCTTCTGTGGGGAATCCCGCTTCCGCCTTGGTTGGCGGGCAGCTTTGACATCCACATTTCCAAGGCCGCCTCGAGCGATCCACCGTGGCGGGCGGGCGTCACGGGACATCACACGAGGTTCAAGCCGGGCGAAGTGGCCCGGCATCGGGGGACGGATGTGACGTCGCCACTGCGGACGTGGCTGGATTTGGCCGGAATGCTCGAACTCGATGATCTCGTCGCCGCCGGCGATTTCCTCGTCTGCGAACATGACCGGATCTTCGGTCCCAAACGAGCGGCCCTTGTAGAGCTCGTCACGCTGCGGCAAACGGTCAAACTCGAGTTCCGGCGAAGGGGAATCGTCAAGGCCCGCGAAGCCGCCGACCTGATCAGGTCAGGCGCCGATTCGCCCCCGGAAACGAGACTTCGCCTCGCACTGGAGCGTGCAGGCATCCCTCCCCTCGTACTTAACCACGTTGTTAAGGATGCTGCCGGAAATCACGTCTCGTGGCCGGACTTGGCGCTGCCGGAATGGAAGACGGCCCTTGAATACGACGGCGAGCACCATCTGGGAGTGAAACAGCAGGCCACCGATGACGCCCGCAACCGCCTGATGGCCTCGCTAGGCTGGACGCAACTAAGAATCACCAAGGACATGCTGGATGACAATGAGGGAAAAGCCGCCATCGCGCTGGTGCGCCGGGCCCTTCACGCCCGCGGCTGGGCTGGCCCACTCCACTGAGGCGTCGTTATCTCGAACCTCAGCGGCGGGGGCGGTCAGACGGCGGAGAAGGCCACCACGCAGTTTTGACCGCCAAAGCCGAACGCGTTGGTCACAGCGTGCCGGACCGACATGGCGCGGGCCTCGTTCGGCACATAGTCGAGATCGCATTCCGGGTCCGCGTCCGTGTAATTGATGGTGGGCGGCACCGCGGCATCGGCGATGGCGCGGACGCAGACCAGCGCACCGAGCGCGCCTGCCGCCCCGATCAGGTGCCCTGTCATGGACTTGGGCGCCGTGACCGCGAGCGCGGCGGCCTGCGCGCCAAAGGCCTGGTGGATGGCGGCGGTTTCCGTTTTGTCGTTGGCCTTCGTGGACGTGCCGTGGGCGCAGACCAGTTCGACGTCGGACGGGTCCAGCCGCGCCTTGTCCAGCGCCTTCGTGATGGCCCGGGCAGCGTAGGTCCCGCCCGGCTCGGGGGCCACGATGTGGAAGGCGTCGGCCGTCATCGCACCCCCGGCGACTTCCGCGTACGCCCGGGCGCCGCGGGCGCGGGCGTCGGAGAGGCGTTCCAGGGTGAACACGACGGCCCCTTCGCCAAACACAAAACCGTTGCGGCCTGCGTCGAACGGGCGCGACGCGCACTGCGGGCAGTCATTGCTGGTGGACAGTCCGCGCATGGCGGTGAGGCCGGCGAACATGACGGGGGTGATGGCGGCGTCGGCCCCGCCGGCCACCACCACGTCCGCGTCGCCGTCCAGCAGCAGCCGCCGGGCCTCCAGCAGCGCATGCGTGCCGCTGGCGCAGGCCAGCGCGCTGGCGTTGACCCAGCCGTGCACGCCGAGATCGATCGCCACCTCGCACGCGGCCATGTTGGTCAGCGACGACGCCACAAAGCTGGGGCTGACGTACCGGGCCCCGCGCGCGCCCAGCACGTGCACGGCCTCCTCGATCTCCGGGAAGCCGGATACCGCGCTGTTAATGACGACGGCGGCCTCCATCCCTTCCAGCGTGGGCCCGAGCCCGGCGTCCGCCAGGGCCTCGCGGGCGGCGGCGATGGCCAGCTGGGTGCAGCGCGAGGACCGGTTGAGCCGCTTGACCGGCAACAGCGCGGATGGGTCGAAGCCCTTGACTTCCGCCGCGATGCTGGTGGTGAACCCCGTGGCGTCAAAGGCGGTGATGGTGCGGACGCCGCTGCGCCCGGCAAGCAGCGCCTCCCAGGTGGCCGGCGCCGTGTTGCCCAGCGGGGTGAGCGCGCCGATGCCCGTGACAACCACCCGTTCCGAGGCCTCGCGGACCTTCACCGCTGCTCCCCGCGGCCGCCGTTTCGTGCCGCGGGTTCCACGAACAGCCCGGCCGCGCGGTCGCCCACGGCCTGTTCGGCAAGCCGGTAGTGGATCTTCTTCCCGGTGGCCGTCACGGGAACGGAGTCAACGAAGGCATACGCGCGGGGCCGTTTGAAGTCGGACAGCGCCGGGCTGGCCAGGCAGTGCCGGTCCAGCTCGTCGGCGGTGACGGCGCCGCCCCCCGCGGGCACGCCGTCCGCCGCAGCCGGCGCGTCGCGGCGGACCACGTACGCCACGACCTTGGCGCCCCAGTGGTCGTCGGGCAGCCCCACCACCACGCTGTCCTGCACCCCCGGGTGGGAGCCGAGCACCTCCTCCACCTGGACGGGGTGGATGTTTTCGCCGCCGGAAATGATCATGTCGTCCTTGCGTCCCACAATGGTGATGAACCCGTCGTCGTCCCACGTGCCCAGGTCGCCGGAGTAGAGCCAGTTGTGCACGAACTTTTCTTCGTTGACCTCAGGCAGGTTGGCGTAGTTGAAGCCGGACTTGGGCGTGCGCATGATGATCTCGCCCTGCTCGGTGTTGTCCCGGGCCGCCAGTTCGTGCGGTTCGGCGCGCCGGTCCGGGAAGATCCTGACGATTGCGACGTCGTCGTCGGTGCAGGCGCGGCCGGCCGTGCCCGCATGTTCGGGAAGGTCCTCCGGGCGCAGGAACGTGTTCCAGAATGCCTCGGTGGTGCCGTAGCCGTTGAAGATTCGCGGGGTGAGCAGGTCCTGGTAACGCAGCACGGCGGCCTTGGTCAGCGGCGCCCCCATCGTGACGATGCCGCGCAGCCCGGACAGGTCCCGGGGGTTCCTTTCCTGCTCGTCGGCGAGCATGCCCAGCGAGACCGGCGCCCCGATCAGGAACGTCAGGCCGTATTTGCCCACCCAGTCGAGCACGGTGGCTGGGTCGAAGGCGCGCATCGGCACCACCGAGCCGCCCACGTAGAACAGCGGGTTCGGCCCGCCGGAGTACAGCCCGCCGCGGTGGAACCAGGGCGTCATGTTCAGCGTCCTGTCCTGCGGGGTGAGCGGGAAGTGCATGATGACGTCGTGGGCGCTCATGACCTCCACGATCGAAGGCAGCGAGACCCCTTTGGGCAGGCCGGTGGTCCCGGAGGTGTACAGCCGGGTCGTTTCCTCATACGTCGAGGCCGGGCCGCGCCGCCGCGGCGGGGTTTCCGGTGCGGCTGCCACGACGTCGGCGAAGTCACGCACCCGGTCCGGGAGTCCGGCGTCGTCCGTCTTCCCCACGGACAGCACGACGGCGGATGAGCCTGCCGCTTCCACCCCGGCGAGCGCCGCGCCCGCCACGGCGGCGTCGACGATGAAGACCGAGGGATCGCTGTCGCGCAGGATGAGCGCGGTCTCGCCGGAGGACAGACGGTAGTTCAGGGGTATGCCGACGGCGCCGAGGCGCTGGGTGGCCAGGTAGAGCCAGGCGAATTCAACAGAATTGAACAGCTGGTATGCCACGTGGCTGCCCTCCCCCACGCCCAGGCCCGCGAGCGCGGCCGCGACCTTGTCGACGTCCGCGTCAAGCTCGGCGTAGGTCCAGTCGCGGCCCGCCACGGGGTCCACGATGGCCACCCGGCCGCCGAACCTGCCCACATTGCGGCGGAAGCCGGCGTTGTAGGTGAAATCGTGTTCGAAGTAGTCCTTGAAGCGGCTCGCGTCGTACGCCATGGAATGTCCCCTTCGCCGGGCCCTGCCGCGGGTGCGGCGGGCATCGCAGTGTCGCCGGCCGCCGGCACCATCGCCGCGGTGGCCTTGATATGCACCCTACTCTGGCGCGCCGGGGCGTCAAGGGGCGGTCCTGGAGCGGTGGTCATCTCCAACCTCAACGGCCCGAGCGGTGGTCATCTCCAACCTCAACGGGGGCAAGGATCGGGACCAGCGCGTCGATGACGGCCGGGTCCTCGATGGTGGAGGGCACGGTATAGGCGTCCCCGTCGGCAATCTGGCGCATGGTCTTGCGCAGGATCTTCCCGGAGCGGGTCTTGGGGAGCGCGTCCACGATGGTGGCGTTCTTGAAGTCGGCCACCGGCCCAATCTCCCGGCGCACCAGGGCCACAAGCTCCGCCTGCAGCGAGTCGGGCTCGATCGACACCCCGCTCTTGAGCACCACGAAGCCCACGGCCTTCTGCCCCTTGAGGGCGTCCGCCACCCCGATCACCGCGCATTCGGCCACGGCCGGGTGCTTGCCCACCACCTGTTCAATGGCGCCGGTGGAGAGGCGGTGCCCGGCCACGTTGATGACGTCGTCGGTGCGGCCCATGACAAACACGTAGCCGTCCTCATCCACGTAGCCGGAGTCGCCGGTGGCGTAGCAGCCCTCAAACGCGCTGAGGTAGGAGTCCACGTAGCGCTGGTCGTCGCCCCACAGGGTGGTCAGCGTGCCCGGCGGCAGCGGCAGCCGCAGCACGATGTTGCCTTCGTGCCCCGCGGCCACGGGCTCCCCCAGGCCGTCCACGACGCGCAGGTCGTAGCCGGGCATGGGCAGCGTGGGCGAGCCCGCCTTGATCGGCAGCGGCTGGAGCCCGCGCGGGTTGCCCACGATCCCCCAGCCGGTCTCGGTCTGCCACCAGTGGTCCACCACGGGCACCCCTAGCACCTTGGTGGCCCAGTGGTAGGTGTCGGTGTCCAGGCGCTCCCCGGCGGTGAACAGCGTCTGGAGGTGCCCGACGTCGTACTTCCCCAGCAAGGCTGCCTCCGGGTCCATCTTGCGGATGGCGCGGAGGGCGGTGGGCGCGGTGAACAGGGCCTTGACCCCGTGCTGGGAAATGACACGCCAGAACGCCCCGGCGTCGGGGGTGCCCACGGGCTTGCCCTCGTACATGAGCGTCGTGGCGCCGGCCAGCAGCGGCCCGTACACAATGTAGGAATGCCCCACCACCCAGCCCACGTCCGACGCCGTCCACCACACGTCGCCGGCGTGGATGTCGTAGAGGTTCGCCATGGTCCACAGAAGTGCGACGGCGTGCCCCCCGTTGTCGCGGACCACCCCCTTGGGCGTCCCCGTGGTCCCGGAGGTGTACAGGATGTACAGCGGGTCGGTGGCCTTCACGGGGACGGGCGCCGCCGGCCGGGCCGATGCCAGCGCGGCGTCCCAGTCCACCTGGTTCCAGTCCAGGTCGCCCGGGTCCGTGGCAAAGCCGTCGCGGTGCTTGACGATGACGGGCAGCTCCGGTGCGCCCGCCGTGGCCAGGGCCTCATGGACGGTGGGCAGGTATTCCACGTGGCGGTTCGGTTCCAGGCCGCCCGAGGTGGTCACCACCACCTTCGGCGCGGCGTCCCTGATGCGCACGGCCAGCTCGTTGGCCGCAAATCCGCCGAACACCACCGAGTGGACCGCGCCCAGACGGGCCGCGGCCAGCATGGCGATGGCCGCCTCGGGAATCATGGGCAGGTAGATGACCACGCGGTCTCCCCTGCCCACCCCCTGGGCGCGGAGCACCCCGGCGAAGGCGGCCACGGCGGCCGCCAGCTCGCTGTAGGTGTAGGAGGTCACGCGCCCCAGCATGGCCGAATCGTGGATGAGGGCCACCTGGTCTCCCCGGCCGGCCGCCACGTGCCTGTCCACGGCGTTGAAGGAGGTGTTGAGCTCGCCGTCCGGGAACCAGCGGCTGATCGGGGCGTCCGCCCCGCTGTAGGCCCGCGTGGGTTCGACATCCCAGTCCAGGGCCCGTGCCGCGTCGAGCCAAAACCCCTCCGGGTCCTGCAGGCTGCGCCGGTATTCGTCGGTGTACTTACGGCCGTTCCGGGACATGGCGTCCTCCATCCGCGTTGATGTGATGCCTGTCATGCTAGCGGGTGGCGGTGGATAGAGGCAAGGATTTTGTATACACAATTCCTGCTTTGTTGGAATTTCTTGCGGATCGCTACCCAATTTTTGCTTCTATGTATACACTAAGGAGAGCGGCAGCAACAGCAGCCGGATCAGGGCGGCGGGCGGACGGAGCGGTTCATGCGGGCAAGCGAGAAGGCATATGCCACGCTGCGCGGCGACATCGTCGATTGGCGGCTGCCACCGGGCACGGTCCTGGCCGAAGTGGAGCTGTCCGCACGCCTGGGCGTCTCACGCACCCCCGTCCGGGAAGCCCTCGCCCGGCTGACGGCCGAGGGCCTGGCCGAACCCCAGAGCGGCCGCGGCACCGTGGTCAGCGGCATCTCCCTGGACCACGTCGAGGAGCTTTTTGAACTGCGCTCGGCCCTGGAGTGCCGCGCCGCGGAACTGGCCGCGCGGAACCGGGACCGGGAGGTGTTCCTTGAACTGCACCGCCAGCTCGCCGACGCCGGCCGCCTCATCAGCGACCACGACCCCACGCGGCACAGCTACTACCGGCTGGCCGGCGAGTTGGACACCGCGATCGACGCCGCCGCCGGCAACCACTATCTGGCCCAGGCCCTGAAAAGCCTGCGCGTGCACCTGGTGCGCGTGCGCCGGCTCTCCAAGGACAACCCCTCCAGGCTGCGCGACGCCGCCCGGGAACACGCCGACATTGCCCTTGCCATAGCCAACGGCAACGCCGCCGTCGCCAGCGCCGCCACCACCGTCCACCTCGACAAGAGCCTCCGCCACCTGCTTCAGGGCGGCGCAACACCCTAACGCCTGCATTCACCTGTCCCCTTCCCCCGAAAAGGAATCCCCATGGTTGCCCAGCACACCGTCCGTGTCTACAAGAGCGAAGAGAACCTGCCCCGCGAGGACCAGCTCGCCTACAAGATCGCCAAGGTGGCCGCCGATCCCGTGGCCGTCACCCCCGAGGTGACGGACATGATCATCAACCGCGTGATCGACAACGCCTCCGTGGCCATCGCCTCCCTGAACCGCGGGCCCATCGTCGCAGCCCGCGCCCAGGCCCTGTCCCATGCCCCGTCCACGGGCGGTTCCGGCGCCAACGTCTTCGGCATCAAGGAGCGGGTCTCCCCCGAATGGGCCGCCTGGGCCAACGGCGTGGCCGTGCGCGAACTCGACTACCACGACACCTTCCTGGCCGCGGAGTACTCCCACCCCGGCGACAACATCCCGCCGATCCTCGCCGTCGCCCAGCACACCGGGGCCGCCGGCGCGGACCTCATCCGCGCCATCGCCACCGGCTACGAGATCCAGGTGGACCTGGTGAAGGCCATCTGCCTGCACAAGCACAAGATCGACCATGTGGCGCACCTCGGCCCGTCCGCCGCCGCCGGGATCGGCACCCTCCTGAACCTTGAAGTGGAGACCATCTTCCAGGCCGTGGGCCAGGGGCTGCACACCACCACGGCCACCCGCCAGTCGCGCAAGGGCGAAATCTCCACCTGGAAGGCACACGCCCCCGCCTTTGCCGGCAAGATGGCCGTGGAGGCCGCGGACCGCGCCATGCGCGGCCAGACCTCCCCGGTCCCGATCTACGAGGGCGAAGACGGCGTCATCGCGTGGATGCTGGACGGTCCGGACGCCCAGTACACGGTGCCGCTGCCGGCCGACGGCGAGGCCAAGCGCGCCATCCTGGACACGTACACCAAAGAGCACTCCGCCGAGTACCAGGCGCAGGCGTGGATCGACCTGGCCCGCAAGCTGCACGGCGAACACCCGGAAGCCACCGACCCGGCCAACGTGAAGTCGGTGCTGATCAAGACCAGCCACCACACGCACTATGTGATCGGCTCCGGCGCCAACGACCCCCAGAAGTACGATCCCACCGCTTCCCGGGAAACCCTTGACCACTCCATCCCGTACATCTTCACGGTGGCCCTCCAGGACGGCTCCTGGCACCACGTGGACTCCTACTCCCCCGAGCGGGCCGGCCGCCCCGACACCGTGGCGCTGTGGCACAAGGTCACCACGGAGGAGGACGCCGAGTGGACGCGCCGCTACCACTCCCTGGACATCGCGGAAAAGGCCTTTGGCGGCACCGTGGAGATCACGCTCAACGACGGCACGGTCATCACCGACTCCATCGCCGTCGCAGACGCGCACCCGCTGGGCGCCCGCCCGTTTGCCCGCGAGCAGTACATCAACAAGTTCCGGACCCTCGCCGCCGGCCTCGTCGAGGAAGCCGAGATCAACCGCTTCATCGCGGCAGCGGAAAACCTGCCCAACCTTGCCGCCGGGGAACTGGACCAGCTCAACATCACCGCGGCGCCCGGCGTCGTCGACCTCGCCGCCGCACCCAAGGGACTGTTTTAACATGCTGTATTCGAAGAAAACCGCCGAGGAGAAGCGCCGGGACCTCCGCGCCATCCTGGTCCCGGGCGCGGCCCGCCAGTTCCCGGGGGCCTTCAACCCGCTTTCGGCCCGCCTCATCGGGGAAAAGAAGTTCGACGGCGTCTACATCTCCGGCGCGGTCCTCGCCAACGACCTGGGGCTGCCCGACATCGGCATGACCACCCTGAGCGAGGTGGCCACGCGCGGCGGACAGATCGCCCGCATGACGGACCTGCCCTGCCTGATCGACGCGGACACCGGCTTTGGCGAGCCCATGAACGTGGCCCGCACCATCCAGGAGCTGGAAAACGCCGGCCTGGCCGGCTGCCACATCGAGGACCAGTTCAACCCCAAGCGCTGTGGCCACCTGGACGGCAAGAACATGGTGGACCTGGACACGGCGGTCAAGCGCATTGCCGCCGCCGCCGACGCCCGCCGCGACCCCAACTTCCTCATCATGGCCCGCACCGACCTGCGTGCCGTCGAGGGCCTGGACGCGGCCATCAACCGGGCCAAGGCACTCGTGGACGCCGGCGCAGACGCCATCTTCCCGGAGGCCATGAAAAGCGTCGCCGAGTTTGAGGCCGTGTGCAAGGCCGTGAACGTGCCGGTGCTGGCAAACATGACGGAGTTTGGCAAGAGCGAACTGTTCACCCGGGATGCGCTGGCCACGGCCGGCGTGGCCATGATCATCTACCCGGTGACCCTGCTGCGCAGTGCCATGGGGGCCGCCGAACGGGTGCTGGATGCCATTGCCGACGACGGCACCCAGGAGGCCGCCGTGCCGGACATGCTCACTCGCGCCCGGCTCTATGAACTGGTTGACTACGAGGCGTATAACCAGTTTGATACAGGCATCTTCAATTTTCAGGTTCCCGGCCTGGACATCACCACCAACAACGCGAATCTCTAGGCCCTAAGGAGCACCCACTGTGAGTGACGAAGACGTACGTAAGGGCCTGGCCGGCGTCGTGGCCGACTACACGGCCATTTCCAAGGTCAACCCGGAGTCCAACTCCCTGCTTTACCGCGGCTACCCGGTGCAGGAGCTGGCCGCCGCCAAGTCCTTTGAGGAAGTGGCACTGCTGCTGTGGAACGGCGAACTGCCCACCGAGGAGGAGCTGACCGCGTTCGAGGCCTTTGAACGGGCCAACCGGGCGCTGGATGCCAACGTGCGGGCCGCCATCGACCTGCTGCCGCTGGACTGCCATCCCATGGATGTGGGCCGCACGGCCGTCTCCGTCCTCGGCGCCAACCACGCGCTCGCCGAAGATTCCTCGCCCGCGGCGGAACTGGAAAAGGCCAAGGAGCTGTTCGCCCAGTTCCCGGCCGTCGTCGCCTACGACCAACGCCGCCGTCGCGGTTTGGCAGCGGTGGAGCCGCGGGAGGACTTGGACTACGCGCACAACTTCCTGTGGATGACCTTCGGCGAGGAGGCGGCCCCGGAGGTGGTTGACGCCTTCCGCGTCTCCATGGTGCTCTACGCCGAGCACTCCTTCAACGCCTCCACCTTCACGGCGCGGGTGGTGACGTCCACGCTCTCGGACCTGCATTCGGCCGTCACCGCCGCCATCGGCGCCCTGAAGGGTCCGCTGCACGGCGGCGCCAACGAGGCCGTCATGCACACCTTCGACGAGATCGGCATCCGCAAGGAGGAGTCTCGCGAGGAGGCCGCGGCACGCGCCAAGGCGTGGATGGAAAACGCCCTGGCGCAGAAGAAAAAGGTCATGGGCTTCGGCCACCGCGTCTACAAGAACGGCGATTCGCGCGTGCCCACCATGAAGGGCGCGCTGGACAAAATGATTGCGCACTTCGACAGGCCGGAAATCCTGGGCCTCTACGACGGGCTGCAGCAGGCCATGGCGGAGGCCAAGGCCATCAAGCCCAACCTGGACTACCCGGCCGGCCCCACCTATCACCTGATGGGCTTCGACACCGACATGTTCACGCCCATCTTCATCGCCTCACGCATCACCGGATGGACGGCGCACATCATGGAACAGCGCGCGGCCAACGCGCTGATCCGCCCGCTGAGCGCCTACAACGGCGTGGACGAACGCCACCTGGGCTGACGCGGACGTTGAGGTGTCGGGCACACCGGCACTGTCCGGTGATTGCAGGTAGTGTAATTGGGACCTAGCCCACACCGCGCACAGTTGAAGGAGCACCGTGGAAAAATCGTCATTGACCGCACTAGCCAGGGAACTGCTGGGAAACGCCAAGGCGGGCACCAACGGGCGCAGCGCCCGGACCGTCTACGGCGGGCATGAACGGGTCCTGCGCCAGACGGTGATCGCCCTGACGGCCGGCTCCATGCTGGACGAACACGACAACCCCGGCGAGGCGACGGTCCAGGTGCTCAGCGGCCGCCTGGTCCTGGCCACCGGGGACGTCTCCTGGGAAGGGTGCACCGGGGACCATCTGGTGGTGCCCAACACGCGCCACTCGGTCAAGGCCCTGGAGGATTCAACGTTCCTGTTGACGGTCGCCAAGCCCTGACGACGCGGCAACTAGTCGTCCACAGGGGTGCGGGAGCTGGAGGCGACGGTCTGGTTGTCGGGGTTCATCTCGATGCGCCAGTCTGCCCGCTCCCCGGCCAGGAACGCCGGCAGCCAGTGGATGGCGTCCGCCCACATCAGCTCTTCCGGCAGTTGTGACACCGGGTACCAGTGCGGGGCGATTTCATCGCTTTCCCCGGCCTCCCCGGCAAAGAGCCGGCACAGGTAGACGGTGGTGTCCATGTCCCATTCGGGCCTGGCCGGAAACACGAAGCGCACCGTGCCCGCCGGAATCAGGTCGGGCTCCAGCACCGTAATGCCGGATTCCTCGTCCACCTCCCGACAGATGGCCTGTGCCGTGGTTTCGCCCGGTTCAACGTGCCCGCCAATCCCGACCACCTTGCCCACGCCGAAGCCTGTCTTTTTCAGCCCCAGGAGCACCTGCTCCATCCCGTGGGAGGTGCGGAGCAGGAAGCACAGGGTCACGGCAGCGGCAGTCATGCTTCCAGCGTAGGCGCGGAACCGGCGTCGTCCCGTATGGCACGGCGACCGCCACGGCAGTTCCCCTCCGCCGCGCCCAGTCCGTGTCCCTCACCCGCTGAACTGCTCGGGGAAAGCGGCTGTTCCCATCACCGCGGCTCTCCATCGCCGGCGCGTCCGCCTACCGGCTGATCGAGGCCAGCAATCGCAGCGCCCACATCCCGGAGGTCGTATCCTCGCCCGGAGCCGGGAGCCACGGCGGCCGGCGGCACCGTACACCTCCAATCCCCTGCACCAAAAGCTGCCCCGCCCCTGACGCTGCGCCGGCATCTTTCGGGCAACAACGGCGGCGGCTTCCTCACCGAGTAATTCCCCCGATGCCTACAAGGCGGTCTGGGACTTCACCGGCCAGGTGGCCACCTCCCGCCATGTGCCGGAGGTCCGCTTTGAGGGCCTGATCCATCCCGGCCTCATGGGCACCGCGCCGTCGGCGCCATTGCTGGCGAAATGGAACAAGCGCGAAGGGGACCTGATCGCCACCGATCCGCTGCGCGGCATCGGCGCACCCCGCGCCGCGAACGCCTAACCGCCCTCTCACCGGGCGCGCCGGCCGGCCCCGTGTCCGGGCGGGCCGCATGTCCCGGCCGTGATCTTAAGGACCTACCCGAGCGCCCGCGGATGGGCTGCCGCGTACACTTCCCTGAGGGTCTCGGCCGTGACCAGCGTATAGACCTGTGTGGTGGTCACGGAGGCGTGGCCCAGCAGTTCCTGCACCACGCGCACATCGGCGCCGCCCTCCAGCAGGTGGGTCGCGAAGGAGTGGCGCAGGGTGTGCGGGGACACGTCCGCGGTGACGCCTGCCCGCTCCGCCGCAACCTTCAAGATGCTCCAGGCGCTCTGCCGGCTGATCCGGCCGCCCCGGGTGTTAAGGAACAACGCGGGGGAGCCTTTCCCCTTGGCAGCCAGGCTGCCGCGCCCGCGCACCAGGTAGGCATCGAGGGCACGCAGGGCGTAGGAGCCGATCGGCACCAGCCGTTCCTTGGAGCCCTTGCCGAACAGCCGCACCAGCGACGGGCCGTCGTCGTCCGGGCCGGCCAGGACAAGGTCATCCACGTCCAGCCCGACCGCCTCGCTGATGCGTGCCCCTGTTGAGTAAAGGAATTCAAGCATCGCCGTGTTGCGCAGGCCGGCTGCGCTGTCCGAGCCGGCAGCCTCCAAAATGGCGGTGACGTCGTCGACGCTGATGGCCTTGGGCAGGCGGCGCCCGGGCATGGGCGGATGGACGTCCACGGCGGGGTCGGCGTCCGTGAGTCCCTCCAGCGCCCAGAACCTGTGCAGGCCCCGCACGGCCACAATGGTGCGTGCGGCGGAGCGGAGGCCCAGGGCCGAGCCGCCGTCGCCGCCGTCGGCGAGGGCCTGGGCGAATGCGCTCACGTGGTGCCTGGTGATGTCGCCCGGCGTCGTGACGGGCACGTCCGCCAGGAAGTGTTCGTAGCGGGCAAGGTCGCGCCGGTAGGCCTGCAGCGTGTTGGCGGCCAGGCCGCGCTCCACGCCGACGTGCTGGAGGTAGTCGCCGATGGCCCGGTCCAGTTCGGAGGCACCGCCGGCACGACCCTGCCCGGCCGCAGACGTGGCGGCCACAGACGTGCCGGCAACTGCCGCGTGTCCCGTCATTGGCCGCGCTGGCTGGGATGCGCCGGCCAGGGGGCGCGTGCCTGCCGCAGCGTGGTGAAGCCGTTCCGGGCGGCGGATTGCGCGGCCAGGATGCCGACCACGGCCGATGGGTTGTGGATCCGCCCCTCCATGGCCGCGGCCGCGGCGTCGTCGAGGTCCACCCAGCGGAACTGGATCTCGGCCTCCTCGTCCGTGCGCACGTGCCGATCGGCTTCGGGAATCCAGGAGAGGGAACGGGCCAGGTAGATCCGGATGGCCTCGCTGGAGGAGCCGGGCGAGGTGAAGAAATCGACCAGCACGTGCCAATCCGCGGCCTGCAGGTCCGCTTCCTCGGCCAGTTCGCGGGCGGCGCCCGCCACGAAGTCCTCGCCCTCCACGTCAAGCAGGCCCGCGGGGATCTCCCACAGGTCCATCTGGACAGGATGGCGGTACTGGCGCAGCAACAGCACCTGGTCGTGGTCATTGAGGACGACGACGGCCACGGCGCCCGGGTGGGCAATGTAGTCGCGGGTGAGCGGTTCCGTGCCGGGCGCGAGGCTGAAGGTGTCCGAGACAACGTCCCAGATCCTCCCCCGGTACACCGTCGTGGAGGACTGGAGCGCACGGCGGCTGGGCGTGTCAGCCACCGGCCGTGCATCAACAGCGGGAGGCTGCGTGTCCGCCGTCGACGGCGAGCCGGGTGAGGTCATGACAGAGCTAGACCTCCAGCAGCCGGGTGGCGTTCTGGCGCTCCAGCGCGGCAGCAATCAGGCCGGCGAAGAGCGGGTGCGGCCGGGTGGGGCGCGAGCTCAGTTCCGGGTGCGCCTGGGTGGACACATAGTAAGGGTGCACCTCGCGGGGCAGTTCCACAAACTCCACCAGCTTGCCGTCGGGCGACGTTCCGGAGAACACGAGACCGGCCGCGGCAAGCTGGTCGCGGTACTTGTTGTTGACCTCGTAGCGGTGGCGGTGGCGTTCGGCGACGTCGGTCCGGCCGTAGGTTTCGGCAATGACCGAGCCGTCGGTGAGGACGGCCGGGTACAGGCCCAGGCGCATGGTGCCGCCGAGGTCGCCCTTGCCGTCCACGATGTCCAGCTGCTCTTCCATGGTGGCGATGACGGGGTACTCCGGGTTCACGTCAAACTCCGACGAGGAGGCGCCTTCCAGCCCCACCACGTCGCGGGCGTACTCGATGACCATGCACTGCAGGCCCAGACACAGGCCCAGCGTGGGGATCTGGTTTTCCCGGGCGTATTTCAGGGCGCCGAGCTTGCCTTCCAGGCCGCGGATGCCGAAGCCGCCGGGCACGCAGATGCCGTCCACGTCCGAGAGGGCCTTGATGGCCCCGGCCTCGGTGGCGCAGTCGTCGGACGGGACCCAGCGGATCTTGACCTTCGTGCTGTTGGCGAAGCCGCCGGCCCGCAGCGCCTCGGTCACGGACAGGTAGGCGTCCGGCAGGTCGATGTATTTGCCGACCAGGGCGATCTCGATGTGGTGCGCCGGGTTGTGGACGGCCTCGAGCAGCGCGTCCCACTTGGTCCAGTCCACGTCCTTGAACGGCAGGTCCAGCGCGCGGACGATGTAGGAGTCCAGGCCCTGGGAGTGCAGCGTCTTGGGGATGTCATAGATGCTGGGGGCGTCCGGGCAGCCGATGACGGCTTCGACGTCCACGTCGCAGGCGCGGCCGATCTTGGCGTGCATTGCCTCGGGCAGCACGCGGTCGGAGCGCAGGATGATGGCGTCCGGCTGGATGCCCAGGGAGCGGAGGGCGGCCACGGAGTGCTGCGTCGGCTTGGTCTTCAGCTCCTGGGACGGGCCGATGTAGGGCACCAGGGAGACATGGGCGAAGAACACGTTGTTGCGGCCCACGTCCTGGCGCACCTGCCGTGCGGACTCCAGGAACGGCTGCGACTCGATGTCGCCGACGGTGCCGCCAATTTCGGTGATGATGACGTCCGGGGCGTTCGGGCCCTCGGCGGGAAGGCGCATCCGGCGCTTGATCTCATCGGTGATGTGCGGGATGACCTGGACGGTGTCGCCGAGGTATTCGCCGCGGCGTTCCTTGGCAATGACCGTGGAGTACACCTGGCCGGTGGTGACATTGGCGGAGCCTTCGAGGTTCTCGTCCAGGAAGCGCTCGTAGTGGCCAATGTCGAGGTCGGTTTCGGCGCCGTCGTCCGTGACGAAGACTTCGCCGTGCTGGAAGGGATTCATTGTGCCCGGATCCACGTTGAGGTAGGGATCAAGCTTTTGCATAGTGACCGAGAGGCCGCGTGCGCGGAGCAGGTGGCCGAGGCTGGACGCCGTCAACCCCTTGCCGAGCGAAGACGCGACACCGCCGGTGACGAAGATGTGTTTGGTCGTTTTGGATTGACCACTGAACCGGGAATTTGATCGTTGCACCACGGAATTCGAGCCTATCATCTTATGAGCCAATAATGATCCGCCACCGCCGGCCACGCAGATGGCAGCCGGCAGGTAACACGTTGGTCCTACGGTGCTGCCGCCCGGGCGTCCGCCAACAGTTCCCTGGCGTGTGCCTGCGCGGTGGCCGAATCCTCCTGTCCAGCCAGCATGCGGGCCAGTTCGCGCACCCGCTCCGAATCATCCAAAAGCCGCACGTTGCTGGTGGTAATGCCCCCAGTGGAGTTGTTGCCCACTGAGCTTTTGGTCACGAGGATGTGCTGGTCCGCGAAGGCGGCGACCTGCGGCAGGTGGGTGACCACCAGAACTTGGACATGCCGGGCCAGCATGGCCAGCCGGCGCCCAATTTCGACGGCGGCCTTGCCACCCACACCGGAGTCCACCTCGTCGAACACGAAGGTGGGGACGGGGTCGACGGCGGCCAGCACCACTTCCAGCGCCAGCATCACGCGGGAAAGTTCACCCCCGGAGGCGCCCTTGCCCAGCGGGCGCGGCGAGGTGCCGGCGTGGGGCTGGAGCAGGAAGGTGATGTCGTCGGCGCCGTGGATGCCGCGTTCGGCCGGTGCCAGCTCGATGACCAGTTTTGCATCCGGCATGGCCAGTGCCTTCAGTTCCGCGCTGACCTGCCGGGAGAGGGCGTCGGCCGCGGCGCGGCGCAGTTTCGTGACGTTGGCGGCGAGCTTTTCGAGTTCCCTCAGGGACGCCGCCACCTCGGCCTCGAGAGTTTCAATCCGGCCGGAGTCGTCGGTGAGCTCATCCAGGCGCGCCCGGGCGTTGTCCGCCCATTGCAGGACTTCGTCAACGGTCGGGGCGTACTTGCGCACCAGCACTGCCAGTTCGCCGCGGCGGTCCTCCACCTCGGCCAGCCTTCCGGGCCCCTCGGAATCCAGCGAGGTGGCATAGCCGGCCAGGTCACGCGCAATGTCCGCCAGCAGGTAGCCAACTTCGGAGACGCGCTTGCCCAGCCCGGCCAGTTCATCGTCGGAGTCCGCCACGGTTTCCAGCAGCCGCTTGGCGGTGTCCACCAGGGTCACGGCGTCCGCAGCGTCTCCATAGTCCTCGGACAGCAGCGCCTCGTGGGCGCCGAGGGACGCCTTGCGCAGTTCCTCCACATTGCCCAGCTTGACGGCCTCGGCCTTCAGGAGCTCGTCTTCGGCTTCCTGGGGCGCGACGGCGTCAATCTCCGCCAGGGCGGCCGCCAGCGATTCGGCCTCCCGCAGCCGCTCCCGGCTGGAACTGCGCAGCAGCTCCAGCTCCGCCTGCGACGCCCCCCACCGCTCAAAAACCTCCACGTACGTGGCCATCGCTGCCGGGAACTGCTTTTGGGCTTCGGCGGCGAACTTGTCCAGTGCCTCACGCTGGGGTCCGGCGCCCTTGAGCCGGATCTGGTCCGACTGCCCGTGCACCGCCACCAGGGTCTCCCCCAGCTCGGCCAGCACGCCGATGGGTGCGCTGCGCCCGCCCACGTGCGCCCTGCTGCGCCCGTCGGCACCCACGGTGCGGGCCAGGATCAGCTCGGCGCCGCCGTCGAACTCGTCGATGTCCGCCCCCGCCTCCTGGGCGCGGGCCAGGGCCGCATGGCCGGCCGGGAGCGTGAGCGTGGCCTCGGCGGAGGCGCTCTTGGCACCGTTGCGCACCGCACCGGCGTCGGCCCGGTTTCCCAGCAGAAGTCCGACGGCGGTGACCACCATGGTCTTTCCGGCACCGGTTTCGCCGCTGACCACGCTCAGGCCCGGGCCCAGGGGCAGGGTGGACTCGGAGATGACGCCGAGGTCGCGGATCCGTATTTCCTCAATCATGAAGCGGCCAGACCCCCTCAAGGTTGTTTGGCTGGTCGTTGCGGTAGGCGGGGTGGCCGGCGCCGTCAGGGCCGCCGGTGACGGTCAGGTCCGGCACCGGCGGTACCCGGCCGGCATGCGGCCCGTCCGGCTGGGTCTTGGGCTTGGGCGGGCGGATGACTGGAAGCTGTGTGGTGGGAGGAGCCGTCTCCTCGCCGGACGGGCCCCGCCAACCCTGCACGGGCAGCTCGAATTTGCGCACCAGGCGTTCGGAGAACGGCGACTGCTGGGTCCGGGCCAGCTTCACCGGCTGGTTGGAGCGGGTCACCTCGATGCGGGAGCCGGGCAACAGGTCAACGGTGCGGCGGCCGTCGCACCAGATCACGCCATGGGCGCCGTTGCGGGTGAGCACTTCCACAGCCAGCGTGGACGTCGGGGCCACCACGAGCGGCTTGGCGAAGAGCGCGTGGGCGCTGATGGGCACCATGAGCAGCGCCTCCACCTCCGGCCACACCACGGGGCCGCCGGCGGAGAAGGCGTAGGCGGTGGAGCCTGTGGGCGTCGCCATGACCACGCCGTCGCAGCCGAAGGAACTCAGCGGCCGGCCGTCCACCTCCGTGACCACTTCGATCATGCGTTCTCGGTTGCCCTTTTCCAGGGCAACCTCGTTCAAGGCCCAGGTGTGGGTGACCACCTTGCCTTTGACCCGCACAGTGACGTCCAGGGTCATGCGCTCCTCCACGGAGTATTCACGCCGCACCACCCAGTCGACGGTCTGGACCAGGTCCGCCCGCTCGCTCTCCGCCAAAAATCCCACGTGGCCCAGATTGACGCCGAGCAGGGGGAGGTCGTGGTCGCGCACGAGCTCCGCGGCACGCAGGATGGTGCCGTCCCCGCCAAGCACCATGACCAATTCAATGTCGGCCAGGGTGACGTCGCGGTCCAGGATTTCCATGCTGACATCGGAGACGCCCAGGTAGCCGGTCATGTCCGCCAGCTCGTCGGCGTACATGACCGGCACAATGTTGTTGGCGTGGAGCTGCACGCACGCTTCAAGTGCGGCAATCATCGATTCCTCGCGCCCCGTGTGGGCAAGAATCAAGACGCGGCGTGTCATGTGCGTGGGCTTCCTCAAGGTAGGCGTCAGGGCCAGAGCTGTGCCAGCAATCCCTCCACGGCACGGCCCTGTTCTTCGATCTTATGTGTCCCCGCCGACACTTCGCGGCTTGCCCACAGAAAATACTCCACATTTCCGTCCTGCCCGGGCAGTGCGCTGGTGCCGAGCCCACGCAGGGCCAGGCCGTTGGCCAGCGCGGACCGGGCCACCTGTCCGACGGCGCGCCGCCGTTCGTTTTCGCTGCTGACGACGCCGGTCCTCGCCAGCCGTTCGCGGCCCACCTCGAACTGTGGCTTGACCATGAGCAGGAGGTCCCCGCCTGGTCGTGTCGCGAGGGCGAGGGGTCCCATGACCAGGGTGAGGGAAATGAAGGACAGATCGCACACTGTCAGGTCGGCGGGTCCGCCGATCTCAGCGGCGTCCATGTAGCGGATGTTGACGCCTTCATGGACGTCCACGCGGGGATCCCCGCGCAGTTCCTGGACCAGCTGGCCATGGCCCACGTCGACGGCGGCCACGCGGACGGCGCCGTTGCGCAGCAGGACGTCGGTGAAGCCACCGGTGGAGGCGCCGGCGTCGAAGCACCGTTTGCCGGCGACAGTGACCTGCGGAAAGCAGGCCAAGGCGCCGGCCAGCTTGTGGCCGGCGCGGGAGACGTAGTCGGGGCCGGCGTCGCGGGCAATGTCAATGTCGGCATCAGGGCCGACTGACAGGGAAGGCTTGGCCGCCGGTGTGCCATTGACGCTGACCCGCCCGGCCTTGATCAGGGCGGCTGCCAACGTGCGGGAGCGGGCCAGCCGGCGGTCCACCAGTTCCTGGTCGAGCCGGGTCATTCGGCCCCGCCATCGGCCCCGGCCGCGGAGCCGGTTCCGGTGCCGGCAGCAATGTGTGCTGCGGGGTCGGCGTCAAGCTCGCGCTGCAACTGTTCCATGAGCGATGTGTAGAACCCGCTGTGGTCGGCGGTGGGCAGCCCTGCGGCCTCCCCCGCGCGAGCCACAACAGCATCCACGGCGGGGTCGCCTGTGAGTTCCGCATCCATGCGATTCATTATTCCGGGTTTTTCCACACCAGCCGTGGGCCGGTGACTGTGTCTGTTTCAGGGACGGCGGCCCACCAGGCGGCACAGCCGGCGCGCCAGGCGTTTAGGTCGTCCTGGCTTCCGGTGATGGTCAGGACGCCGTCCGCCACGGCCGCGGCAGCGGCACCGCAGGTAACGCGTCCGGCGTCGTGCTCCACCTCGGGATACGGCTGGTACAACTCCTTGAGCGAGGCGATGATGAAGCGCGGGCGCTCGGCGGACCTGGCCTCGAGCGCCGATTCCGCGGAGTCAACGCCGGTGAGCACCAGAGCCGTGGCCATGCCGGCGTTGTTGCCGCCGAGGATGTCGGTGTCCAGGCGGTCGCCGACCACCAACGGCTTCCGTGCGCCCAGGCGCCGGGCCGCCGTATGGAACAGCGGCGCCTCCGGCTTGCCGGCCACGAGGGGGTCGTGGTCGACGGCAGCGCGCACAGCCGCCACCATCGTCCCGTTGCCGGGCGCGATGCCCCGGTCCTGCGGGATGGTCATGTCCGTGTTGGTGGCGATCCACGCGGCGCCCGCGTTGATGGCAAACGCGGCCTCGGCGAGGGCCTGCCAACCCAGCTGCGGGTCAAAGCCCTGGATGACGACGTCGGGGCGTTCCTCCGCGCTTTCCACGGACGTCATGCCCACCAGCTCAATCTCGCGGACCAGTGCCGCACTGCCCACCACCAGAACCTTGCTGCCCTGAGGAAACTTTCCGGCCAGGAGTGCGGCGCCGGCCTGGGCCGAGCTGACCACCTGGTCGTCTTCGGCGGGGGCGCCGAGTTCGCGGAGGTGCGCCGCCACGTGGGCCGGGGTGCGTGAGGCGTTGTTGGTCACGTACCCCAGCTTCACGTCGACGCCGGCCAGTCCCCCCAGCGCGTCGATGGCGCCGGGGATGGGGTTCGGCCCGGCGTATACCACGCCGTCCAAATCGGCGAGGACGGCGTCAAAACCGCTCAGCAAGGTCTCCGAGGGCAAGGCTCTAGTCCTCGTCCCGGTGTTCGGACTCGCCAAGATCCCCGTCCCGCTGATCGAGCTCGGCGTCCGGCCGATCTACGGCCTCTTCCGCGCTGGCTTCGTCGGATTCCACGTCGTCGGACTCGAAGTAGTCCGATTCGGCGTCGTCCACTTCGGTCTCGTCGTGTTCGTTGGTGGGATTGTCCCGCCCGGCGGACGCCGGCGCGGCGGCCGGCTCCATGACATCGGAGACGCGCACCCGGGGCGCGTCCAGCGGGATGTCCTCATCGTCGCCCAGGTCCACGATGATCGAGTCTGTGGTGTCGTCGAGGCCGAGGGCCTCCTCGGCCACCAGCGCCTGGCGTTCCCACGTCTTGGCCTCCGCCTTGCGGTCGGCGGCGCGCAGCACCATGGCGTAGGCCCGGAAAAGACGGGGACTGAAGGAGAAGGCGCGATTCATGTCCAACTGCGGGATTTCCAAAACTGACAGTGCGGCGTCGAGGTCGCCGAGGTCGCCACGGGCACCGGATTCGACGATGGCCAGTTCCACCTTGCCGGCAGTGTCCAGCGTTTCGGCTTCTTCCGACTGGATCAAGTCCAGTGCCTTGTCCGGTCGTCCCAGCCCGCGTTCGCAGTCGGCCATGAGCGGCAGGTGCACATTGGAACCGCTGATGCGGCGGTACGTGCGCAATTCCCGAAGCGCTTCCGAGTAGTTGCCGGCGGCGTAGGCGGTCATGGCGACTGCCTCACGGACGCAGGCCAGGCGGCCACCTCGGCGGCTTGCGGCCAGCGCGTGCTCGAAGGCCAGCTCCGGCTCAAAGTCGATCAGCCGACCGGCCATGACCAGGTGTTTGGAGACCCATTCGTTGTTGCGGGAATCCAGGATGCGCAGCTGGGCCCGGGTGACTTTATCGAGCTCTTCACCGGTGACGTCCTGGTCAATTTCCGGCGAGCGGGCGCGGTCCGCCCGATTCGAGCTGCGCAGGTCTGCTGAGTTGCGGGGCGGCGGTGTGCGGGGGCCGCCGCCTTCGCGGTCTCCCTGGGGACGGCTGCTATACGGGCGGTCGCCCCCTTGGCGTGCCGGGCGTTCCCCACGGCCGTCGCGGCGGTCGTCGCCGGCGCTACCGCGGTCGTCCCGGTTGCCATGAGGGCGATCCGAGCCGCGCTGGCCTCGGTCACCAAAGGGCTTGCGGTCTTCACGTCGTCCGTTGACCACGGGGCGGTCTGCGCCGCGGTTCTCACGATTACCGTAGGGACGGTCCCCACCCGAACGGGCCGGACGGTCACCGTAGGGACGGCCACCCTGGCCGCCACGGTCGTCACGATTACCGTACGGACGGTCCCCACCCGAACGGGCCGGACGGTCACCGTAGGGACGGCCACCCTGGCCGCCACGGTCGTCACGATTGCCGTACGGACGGTCCCCACCCGAACGGGCCGGACGGTCACCGTAGGGACGGCCACCCTGGCCGCCACGGTCGTCACGATTGCCGTACGGACGGTCCCCACCCGAACGGGCCGGACGGTCACCGTAGGGACGGCCACCCTGGCCGCCACGGTCGTCACGATTGCCGTACGGACGGTCCCCACCCGAACGGGCCGGACGGTCACCGTAGGGACGGCCACCCTGGCCGCCACGGTCGTCACGATTGCCGTACGGACGGTCCCCACCCGAACGGGCCGGACGGTCACCGTAGGGACGGCCACCCTGGCCGCCACGGTCGTCACGATTGCCGTACGGACGGTCCCCACCCGAACGGGCCGGACGGTCACCGTAGGGACGGCCACCCTGGCCGCCACGGTCGTCACGATTACCGTAGGGACGGTCCCCACCCGAACGGGCCGGACGATCACCGTAGGGACGGCCACCCTGGCCGCCACGGTCGTCACGATTACCGTAGGGACGGTCCCCACCCGAACGGGCCGGACGATCACCGTAGGGACGGCCGCCCTGGCCGCCACGGTCATCGGGCCCGGTGTAGGGTTTGCGTTCCTTGCGATCCCCGGCGGGCGGACGTTCACCGTAGGGGCGGCCGCCGGAGACGCCGCGGTTTTCGCCGTTAAAGTCTCCGCCGCTGCGTCCCTGTGAATTTCCTTCGCGGTTGCCACCGTGTTGCTCAGCCATGCCGACTCCTAAACCTTTGAGCGCACCAACTGGCACAGTAACAGCCGCTCTTCACTATTGATCTCATACTGCCAAAATCTTGGGCCCAAATGACCCCACTACAGTCTAGTCGAGGCTCGGAGCCCCACCCATGAATCTGGCGTACTTGGCCAAGATGAGTGGCCAATCACAGTACTTGTCGTATTGCTCCCGCCCCAGTACGCCGTCGGCCCAGCCGTTGTGAACGAGCGTCACGCGCGTGCCTCGCTCGACGGGGTCAAACTTCACCGTGAGGGTCGTCGGGGCGAGCGGATTCCCCGCCAAATACCAGTCGAGCCCCAGGGACGAAGGCGGCAGCCACTCCCGAACTTCTGCCCACAGCTGCTCACGGCCGTCCGGGGCGTTCTCGATAAGCCTGCGACCCTCGAAACCGGCGTGGGCTTCCGAACCGTACCCGCTATAGGCCGCCATGGGCCACCACAGATGGACGCCATCGGTGAAGCCGTCAAAGGCGAATTCGGCTTGTACGGGGACTAGCACTGCGGCAGTCCGTGCTTCGAGTCCGTTGCCCTGCGCGAATTCGGAACGCCGCTTGGGAGCATGCGAAAAAATACCGTCCATCTTCCCAGCCTACAGAGGCATCCTTCACCGTCACTACGTACGACGTCGATTGGTTCCCACGGGGTTTTCGGCCTGCCGTTCGGACTGGTGGGGCTTGAGAATATTGCGGTGGCTGCGGCGGTCTGATCCGGGCGTGTGGTAGTTGGTTGTTAAAGTTGGGGAGGCCCCAACACTGGTGTGTTGGGGCCTCTACCCTTGTTGGTGTTGTCCGGCGGTGTCCTACTCTCCCACATCCTCTCGAATGCAGTACCATCGGCGCTGTGGGTCTTAGCTTCCGGGTTCGGAATGGGACCGGGCGTTTCCCCCACGCTATGACCACCGTAACTCTTCCTCCGCCCGCGGTGCCGGCCCCTTGGTGTTGGGGTTTCGGTGGTGCGGGGGAATTCTGTAGTTGGTGTCCTGTTGTGGACAACAGTATTTGATTATACACGCCCTTCCCGGCCCCTTTGGGGGGGTGGGTGGGTGTGCTGGTTTTTCCCGGGGCGCAAACCTGTTGGGTTTGTTGTTGGGGAACCATATAGTGAACGCGGGCATGTGGTGTTGTTTTTGTGGTGTAAGTTATCGGCCTATTAGTACCGGTCGGCTTCACGAGTCTTTAGTCCTCGCTTCCACGTCCGGCCTATCAACCCAGTGGTCTGCTGGGGGCCTCTCACACGCTAGGTGCATGGAAATCTCATCTTGAAGCGGGCTTCCCGCTTAGATGCTTTCAGCGGTTATCCCATCCGAACGTAGCCAATCAGCGATGCACTTGGCAGTACAACTGACACACCAGAGGTTCGTCCGTCCCGGTCCTCTCGTACTAAGGACAGCCCTTCTCAAATTTCCTGCGCGCGCAGCGGATAGGGACCGAACTGTCTCACGACGTTCTAAACCCAGCTCGCGTACCGCTTTAATGGGCGAACAGCCCAACCCTTGGGACCTACTCCAGCCCCAGGATGCGACGAGCCGACATCGAGGTGCCAAACCATGCCGTCGATATGGACTCTTGGGCAAGATCAGCCTGTTATCCCCGAGGTACCTTTTATCCGTTGAGCGACGGCCATTCCACAATGTGCCGCCGGATCACTAGTCCCGACTTTCGTCCCTGCTCGACATGTCTGTCTCACAGTCAAGCTCCCTTGTGCACTTACACTCGATACCTGATTGCCAACCAGGCTGAGGGAACCTTTGGGCGCCTCCGTTACTCTTTAGGAGGCAACCGCCCCAGTTAAACTACCCATCAGGCACTGTCCCTGACCCGGATTACGGGCCGAAGTTAGATGTCCAAAGTGACCAGAGTGGTATTTCAACGATGACTCCGCCGCCACTGGCGTGACGGTTTCACAGTCTCCCACCTATCCTACACAAGCCACTCCGAACACCAATACCAAACTATAGTAAAGGTCTCGGGGTCTTTCCGTCCTGCTGCGCGTAACGAGCATCTTTACTCGTACTGCAATTTCGCCGAGTTTATGGTTGAGACAGCGGGGAAGTCGTTACTCCATTCGTGCAGGTCGGAACTTACCCGACAAGGAATTTCGCTACCTTAGGATGGTTATAGTTACCACCGCCGTTTACTGGGGCTTAAATTCTCAGCTTCGCCGCACGAGTGCGGCTAACCGGTCCTCTTAACCTTCCAGCACCGGGCAGGAGTCAGTCCGTATACATCGTCTTGCGACTTCGCACGGACCTGTGTTTTTAGTAAACAGTCGCTTCCCCCTGGTCTCTGCGGCCCACACCCGCTCACGGGACGCGATGGTCCCTTCACGGGGCAGGCCCCCCTTCTCCCGAAGTTACGGGGGCATTTTGCCGAGTTCCTTAACCATAATTCTCTCGATCGCCTTGGTATTCTCTACCTGATCACCTGTGTCGGTTTGGGGTACGGGCGGTCCGAACCTCGCGTCGATGCTTTTCTTGGCAGCATGGGATCACCAAATTCCCCCTTGCGGGGGTCCCGTCAGATCTCAGGAGCGCCAACCCAATGGCCACGCGACGGATTTGCCTATCGCGTTCCCTACATCCTTAGACCGGGACAACCATCGCCCGGCTTGGCTACCCTCCTGCGTCACACCTGTTAATACGCTTGCCTCCCCGGTTCAGTTCCCACGCGCCCCACACATTCCTGGCCCGAAGGCACGCAAATGGTGGTTTGGGCGGTTAGTATCACCGGCTCAACATTGGCGGTTCTTCACCGGTACGGGAATATCAACCCGTTGTCCATCGACTACGCCTGTCGGCCTCGCCTTAGGTCCCGACTTACCCAGGGCAGATTAGCTTGACCCTGGAACCCTTGATCATTCGGCGGACGGGTTTCTCACCCGTCTTTCGCTACTCATGCCTGCATTCTCACTCGTGTGGGCTCCACCGCTAGTTCACACTGCGGCTTCCATGCCCACACGACGCTCCCCTACCACTCCAAACCCCTGAACCACGGAACGAATCCACGGCTAGGGTACATGTTTGAAATCCACAACTTCGGCGGTGTACTTGAGCCCCGCTACATTGTCGGCGCGGAATCACTTGACCAGTGAGCTATTACGCACTCTTTTAAGGATGGCTGCTTCTAAGCCAACCTCCTGGTTGTCTAAGCAATCCCACATCCTTTCCCACTTAGCACACGCTTAGGGGCCTTAGTTGGTGGTCTGGGCTGTTTCCCTCTCGACTATGAAGCTTATCCCCCACAGTCTCACTGCCACGCTCTCACTTGCCGGCATTCGGAGTTTGGCTGACGTCAGTAACCTTGTAGGGCCCATTAGCCATCCAGTAGCTCTACCTCCAGCAAGAAACACGCAACGCTGCACCTAAATGCATTTCGGGGAGAACCAGCTATCACGAAGTTTGATTGGCCTTTCACCCCTACCCACAGCTCATCCCCTCCATTTTCAACTGAAGTGGGTTCGGTCCTCCACGCGCTCTTACACACGCTTCAACCTGGCCATGGGTAGATCACTTCGCTTCGGGTCTAGATCACGCCACTGCAACGCCCTGTTCAGACTCGCTTTCGCTACGGCTTCCCCACACGGGTTAACCTCGCGACGTAACACTAACTCGCAGGCTCATTCTTCAAAAGGCACGCCATCACCACAACAACCACCCCCAAGGGGGCGCGGCGGCTCTGACGGATTGTAAGCACACGGTTTCAGGTACTATTTCACTCCCCTCCCGGGGTACTTTTCACCTTTCCCTCACGGTACTTGTCCGCTATCGGTCATTAGGTAGTATTTAGGCTTATCAGGTGGTCCTGACAGATTCACACGGGATTTCTCGGGCCCCGTGCTACTTGGGAAAAATCACCCGGAGGCGTGCCATGCATTTCGGTTACGGGACTCTCACCCTCTACGGCAGGCCATTCAAAGCCCTTCACCTATACACGCACCTAACCCCCCACCGGCCCGGCAGGACCAGTACGGCAACTCCCACAACCCCGACCATGCAACGCCCGCCGGCTATCACACATGGCACGGTTTAGCCTGATCCGCGTTCGCTCGCCACTACTGACGGAATCACTATTGTTTTCTCTTCCTGTGGGTACTGAGATGTTTCACTTCCCCACGTTCCCCCCACACACCCTATATATTCAGGTGCGGGTCACCACCTGGCCTCACGACCGGTGGCGGGGTTTCCCCATTCGGACACCCTCGGATCAAAGTTCGGTTATCAACTCCCCGAGGCTTATCGCAGATTCCTACGTCCTTCTTCGGCTCCTAATGCCAAGGCATCCACCGTGTGCCCTTAAAAACTTGACCACAAAAAACAGTCAACACACACTAAAACACTTATCGAGAGAACCATGAAACCGCCACCACCAACACCCCACAGGGCGCCGGCAGCATCAGATCCAGGTTCAAACATACTCAAAGAAATTGCTTCCTTTATAAGATGCTCGCGTTCACTATATAGTTCTCAAACAACAACCCCAACACACACCACCCCGCCAGGGAACACCAACACCCCAAAAAGGGGCACCGGCACCACCCGGCGAACCGGCCATGCACGGGAAAACCACGAAACACAACACCCCCACCCCCCCAACCAAGGGAAGGCAACGGGAACGTTGTTGTTCCAGGACCCAACAGTGTGCCAAACACCACCCAACACCACAAACCAACCCTCCATGATCCGTTCCCCACCCCCTTTCCACGCAAGCGCAAAAAAGGAGCCGTACTAGAACCGGGCCGGCCCGTGCCGCCAGGCACCTGCTTTATTGATATTCCACCCTTGAGCGGCCCGCCCGGAAACATGCGTCCCGGCAGCAGGCCATACTCCACGCACCCCCCACGAACGGTCCATGCGGACCCCGTGCAGGTGCCTGGTGCTCCTTAGAAAGGAGGTGATCCAGCCGCACCTTCCGGTACGGCTACCTTGTTACGACTTAGTCCCAATCGCCAGTCCCACCTTCGACCACTCCCTCCCTTGCGGGTTGGGCCATGGGCTTCGGGTGTTACCAACTTTCGTGACTTGACGGGCGGTGTGTACAAGGCCCGGGAACGTATTCACCGCAGCGTTGCTGATCTGCGATTACTAGCGACTCCGACTTCATGGGGTCGAGTTGCAGACCCCAATCCGAACTGAGACCGGCTTTTTGGGATTAGCTCCACCTCACAGTATCGCAACCCATTGTACCGGCCATTGTAGCATGCGTGAAGCCCAAGACATAAGGGGCATGATGATTTGACGTCGTCCCCACCTTCCTCCGAGTTGACCCCGGCAGTCTCCCATGAGTCCCCGGCACTACCCGCTGGCAACATAGAACGAGGGTTGCGCTCGTTGCGGGACTTAACCCAACATCTCACGACACGAGCTGACGACAACCATGCACCACCTGTAAACCGGCCGCAAGCGGGGCACCCGTTTCCGGGCGTTTCCAGTCCATGTCAAGCCTTGGTAAGGTTCTTCGCGTTGCATCGAATTAATCCGCATGCTCCGCCGCTTGTGCGGGCCCCCGTCAATTCCTTTGAGTTTTAGCCTTGCGGCCGTACTCCCCAGGCGGGGCACTTAATGCGTTAGCTACGGCGCGGAAAACGTGGAATGTCCCCCACACCTAGTGCCCAACGTTTACGGCATGGACTACCAGGGTATCTAATCCTGTTCGCTCCCCATGCTTTCGCTCCTCAGCGTCAGTTAATGCCCAGAGACCTGCCTTCGCCATCGGTGTTCCTCCTGATATCTGCGCATTTCACCGCTACACCAGGAATTCCAGTCTCCCCTACATCACTCTAGTCTGCCCGTACCCACCGCAGATCCGGAGTTGAGCCCCGGACTTTCACGGCAGACGCGACAAACCGCCTACGAGCTCTTTACGCCCAATAATTCCGGATAACGCTTGCGCCCTACGTATTACCGCGGCTGCTGGCACGTAGTTAGCCGGCGCTTCTTCTGCAAGTACCCTCAACCACACAACGTGCGGCCTTGTTCCCTACTGAAAGAGGTTTACAACCCGAAGGCCGTCATCCCTCACGCGGCGTCGCTGCATCAGGCTTGCGCCCATTGTGCAATATTCCCCACTGCTGCCTCCCGTAGGAGTCTGGGCCGTGTCTCAGTCCCAGTGTGGCCGGTCACCCTCTCAGGCCGGCTACCCGTCGTCGCCTTGGTAGGCCATTACCCCACCAACAAGCTGATAGGCCGCGAGTCCATCCAAAACCACAAAAGCTTTCAACCCCCCACCATGCGGCAGAAAGTCAATATCCAGTATTAGACCCAGTTTCCCAGGCTTATCCCAGAGTTAAGGGCAGGTTACTCACGTGTTACTCACCCGTTCGCCACTAATCCCCGATGCAAGCACCGGATCATCGTTCGACTTGCATGTGTTAAGCACGCCGCCAGCGTTCATCCTGAGCCAGGATCAAACTCTCCGTTAATAAAACAAACAGACACACAACAACGCACCGGAAAAAGACACGAAGCCATGCACTAAATTCGAAACCAGCTAAACGATCATGCATCACCACAGGGGCGGCAACACACAACCAAATAACCAATCCATAAAACAATAAATTGGTATCAATAAAACTTGGCACACTATTGAGTTCTCAAACAACAACCGCGTCCGAGTAATCACTAAATGTTTTTCTCACTTAGATTTCATCGGCACAACATCTATACTTTATTTCATCGGAATTCACTTTGTCCAATCCGCACCCTGTGCGGCTCATCACTCCATAAATCCCACAAATCCCACATTCCAACCAAACAAACCCAATCGAAAAGACGACTGTATTCATTCAAATAATTAAGGGTTTTGGCTTCTTGCGACATGGCGGGCCCTTCCCCGCAAGCAGGGTGCCCAGCGTCGCGCAAGCAACAGATAGAACACTACACAGCCACCCACCCCCAACGCAAATCAAACACAACCCACCCCACCACACACCAACAAGACAGGGGCAAATCCGCCGGCTACTTGTACACCTGCCGCCGGTGGGCGCCTCGAACAGTGGCAAGCAGCCGTCCACCATCGACGTCGTAAAGCACTCTGGTAGTCCCCGACGCGTATCCGCTACGCATTGCTCTCCCCGACAAGCCTTGGCGGCTTGTGGGCCTGGATCCAGTTCGAGCCCACCGGGACACTATGAGGTGGGGGTGGCTAGGTTTGCTGCCCGTCCGGGGTGGCCATTGTCCGGCGAGGATGCGACGGCCAACCCCTGTATCCAGTTTCTGAAGTTCTTTCGCGGCAGCGGTGGCGAGCTCGACGATGTATGGGATCACGCGCCAAACTCAGGGCGTAGCTCGTCCAAGCCTGCGCAACCTCCGTCATCTGCAGCCTTGGCGGCCAGTATTCCGAGAGGCCAAGAGGCATCTCCAGCTGTACAAGCAGTTCAAAGCCCTCAGGACTGATGAGCGCTGCTGCCGGCTTGCCGTTCTTTGCAATCTGCACGCGCCCGTGAGACTACCTCGGACGTCCCACGGCGTCGGCAGGCCCGGCCACTCCCCAACGCATGAATGGTCCGCGACGCCGGTGTAGCAGCTGAGTACCCAATCGAAGGACACTCGCGAACGTGCATCGGACATCGGTCGTGCATGTCCAGGCGTGGAACGGACGGCGTGCGGTGTTTGTGGGGTTAAAGTTGGGGAGGCCCCAACACTGGTGTGTTGGGGCCTCTACCCTGTTGGTGTTGTCCGGCGGTGTCCTACTCTCCCACATCCTCTCGAATGCAGTACCATCGGCGCTGTGGGTCTTAGCTTCCGGGTTCGGAATGGGACCGGGCGTTTCCCCCACGCTATGACCACCGTAACTCTTCCTCCGCCCGCGGTGCCGGCCCCTTGGTGTTGGGGTTTCGGTGGTGCGGGGGAATTCTGTAGTTGGTGTCCTGTTGTGGACAACAGTATTTGATTATACACGCCCTTCCCGGCCCCTTTGGGGGGGTGGGTGGGGTGTGCTGGTTTTTCCCGGGGCGCAAACCTGTTGGGTTTGTTGTTGGGGAACCATATAGTGAACGCGGGCATGTGGTGTTGTTTTTGTGGTGTAAGTTATCGGCCTATTAGTACCGGTCGGCTTCACGAGTCTTTAGTCCTCGCTTCCACGTCCGGCCTATCAACCCAGTGGTCTGCTGGGGGCCTCTCACACGCTAGGTGCATGGAAATCTCATCTTGAAGCGGGCTTCCCGCTTAGATGCTTTCAGCGGTTATCCCATCCGAACGTAGCCAATCAGCGATGCACTTGGCAGTACAACTGACACACCAGAGGTTCGTCCGTCCCGGTCCTCTCGTACTAAGGACAGCCCTTCTCAAATTTCCTGCGCGCGCAGCGGATAGGGACCGAACTGTCTCACGACGTTCTAAACCCAGCTCGCGTACCGCTTTAATGGGCGAACAGCCCAACCCTTGGGACCTACTCCAGCCCCAGGATGCGACGAGCCGACATCGAGGTGCCAAACCATGCCGTCGATATGGACTCTTGGGCAAGATCAGCCTGTTATCCCCGAGGTACCTTTTATCCGTTGAGCGACGGCCATTCCACAATGTGCCGCCGGATCACTAGTCCCGACTTTCGTCCCTGCTCGACATGTCTGTCTCACAGTCAAGCTCCCTTGTGCACTTACACTCGATACCTGATTGCCAACCAGGCTGAGGGAACCTTTGGGCGCCTCCGTTACTCTTTAGGAGGCAACCGCCCCAGTTAAACTACCCATCAGGCACTGTCCCTGACCCGGATTACGGGCCGAAGTTAGATGTCCAAAGTGACCAGAGTGGTATTTCAACGATGACTCCGCCGCCACTGGCGTGACGGTTTCACAGTCTCCCACCTATCCTACACAAGCCACTCCGAACACCAATACCAAACTATAGTAAAGGTCTCGGGGTCTTTCCGTCCTGCTGCGCGTAACGAGCATCTTTACTCGTACTGCAATTTCGCCGAGTTTATGGTTGAGACAGCGGGGAAGTCGTTACTCCATTCGTGCAGGTCGGAACTTACCCGACAAGGAATTTCGCTACCTTAGGATGGTTATAGTTACCACCGCCGTTTACTGGGGCTTAAATTCTCAGCTTCGCCGCACGAGTGCGGCTAACCGGTCCTCTTAACCTTCCAGCACCGGGCAGGAGTCAGTCCGTATACATCGTCTTGCGACTTCGCACGGACCTGTGTTTTTAGTAAACAGTCGCTTCCCCCTGGTCTCTGCGGCCCACACCCGCTCACGGGACGCGATGGTCCCTTCACGGGGCAGGCCCCCCTTCTCCCGAAGTTACGGGGGCATTTTGCCGAGTTCCTTAACCATAATTCTCTCGATCGCCTTGGTATTCTCTACCTGATCACCTGTGTCGGTTTGGGGTACGGGCGGTCCGAACCTCGCGTCGATGCTTTTCTTGGCAGCATGGGATCACCAAATTCCCCCTTGCGGGGGTCCCGTCAGATCTCAGGAGCGCCAACCCAATGGCCACGCGACGGATTTGCCTATCGCGTTCCCTACATCCTTAGACCGGGACAACCATCGCCCGGCTTGGCTACCCTCCTGCGTCACACCTGTTAATACGCTTGCCTCCCCGGTTCAGTTCCCACGCGCCCCACACATTCCTGGCCCGAAGGCACGCAAATGGCGGTTTGGGCGGTTAGTATCACCGGCTCAACATTGGCGGTTCTTCACCGGTACGGGAATATCAACCCGTTGTCCATCGACTACGCCTGTCGGCCTCGCCTTAGGTCCCGACTTACCCAGGGCAGATTAGCTTGACCCTGGAACCCTTGATCATTCGGCGGACGGGTTTCTCACCCGTCTTTCGCTACTCATGCCTGCATTCTCACTCGTGTGGGCTCCACCGCTAGTTCACACTGCGGCTTCCATGCCCACACGACGCTCCCCTACCACTCCAAACCCCTGAACCACGGAACGAATCCACGGCTAGGGTACATGTTTGAAATCCACAACTTCGGCGGTGTACTTGAGCCCCGCTACATTGTCGGCGCGGAATCACTTGACCAGTGAGCTATTACGCACTCTTTTAAGGATGGCTGCTTCTAAGCCAACCTCCTGGTTGTCTAAGCAATCCCACATCCTTTCCCACTTAGCACACGCTTAGGGGCCTTAGTTGGTGGTCTGGGCTGTTTCCCTCTCGACTATGAAGCTTATCCCCCACAGTCTCACTGCCACGCTCTCACTTGCCGGCATTCGGAGTTTGGCTGACGTCAGTAACCTTGTAGGGCCCATTAGCCATCCAGTAGCTCTACCTCCAGCAAGAAACACGCAACGCTGCACCTAAATGCATTTCGGGGAGAACCAGCTATCACGAAGTTTGATTGGCCTTTCACCCCTACCCACAGCTCATCCCCTCCATTTTCAACTGAAGTGGGTTCGGTCCTCCACGCGCTCTTACACACGCTTCAACCTGGCCATGGGTAGATCACTTCGCTTCGGGTCTAGATCACGCCACTGCAACGCCCTGTTCAGACTCGCTTTCGCTACGGCTTCCCCACACGGGTTAACCTCGCGACGTAACACTAACTCGCAGGCTCATTCTTCAAAAGGCACGCCATCACCACAACAACCACCCCCAAGGGGGCGCGGCGGCTCTGACGGATTGTAAGCACACGGTTTCAGGTACTATTTCACTCCCCTCCCGGGGTACTTTTCACCTTTCCCTCACGGTACTTGTCCGCTATCGGTCATTAGGTAGTATTTAGGCTTATCAGGTGGTCCTGACAGATTCACACGGGATTTCTCGGGCCCCGTGCTACTTGGGAAAAATCACCCGGAGGCGTGCCATGCATTTCGGTTACGGGACTCTCACCCTCTACGGCAGGCCATTCAAAGCCCTTCACCTATACACGCACCTAACCCCCCACCGGCCCGGCAGGACCAGTACGGCAACTCCCACAACCCCGACCATGCAACGCCCGCCGGCTATCACACATGGCACGGTTTAGCCTGATCCGCGTTCGCTCGCCACTACTGACGGAATCACTATTGTTTTCTCTTCCTGTGGGTACTGAGATGTTTCACTTCCCCACGTTCCCCCCACACACCCTATATATTCAGGTGCGGGTCACCACCTGGCCTCACGACCGGTGGCGGGGTTTCCCCATTCGGACACCCTCGGATCAAAGTTCGGTTATCAACTCCCCGAGGCTTATCGCAGATTCCTACGTCCTTCTTCGGCTCCTAATGCCAAGGCATCCACCGTGTGCCCTTAAAAACTTGACCACAAAAAACAGTCAACACACACTAAAACACTTATCGAGAGAACCATGAAACCGCCACCACCAACACCCCACAGGGCGCCGGCAGCATCAGATCCAGGTTCAAACATACTCAAAGAAATTGCTTCCTTTATAAGATGCTCGCGTTCACTATATAGTTCTCAAACAACAACCCCAACACACACCACCCCGCCAGGGAACACCAACACCCCAAAAAGGGGCACCAGCACCACCCGGCGAACCGGCCATGCACGGGAAAACCACGAAACACAACACCCCCACCCCCCCAACCAAGGGAAGGCAACGGGAACGTTGTTGTTCCAGGACCCAACAGTGTGCCAAACGCATGAAAACCCACACACCCACCAACCCAAACAGTCCTTTCCACACACCCCCGCAAGGGAAAGTGCCGTACTCAAACCAGGTCGCCGGATGCCGATCATCGGCTGCTTTATTGATATTCCACCCTTGAGCGGCCCGCCCGGAAACATGCGTCCCGGCAGCAGGCCATACTCCACGCACCCCCCACGAACGGTCCATGCGGACCCCGTGCAGGTGCCTGGTGCTCCTTAGAAAGGAGGTGATCCAGCCGCACCTTCCGGTACGGCTACCTTGTTACGACTTAGTCCCAATCGCCAGTCCCACCTTCGACCACTCCCTCCCTTGCGGGTTGGGCCATGGGCTTCGGGTGTTACCAACTTTCGTGACTTGACGGGCGGTGTGTACAAGGCCCGGGAACGTATTCACCGCAGCGTTGCTGATCTGCGATTACTAGCGACTCCGACTTCATGGGGTCGAGTTGCAGACCCCAATCCGAACTGAGACCGGCTTTTTGGGATTAGCTCCACCTCACAGTATCGCAACCCATTGTACCGGCCATTGTAGCATGCGTGAAGCCCAAGACATAAGGGGCATGATGATTTGACGTCGTCCCCACCTTCCTCCGAGTTGACCCCGGCAGTCTCCCATGAGTCCCCGGCACTACCCGCTGGCAACATAGAACGAGGGTTGCGCTCGTTGCGGGACTTAACCCAACATCTCACGACACGAGCTGACGACAACCATGCACCACCTGTAAACCGGCCGCAAGCGGGGCACCCGTTTCCGGGCGTTTCCAGTCCATGTCAAGCCTTGGTAAGGTTCTTCGCGTTGCATCGAATTAATCCGCATGCTCCGCCGCTTGTGCGGGCCCCCGTCAATTCCTTTGAGTTTTAGCCTTGCGGCCGTACTCCCCAGGCGGGGCACTTAATGCGTTAGCTACGGCGCGGAAAACGTGGAATGTCCCCCACACCTAGTGCCCAACGTTTACGGCATGGACTACCAGGGTATCTAATCCTGTTCGCTCCCCATGCTTTCGCTCCTCAGCGTCAGTTAATGCCCAGAGACCTGCCTTCGCCATCGGTGTTCCTCCTGATATCTGCGCATTTCACCGCTACACCAGGAATTCCAGTCTCCCCTACATCACTCTAGTCTGCCCGTACCCACCGCAGATCCGGAGTTGAGCCCCGGACTTTCACGGCAGACGCGACAAACCGCCTACGAGCTCTTTACGCCCAATAATTCCGGATAACGCTTGCGCCCTACGTATTACCGCGGCTGCTGGCACGTAGTTAGCCGGCGCTTCTTCTGCAAGTACCCTCAACCACACAACGTGCGGCCTTGTTCCCTACTGAAAGAGGTTTACAACCCGAAGGCCGTCATCCCTCACGCGGCGTCGCTGCATCAGGCTTGCGCCCATTGTGCAATATTCCCCACTGCTGCCTCCCGTAGGAGTCTGGGCCGTGTCTCAGTCCCAGTGTGGCCGGTCACCCTCTCAGGCCGGCTACCCGTCGTCGCCTTGGTAGGCCATTACCCCACCAACAAGCTGATAGGCCGCGAGTCCATCCAAAACCACAAAAGCTTTCAACCCCCCACCATGCGGCAGAAAGTCAATATCCAGTATTAGACCCAGTTTCCCAGGCTTATCCCAGAGTTAAGGGCAGGTTACTCACGTGTTACTCACCCGTTCGCCACTAATCCCCGATGCAAGCACCGGATCATCGTTCGACTTGCATGTGTTAAGCACGCCGCCAGCGTTCATCCTGAGCCAGGATCAAACTCTCCGTTAATAAAACAAACAGACACACAACAACGCACCGGAAAAAGACACGAAGCCATGCACTAAATTCGAAACCAGCTAAACGATCATGCATCACCACAGGGGCGGCAACACACAACCAAATAACCAATCCATAAAACAATAAATTGGTATCAATAAAACTTGGCACACTATTGAGTTCTCAAACAACAACCGCGTCCGAGTAATCACTAAATGTTTTTCTCACTTAGATTTCATCGGCACAACATCTATACTTTATTTCATCGGAATTCACTTTGTCCAATCCGCACCCTGTGCGGCTCATCACTCCATAAATCCCACAAATCCCACATTCCAACCAAACAAACCCAATCGAAAAGACGACTGTATTCATTCAAATAATTAAGGGTTTTGGCTTCTTGCGACATGGCGGGCCCTTCCCCGCAAGCAGGGTGCCCAGCGTCGCGCAAGCAACAGATAGAACACTACACAGCCACCCACCCCCAACGCAAATCAAACACAACCCACCCCACCACACACCAACTAGACCACCGGATACCTCAGCCGGCGAGCTCCACCATGGAAAGCGTGCGCTTTCCGCGACGCATCAACAGGTACTTGCCATGCAGCGCATCTGCGGCGCCAAGAACAGCGTCCGGGTCGGTGATCTTGGAATTGTTGACATATGCACCGCCCTCCCCCACTGTACGGCGCGCTGCCGAGTTGCTATTGGAAAGGCCGGACACCACCAGCAGGTCAACGATGGAAAGCCCTTCGGCCGGCGCGGATGAACGCGGCAATTCGCGGGTTGCAGAGGCAAGGGTTTCCTCGTCCAGCTCATCGAGGTTGCCTTGGCCGAACAGCGCCGCCGAGGCGGCAATGACCTTCGACGTCGCATCCACCCCGTGCACGAGGGATGTGACCTGAAAAGCGAGCGTGCGCTGGGCCTCGCGGAGGTGTGGCCTCTTGGCAACGGAAACCTCGAGTGCGGCGATTTCCTCCCGCGAGAGGAAGGTGAACACCTTCAGTCGGTCGGCCACGTCGGCGTCGGCCGTGTTGAGCCAGAACTGGTACATGTCAAACGGGCTGCACATGGCGGCGTCGAGCCAGATGGCGTTGCCTTCGCTCTTGCCGAACTTGGTGCCGTCGGAATTGGTGATCAGCGGTGTCCCCAGCGCGTGCACGGAGGCGCCCTCGACCTTGCGGATCAGGTCGGTACCGCTCGTAAGGTTGCCCCACTGGTCGGATCCGCCCTGCTGTAGCACACAACCATACTGGCGGTACAGCTCAAGGTAGTCCATGCCCTGGAGTATCTGGTAGCTGAATTCGGCGTAGCTGATGCCCTCGTCCGAGTTCAGGCGGGAGGCAACAATGTCTTTCTTGATCATGGTGCCGACCCGGAAGTACTTGCCAATGTCGCGGAGGAAATCGATGGCGCTCATGGGCGCGGTCCAGTCCAGGTTGTTGACCATGCGGGCAGCGTTTTCCCCCTCAAAGGACAGGAAGCGCTGCACCTGGCCCTGCAGGTAGCCGACCCACTCGGACACCGTTTCCTTTGAGTTCATGGTGCGCTCTGCCGTCGGACGCGGATCCCCGACCAGGCCCGTGGAGCCGCCCACCAGGCCCAGCGGCTGGTGTCCGGCCAACTGCATGCGCCGCATGGTCAGCAGCTGCACCAAGTTGCCCAGGTGCAGGCTGGGGGCAGTGGGGTCAAAGCCGCAGTAGTACGTGATGGGCTCGCCGGCCAGCAGTTCTTCGAGCGCGGCCTCGTCGGTGGAGACCTGGACCAGGCCGCGCCACTTAAGCTCCTGCCAGACGTTGGCGAAGCTGGGGTCGTTCTCGGGGGCGCGGAGTTCAGTTTGCAAAGACACACCACAAAATTACCAGCACGACGCCGGTTCTCCCGCCTCGCGCGCCCGACCCTTACGCTTCGATTCCCTCCGGCAGCGGCTCGGCGGCTATCAAGCGCAGTCGCTGGGTGGGGCGGGTCATGGCAACGTAAAGGTCGCCGACGCGTCCGCCTGCGCCGGCCAGCAAGGCCGCCGGTTCCACAATGACCACCCCGTCAAACTCAAGGCCCTTGGCCTCGTGCGGATCGATCACCACGATGTCCTGCTCGACGGAGCCCGCACCGTGGCCCACCCTGTGGCCGTAGACGGCACGCAGGGCGGCGGCCGTTTCAGCGACCATGCCGCGCGGGGCAATGACTGCCACAAGCCCGCCGTCCACTGCCGCTGTCTCTTCGTCCATGACCGCCACCACCCGCTCGATCAAGGCACCTGCGGCAACGTGGTCAACAATCGGTTCCCATTCGCCGTCGCGCACGGCCTTGGGGGCGGAGACCACCTGGCCGGCCGCATTGGCCATGCGCACGGCGGACTCGGCGATCTGCGCCGGCGTGCGGTAGTTGACGGTCAGCTCCTCCATGGACCACCGCTCCCCCATGAAGGGTGAAAGGGCCTGGCGCCACGAGTCGGCGCCGGCCGCGGAACTGGTCTGGGCGATGTCACCCACGATCGTGAACGATTTCACGGGACAGCGGCGCACCAACAGTCGCCACTGCATGGGAGAGAGCTCCTGCGCCTCGTCGACCACCACGTGGCCATAGGCCCAGGTCCTGTCGGTCAGCGCCCTGTCGGCATTGCTCAGGTGTTCGCCGTCGACCACGTTGTAATCGGCCAGCTGTTCGGCGGTGAGCATGCCGTTCACGCCGGAGTCCTCCAGCTGCTGGTCCATGTTGGCGATGGCCTTTTCGGCGTTGGCGAGGTCGCGCCGGCGCTGGGCGTCGTGTGCGGCCCCTGCACGGCCACCTGTGATGTCAAGCTCTCCCAGGAGTTCGGCTGCCTCATCCAGCAGCGGCACGTCCGACTCCGTCCACGGCGCATCCTCAGGGCGCAGGAGCAGCTCGCGTTCCGCGTCCGTGAATCCGGGTGCCACGGCGCGCAGAATCTCCGGCTTGCTGAACAGCTCACGGACCAGCTTTTGCGCGCCCATGGGCATCCAGCAAAGGTTGAGCATGATGCGCACGTCCCGGGAGGAACGGACGTCCTCGGCCAGGTAGGAACGGTCAGCGGTGTTGCCCGTGCCGCTGGCTTCGATGTGCTCGCGCAGTTGATCTGTCAGCTCGCGCAACAGGATCTTCACAAACGTCAGGCGGGCCTCGTTGTGCGGCTTGCCCGTGGCGCGCGCCTTGTCCCTGGCCCGGCGCACTTGGCGGGCGGTCAGCACCAGGCGGGTGCCTTCGACGTCGAGCCTGGCATCGCCTCGCGGGAGCCGCTGGCGGTTGGCAACGGCGTTGGCGATGACTCGGGCCATGTCGATGCGGCCCTTGAGGCGTGCCACCTCCGGGGATTCGACGGCGGTGGCGCTGATGCCGGGCAGCAGGTGGCCGACGCTTGCCATGACAACGCCGGTCTCGCCAAGAGAGGGTAGGACCCGTTCGATGTACTTCATGAACGCGCTGGAGGGGCCCACCAGAAGCACCCCGGCGGAGGCCAGCCGCTCGCGGTGCGTGTACAGCAGGTAGGCGGCACGGTGAAGGGCCACGGCGGTCTTCCCGGTTCCGGGCCCTCCCTGCACAACGAGTGCCCCGCTCAGGGGCGAACGGATGATGCGGTCCTGTTCGGACTGGATGGTACCCACGATGTCGCTCATGCGGCCAGTCCGCTTGGAGTTCAGTGCCGCGAGTAGCGCGCCCTCCCCCTGCAAGTGTTCGCCTTCCACGAGCATGGTGTGGTCCAGGACTTCATCTTCAATGGCCTTGACGTTGCGACCCTTCAGGATCAGATGACGGCGCCGGCGCACTCCCAGCCGCTCAAAGGCGGTGGCCTGGTAAAACGTGCCGGCCTCCGGCGCCCGCCAGTCAACCATCAGCTGGCGCAGGTCCTCGGTGGAGAGGCCGATTCGTCCGATGTAGCGCTGCTCGCCGTTGTCCAGGTCCAAGCGTCCAAAGACGAGCTTGTCGTCAACGGCGTTCAGCTGGGCCAGCCGCGTCTCATACAGCGCGGCAAAGGCATCTCGCTCGGAACGGTTTTGGTGCGTGCCCATCGACTTGGTGCGGCGGACTTCACTGAGCTGTTCGATCTTTTCTGCGCGAAGTTCGTCCAGTCGGGCGTAGAGGCCATCAACGTAGAAACGTTCATGGGCCAGCTCGGCGTCATACATGTAAAAGGCTCCTGTGTACCGAAGGCGGTCGTCCAAAAGGCGGACCGTCAATTCTATACCCGCCAGCGCGGCAAGGGGTACGCGCGTTGGCAGGTGGGTGTCATGCGTACTGGCCGCCTCACCCCTTACATTGCTGCACGTGCGGGAACGTGCAGCGCTGGCGGCACCGACTACACGTGCAGCAGGGACAAAACATCGCGGCCGGGAAGATTGGTCCTGCCCGCTAATGCCTCAATTTCCAGAACGACGCCGGCGCCGGCAACCACCGCGCCCGCGCGCTCCAGCAGCGCCGCCGCGGCACCGAGCGTGCCACCCGTGGCAAGGACGGCGTCGAGATTTAACACACGTGTGCCGGTGGGAACTGAACCTGGTTAAGCGCCACGACTCGGAACGATTAACGCGGACCGGCGAGGAGTGCGGACCACTCCGGGCTTGAACCTGGACACGGTGGGGTCGCCGTCAATCCAAAAGCGCCAGGGGTAGTCGACCGTTCCCCCCGGGCCGCTGATACCAACCCGCGGGCCCGTCATGACGCGCGTCGACGGCTCGGCAGGCAGCGTGACGGTGACCTCGCCTCCCAGCGCGGGAAGCCCGTTGTGTACGGCGCTGATGCCCATGGCCTTGGTCAGCCTGGCAGGTCCTTGCGCGAGCTCGTAATCGCGCTTGGCGGTGGGACGGCGGGATCGGGCCAGTTCCAGTCCCTCCACAATCTCGCCGGCTCTCATCAGGCACCCCGACGATGTTCCAACCGGGCGGCACACAAGGTTCGCGCAATAGTGCATGCCGTACGTGAAATAGACATACAGATGACCCGGCGGCCCGAACATGACGGCGTTGCGGTTCGTCTGTCCGCGGTAGCTGTGCGCCCCGGGGTCCGGGTCAGGGGAATTGGCCGGGCCCAAGTACGCTTCGACCTCCGTCAAACGTACGACGACGGGCCCTTCAGGAGTCTCGTGCCTCACCAGTGCGCCCAAAAGGTAGGGCGCGACCTCTGTAGCCGGACGCTGCAGCAGTTCAAGGATGTCGGCAGGGGGGACCATGATTCCACGTTAGCAGGAGGCCAGACGCACATTCGAGCCGGCCGGCTGCCGTGGTCAAGCGCGCCGTGTGGATGGTCCGTGGCCCTGTTTTCGCGTTGTCGCCTCCACAGAATGTCTTGTTCTAGAAGTTCTCCACATCCCGAATATGTTTTCTGATAATGTCGGTGCCCGTCGGTAGTGTTGTGCGTATGGAAGCAACGGCAAGGGTGCCGGGACAGACCGGCACCCCGACAGGGACAGGGACCGCTGGTGGACACATCCACCAGCTGATCACCCTTGCCGCGTCCCTGACGGCAGCCGCCACCGCCGCATCCACCGCCGCATCCACCGCCGCGGCTTCTGGATCGGCGGCAGCCACTGCCGCCGGCGGTTCCGGTGCTCCCAGTGATCCGGTGGTCCCGGCCCCGCTGGGCGTGAGCCTGGAGTCCCTCGGCGATGCCGAACTGATCGCCTGGGGCCGGACCGTTGAACAGCTCAGCCGGTACGTCCAGGCCCTGCAGGTCCAGGCCGCCGGGACCATCGCCACCCGCACCCACGAGGGCCGCTACCTGCGGGAGGGACACAAATCCCCCGCCGACGTCCTCACCGACGCCCTGCTCCTCAGCCGCGCCGAAGCCGGCCGCCGCCTCAACCTCGCCCAGCACTTCCTGCCCGCCACGGACCCCCTCACCACCGTCACCACCCCCTGCGACCAGCCCGTCCTGGCCACCGCGTTCTTTACCGGCACCACCACCGCCGAACAAGCCCTGACCGCCTCCCACTACACCGCCGACGCCGCCCACCTCGCCCACGCCGGACGCACCACCGCCGAAAAAGCCCGCGAGCTCGAAACCACCATGACCACACACGCCCAAACCCAAAACCCGGACTTCCTGCGCCGCATCGGCACCCGCGCCATCAACATCATCGACCCCGACGGCGACAAACCCACCGAGGGCGAACTGATCGCCAAACAAGGCATCCGCTTCCACCGCGCCTACCGCGGCCTGATCAAAATCACCGGCCACGCCACCATCGCCCAATACGAAAGCATCATGGCCTACATCGGCCACTCCACCAACCCCGCCCCCCACAAAGACATCAACACCATCAACCCCAACAACCATGACAACGGTGACGGCGGCAACAACCATGACAACGGCTCCGGCTCCGGCTCCAGCGACATACTGCCGGGCCAAATGAACCTCATGGACCTCCTCCACGCAGCCACCGCCACCGGAAACGCGCCCACACTCGCCACCCCGACACCGCCACCAGCCCCACCGTCCGGACGAGCCCAGCCGTCCGAACCAGCCCAACCGTCCGAACCAGCCCAACCGCCGGGACGAGCCCAGCCACCAGCCCCGGCAAGCCCCGCCCCCGGCGCCGCCGCGGACAACTCCTGGCCGCCACCCCAAGGCCCGGCCCCGGACTGGGCCCAACCCGCCACCACCGATGGCGACACCGGAGGAACCGTCCCCGGCAACATCGGCGCCGCCCAGGACGGCGCCGCCACGGACGGCACGGCCACGGACGGCGCCGCCACGGGCGGCACGGCCACGAGCGACGGCAAAGACGCCGGCATCAGGTTCATCTTCCCGGCATCACCCCCGCCGGCAGGACTCGGCTGGCAACCCCAACCCGCAGCCACCACGACCCACGGCACCGACACGCCCACCATCACCGCTGGCGGCAGCAGCCCTGACGATGTCGGAAGTGAGGGCGGGGCACAGTTTTGGGCCACTCCCGGCCTTGACCCCACCGAGCGCGGCGCCCCCGACAGATCCGGGACCGAACCGCCCTGGCCACACCTGGTCCACGGAATCCAGATCCCCGAACCCGGCTCCGACATCGACCTGCCCGGACTGGACCCCATCGACCCGACCAACACCGACCCCGCCGTGGCCGACAAACGCACCCACGCCCAAAAACTCCTCGACGGCATGATCGACTGCCTCCACCTCGCCGCCCGCACCGAACTGCTGCCCCTCAACGGCGGCATGAAACCCCAACTGATCATCTCCACCACCGAAGCCGACCTCCAAGCCAGCCGCACCCAAGGCAAAGGCGGCGGCATCGCCTTCCTGCCCTACACCGGACCCAGCAACCTCTCCCTCTTCGACACCAAACTCTGCGACGCCGACGTCACCACCATGATCCTCGGCGACGGCCAAAAAATCCTCAACGTCGGACGCACCCAACGCCTCTTCACCCACACCCAACGCAAACTCCTCATCGCCCGCGACATCGGCTGCACCTTCCCCCACTGCACCCGCCCCGCCCGCTGGTGCGACGCACACCACATCATCCCCTGGCAGGACGGCGGGGAAACCAGCATCGAAAACGGCGCCCTGGCCTGCGAATACCACCACACCCTGATCCACCAAGGCCACTGGAGCGTCCGCCTCCTCAACGGCATCCCCCACTACACCCCCACCCACGGCACCGACCCCAACCGCCGCGACCTCCGCAACCCCTACCACCACGGCCTCACCCTCCCCGAACACTAAACCCAAACCCTCAACCCCCAAGGGCACCACAGGCCCAACCACCACCGACACGCAACACCAACGGGCCCAACGACGAGCAAGGTTCAGAATCCGGTCAGGCTCAGCCACCGGGGTATGGGGGTCTCGAGGAACGCGACCACCGGAGCGGTATGTAATCTGTACCGACTGCCTCCGGCCAGAACAGCGTCAGGGGGTGCCTGCGTCGTCCGTTCCGGTGTAGAAGGCGGTGGTGCGCTTGGCTGATTCCCGGGCGGCCTCCGGGGAGGCGCCATTGGCAATGGCGGCGTCAGCCCAAGCCTCGCTGCTGGCGGCCATGAACGGGTTCAAGACCGCGGGTGGCGGCTGGTGCGCGGGACCGGTGGGCACCCCGCGGAGGTATTGGTACAGCCCGAGCAGGGCGGCATCCCAGCCCACGCCGACTGCCCCCGGACCGTAGGTGCCCATCATTTCCGGGTCCACCGTAGCCGTGTGCCGCAGTTCCACAAGGGCGTGGTCGATGTTGGTGGGTGTCACGGTGAATTCAAGCTCGGAGTCCGGACCATTGCCCATCACCCAGGAAACGCGAAAGCCGCGCCCGGTATGGCAATCCAGGACCTCTCCCGACGCATTGCCTTCCAAGGCGTAGTGTCCCCCGACACTGAGGTCGCCGGTAACGGGGAGGAACCACTGTTGAATGTTCTCCGCCTCAGTGCACGCGGCCCAGACTTCATGTGCCGGTGAAGAGACTTCTCGTTGCAGGACCACCGAGGTGGCGTCCTGATGGTTGAGTTGGGTGTTCTTGACGAGTCGGGTGATGCCTGCGAGTGTGTCCAAAATGTCGGCCATGCAGCCAGACTAGGCGAGGGGTGCTGTTCCGGCAACAGCAGTCCGCGCTCCCGTGGCAGGATGATTCCATGGGACAAGCAGAGCCATTCCATCCGCCTTTTGAACCGGGCATCTTCGATTTTCTGGCGGCGCGCGCCGTGGCGGGGGTGGAGGAAGCAACGTCAACCAGCTATGCCCGCACGCTCTCCCTTCCCGGAGGCCATGGTTGGTTCCGGCTGGCATGGGACGGCAGGCGGCTGCTGTTGGACCATGAGGTCGAAGACGCCGCGGACTCCCCTACGCTGTCCGCCCACGTCCGGCACCTTTTCAACCTGGACCACGACCCCGCAGCCGCGGACGCGGCCCTGGGCATGGACCCGCTGCTGTCCGGGAGGGTGGCAGCCCTACCGGGAATCCGGCTGCCGGGTTGCGTGGACCCGAACGAAATCCTCATCCGTGCGATGATCGGCCAGCAGATCACCGTGGCGGCGGCCACGACCGCGCTGCGGCAGTTGGTTGCACTCAGCGCTCCCAGCCGCCTGCCGCACGGTTCCATGAAGCGGTTCTTTCCCACCCCGGCACAGATCGCGGCAGACGGACGCACGATTCTGCGCGGCCCGCAGCGCCGGATCGACAGCATCATCGCTGTCGCGGGAATGCTGGCGGACGGATCCTTGCGCCTCGATGCTTCTGACACGCCCGAATCGTTGGCGGAGAAGCTGCTGCCGCTTCCCGGGATCGGGCCCTGGACCGTGGGCTATGTCAGCATGCGGGTGCTGGGCAGCAGCGACATCTTTCTCCCTACGGATTCGGCCGTCCGCAACGGCTTTGGCCTGCTCCGCGGCGACTCGCTAAGCACGGCCCGGTCCATCAAGGCGCCGGAGCTGGCCCGCATGGCCGAGCCACTTCGACCGTGGCGCTCCTATGCCACGCTGCATTTCTGGCGCGTATCCGGGGAAAAGCCAGTCCGAGGGGTCTCCCGTTGAGGCTCGAACAGCCCCGCGGCAGGCTGGGGCCCATGACTGTCGGATTCCTTCCACTGACCGTCGCTGATGCCGACACCCTCACGGATTTTCTCTGTGGCAATACCATTCCTTTTCATGCCGGTTCCTACGCGGATGTCGCTTCGGTGGGCAGCCGCGCATCGTCGGGCCGATTCTGGAGCAGCGACTCGCAGGCCTGCTGGATCAACGCGGACGACACCCGGCTGGGACTGGTGGTCGTGGAAGACCTGCGGGGACGACACGACGGTCTTCGATCTCCGGCTGGCCGATGTTCACGGCGGCAAGGGCCACGCCGTCCACGTCCTGCGTCCCCTGTGCGACCACGTCGTTGCCTCCAAGCCCAACATTCAGCGCTTTGAGGGACAGACTCCAGAGGATAACGTCGCTATGGAGCGGATAGCGTCGATGACCTGACTTTATCGCCAGCAGCCGTGTATGCCGTGGGCATATCCGGGCGCGGAGAAGGCGGGCCGAATGTTCGCCTTCTCCGGGCTCCTGGCCGGCTACTACCCGGTTCCGGCGCAGCCGGCAGGACCTGCTCACGGAGCCGTCGTTGCGGGAGTTCAGCACGTCATAACGGTTCATTCGGGGCAACCGCAGCTATTTTTCTACCCACCGTAGAACACGTACGATGGGCTGAGACACAATGCGGACCTTAGCCTATGCAGCGGGAGTGGATATGACGGCATGCGGTTCGGGCACTGCCCGCGGCTGGGTCGCCGCCGGCTTTGCGACGGCCGTGGCTACCGCGTGCCATGTGGCGGCGGGCGGCACTGCGCCCGATCCCCAGTTGTTGTTGTTTTCGCTGTCAGTGTCCGGGCTGGCGTGCTGCCTGCTGGCACGGCGACACCTATCGCTGGGCAGGCTGGCTGCGGGTGTTGCGGCCAGCCAGGCCATCTTCCACCGGCTCTTCAGCATTCCTCCCGCCGCGCCGCCGGACACGTCTCGGATGATGATGGCAGGCATGGACCATGGCGGAACCGGCCCGACCGCCATCGCCGCCCACGCGGCCGTTGCGCCAATGGTGCATGCGGGCAGCAGTGGATGGCAGATGTGGCTTGGCCACGCCGTCGCGGCCGCATTGCCAATGCTTTTCCTCCGTTTCGGGGAGACGAGCGTTTTTCGACTGATGGAAACGCTCCGGCTCAAGGCCACCACACCCATCTCGGCGATCGTGTCCGGACTGCCATCCCGCACACCCAAACGGCCCATGACGGACTCGGCCAAGCGCCCGCATCCACCTCCTTTCCGCCACTGGCGGACCCCACCCGTGAAAGGCAGCACCATGAAAACCTCCCTACGCCGCACCCTCAAGACCGTCACCACCGGAGCACTGGCCGCGGCCATGCTTTCACTGGGCGTGGCGGCCGCGTCCGCCCACGTCACGGTCAGTCCAGACGACCCGGCGGCCAACGGCTACACCCACCTGTCGTTCAACGTTCCGAACGAGTCGGTTGCGGCGAAGACTGACAAAGTGGTGGTCAACCTTCCCGCTGACGCCCCGTTCACCTCCGTTTCCGTCCGGCAGCTGGAGGGGTGGACGGCCAAAGTGATCACCAGCAAGCTGCCCAAGCCGGTCATCATCAACGGGACCACCGTGACCAAGGCACCGAGCGCGGTCGTGTGGACGGCCGACGCGGCGCATGAGATCGGGCAGAACGAGTACCAGACCTTCGCGCTCTCCGTGGGCAAGCTTCCCAAGGCCGGGACAACCATCACCATGCCGGCCGTGCAGACGTACACCGACGGCTCCACGGTCGAATGGAATGAAACGGCGGTCGCCGGAAAGGCCGAACCCGAACACCCCGCCCCGTCTTTCGTCACCACCGCCGAAGACGCCGCCGCACCGGCCGCAGCGGCCGAAGGGCAGTCGTCGAACAACGGCCTGTCAATTCTGGCCTTGGTCCTCGGTGCGGTGGGCCTCCTGCTGGGAGGCTCCGCCCTCGGCATTGTCATTGCCGGCCGCCGGAAATCCGCCGCCAAGTAGTCCTTCCACTCCGTTTCCGCCATCAACCAGGAGGGATGCCGTCATGGCACCTCACGCTCCACGCAACCATCACCGACATCCCCTGGCCACAGCCCTGCTGTCGGCCCTGACATTGGCCATGTTGATCCTGCCTGCGGCGGCCGCGCAGGCCCACGATGTCCTGGAAGGCACCAGCCCGACCAATGGCTCAACGGTGGCCTCCGTGCCGGCGTCGATTGGAATGACGTTCGACCACACGCCCATCGCCATCGGATCGGAAATGCTCGTCAAGGACGCACGTGGAAGCAACTGGGCTTCAGGAGCCGTGAACATTGTCGATAACCACGTCACCCAGGCTCTGAAACCCGGTGCACCGGCCGGCAAGTACACTGTGGAATGGCGCATCGTGTCATCGGATTCGCACCCCATCGAAGGCACATTCACCTTTACCGCACGCGGCCCCGCAGGCATCTCAGGACCGGCCGTTGGTCCGGGGACCCCAGCCTCCGCCCAAAGCACCGCCGTTACAGCGGCGGCCGCTGGCGGCGTCGGAATTCCGTGGGGAGCCGTGGGCCTCGGCGCCGGGGTCCTTTTGGTGGCCATTGCGTTGTTGTGGGCCGCCCGGCGTCTGATTGCCCGGACGGATGGAGACTAGGCCTTGCGCGTGTAGGCGGGGACAGTCAACGGTGCGAATACGACCACGCTGATCACGGCTTCCAGCACGGCCCACCCGGCCGCCATGCCAGCGTCGCCTCGGTTGCCGGGATGGCGCACAGCCGTCACGACGTGGAAAGCCGGGGTTGACGCTGGCAAACGTTGTCCCAGAGGGCTGGGGCTACTATGCTTATCGCGCCTTCTCCAATTCACGCGTTGCGGCGAGGGTTCCCGGAGTCCCGACAGTTTGGAGGACAGGACCAGGTATTCGATGGCGCCGAGGACTTCAACCACGGGCGCGTCCTGGCCTGTGACGCCGGTGAGCTGACGGCCAATCTGTGCCACGAGCGGACGTCGCAGCTAAAGATCCTGGCATCGCCGGCCTCCGGGCGCAGAAGCGTGGCAGGCAGGGAGATGGTGGTAGCCGTGGACGTCGATGGCCGGCTACGAAGGTCGGATGGTGGATACCATGTCCGGTCCCTTCCCCTCAAGCGGTTCCTCGTGGTTTCCAGTTTTCCCGCCACCGCCTACATGGGGCTTACGCGCGCCTTGCCTGCCGTCGGGCCAACCACTACTGCGCGGCATTCAGGGCCGAAGGCCAGGGCAGGAGTTTCGGCAGGTCAACGGAGTCGGCCGCCGCCTCGGCGCGCAGGCTGTCCATGGTGGGGGTGCGCCCGGCCAGCCAGGCGGCGATGTCCGTCAGCATGCCCTGCACGGACACGGTGTTCGCGCCGTTTCCCACGGTGATGGTTGGAAGTGCCAGAGGCAGCAGCACCAGGCGGGTGCCCTGCGGCACCCGCGTCGCCAGGAACGCGATCAGGTAGAGGCAGAATTCCTTGGACCAGGTTTCCGGTCCGCGCCCCACATTGAGGTCCGCGAGGTGGATGACCAACTCGCGCCACAGCGCCAGCGCGCCGTCGTACACCGTGCCGTCGCGGTAGTTGATGCGCAACGTCCATTGCTCGTCGTCCAGCCCCGCCAATGCGGAAAGCACGCGCGACAGGGCGGCGTCCAGCTTGTCTTGGTGCTCCGCGGCGGGGTTCCCCGCCGCCATCTCAATGGCCTGCGTCCGCCCACCCATCCCGCCGTCGTAAAACTCAATGGATTCCCCGCGCAGGGCATACTCCACCTGGCGGGCCACGGCGTCGGCGACGTTGGCAACATGGGCCAGGATGTGCCCGCGCGTCCAGCCGGGCAGTTCGGTGGCGGCGCGGACGTCGTCGTCGCTTAGCTTGGCCGCTTTGCCGGCCAGCGCGTCCGCTGCGGCCCCCAGGCGGTCCGTCAGCTGTGCAGTCGAGATCTCAGTCATTGCCCCAGCATAGCGGCCGAGGGGCCCGCTGCGAGCTCGCGAGCGGTGGGAGGCGGCTATGCGATAGCGGCCGAGGGGCCCTCTGCGAGCTCGCGAGCAGTGGGAGGCGGCTATGCGATAGCGGCCGAGGAACGGAAAATGCCCGCATCCTCTCCCTGAATGCGGACATTCTTCGTTACACGGACGACGCCGGTCAGGCCAGGAAGGCGCGCGCGTCGCCCAGCTGCCCCTCCAGGGCGGCGAGCTGCTGGAGCACGGCTGACGGGGCCGTGCCCCCCTGAGAGTTGCGGCTGTTCAGCGATCCCTCCGTGCTGAGCACCGTCCGGACCTCTGGGGTGAGATGGGCCGAAATGCGTGCGTATTCCTCGTCTGTCAGGTCCCACAGCTCCACTCCGCGGGACTCAGCCACCTTGACGGCGGCCCCCGACAGCTCGTGGGCGTCGCGGAACGGCACGCCCTGGCGGACCAGCCATTCGGCGATGTCGGTGGCCAGCGCAAAGCCCTGCGGGGCAAGGGATTCCATGCGTCCGGTGTTGAACACCAGCGTGGCGATCATGCCCGAAACGGCCGGGAGGAGCAGTTCCAGGGTATCCGCCGCGTCGAAGACGGGCTCCTTGTCCTCCTGCAGGTCCCTGTTGTAGGCCAGCGGCAGGCCTTTGAGCGTGGCCAGCAGCCCTGTCAGGTCGCCGATGAGGCGCCCTGCCTTGCCCCGGGCCAGTTCGGCCACGTCGGGGTTCTTTTTCTGCGGCATGATGGAGGAACCTGTGGAGTAGGAATCATGCAGCGTCACAAAGGAGAACTCCTTGGTGGCCCACAGGATCACTTCCTCCGAAACGCGGGACAGGTCCACCCCGATCATGGCCGCGACCCACGCAAACTCGGCGAAGACGTCGCGGGAGGCGGTGCCGTCGATGGAGTTCCAGGCTGCCGAGTCGAAACCCAGGTCCGCGGCGACGGCGTTCGGGTCCAGACCCAGCGAGGAACCGGCCAGCGCGCCCGAGCCGTAGGGGGACACCGCGGCGCGCTTGTCCCAATCGACCAGGCGCTGCACGTCGCGCAGCAGGGCCCAGGCGTGGGCCAGCAGGTGGTGGCTGAGCAGCACCGGCTGGGCGTGCTGGAGGTGCGTGCGACCGGGCATGGCGACGCCGTGGTGAACCTTCGCCTGCCCAACGAGGGCGTCGACCACGGAGAGCACTCCCCCGGCGATGATGCGTGCATGGTCCCGCAGGTACATCCGGCCCAGCGTGGCAATCTGGTCGTTGCGTGAGCGGCCCGCGCGGAGCTTGCCGCCCAGGGCGGTGCCGGCGCGCTCGATCAGGCCGCGTTCCAGGGAGCCGTGCACGTCCTCGTCGGTTTCCGACGGACCGTAGGCGCCTGACTTCACGTCCTCTTCCAGCTCCGAAAGCGCCGTGAGCATGCCCGCAAGTTCGGCGTCGTCGAGCAGCCCTGCCGTGTGCAGGACACGGGCGTGGGCCTTGGACCCGGCGATGTCGTACAGCGCCAGGCGCCAGTCAAAGTGCGTGGACTTGCTCAGGGCGGCCAGGGCATCGGCAGGCCCGCCCTGGAAGCGCCCGCCCCAGAGCGCGCCTTCGTTGGTCCCCGAACGCCCCCCAACCTCGCTTCGCTCTGCCGGGGACCCCTGCATCCGTACGCCCGGATTCTCAGCGTCAGTCATGACAGCTACTTCCCTGCGGTGCGCTGGTCGCGGGTGGAGGCCACCTTGGAGGACATACCCCAGAGCTCGATGAAACCGCGTGCCTGCGACTGGTCAAAGGTGTCGCCGGTGTCGTAGGTGGCCAGGTCAAAGTCGTACAGGGACGTGTCCGAGCGGCGGCCGTTCACGATGGCCGCACCGCCGTGCAGGGTCATGCGGATGTCGCCGGAGACGTACTTCTGGGTGTCCTCGATGAAGGCGTCCAGGGAGCGCTTGAGCGGGGAGAACCACTGGCCGTCGTAGACCAGCTCGGCCCAGCGCTGGCCCACGGTGGCCTTGAAGCGGGCCTGCTCGCGCTCGACGGTGATGTCCTCGAGGTGCTTGTGCGCGGTAATCAGCGCCATCGCGCCGGGGGCTTCGTAGATTTCGCGGGACTTGATGCCCACCAGGCGGTCCTCGACGACGTCGATCCGGCCCACGCCCTGCGCGCCGGCCCGGCGGTTCAGTTCCTGGATGGCCTGCAGCGGTGTCACCTTGTGGCCGTCGATCGCGACGGGGACGCCCTGGGCGAAGGTAATGATGACCTCGTCCGGCGCCGGCGGGAATTCCGGGGTGGCCGTGTAGTCGTAGATGTCCTTGGTGGGCGCGTTCCAGATGTCCTCGAGGTAGCCAGTTTCCACGGCGCGGCCCCAGACGTTCTGGTCAATGGAGTACGGATTCTTTTTGGTGGTCTCGATGGGAAGGCCCTTGTCCTCGGCGAACGCGATGGCCTTGTCGCGGGTCAGTGCCAGGTCGCGGACGGGGGCGATGCATTTCAGGTCCGGCCCCAGGGTCTGGATGCCGACCTCAAAACGGACCTGGTCGTTGCCCTTTCCCGTGCAGCCGTGGGCCACGGTCGTGGCGCCAAATTCGCGGGCGGCCTTGACCAGGTGCTTGACGATGACGGGGCGGGAGATGGCCGAGACCAGCGGGTAGTGGCCCTGGTAGAGGGCGTTCGCCTTCAGCGTGGGCATGGCGTAATCGTTGGCGAATTCGTCGCGGGCGTCGGCCACGTACGCCTCGACGGCGCCGCAGGCCAACGCACGCTGGCGGATGTCCTCCAAGGACTCCCCGCCCTGCCCGACGTCCACGGCAACAGCGATGACTTCGGCGCCAGTGGCTTCCCCGATCCAGCCAATGGCAACGGATGTGTCGAGGCCACCGGAGTAGGCCAATACAATGCGGTCAGTCACGTTCTTTTTCTCCTCGTGTCAATGAAATCCGTGCGGCCTGGCGGCGCCACGGTTTTTGTTCGCTTGGTTCTAGATTAGGTGGTGCAGGCAGCCGGTCAGCCTGAGGCGCCGGATTCGGCGGCAAATTGCAGGAAGCGCTCGGCCACCTGGGCCCCGCCTTGCGGATCGCGGGTGATGATCATGACCGTGTCGTCCCCGGCAATGGTGCCAAGGATGCTCGGCATGACCGAATGGTCAATGGCCAGGGCCAGGAAGTTTGCGGCCCCCGGCGGGGTCCGCAGCACGGCGATGTTGGCGGAGGCCTCCGCGGTGACGAGCAGTTCCCCGCACAGGCGCACCAGCCGCGTGTCCAGCAGTTCCTGGGACGACGGCGAGTGGACGCCGCGCTCCCCTCCCTCCCGCGGCACGGCGTAAATCAGCCCGCCGTCCTTGCCACGCACCCGGTAGGCCCGCAGCTCCACGAGGTCGCGGGAGAGCGTCGCCTGCCCCACCACCAGGCCGTCGTCGGCCAGCAGGGTGGCCAGTTCCGCCTGGGAGCGGACGGCCTTGTTGGCCAGCAGCGCCGTCACGCGGGCCTGGCGTGCCGTCTTGGTGGTGGGCATGGCGGCCCCGGCGGAAGGCGATCTGGACATGGTCAGGCGCCGGCCGCTTCGGTGGCAGCCTGCAGCGCCAGGGCGTCCTCGGCAGCCGTCTGCTCCACCAGCCACACCATGAGGGCCTTCTGGGCGTGGAGGCGGTTTTCGGCCTCGTCCCACACCACGGACTGGGGGCCGTCGATGACGGAGGCCGCGATCTCGTACCCGCGGTAGGCGGGGAGGCAGTGGAGGACAATCGCGCCGGCATCCGCCTTGGCGAGCGCGGCGTCGTCGAGCGCATAGTCCCTGAACAGTTGGAGGCGCGCCTCCTTTTCTTCCTCCTGGCCCATGGACACCCACGTGTCGGTGACCAGGACGTCCGCGCCGGAGACGGCGTCGGCCGCGCTGGTCGTGACCAGCACCGAACCGCCGGTGAGGGCGGCGCGTTCCTCGGCGGCCGCAACCACGGAGGCGGCGGGCAGGTAGCCCTCGGGGCCGGCGACGCGCACGTGCATGCCGGCCGTGGCGCCGGCCAGGAGGTAGGAGTTGGCCATGTTGTTGGCCGAATCGCCCAGGTACGTCATGGTCAGACCGGCCAGCGTGCCCTTGTGTTCCTGGATGGTGAGCAGGTCCGCGAGCAGCTGGCAGGGGTGGTAGTCGTCAGAGAGGGCGTTGATGACGGGCACCTTGGAGTTCGCGGCCATTTCCTCCAGGCCGTCCTGCCCGTAGGTGCGCCACACGATGGTGGAAACCATGCGCTCGAGCACCCTTGCCGTGTCCGCCACGGACTCCTTGTGGCCGATCTGGGCCTCGCCGGGATTGATGATCAGCGGGTTGCCGCCCAGCGCGGCCACGCCGGCGGCGAAGGAAACGCGGGTGCGGGTGGAGGTCTTGTCAAAGATGACTGCCACCGTCTGGGCACCCGCGCCATCGCCGGCAAAGGTGGTTTTGGCATAGGGCGCCTTTTTCAGTGCGGCGGCCAGGGCCAGGACTTCTGCCTGCTCTGATGGGCCGAGGTCGGTGTCGACCAGGAAGTGCCGGGTCATGAGGATGCTCCTTCGGTGGGCTGGGCCGCGACGGCCGTCTTGATGAGGGCCGGCAGCGCCGCGAGGAAGGAGGCGGCTTGTTTGGCCGTCAGATTCAGCGGCGGCGCCAGGCGGATGGTTTTAGGGCCCGGGGCATTGACTATGAAGCCCGCGTCCAGGGCTGCGGTGACCACTCCGGCGGCCACGGGCCGGTCCAGGTCGAAGCCGATGAGGAGGCCGTGCGCGCGGATGTCCGTGACGGCGTCGATCCTGGCCAGTCCGTCCGCGAAGACCCTGCTGACGGTGCGTACGTTGGCCAGGACGTCCTGGACCTCCAGCACATGCAGCGTGGCCAGGGCCGCGGCGGTGGCTACCGGGTTCCCGCCAAAGGTGGTGCCGTGCTGCCCGGCGGACAGGAGCGACGACGGGCCCTCGCCAAAGGTGACGATGGCACCGATGGGAAATCCGCCGCCCAGGCCCTTGGCCAGTGTCATGGCGTCGGGCTGGATCCCCGCGGCAAGTCCGGCAAACCAGTCGCCCGTGCGGCCCACGCCGGTCTGCACCTCGTCGACAATGAGAAGCGCGCCGGCCCGGGTGGTCAGTTCGCGCGCCGCCTGCAGGTATTCGCCGGAGAGCGGGCGGACCCCGGCCTCGCCCTGCACGGGTTCGATGACGAGGGCGGCAACGGTGTCATCCAGGGCGTCCCGCAGGGCATCGATGTCGTTGAAGGCAATGTGGCGCACGCCGCCGGGCATGGGTTCAAACGGTTCGCGGTAGGCCTGCTTGGCGGTGAGGGCCAGGGCCCCCATGGTGCGGCCGTGGAACGCGCCGTCGAGGGCAAGGATGGTGCCGCGGGCGCGGCCGTCCGCTGCCGGATTGGCCTTGCCGTGCGCCCTGGCCAGCTTGAACGCGGCCTCGTTGGCCTCCGTGCCCGAGTTGGCGAAGAACACCCTGGACCCCGAGGGGGCATCACTGAGTTGCAGCAGTTTTTCCGCCAGCGCAATCTGCGTCGGGCTGGTGAAGAAGTTCGAGACGTGGCCCAGGGTGGCCAGCTGGCTGGCGATCACCGACGTGACAAACGGGTGGGCGTGGCCCAGCGCGTTCACGGCGATGCCCCCGAGCAGGTCCAGGTATTCGTTGCCGTCCGCGTCCCACACCACGGCGCCGGCGCCGCGTACCAGCACCCGCTGCGGACTGCCAAAGACGCCCATCAGCGAGTTGCCGTAGCGGGCCAGCCACTGCTCGCCGGTGCCGGTGCCGACCACAGCGGCGGCCGTCGCCCGGAGCTGTGTCGACTGGTCCGTCGCGGCGTGCCCGTTTGCCGTGTCTTCCGTTACTGCCGGTTCCGGGTTCGGCCCCGCTGTTTCACTGCTCATGATGCGTCCTCTTCGTCGGGAAAAACCTGGGTGCCGTTGCCGGCAGTGGTCATCAGTTCCAGCAGCATGGAGTGCGCACTGCGCCCGTCGACCACGGCGGCACGGGCCACGCCGCCGTCGACCGCGTTCAGGCACGCGCCCATCTTCGGGATCATGCCCGACTCCAGCGACGGCAGCATGGCGCGCAGCTCACCGGCGCCCAGGGACGACAGGAGCGAGGACTTGTCCGGCCAGTTCGCGTAGAGGCCCTCGACGTCGGTCAGGATGACCAGGCGCGAGGCCTCGAGCGCCACGGCCAGCGCAGCGGCGGCGGTGTCCGCGTTGACGTTCAGGACGGTCGATGCATCCCCCACCTCGGGGGCCACCGTGGAGATCACGGGAATGCGGCCGGCTTCCAGCAGGTCCAGGATGGCCCCGGGATTCACGCCCACCACCTCCCCCACGAGGCCCAGGTCCACGGGCAGCCCGTCCACCACGGTGCCGGTGCGCTCGGCCTGCAGCAGGGCGCCGTCCTCGCCGGACAGCCCCACCGCGTACGCGCCGTGCGAATTGATCAGCCCCACCAGTTCCCGGCCCACCTGCCCGGTCAGCACCATGCGGACCACATCCATGGCCTCGGGGGTGGTGACCCGCAGGCCGCCCTTGAACTCGCTCTTGATGTCCAGGCGCTTGAGCATCGCATTGATTTGCGGCCCGCCGCCGTGGACCACCACAGGTTTTATGCCCACGTGGTGCATGAACACGATGTCCTCGGCAAACGCGCGCCTGAGGTCGTCGTTGATCATGGCGTTGCCGCCATATTTCACCACCACCACGGTGCCGGCAAATTGCTGGATCCACGGCAGCGCCTCAATCAGCGTCCCGGCCTTGTCCTGCGCGGTTTCCACCGAATTCATGTTCTCTTCCTTCAATTCGTCTCAGTTGTGCCGCCTCCCGGCTGCAAGCCTCCCGGCTGCGGACCTCCGGCGGTGGCCCGCCATTTTCCGCCCGGCTATCCGACTCCTCGGCCGCGGGCGGCCTGCGGGTCTCCTCTACGCCGGGCTACAAAAATGCCGGCTGCGCCAGGAGACCCGTTGAGGGGGCTTATCCCGCCGGAGATGGGCCCTCAGCGGAAGCGGCGACGGCGGAGGAGCCAGGGTTTCCGTAGACCGCGTCAGGGAGGCCGGGGCCGCCCGCGGCCGATTGGCCGGAAAGCGGCCGAGGGAATCCCGGTCCGCAGCCGTCGTCGCTTCCAGCGGGCCCCCGCCGGGGTCTCGACGGGCTCGACCGGCTCGACCACCGGCTTACGACGAGTAGGCGCTGTTTTCTTCGACGTAGGCATGTGTGAGGTCGTTCGTCCAGATGGTGGCGGAGGCCTCGCCGGCGCGGAGATCGATTTCGACGGTGACTTCGCGGGCGGTCAGGTCCACGAGGTCGCGGGAATCCCCAATGCCGCCCTTGCGGCAGATCTGGACGCCGTTGATGCTGACGTTGATCTCGTTGGGGTCGAATACGGCGTCCGTGGTGCCAACGGCGGAGAGGACACGGCCCCAATTGGGGTCGTTGCCGAAGATGGCGCATTTGAACAGATTGGAGCGTGCCACGGAGCGGGAGACAATTTCGGCGTCGCGTTCACTGTCCGCGTTGACGGTAGTGATGGCGATGTCATGGTTGGCCCCTTCGGCGTCAGCGATCAGGGCCCGGGCCAGCGCGGCACAGACGTCGGTCAGTCCGGCGGTGAATTCGTCCATGTCGGGGATCACAGTGGAGGCGCCCGAGCCGAGCAGCAGCACAGTGTCGTTGGTGGACATGCAGCCGTCGGAGTCGGCGCGGTTGAAGGTAACGCGGACGGCGTCACGCAGGGCTGCATCCAGTCCCTCTGCCTCCGCCTCGGCGTCGGTGGTGATGACAACCAACATGGTGGCCAGTCCGGGAGCAAGCATGCCGGCACCCTTGGCCATGCCGCCAATGGTATAGCTGTTGCCGTTGGCGTCCGGGGCCGACGTCCAGGCCGCTTCCTTGGCGACGGTGTCGGTGGTCATGATCGCGGTGGCCGCGGCAGCCCCGCCGTCGGACGCCAGCGCGGCGGCGGCGGCCTCCACCCCCGGCAGGATCTTGTCCATGGGCAGCTGTTCGCCGATGAGGCCAGTGGAGCAGACGGCCACGTCCGTCGCGGACATGCCCAGGACGTCGGCCACCTTCTCCGCGGTGGTGTGCGTGTTTTGGAAGCCTTCGGGACCGGTGCAGGCGTTGGCGCCGCCGGAGTTCAGGACCACGGCGTCCACCCGGCCGTCGCCGAGGACCGTCCGTGTCCAGTGCACCGGCGCGGCGGCAACACGGTTGGACGTGAAGACCGCCGCGGCGCTGTGCTGCGGGCCGTCGTTGACCACCAAGGCAAGGTCGGGGTTGCCGGACTTTTTCAGCCCGGCGGTGGTGCCGGCGGCCCGGAAGCCCTGTGCAGATGTCACGCTCATGGTGCTACTCCTTGGAAGGAAAGGCCGGTGGTTTCCGCCAGGCCGAGGGCAATGTTCATTGACTGTACCGCTCCGCCGGCGGTTCCCTTGGTGAGGTTGTCGATGGCGCAGCAGGCCACCACGCGGTTCACATTGGCGTCGTAGGCGATCTGCAGGGCGGCGTAGTTGGAGGCCTGGACCGACTTGGTGGACGGCCAGCGGCCCTCGGGGAGGACAGTGACGAACGGCTCGTCCGCGTACGCGTCGACCCAGAGCTGGCGCAGTTCAGCAGCGAGGCCCGGCGCGCCGCCAAACTTGGCGGCATAGTCCGGCGCCACCTTGGCCGTGGCCGTGGTGAGGATGCCTCGGCTCATGGGAGCCAGTGTCGGCGTGAAGGACACTTTCACATCCAGGCCGGAGGCGTTGGAGAGGCCCTGCTGGATTTCCGGCGTGTGCCGGTGGCCGCCGCCGACGCCGTAGGGGCTCATGGACCCCATGACCTCGGAGCCGATCAGGTTGATCTTTGCTGCTTTTCCCGCCCCGGACGTTCCGGAGGCCGCGACGATCACGACGTCGTCGGCCAGCAGCGCCCCTGCACTGAAGCCGGGCAACAGGGCGAGCAAGGAGCTGGTGGGGTAGCAGCCGGGGACCGCGATGCGCTTGGCACCTTGGAGCTTGGCGCGGGCGCCGGGGAGTTCGGGCAGCCCATACGGCCAAGTGCCGGCATGCGGGGAGCCGTAAAACCTTTCCCATGCGGCCGAATCCTGCAGGCGGTGGTCGGCGCCGGCATCGATGACCAGCGTTTCCGCCGGCAGCTGGGCCGCGACGGCTGCGGACTTGCCGTGCGGCAGGGCCAGGAAGACGACGTCGTGCCCGCCGAGGTTTTCCACCGTGGTGTCAACCAGGATGCGGTCCGCCAGCGCGTGCAGGTGGGGCTGCAGCTCGCCCAGGCGGGTGCCTGCGTTGCTGTGGGCCGTGATGGCGCCGATGCTCACATCCGGGTGGCTGGCCAGCAGGCGCAGCACCTCTCCCCCGGCATATCCGCTGGCTCCTGAAACGGCTACTGAAATCGTCATAAATCGACTATACAGCAGGATTATTCATTCTTGTCGATATTTATCCACCGGATTCCCGGACGGGCCGTTTGTTCGCCCCTATGATGGAAACAGGCGCTTGCCGTGCGACGGCGGCCGCCGGCCCGACGCAGTTGAAGCCCAAGCATTTGTACAGAAGTGGAGAACACCATGACCCCGCAAAGCCGCGCCATTGTCGCCAGAGGCCCCGGCGGTCCCGAGGTCTTGGAACTCAGGGAGGTTCCCGTCCCCGAGGCCGGCGCCGGGGAACTGCTGGTCCGCATCGCCGCCGTCGGCGTGAATTTCATCGAGACCTACCAGCGGGACGGAACCTACGACGTACCCTTCCCGTTCACCCCGGGCGCCGAGGCCGCCGGCACGGTCGTGGCGGTGGGCCCCGGCGTTGAGGAATTTGCCGTGGGAGACCGTGTCGCCACCGCCGAAGGCCGGGGCTGCTACGCCGAATACGCCATTTTCCCCGCGCAGAAGGCGCTGCCTGTCCCGTCCTCCGTGCCCTTGGACGTCGCCGCAGCCCTCCCGCTGCAGGGCATGACCGCCCACTACCTCATGAACTCGACTTATCACGTGGAGCCCGGCCAGAGGGTGCTGCTCCATGCCGGAGCCGGCGGCGTGGGCCTGCTGCTGACCCAGATGCTCAAGGAGCGTGAAGCCAGGGTGATCACCACCGTCTCCACCGACGAAAAGGAAGAGCTCTCCCGCGTGGCAGGGGCGGACGACGTCCTGCGCTACGAAGGGTTTGCCGAGGCCGTTCGCGAACTGACCGACGGAGACGGCGTCGATGTGGTGTACGACGGCGTCGGGAAGGACACGTTCGAAGGTTCCCTTGCGTCGCTGCGCATCCGCGGCATGCTGGTGCTCTTTGGCGGGGCGTCCGGCCAGGTGCCGCCCTTTGACCTGCAGCGCCTGAACTCTTCCGGGTCCCTGTTTGTCACGCGCCCGACGATGGTCCACTACCTGCGCAACCCGCAGGAGCGCCGCTGGCGTTCTGCCGAAGTCTTTAACGCTGTCGCCGCAGGCAAGCTGACCGCCCGTATAGGCGCACGCTTTCCGCTGGCCGAGGCGGGCGCCGCCCATGCGGCGCTCCAGGGGCGCCGGACCACCGGGAAGGTCATCCTGGTCCCGTAAGCAACGGCGGACGATACCCTATTTCCTGCCACAACTAAGGACGCCATCATGCATGAGCTGCCGAACGAAGCGTTTCAGCTGGACAATTCCCGCGGTGCCAACGGGTATGTGATTCCGCTGGACCGGGGGTTCGCCGTCGTGGATCCGGGCATGAAGTCCGGGGCCCGGGCGGTCGTCGCAGAGGTGGCGGGGGCCGGACTGACAGGGGCAGTCACGGATGTCCTGCTGACTCACTACGACGTCGACCATGCTGGCGCTGCGCTGGCCGTCGCCGCTGAAAACGGTGCGAAGCTGTGGATCGGCAGGGCCGACGCGGACATCCTGGCCGGCCGCCGGTCCCCCGGCACGTTCGCGCGTCGCGTGTTGTCCTCAATGGGGCGCCCGAAGCTGCCCGGCATTGTCCACTTCCTGGGCGAGACGGAGGGCTTCCCCGAGGAAATCAGGGCGGTGCCGACGCCGGGGCACACGCCCGGGCACTTCGCGTTCGTTTGGCGGCAGACAGTCTTTTCGGGAGACGCCGCCATGGTCCGCGCAGACGGCACGCTGAGGCAGTTTCCGGCGCTGTTGATCACGGACAAGGCACAGGCACTGGCCTCGACGGCAGTGCTGGAGGACCTGGACGTCCAGTGGATCTGCCCCGGCCACGGAAGGCCCGTGCAGCGCTAAGACCCTGCATTCGAACCTGTCCCCCACTTCCGTTCCGACGAAGCTCCAGGCCGAGTTTGCCTCGCGAGCCCCGGTGTCCAGCAGTGCCTCGGGCCGGCCATAGTAGGCCTCACCGAAGCCGTCCGTGCAGTTCAGCGGAATCGGCACCCCGCACGTTGGGACCGCATCGACGCGCTCGGCTCCACGGCGGCGACCGTGTGGCCTGGCGGTTCAACATCGGAGGGGTCCGCAACGGGGGCGCCTTTGCACACTTATGTACAAGTGTCCGTGGGCTGGTTGTACACATGAAGAATGGATGTGGCGATCAGTGCATTGCGGGCGGAGCTGGCGAGCTGGGTCGAGCGGGCCCGTGCGGGTGAGGAGATCATAGTGACTGATCGAGGAACACCGGTGGCACGGCTCTCAGCGGTGGATACCGCGCGCCTTCTGGAGCAACTCACCCAGCGCGGCATATTGAGCAGGCCGCCTCGGGCCGGACGGCCCACAGCGCGCGGAGCGTCGCGCCTGCACGCTCGCGAATCCGTGTCTGAACTGGTCAGTGAGCAGCGCCGCTGAGCATGGCGATTGTGTATTTCGACAGCAGCGCCTTCGTCAAACTGGTCGTCGAGGAGGACGGAAGTGAGCTGGCCGCCGCCCTCTGGGACGGATGCGACGCCGCCGTCGCGTCTCGGCTTGCCTACCCGGAGGTACGTGCCGCGCTGGCGGCTGCCGGTCGCGATCACCTGCTGGATGCTGCCGACCAGCGCCGCGCCGAGGCACAGTGGGAGGAATTCTGGTCCGCGACACGACCCGTCGAGATAACCCAAACCATCACCATGCACGCCGGCGAGCTGGCCAGCGCACATGCGCTTCGTGGTGCCGACGCTGTGCATCTGGCCAGCGTGCTTGCAAGTCGGTGCCGCCGACACCCTGCTCGCCGTTTGGGACAGTCGGCTGCGCATCGGAGCCGAGGCTGCTGGCATCCACGTTGCGCCCGGTGAGTAGGGAAGTCGTCACCCTGCTCGATTGAGTCCGGGGAGGAGCCGATGACCACGGGAGCTGACAGGTGCGCATCTACGAGGACCGGGGTGGGCCGGCGTCCTGGACTCCAAGGTAGTGGGCCAGCGCCAGCTCGACCTCTCCGAGCCGATCTCGGGTGAGGTGGTCCACGGGAGCGCCGACGGTCGACGTAGGAACAATGGTGACGACGGACAACGGCGAGTTCGACGGGAATCGGATCAGGCCCAGTCGCATGCCGCCCGTTTTACCTCAGGTTTGACAATGTTGCACATGCCCCATCCACGAGCCCGTCAAGGAAACCCCGAAAGGTCACCAGCTTTGGTGATCCTTCGGATCAAAGGCAAGCACGGATCGATTCTGTGAAGCTTGCCGCATTGGCGGGAGTCCCGGCATCGGCGATGAAATCCTTCCTCGAGCTGTTGCCGTGCCTCCCGCTGAAAGACAAAATCGACGCCCATCACAGCGGACGGATCGGCCACGAGTGCGCCACGGGCGCTCACGACCTCCTCGCGTAGCCAAGACCCGGGCACCGCCGTCCGGCGCCACTTGATCGGCGGACTCGAGAACCGTCCTGCGCTCCCACCATAAAGTGCGCCCTGTGGAGAAGGGTTCAAACGCGGTTTGTCTATTCTTCCCCGCCGCAGCAATGGGCACTTTGCTGCGGCGGGAGCCAGGCAGGCCTGAACTAACACCCCAAACGTTAACACGCCGGCTGCCTTGTGCCCCGGGTGGTACCGGACCTTGTATTTCACGAGCGCCGGAGGGTCACCGCTGCGTGGCGCCGAACCTTTCGCCGGCCAGTTCAACGGCGGCCGCACGTGCGGCGGACGCCTCGTCGGCCGTCAACGTGCGGTCCGCCGCGCGGAAGCGCAGTCCGAACGCAAGGGACTTGCTGCCCTCAGGAATGCCCTTGCCCTGGTACTCGTCGAACAGGGCGACGTCCTCGAGCAGCTCCCCGGCGCCCTCGCGCAGCGTCTCCAGCACCGAGGCGGCAGGAATCTCCGCCGGGACCACCAGGGCCACGTCCTGGGTGGCGACCGGGAAGGTCGAGATCGGCTTGGCCACGATGACGTCGGCTGCGGCGTCAAACACCATGCTGGCGTTGATTTCCATGGCCACCGTGCGGGCAGGCAGGTGATGCTCGGCCAGCAGCTTGGGATGCAGCTCGCCGGCATGGCCCACCACCTCGCCGGAGCGCAGCGTCAGCACGGCGGCGCGGCCCGGGTGGAAGGCCTGGTGCGAGCCCTGCTCCACCACCAGGTCGACGCCGGTCACGTCCGCCACGAGCCGGGCGGCGTCGATGGCGTCGGCCCAGTCCCAGGCACGCGGCGTGTGGTGCGGGGCGGCGGGGGTGTCCCTGCCCGTGAAGAGCGCGCCGATGGTGAGCGGCTGGTAGGGGATGCCGTCGTACAGGGCGTCGAGGACGTCGTCGGACGGCTTGGCTCCCAGCGGCGGGATGGACGCACTGCCCAAGGTCCCGGACGGCAGGAAGACCAGCCCGGACTCGAACAGCGCCAGGTCGTGGAAGCCGCGGGAGTGGTTGCGCCTGGCGGTCTCCATGAGGCCCGGCAGTACCGAGGTGCGCAGGTAGCCGTATTCCTCACTCAGCGGGTTGGCAAGCTTCACCGCGGCCCGCGGGGCGCCGGCTTCGGCGACGCCAAAGGTTTCGTTGTCGTCCTTGGACACGAACGGGTAGGCGAGGATCTCGGTCAGCCCGGAATCCGCCAGGGCCTGGACTGCGCGGCGGCGCTGCTGCTGTGTGCGCGAATAGCCGCGGCCGGGCGGGGCCACGGGGAGGGTGGCGGGAATGGCGTCGTAGCCCACCAGGCGGGCCACTTCCTCCGTGAGGTCCTCGGGGGTGACCAGGTCCGGGCGCCAGCTCGGGGCGGTGACGTTCCAGCCGCCGTCGGCCGTGTCAACCACGGCGCCCAAATCCGCCAGGGAGCCGACAATCTGCTCCGGCGTGAAGTCGATGCCGATGCGTGCCGCCGCAAACCCCGACGGCAGGAACACCGCGACGGGTGCCGGCTCGACGCCGGCGTCCGTGACGGTGGTGTCCTCGGTGCCGCCGGCCAGCTCCACGAGCAGGTTCACGGCGCGCTGGGCGGCCTCGTCGGCCACCTCCCAGTCCACGCCTCGCTCGAAGCGCTTGGAGGCCTCGGACGGGAGCTTGTGGCGCCGGCGCGAGCGGGCAATGGAGACTTCCTCGAAGTGGGCGGCCTCAACCAGGACCCTGGTGGTCGCGGAGGTGACCTCGGTGGCGGCCCCGCCCATGACGCCGGCCACGCCGATGGCACCCGAGGCGTCGGTGATCAGCAGGTCCTCGACGTCGAGCCTGCGGACCTTCCCATCGAGTGTCTGCAGCGTTTCCCCGGCGGCGGCCCGGCGCACCACGATGTCCCCGGAGAGCTTGTCGGCGTCGTAGAAGTGCAGCGGTTGTCCGAGCTCCAGCATCACGTAGTTGGAGATGTCCACCGGCAGCGAGATGGAGCGGATCCCGGCCAGGCGCAGCCTGGCGGACATCCACGTCGGAGTTGGCGCAGCCGCGTTAATTCCGTGGACAGTGCGGGCCACGAAGCGGTCGCAGCCGGGCAGGCCATAGATCGGCGCCTGGTCCTCAAGGCGGACGGGATGACCCGGACCCGTGGCCGCGGTGACCGCAACCAGGGCGGCCGGGTCGGTGAACGGGGTGCCCGTGGCGTGCGCGTACTCACGGGCGGCGCCGCGGATGCTGAACGCGTAGCCGCGGTCCGGGGTCACATTGATCTCGGCCGCTTCGTCGCGCAGGCCCAGGAGCTCCAGCGCGTCGCTGCCCAGTTCCGGGTCGAGGCCCAGGGTGGAGAGCACCAGGATGCCGTCGTGGTCCTCTCCGATGCCCAACTCGCGGACCGAGGCGATCATGCCCGCGGAGACGTGACCGTAGGTCTTGCGCGGGGAAATGTGGAAGTCGCCGGGGAGCACGGCGCCGGGCAGGGTGACCACCACCTTGTCCCCCACCTCGAAGTTGTGGGCGCCGCAGACGATGCCCTGCACGCCGGAGGGGTCAATGCCGTCCCCCTCCAGGGCCTGCTGCGCGCCTTCCGGGACCACGCGGACCGAGCACCAGTTGATGGTCTTGCCGTTGCTTTGCGGCTCAGGCTCCTTGGAGAGCACCTGGCCCACCACAATGGGCCCGCTGATCGAATCCAGCGGGCGGTGGACGGCTTCTTCCTCAAAGCCAACCTTGACCAGCTCGGTCATGACGTCTTCGGCAGTTGCTCCTGCCGGCACCTGCGCATACTCGCGCAGCCAAGTCAGTGGAATACGCACCGCTTAGATCTCCATCCCAAAGTGTTCGCTGAATCGTACGTCGCCCTCGATCATGTCGTGCATGTCGGAGACCTCGTTGCGGAACATCAACGTCCGCTCGATGCCCATGCCGAAGGCAAATCCTGAATATGCGTCCGGGTCGATCCCGGCCGCACGCAGCACGTTCGGGTTGACCATGCCGCAGCCGCCCCACTCGATCCAGCGCGGGCCGCCCTTGGCGCCCGGGTGCCAGATGTCCAGCTCCGCGGAAGGCTCGGTGAACGGGAAGAAGTTCGGGCGCAGGCGGATGCTGGCCTCGTCGCCAAACATCTGGCGGGCAAAATGCTCCAAGGTGCCGCGCAGGTCCGCCATGGACAGCTTCTTATCGATGGCCAGGCCTTCGAACTGGTGGAATACGGGCGTATGCGTGGCGTCGAGCTCGTCGGTGCGGAACACCTTGCCAGGGCACAGCACGTACACGGGCAGTTCACGTTCCAGCAGCGAGCGGACCTGCACCGGGGAGGTGTGTGTGCGCAGGAGCAGGTGCGCCTCGGGCGGCTCCACGAAGAAGGTGTCCTGCATTTCGCGGGCCGGGTGGTCCGGCTTGAAGTTCAAGGCGTCAAAGTTGAACCACTCGGACTCCAGCTCGGGGCCCTCGGCGATTTCCCAGCCCATGCCCACAAAGATGTCGCACACGCGGTCCTGCAGTGTGGACAGCGGGTGGCGGGCGCCGGCACGGCGGCGGCGCGGGGCCGCGGTGACGTCGACGGTTTCCTCGACCAGGATGCGGGCGGCGTCCTCGGCCTCGAGCACCTCGGTGCGGGCTGCGAGCGCCTTGGCAACGCGTCCACGCGACGCTCCCATCAGCTTCCCCGCGGCTGCCTTGAATTCCTTGGACAGCCCGCCGATCTCCCGGTTGGCCAGGCTCAGCGGCGACTTCTCGCCGGTGTGCGCCAGGCGGGCGGCCTTGAGCCCGTCCAAGGTGGTGGCGGCGGCAAAGGCTGCGAGCGCCTGCGCGACGGCGGCGCCCACGCCGGCTTCGTCGAGGGGGTCCGGGACGGCGGGGTTGGAAGATTGCGGCGCGGCGGCCGCCTTCTGGGGAGTGTCAGACATCTACAGTTTTTACCTAAGCTCGTGTGCGGGTAAGTGGCGGGGCGCATCGGGCCGCCGTACTTAGTCTAGAGGACGGCCCGCGCGGTTTTTGAATTGCGCCGGCGCCGTTCCGGGACCCAAACGGCTCCGATTCTTTACCTGCCCGCCGTCCCCTTTCCGCGCACCCGTTGCTACGCTTGCGGGCATGCCCACTCGTTCAGCGCTCCCCGCAAGGCGTACGACGCCGGTCCCGCGCAGTGCGCTGCCGACGCGCCTTGCGCTGGCCGCCTGCCTTGCGCTGTGCCTGGCAGGGTGCAGCGCCGTCACCGGACGGATCACGCTTTACACTCCGGCGCCCGCCGCGCTGCAGGATAACGCGGACTGCCTGGCCACGTCGTATTGGAACGAACCCCTCATGACCGCCCCGCCCGAGGTTGCGGACAGGATGGGCAGCGTGCCGCAGGGTTTCGTGCCGGTGGGCGCCGTTGAGTGCTCACCGGGGCAACGCATCTTCCGGCAAGTGGGCACGGAGCCGGCCTGGGCGTCCATTCTGGAAAAGCACCTCTCCGGGGACTACGGCCCGCTTCTTGCCGCCCTGGCGGAACAAAGTGAGCGGCAGGACGGCGGATCCTGCATCGCCATGGCGGAGACAATCCCGGACCTGTGGCTGGTCGATTTGGCGGGGAGGGCGGTGCACATCGTGTGGCCGCACGACGCCTGCGGATTCACCAAGCCCGGGGTCCGGCAGGCCCTGGAGGCCCTGAAGGTGACGTCCTCGACGTCCATCGACGTCAGGCCGTCCGACGCCGTCGAGCCGGTCACGCCGCCGCCCGCGCGCATCCTGGCCGGCGCCAACTGCATGACCACGGCCCATTGGTATGAAGTCAACGGCGTGGCCGACCCCTCCGCCAGGGACATGGGCGGCATTCCGGAGGGCTTTGTGCCCGTCTCGGCGGTGCAATGCACCGCCTTCGGCAGTAACGTCACCGACCCCCGGGGCACCTGGCGGACCATCACCCAAAAGCGGCTCTCCGGGGACTTGGCGCCCCTCGTGAAGGCCCTGCACACACCCAGCGACAAGGCGGTGGGCAGGCTGGCCTGCGAGGCAAGCCTGGAGATCATTCCGGACCTCTGGCTCGTGGACGCCGCGGGCAGGGCCATCCACGTGCAATGGCCGTTGACGGCCTGCCAGAAGTCCAAACCGGGGACCAAGGAGTTGCTGGCACAGCTGCACGTTACGGAGACAACAGTCTTGAAGGCCGTGCTGCAGCCGGCCCCTCAGCCCAAGACCCTTCCCACGCCCGCGCCGACGTCCACGAAAGCGCAGCGATGAGGGCCACCCTGCGGGCACGGCAGCTGGCAAATGCGCTGAACCTGTCCACGGCCGGCGGCCTGCTGCTGGCGGCCCTGAGCCGGACGCCGGTGGAACGCGGCCCGGACGGGCTGCTGCTGGGCACCGGCTACCGCCCGCCCCTGCCGCTGGCCGGCGCCTTCACCGTCGGGAACGTGATTTTTTACCGCGCGGACCGGGCGTTCATCGACTCGCGCCCGGAGCTGCTGGGACACGAGGCCGGCCATGCCACGCAGTATGCCTGGTGCCTGGGTTTGCCGTTCCTGCCGCTTTATGCGGCCTGCGCGGCCTATTCCTGGTGGCGCACCGGCGATCCGGGCAGCCGGAACTTCTTCGAGCGCAACGCCGGGCTGGCCGCCGGGGGCTACCGGGAACTGCCCACCCTGGTCCGGCGGCCCGCGCCACGGAACTTTTTGCGAACCGTCACGTTATCCAAGGCAGCAGGCACCACGCGTCCCAAGGAAAGGCCCCACTCATGAGTGAATCCGCCAACACCGCAGGCCATGCCAACACCATCACCGTCACCGGACGTGGCGCCGTCAACGCCGAGCCCGACTACTTCCACATCAACGTCGGCATCGAGGCCCGGCGAGACACCGTCAAGGCAGCCTACGCCGCGGCGACCGGCGCCGTCACCGCCATCCAACAACGCCTGATCGACTTGTCCGTGGCCCAAGACGTGGTGGGGACGGAGGCGCTGAATGTACATGCTGACGAGCAGTGGCTGGAGGGGAAGACCAGAGCCGTCGCTGGCTACATCGTCACCACCACACTCAACGTCATGCTCCGTTACGATGAGGGCGCGGCGGATATCATCGCCGCCGTGGTCGACGCCGGCGGTGACGCCGTGCGGATCCACGGACTCCGCCCGGGGGTGTCCGATCTCTCGGCAGCCCAGGACGCTGCCCGGGCCGTGGCCTGGGCAGACGCCGTGCGTGCCGCCGACATGTATGCGGCCCTGGCCGGACGCACCCTGGGCGCCGCCACGGCCATCACCGAGGTTTTTGATCAGGGCATGGTACCCATGGCAAGGGCAATGTCTGGGGTGGACGACGCGTCCCTTTTGGCCCTGCCGGTGGAAGCGGGCCAAAGCAGCATTACGGCCACCGTCCAAGTCACCTGGCAGCTGCTTTAGGGGCCACCTACGCACCGACGGCCGGACACCCCAAGTGCCAGGCCGCCGTCGTACGCCTGCCGGAATCAGGCCTCCGGGATGGTGATCTCGCGCTTGAGGATCTTTCCCGTGGGCCCCTTGGGCAGGGTGTCCATGATGATGACCCTGCGCGGGAACTTGTAGGCGGCCACCCGGTCCTTGACGAAGTCCCTGATGTTGGCGGCGAGCGCCTCCGGGTCCTCGGCGCCGTCGGCCCCGGCCTTGAGCGCCACCGCGGCGTAGACCTCCTCCCCGTGGACGTCGTCGGGGCGGCCCACGACGGCGGCCTCCGCCACGGCCGGGTGCTCGTACAGGACCTCCTCGACTTCCCGCGGGTAGACGTTGTAGCCGCCGCGCAGGATCATGTCCTTCTTGCGGTCCACAATGAAGAAGACGCCGTCCTCATCCCTGCGGCCCAGGTCCCCCGTGCGGAACCAGCCGTCCGGAATGGCCGCCGCCGTGGCCTCCGGATTGTTCCAGTAGCCCTTCATCACGTAAGGCCCCGCCACGGCGATCTCCCCCACCGCGCCGGGTTCGACGTCGTTCCCCGCGTCATCGACCACCCGCAGTTGCGCGCCGGTCACCGCTGTGCCGACGGAGCCCGGCTTGCGGACCCCGTCCATCTGGTTGAAGGTGACTACGGGTGAGGTCTCGGACAGTCCGTAGCCTTCGAGCATGGTGGCGTCGAACGTGCTTTCAAACTCGTGCAGGATCTCCAGCGGCAGGGGCGAGCCCCCCGACGCGGCCAGTCGCAGGCTGGAAAGATCGTACTTCTCACGCCCGGGCGTGCGCAGGAGCGCAATGTACATGGTGGGGACGCCCTCGAAGATGGTGACCTTGTCCCGCTGGATGATTTCCAGGGCCTTGACGGGATCGAACCTGGGCAGGATGGTCACGGTGGCTCCTGCCAGCACGGCGGAGTTCAGGGCGCACGTCTGGCCGAAGATGTGAAAGAAGGGAAGCCCGCCAAAGATCACGTCGCCGTCCCGGCTGCTGAACAGGCCGACGGAGACCTCGGCGTTGCTGCGCAGGTTCTCATGCGTCAGCTCCGCGCCCTTGGGCTTGCCCGTGGTGCCGGAAGTGTAAAGGATGACGGCGGTGTCCCCCTTTTCCGCGGGCGCCACCCCGGTGAGGGGTTCGAGGGGTGCCAGCAGCGCCATGAAACCGGCATCGATGGGTATGACGGACGTGCCGGTCTCCTCGGCGGCAGGCGCCACCTCCCCCATGACGCCCTCCCACGCGAATGCGAGCCTGGCACCCGAGTCCTTCAAGTGGTACGCCACTTCGCGGGACTTCAGCAGGGGGTTCAGCGGCACCACGATGGCCCCGTAGCGGAGGATGCCATAGTAAATGGGCGGCATTTGCGGCAGGTTGGGCGAGACCAGCGCCACCCGGTCCCCCCGCTGCACGCCGCGGTCGGCAAGCAGCGCCGCCACCTTGGCGCTGAGGACCTCCAAGGCCGCAAAGCTGATTTCGACGTCGTCCATCTTGATGGCGGTGCCCGCCGGGTCTCTTTGCGCGGACGTGCCCACAATGGTGGCCAGGTTGGTCATAACGGCTCCTTAAACTCCACAGGGAGAGGCCTGGGCGCCTCATGGTCACAGCCTAGCGCCACGTGGTGTGATCTGGGCCATACCGGCACCTGCCGCCGGGCGCGGCAGCGGGGTAGCAGAGGAGCCCGTTGACACGGAATAGAAAACATGTTCGAATCGTTTCCATGCGGTGGAACAAGCAGCAACTCGACCAGCCACTCTTTCCGCTCCAGGACGCGCCGGGAGCGGACGCTTCGGAGCTGGACCGGTCCGCCCAGGACCGGTCCGCCCAGGACGGGTCCGCCCAGGACGGGGCTCCTGCGCTGCCGCTGCTCCCCTTGGCCGGCCTGGTCAAGAGTGTGCAGACGCCGGAGTTTGCCGGCATCACCTTCCACGAGGTGCTCGCCAAGAGCGCACTGAACAAGGTGCCGGCCACGTCGTCCATGCCGTTTGAGTGGACAGTGAACCCGTACCGCGGCTGCTCCCACGCCTGCGTCTACTGCTTTGCCCGGAAGACCCACACGTACCTGGACCTCGACGCCGGGGCGGACTTCGACTCGCAGGTGGTGGTCAAGGTCAATGTTGCCGAGGTGCTGCGGAAGGAGCTCCACAAGCCGTCCTGGCACCGGCCGCACGTGGCCCTTGGGACCAACACCGACCCTTACCAGCGCGCCGAGGGCCGCTACAGGCTCATGCCGGGCGTCATCGCCGCTCTGGCCGATTCAGGCACGCCGTTTTCCATCCTGACCAAGGGCACGCTGCTGGCACGGGACATCCCGCTGCTGCAGGAGGCGGGCCGGCAGGTCAGTGTGGGCATGGGCATCTCCCTGGCCCTCCTCGACGAGGGCCTGGCCGCGGCCATCGAGCCGGGCACGCCGGCACCGAAGGCCCGCCTGGCCCTGATCTCCAAGCTGCGCGACGCCGGACTGCCGTGCGGCGTCATGGCCATGCCCATCCTGCCGTGGCTGACCGATTCCGAGGAGTCGCTGGATGCCTTGTTTGCCGCACTGGGCCGCGCCGGCGCCACCGGCGTCAGCGCCGGAGCGCTGTACCTGCGCCCAGGCACGCGCGAGTGGTTCATGCAGTGGCTGGCCCGGGAACAACCTGCCCTGGTGGGCCGCTACGAGCGGCTCTACGGCCAGGGTTCATATGCGCCCAAGGACTACAGGCAGTGGCTGGCTGCGCGTGTCAACGCGGCCAAGCGCCGCCACGGCTTTGCCGGCCAGGCCGGCTTCATCCACGATCCCCGCCAGGAGGAAGCGAGCTACCCGGCGGGCAGCCTGCCCTCCGGGGAGGCGGGCCACCGCGGCGGGGCGGCGACACGACAAAGGGCAGGTGCCGCCATGCACGCCCCTGCCCTTGCCGATCTTGCGCCGACGCTTTTCTAGCCGCGGCCGGGTGCCACGCGGTCGCAGCGGTGGCTATCCGCTCTTGCGGCGGAATTCGCGCTTGTGCTGAGCGGCCCCATGCTGGGAGTTGATTTTGGCACCGTTCGCAGCCTCCACGCTCCCGTGATGCTGGTTCTTTTTGTTCTCCAACGCCTGGCGGAACTTTTCCTTCATTTCTTCGCTGGCGCCGCCGGTCTCGGCCGGGGCTGATTCGTTGTGGTTCTCGGACGATGTCACTGCACAACCTCCTTGCGGTTATTGGCTAACCCCCAGTGTGGCACAGCGCCCGCCTTGTTCGACACCCTGGCCTGTTGTTCAGCCCCGTGCCTTCAGGGTCCGCAACGCCTGGACGATGGGCAGGTCTGCCGGAATCCACGGCAGCTCCAGGACTTCCGCCCCGTCCAGGTCCACCCAGCGCAGCACGTCATGGTCTTCCAGAGGCTCCGGCGAGCCGTCCGTCACCTGCACCAGCCACACCCGCATGGCTGCGCCGGCGGCGAGGGGCCAGCCCTCCGGCGTCGGGCCGTCAAGTTCGGCGCCGAGGCGGACCGTGACGCCGAGCTCCTCGGAAAGTTCACGGTGCAGCGCCTCCGTCGGGCCTTCTCCAGGCTCCACCTTACCCCCCGGGAATTCCCACATGCCGGCAAATGCCGGGGGTGCGGTACGCCGGGCGGCCAGCAGGCGCGTGGGACGGGCCAGCGAGTCGACTAGCGCTCCGCCCACAATTTGTTTCATTGAAGTCACGGACCCAGCCTAGGCGCAACTAGACTTGTTGCGGACAGTGCCGTCTCGTCCACCTTGTCCGCGGCACCTCACGCCGCCCGCCACCCGCCGCTCCGGCGGGAAGGCGACAACGCCCCTTTGGGAGACCGCTCCATGACCACCACCGCCACGCTGCCCGGGACCAGGCCCGCCTCACCGAACGCCGCCGCCTGGGCCATCTTCGCCCTGGCCATGGGCGGATTCGGCATCGGGACCACCGAATTCGCCATGATGGGACTGCTGCCCAACGTCGCTCAGGGCGTGGGCGTCTCCGTGCCCGAGGCCGGCCACGTCATCTCCGCGTACGCGCTCGGCGTCGTGGTGGGAGCCCCGCTCCTGGTGGCCATCAGTGCCAAGTGGCGGCGCAAGACCCTGGCGCTGGCCCTGATGGGCCTGTTTACGCTGGGCAACCTGTCCTCGTTCTTTGCCCAGGACTACACGTCGCTGATGGTCACCCGCTTTGTTGCCGGCCTGCCGCACGGGGCCTACTTTGGCGTGGCGGCCGTGCTCGCCGCGTCCCTTGTGGCCCCGACCAAACGGGGCCGGGCCATCGCCATGGTCATGATGGGCCTGGCGGTGGCCAACGTGGTGGGCGTTCCGCTGGCGACGCTGGTAGGCCAGCAGCTGGGCTGGCGTCTGATGTTTGTGCTGGTCGCCTTCATCGGCCTCGTGACGATGGTGTTCATCGCCGTGTTCATTCCCTCCCAGAAGGCCCACCCGGATGCGAGCCTGCGCCGGGAACTGGGAGCCTTGAAGCGCGGCCAGGTGTGGCTGACCCTGCTCGTTGGCGTGGTGGGCTTTGGCGGGTTCTTCGCCGTCTACACCTATGTTGCCAACACCATGACGGATGTGGCCGGCTTCCCGGCGGACTTCCTGCCCGTCATTGTCGGCCTCTACGGCCTGGGCATGGTGGCGGGCAGCTTCGTGGGCGGGAAGCTGGCCGACTGGTCAGTGCTGGGCAGCATGTACCTCCTGATGGCGTTCATTGCCCTCATGCTCGTGACCTACGCTTTCACGGTCCACATCCAGTGGCTGGCGCTGGTCATGATCTTTGTCATCGGGGCGTCGGGGTCCATGCTGATCCCGTCGTTGCAAACGCGCCTGCTGGATGTCTCCCCCGGCGCGCCCACGCTGGCTTCATCGCTGAACCACTCCGCCCTGAACATGGCCAACGCGCTCGGCGCCTTCGCCGGGGGCCTCGTCATCTCGTGGGGTTGGGGTTTTACGGCGCCCGCACTGGTCGGCGCCGTCATGGCAGTGCTTGGCCTCGCCGTCGCCCTGGTGAGCGGCTGGCTCGACAAGCGCGCGAAGGCCGTCGCCGTGGTGCCCGCAGGCTCAGCCGGTCGATAAGGCGCGCCTGGCCCGCCGCCGTCGTCCATCATGGGGGTACGGCCGGGCTAAGGCCGCCCTGCCTTGGCTGCCGAGTAGATGTCAGGCTCCAGATAGATGACCGTCGCGATGGGAACGGCACTTCGCACGCGCTCTTCGGCGGCGTCGATGGCCTGGGCGATCTGGGCGCCGGTCTCCGCTTCCGTCACGGCAATCTTCGCCGCAACCAGGAGTTCCTCCGGGCCCAGGTGCAGCGTCTTGAGGTGGATGATGCCGCTCACGCCGGGGCCCACCAGGGACGCCTCGATGGCCCGGAGGTCCTCCTCGGTCGCCGCTTCACCCAGGAGCAGGGACTTGGTCTCCAGGGCCAGCACCACGGCGACAGCAACCAGCAGCAGGCCGATGAGCCCGGTCCCCGCCGCGTCCCAATGACCGTTGCCGGTCACGATGGTCATGGTGACGCCGAACAACGCAAAAACCAGGCCCAGCAACGCGGCGGCGTCCTCCAGCAGGACCGCTGGAAGCTCCGGCGCCTTGGCGGTCCGGATGAACTGCGCCCATGACTTGGAGCCGCGGGTGTGGTTGGACTCCTTGATGGCTGTGCGGAAGGAATTGCCTTCCAACAGGATCGAGCCGACCAGCACCACCAGAGGCACCCAAGCCCACCGGGCATCCATCGCGTGCGGGTGCTGCCACTTTGAATAGGCCTCGTACAAGGCGAACACGCCGCCCACGCTAAAGAGGATGATGGAGACCAGGAAAGCGTACACGTATCGTTCGCGGCCGTAGCCGAAGGGGTGTTCGGCGCTGGCCTGCCGCTTGGACCGCTTTCCGCCGATCAGCAGCAGGAACTGGTTGCCTGAATCGGCGAGCGAGTGGACGGACTCGGCCAGCATGGACGAGGACAGCGTCAGCAGGTAGGCCAAGAATTTCAGCACCGCAATGGACAGGTTTGCCGCCAGCGCGGCGATGACCGCCTTGCTGCCTCCTCCGTGAGCCACGATGGATTCCCCTCAATAATCAAAGGGCCTAACCGGCCCCGGCTTCATAGTGTACTGGCTGCCGTGCCGTCGGTGGATGAAGGCCTCACGCCGCGCGGCGTTGGGCCCGGGCGCTGGCATAGAGGCATACGGTGGCTGCGGTGCCCAGGTTCAACGACTCGGCCTCGCCGTAGACGGGGACGGCCACCCGGTGGTCCGCCAGCGCCTTTTCCTCCCCCGCCAGGCCCTGGGCCTCGTTGCCGAACAGCCACAGGGTGGGGTCCTCGAGGGCGTATTGGGAGTCGGGAATCTGCTGTTCAAATGCCCTGGCCGCGCTTTCATCCTGCAGCAGGTCAAGGTTGAGCGAACCGTAGCCGTCCGCTGCCAGAATGCCGACCCCCGCCTCCTTGGCAGCGGCCACCGCCTCGGCCAGGTCCACGCCCCGCACCACGGGCAGGTGGAACAGCGAACCGGCTGTGGCGCGCACCGCCTTGGGGTTGTAAATGTCCACGCTGGAGCTGGAGAAGATCACGGCGTCGGCGCCCGCGGCATCGGCGGCACGCAGCACGGTCCCGGCGTTGCCGGGGTCCTGCACGCGGCAGAGCATGGCAATCAGCTTCGGCTTGGCGGCGAGCACCTCCTCCAGCGGCACGTCCACAAAGTTGCATATCGCCACGATGCCCTGCGGGGTCACGGTGTCTGTCATGGCCGCCAGCACCATGTCGCTGGCGATGCGGACCTGCAGGTGCGAACCCGGGTTGGAGGCGAGGTCGAGCAGCTCGTCATGCCGCTTGAGGCACTCCACCGTGGCGTAGACCGCCTCGACGACGGGGCTTCCGCCGGCGTCGAGGCAGTCGCGGTGCGCCTGCAGTGCCTCGCGGACGCCCTGGGGTCCTTCGACGAAGAACTGGCGACGCTTTAAACGCCCCGAGCGCCCTGCCAGCTTCGCAACTTCCCTCACTCGATCTGCTCGAGGATTGGTCATTGCATCAGCTGGCGGGCGCCCGGGTTCACTCATGTTTAGGACTTTAGCAGTCCGCCTGCATGAATACGGAACGCGTGGTTCCGGCTCAGAACCGGTGTTACTTTGCCGCCGCGGCCGAGGTGTCGGCCGGCAGGGCCGCCTTGGCGAGCTTCACCAGTGCGGCGAATGCGCCGGCGTCGTTCACGGCCAGATCGGCCAGCATGCGGCGGTCGACCTCGATCTCGGCGGCCTTCAGGCCCTGGATCAGACGGTTGTAGGTCAGGCCGTTGGCGCGGGCCGCAGCGTTGATTCGCTGGATCCAGAGGCGGCGGAAGTCGCCCTTGCGCTTGCGGCGGTCGCCGTAGCTGTACACAAATGAGTGCAGCAGCTGCTCCTTGGCCTTGCGGTACAGGCGCGAACGCTGTCCGCGGTAGCCCTTTGCGCGCTCAAGAATAACCCGACGCTTTTTGTGGGCGTTTACCGCCCGCTTCACACGTGCCACGTGCGTACTCCTTCAAGTTTTGTATCCCAAGCCAATCATGCCGGGGAAGGCGTTTATGGAAGGGTCCGGACCCAAATACGGGGTCAACACCCATTGACTTGCGAAATTAGATGCCGAGCATCTTCTTGATGTTGCGGACGTCTGCCTTGGCAACCGTGAGGTCACCCTTGAGGCGGCGCTTCAGGCTGGAGGGCTTGTGCTCCAGGTAGTGGCGGCGGTTGGCGCGCTGGCGGCGCAGCTTGCCGGTACCGGTCAGCTTGAATCGCTTCTTCGCACCACTGTGTGTCTTCATTTTAGGCATGAGGACCTGTCTCCTTACGTATCCACCGGCGCTGCCTGTGGTTCTCTTGCAGCGACCGGTTGGGTCACTGTCGGGGTGTGTATTCACCGCCAAAAGGGGCGTTGGCCCTATTCGGCTGAGTCTTTGGTGTCGGCGGCGGCTGCACTCTTGGAAGAGGCAGGCTTGGCCGCCGGCTTTGTCGCTGCCTTCGCAGCCGGCTTGCCCGCAGGCTTTGCCGCCGGCTTGGCCATCGGCTTCGGCATCGGGATCGGCTTGGCAGCAACAGGCTTCGGTGCCGCGACGGGCCTCGGTGCAACCGGCGCGGCCGCCGGCCGGGCCGCGGCGGGAGCCTTGGCCGCGGGGCGGGCCGCGGGTGCCTTGGCTGCCGGGCGTGCGGCGGGTGCCTTGGCCTCGGGGGCCTTGGCGGCTGCCTCCGGAGCCTTGGTTTCCGGGGCCTTGGCCTCGGCAGCCTCGGCGGCTGCTTCCGGTGCGGCGGCGGCCGGGGCGGCAGCCTCGGCGGGCGCTTCCTGCGCGGCGGCGGCCGGGGCTGCTGCCTCGGCGGCGTCGTCGTTCAGGTGCAGGCCTTCAGGCAGGAGGTCCGCCAGGGACTGCGTCATCGGTACCTTGTTGTCCCGGTCCACGTCAACGCGGGCGGTGCCATTGGCCACGGCCTCGTTGTGGGCCTTGGCGTCGGCGCGCTGCTGCTGGCGGCGGGCCTCTGCCTTGGCTTCGGCCTTGTTCTTCAAGGGCCCGATCACCATGACCATGTTGCGTCCGTCGATGCGGGGGCTGGATTCGATGACGCCAACCTCGGCCACGTCTTCGGCAAACTTCTGGAGCAGGCGGATGCCCATCTCCGGACGCTGCTGCTCACGGCCGCGGAACTGGATCATGGCCTTGACCTTGTCCCCGGTGCCGAGGAAGCGGAGCGCGTGCCCGCGCTTCGTCTCGTAGTCGTGCTTGTCGATCTTGAGGCGGAAGCGGATTTCCTTCAGAACGGTGTTCGTCTGGTTCTTCCGGGCTTCACGCGCCTTGACGGCCGCCTCGTACTTGAACTTGCCGAAGTCCATCAGTTTGCACACCGGCGGCTTCGCCGTCGGCGCTACCTCAACCAGATCCAAGTCGGACTCGGAAGCCAAACGGAGGGCGTCCTCAATGCGGACGATCCCTACTTGTTCGCCTGCCGGCCCAACCAACCGCACCTCTGGGACGCGGATTCGATCATTGATTCGTGGCTCGCTAATGTGTAACTCCTGTTGACGATAAGAAACGTGTGCCATCAGCAAAGAAGAAGGCCTCCCATCGCTGATGCAATCGGAGGCCTCAAAGGATTGGCGCCGTGATGCCCCTGCGGGGGCTGCGGCCAGCCTTCATGTTCGAAGGCGCCAACCGGAACCAGACAACGCCATTGCTGGGTCGAAAGGTGGGAGAGGACTCCACTTGCAAACTGGACACGTGCTTCGTTTGCGGGGTTGTGGCCCCGCTGAAGTAACAGCACCCAGTCGGTCTGTGACAAGCTTAGCAGTATGAGCACCCCAGATAATAATTCGGACACCGGCCACCGCAACAGCTTCGCCCCCGAGGAGTCCCTTGGCGACGCGGAAGCCGCCTCGGTGGTGCGCGACATCGCCGAAGTTCCGGCGGTTGAGGTCATCACCACGGCTGCCGTCCACCTCATGAGCGCCGCAGCCGTCAAGTGCGGCCTGGCCGCGGGCCCCGACGCGGAGGACCTGAAGGACCTGGACGAGGCCCGGAAGCTGATCACCGCTCTCGCCGGCTTCGTCACGGCTGCCGCGCCCGAGATTGGCAGCCAGCACGCCGGCCCGTTGCGCGACGGCCTGCGGTCCCTGCAGCTGGCGTTCCGTGAAGCCTCCGAATTCCCGGACGCCCCGGGCAAGGGCCCGGGGGAAAAGTTCACCGGAGCAGTCAACTAGCCGTCCCCGAACTGTGTGCCGGAAGCTGCACGAATTCCCCGAATTTTTCGGGTTTTTCGTGCAGCTTCCGACATGTTTAAGCGCCAAGTCTGCCTAGGGCGCGTCCGGCTGCCGGGCGGCGTCAGGCTCGCCCTGGAGCTGTCCCCAACCGGCCGCGGCCGGCACGCCGGACGGCTCCGCCACGATTCCGGCCACCTCCCGCGGGGCCACCTGCCGCGGGGCCAACTGCCGCCGACGCCGGTACTGGATGCCCAGGCCCGCAATGGCCAGCACCGCGGCAATGATGCCGATGACGACAAACCCGGCCCAGGGGCCCACCTGATCAATCATGGCGCCGGCAAAGGGCGCTCCCATGGCACTGCCCATCGTCATCGACGAGCCGTACCAGCCCATGGCCTCGCCGCGGCGGCGCTCGTCGACCAGGTCGGCAATGTGTTCGGCGCTCGAGGTCAGCACCGGGGCGCACAGCAGCCCGGGCGGAATCGAGAGCAGCCCCAGCGTCCAGGCATTGTCGGCCAATCCCATGGGGATGGTCAGCAGCGCCATGGCGCCCAGCAGCCAGAGCGGATTGATCGACCGCTTCAGGGAGCCATAGACCAGGCCGCCCAGCAGGGAGGCCCCGCACCAGAAGAAGAACACCACGCCCAGTTCGCCCACCTGGTCATTGGCACGCAGCAAGGCCACCATGCCCACGTCCGTGCCGGAGAGCACCAGTCCGGCCCCCAGCGACGCGCCGAGGACGGCCAGCACCGCCAGGTTTACCCAAGCCAGGTTGCTGCGTGTCCTGCCCCAAAAGCTTCCCGGCCGGCTTCGCGACGCCTGCAGCGTTCCGACGGCCACCTCGAGTCCGCTTTCCGAAGGCGCCGGCCCCACGGCGGCGGCGGGACCGGTCCAGGCACCCCGTTGTCCGGAACGCGTGGGCGGGTTGGTCCACATCAGGAGCAGGCCGGCCAGCGCGGAGGCAACGCCAATGATGACCAGGCCCACGACGGTGTGGATGGTGGTGGCGAGGACGACGCCGGCTGCCGGACCGACCATGAACGTGATCTCCGCGCCCATCGAGTCGAGCGCGTAGGCCGTGCGGCGCTGTTCAGGCGGCACCATGACCCCGAGTGCCTGACGGACCACGGAGAAAATGGGCACCGCAAACAGCCCGCCAATGACTGCGGCGACGACCAACAGCTGGTAGTTCAGAAAGGGCGCCACGGACCAGACGGCCACCTCGGCGAAGACGGAGGGAATGAGCGCGCGGCGCAGGCCAAGGACGTCCACCTGGCGTCCGCGCCATGGGGCACCGAGGGCCAGGCCGATGGTGATGGCGGCGGCTACGGTGCCCGCCGCTGCATAGCTGAGGTGGAGGGTCTGAACGACATGCAGCGTCAACAGCACACCGGCTGCCGCGTGGGGAATCCTCGCGATCATGGCGATGACCAGCAGCCGCCGCACCGGACCAAGCGACAGGAGCTGCCGGTAGCTGGCAAAGTTCACGTGGCTCTTCTTTTCTCTGGTGGTCCGTCACAAGAGAGCGCAGGCAGCCTTGCTGTGGAATTAGGGGGGCGGGCCGGGATGGAGCAATCGCACCTGAGCGGAGTCGACTGCCTGCGCGAACACTTCATTCCCCGCCCAGAAACTTTGCAGGGCATGCAGAATGGTGTCCACCGCGGCTTGGTCAAGCCCGGGTTGGAGGGTGATGGAGACCGCAAGTTCCGGTCCGGCGCCGCCGCCGGGAACCAGCCGCCCAGACTGTCCGGTCCTGATGTCCCACAGGGATTCTATGCCCTTGGCGGCGCTTGCGGAAATGCCCAGAATGGCGGGGTTTCCGGCGGCAGCCACGGACTCCTCCAGCACTTGCGCAACGGCTGGGTCCGCATAGCTGGGATGCCAGTCCTGCTGCTGCGCCAGGGCCCACACTGCGGGCCGGCGGACCACAAACCGCCTGTCACTTCCGGGGTCCAGCACCAGCAGCTGCGCTTCCTCCGCCACCGCGGACAGCGCGGCCCGCGCGGCGTAGACGGCGACCGGCCGCGCCTGGGGATGCCACTCCGCGAGGGCCCCCGCGCTCGTAAAAGCGGGGAGGGCACGCCGGCCGTCCGGCGCCCGGAGCGTGACAAGGGCCATATCGGACTCCTTGTCGGACACCAGCCCGTTCTCCCCCACCGTTTGTTCGGCGAGTTGCGCCACGATCGGTACGAAGAGCCGTGCCTGTGCCAGCGAGGCGACCACCTCCGCCTCCGAACCGTCCCCCGCCAGCAGCCCCGCAACCGCATCGGTGTAGCGGGAGTCGGCAGCGCCGTCGTCGGCGTCAAAGTTGTGGTACTTCCCGCCCTCCGGCAGCTCCCGGCCGGACCACGGCTGGCCGGCCGAGTCCGCGGGGCCGCCGGCGCCGGCGAGGGCCGCGGCGATGTGTCCGGGAAGCTGCTTGTGGGGCAAGTCAGTCATGGCGTTCAGCGGCGTCCGGCCACGTCCAGCGCCTGGGGCAGCGTGAACTTGCCCGCGTACAGGGCCTTGCCGACAATGGCGCCCTCAACGCCGTCGCCGACCAGCCCGCGCAGCACGCGCAGGTCCTCGAGGCTGGAAATTCCGCCGGACGCAACCACGGGCTTGGCGGTCCGCGAGCACATTTCACGCAGCAGTTCCACGTTGGGGCCGCGCAGCGTGCCGTCCTTGGTGACGTCGGTGACCACGTAGCGCGCGCAGCCGGCGTCCTCCAGCCGGGCCAGGACCTCCCACAGGTCCCCGCCTTCCTTGGTCCAGCCGCGGCCGGCCAGGGTGGTGCCGCGCACGTCAAGGCCGACGGCGATCCGCTCGCCAAAGCGTTCGATGGCCCGGGCGGTCCATTCAGGGTTTTCCAGTGCCGCGGTGCCCAGGTTGACGCGCGCGGCGCCCAGTTCCAGGGCGCCTTCCAGTGAGGCGTCGTCCCGGATGCCGCCGGACAGCTCCACCTTCACTTCGAGGGCCTGGACCACTTCCCGGAGCAACTGTTGGTTCGAGCCTCGGCCGAACGCGGCGTCCAGGTCCACCAGGTGGACCCACTCGGCGCCGTCGTTCTGCCAGTTCAGGGCAGCGTCCAGGGGCGAGCCGTAGCTGGTTTCCGAGCCGGCCTCGCCCTGGACGAGCCGGACGGCCTGGCCGTCGGCGACGTCGACGGCGGGCAACAGTTCCAGGATGGGGGTGGTGGTCATCGGGTCCTCAACAGGTTGGTGGCGGGATGGGCGGGGCTGTACGGGCAGTGCGGCTGCCTAGCCCTTCAAGGTGAACAGGTAGGCCGCCACCAGGGACATGGCGGCGAGCGCGGCAAAGCTGATGGGGATCCAGCGGGGCGTCTTTTGCTGGTAGAAGGTGTAGGCGCCCCCAATGAGGAGTCCGCCGAGGGCCATGAGCAGCAGCGAGTACATCTAGTCCCCACGCCCTGCCCGGCTGACGCTGGCGCGCCGCCCGGGGTCCGTCGGGGGCGTGGGCCCAGCCGCCTTCAGTGACTGCACCCAGTTGCGCAAGAGGCGCGCCCCGGCATCGCCGGATTTTTCCGGGTGGAACTGCGTGGCGCACAGCGGGCCGTTCTCCACGGCGGCGATGAACGGCGCGCCGTGCTCTGACCAGGTGACCGCCGGCGGTTTCATCTTCGGCTGAATGACGTCAAAATCCCAGGTCTGCACGGCGTAGGAGTGCACAAAGTAAAAGCGCTCGTTCTCCACGCCGTTGAACAGCAGGGAGCCTTCCGGGACCTTGACCGTGTTCCAGCCCATGTGCGGGACCACTTCCGCCGGGAGCAGTTCCACGGTTCCCGGCCACTCCCCCATCCCTTCTTCGCGCACGCCGTGTTCCACACCGGCCTCAAACAAGACCTGCAGTCCCACACAGATGCCCAGGACGGGCCGGCCGCCGGCGACACGGCGTCCGATCATGCGGATGGCGTCGACCGACTTCAGCTCCGCCATGACTGAACCGAACGCGCCCACTCCGGGCACCACAAGGCCGTCGGCGCCCAGGACGTCGTCGGGGCGCGCGCTCAAGGTCACCGCGGCCCCGGCACGTTCGAGCGCGCGCACGGCCGAGCGGACGTTCCCGGACCCGTAGTCCAGGACCGTGACGGCCGGCCGCGGGGCGGGTTGCGCCGCTGTCCCGCTCACAAGAGCCCCTTGGTGGACGGGATGCCGGTGACGCGAGGGTCCTTTTCCACGGCGGACCGCAGGGCGCGGGCAAAGGCCTTGAACTGGGATTCGACAATGTGGTGCGGATCCCTGCCTGCGATGACTGTCATGTGGAGGCAGATCCGTGCGTGCAGGGTGATGGCCTCAAAGACGTGCCGGGTCAGTGACCCGGTGAAGTGGCCGCCGATGAGATGGTATTCCTGGCCCGCCGGCTCGCCGCTGTGGACCAGGTACGGACGGCCGGATACATCGACCACCGCGTTGGCCAGCGCCTCGTCCAGCGGGATCGTGGCCTCGCCGAAGCGCCGGATTCCGGCCTTGTCGCCGAGGGCCTCGCGCAGCACCTCGCCCAGCGAGATCGCCACGTCTTCCACCGTGTGGTGGGCGTCGATGTCAGTGTCCCCGGTGGCCTTGACCTTCATGTCGATCAGCGAGTGCTTGGAGAGCGCCGTGAGCATGTGGTCGTAGAACGGCACGGACGTGTCGATCTCCGAAACCCCAGTGCCGTCCAGGTTGATTTCGACCAGCACGCTGGATTCACTCGTGGCGCGTTCCAGGCGTGCCGTGCGTCCCCGGCCGGGCTGCGGGCGGTTCTCGGTCATGGTTCAACGGTCCTTTGCTTCGTCGGGCGCCTGCTGCCGGGCATGGCATGGCACCGGCAACTTTGGTGTTGGTGTACCACCAGTTTAGACGCACTGGCGGTGTGCCCTGCCCGGCCCAGCGGCGGCCACGGGCGTCAGCGGGGCACGACGCCGGGCCGGTCCCAGGGCTATTTCGCCAGGATGGCGCGCAGTCCGTCAAGGAAGGCGCTGGTCTCGGCCTCCGTGCCGGCGGTGACCCGCAGGTGGCCGGCGATCCCGACGTCACGGATCAGCACGCCGGCGGCAAGCAGCTGTTCCCAGACGGAGGCCGGGTCCGCGAGGCCGCCGAAAAAGACGAAGTTCGAATCGGACGGGGCCGGCGCGAGGCCCATCCGCACCAGTTCGTCCACGATGCGGTCGCGCTGGACCTTGATGGCCTCCACGTTGGCGAGCAGCGCGTCCGAGTTTCGGAGGGCCGCGACAGCGGTTGCCTGGGTGATCGCGGAGAGGTGGTAGGGCAGGCGCACAAGCCGGACGGCGTCGGAAATCTCGGGCGCTGCCGCGAGGTAGCCCACCCGGGCACCAGCCAGGGCGAAGGCCTTGCTCATGGTGCGCGACACCACCAGGCGAGGACGCCCCTCGAGCAGGGCCAGGGCGCTCCGCGTGCCTGCGTGGGCGAACTCAGCGTAGGCCTCATCGACGATCACGATCGCCTCGGAGGCCTCCCCGGCCTCATAAACAGCCTCGACGACGTCCAGTCCCAGGGCCGTGCCCGTCGGGTTGTTGGGTGAGCAAAGGAACACCACGTTGGGGGCGAGGGACCGCACCTGCTCGGCGGCGGACGCCGCGGAAAGGCTGAAGCCGTTCCCCCGGGTGCCTGCGACGTAGGCGGTGCCGGTACCGCTGGCCAGCAACGGGTACATCGAATAAGTGGGGGGAAATCCCATGGCGCTGCGTCCGGGGCCCCCGAACGCCTGGAGGAGCTGCTGGAGGACCTCGTTCGAGCCGTTGGCGGCCCAAATGTTGTCTGCCGTCAGGCCGTGGCCCAGATATGCGGCGAGGGCCCTGCGCAGTTCGGTGAACTCCCGGTCCGGGTAGCGGTTCAGCCCGTCCAGTTCATCCGCAACGGCCTTGAGGATGGCTTCCTTGGCATCCAGCGGAACGCCGAAGGTGTTCTCATTGACGTTGAGGAGGATGGGAACGTCCAGCTGCGGGGCGCCATAGGGATGCTGGCCGCGCAAATCGTCGCGAAGCGGCAACTGGCTGAGGCGTTCAAACTGGTCCATGCTTCCAGTTTAAGTGGCAGGGCCGTGGGAAGAGAACTTGTGACGTCCCATGCCCCCCCGACCTGTACCCATCACGCCCCGCAGGGAGCGGGTGGTGGGCCCACAGCCGCGAGGGACCCGCTGGGAGCCTGCGAGCAGTGGGAGCGGGTGGTGGGCCCACAGCCGCGAGGGACCCGCTGGGAGCCTGCGAGCAGTGGGAGCGGGTGGTGGGCCCACAGCCGCGAGGGACCCGCTGGGAGCCTGCGAGCAGTGGGAGCGGGTGGTGGGCCCACAGCCGCGAGGGACCCGCTGGGAGCCTGCGAGCAGTGGGAGCGGGTGGTGGGCCCACAGCCGCGAGGGACCCGCTGGGAGCCTGCGAGCAGTGGGAGCGGCTGGGGACTATTTGCCCAGCGGCACGTACAGGCGCTGTCCGGCCTGGAGGACGCCGCTGCCTAGTTCGTTCAGGGTCACAATGTCGGCCACGACGTCACGGACGTCACGGGTGGAGTCAGCGGCCGCCGCGATGGACCACAGGCTGTCGCCCTGGAGCACAGTGACGGGTACGGTGGACGCGGCCAGGCCCGCGGCACTGTCCTTGGTGGCCGCATTCGCGGGGCTGGCCAGGGAGCCCAGCACGAACGCCAACAGAGCAAACGCCAGGACGGCTGTGACCGCCAGGGCAGGAAGCCCCAGCAGCAGCATGCGGCCGCGGCGCGTCAGCCGCAGCGGCATGGTTGCGGGCGCCTGGAAGGCCGCCGCTCCGACGGGGCTTGCATGGGAAATCACCAATGCACTCATGACTTTGTTCCTTTCGCGCCAGGGGCCTGTCACCTGTGGTCCCAGGGGGAACCGCAAAAGCTTCTGGCGACCGGACTTCCATACGCTGTTCGTTCGATAGAACATATGTTCTATCTTCGTAGTATCAGTTTTAGCATCTATTAACGACTCCTGCCAAGACTCGATAGAACAAATGTTTGAAATTCGTCCATCGCGGGCTTAATCTTGAGGTACAGGATGCGCCAACAGGAGCCAACAGGAGCAGTCCACCAGCAGGCACTGACATTGAGCGGGCCCGGAGTTGCACCGAGCGGCACCGGGCGGCACCGACCCAGAGCAGGCACCGACATTATTGGCTGCATCCGCAGAAAGGATCGAAGGAACATGGCACTACCCGAACCTCCGCATCGAATCCCGCAGGCTCCCAGCCGGGCCGGCATGAAAGGGCTGACGGTGCGGCAGAAGAAGATTCTGGAATGCATCCAACGCTCCATCGCCGACAAGGGATATCCGCCGTCCATGAGGGAGATTGGCGACGACGTGGGACTGGCAAGTCTCTCCAGCGTCACCCACCAGCTCACACAGCTCGAACGCCACGGCTACCTGCGCCGCGACCCCAAGCGCCCGCGCGCCATGGAAGTGCTCATCCCCCTGGTCATCGACAACGGCGTCGTGGCCATCGAAGGCGTCAACGAGCCGGAACAGGTCCGCAGTTCCAATGGCCTGAACTTTGCCCAGCTGAGCAGTTCCTCGGACACTGCCTTTGTCCCGCTTGTGGGCCGGATCGCAGCGGGCGGGCCCATCCTCGCGGACCAGGTGGTTGACGACATCATGCCCCTCCCGCGCCAGATTGTGGGCAGCGGTGAGCTGTTCATGCTCAAGGTGGCCGGCGATTCCATGATTGACGCCGCAATCTGCGACGGAGACTGGGTGGTTGTCCGCCGGCAGAACTCGGCCAACAACGGTGACATTGTCGCCGCCCTGCTGGAGGACGAAGCAACGGTCAAGACCTTCCGCCAGCGCGACGGACACACGTGGCTGCTGCCACAGAACACGCGATACGAGCCCATCCTCGGTGACGAGGCCACGGTCATGGGCAAGGTCGTCTCCGTCCTCCGCAGCCTGTAGACGTTCCCCGCGGGACCCAGCAGCGCCCCCGGCAACCAGGCCGGGGGCGCTTCCGTGTTGTTGACGTGCGCGAACCGAAGCGGCGGAGCCGGCATTTTTTGTAGGAGGCGTAATGGAGACGCCAAAGGCCGCCCGCGGCCGACGCGTCGGATAGCCGACGGAAAAATGTCGGGCCGGCGCCGCAAACGGCGAAGCGGCTACTTCCCGGACAGCCTTTGGAGCGCCGCGAGGGCCACGGAGCGGTCCTTGGTGGACCAGAACGGCGGCAGGGCGGCACGCAGAAAGCCGCCGTAGCCGGCGTTTGCCAGACGGGAATCGAGGACCGCCACCACGCCGCGGTCGCTGCTGGAACGGATCAGCCGGCCCACGCCCTGTGCCAGCCGGATGGCGGCATGCGTTGCGGAAATGGCGATGAACCCGTCCCCGCCGCTTTGGGCCACGGCCCGCGCACGTGCTGTCACGAGGGGGTCGTCCGGACGCGGGAACGGGATCCGGTCGATGACCACCAGCCGGCAGGAAGCGCCTTGGACGTCCACTCCCTGCCACAAGGACATGGTGCCAAACAGGCACGTGTCCGGCTCGTCGGAAAACTCCTTGATGAGCCCGGCCATGGACGAATCCCCTTGGCACAGGATCCTGACCTTGAGCTTTTTGCGCAGCTTTTCCGCGGCGTCCTCCGCCGCCCTCCGGGAGGAGAAGAGCGCCAAGGTACCGCCGCCGGCGGCAGTGATGAGCGCCTCCAACTCGGCCAGCTGTTCGGGAGAATTGCCGAAGCCCGGCTTGGCCAGGTGAGCCGCCACGTACAACATGCCCTGTTTGGGGTAGTCAAACGGTGAGCCGACGTCGGCTCCCGTCCAGGCCGGTGCGTTCGCACCCAGCAGGCCAAGGCCGCCGGCCGTGGCCTGGAACGACTCGCCGATGGCCAGGGTGGCGGAGGTGAGCACCACTGTATGGTCGGAAAAGAGGCCCTCACGGAGTTTGCCTGCCACGCTGAGCGGGGCAATGTTGATGACGGGAGGTTCGCTGTCGTCGGCCTTTTGGTAGCCCTTGCCCGGGGCAAATGTTCCGGTCCGGGCGGTCCACACCACTTCGCGGGCATCCCGGGCGGTGAGCAGCCGTTCGCACAGGTCAAAGATCAGGTTCAACCGCGACCTGGCAATGGACCGGCCACCGTCCGCCGCTGCATTGCCGTCCGGCTTGGAGTCGGAGAGTGCCACGCGTGCGGCGTCGCGCAACTGTTCGATGGCGGCGGTGTGTTCCTCATTGAGCCCGTTGGGCAGCAGCCCGCTGGGCGTGCCGGAAAAGGCCATGTCCAGGGCCGTCGCGGCGGCGTGGAGCGCCTCCACCGAGACGCCGGTGTGCTTGCGTGTGCTTGATGCCGCGGCCTGGACCATCTGCACGGACAGCTGGCCGGTGACGGCCCCGGTGACGCGGTCCTGGAGCTCGTGGGCCTCGTCCACCACCACGACATCGTAGTCGGGCAGCACCGCAATGCCTTCAAAGGCGCTGATGGCCAACATGGCGTGATTGGTCACCACGATGTCCGCCTCGGCGCCCTTGGCCCGGGCCAGTTCGGAGAAGCAGACTTCCGCAAGGGGGCATTTCTGTGCACCCAGGCACTCCATCGAGGTGACCGAGACCTGGCGCCAGGCCTTGTCGGTGACGCCGGGCATGAGTTCGTCGCGGTCACCCGTTGGGGTGTCCTCGGCCCATTCGCGCAGCCGGACCACTTCCCGGCCCAACGGTGAGGACGGGCCCGACTTGGCGCCGGGCAGGTGCACCACGGTGGCGTCTTCGCCCAGGCTGAACAGGGCGCCCTCAGAGGAGTCCTCGGAGGGGAAACCGCCGCCAAGCTTATGCTTGCACACGTAGTTGCTGCGCCCCTTGACCAAGGCGACGTCGATGGGCCGCGGCAGCAGCGGCTCGAGCGCTGCCAGCAGCCGTGGCACGTCACGGCCCACGATCTGGGCCTGCAGGGCCAATGTGGCCGTGGCCACCACGGACGGTTTGTCGCTGGTCAGGGAATGCACGATCAACGGGATCAGGTAGGCCAGCGACTTGCCCGTTCCGGTGCCTGCCTGCACCAGCAGGTGGTCACCGCTTTCAATGGCTTCCACCACGCGTCGGACCATCTCGTGCTGGCCGTCGCGGCGCTGGCCGCCCATGGCTGCCACGGCGCTGTCCAGCAGTTCCAGCGCCTGGGCGGTCAGCGCCTCCGGGCTTTCAGCGTCGATGTCCGCGTCAGCCGTGGTGGCGGCCTCACTCATGCTGGACAAACGGCTCCACCTCGCTGGCCAGGTCCTCGCGGACCATGACCTTGGCAACCGTCCCTTCCTCGCCGTGTTCGACGCTGATGATCTCGGCGTCACTGCGGTGGAGGCGGTTCAGTACATCGCCGCGGTCGTAGGGAATGAGCAGCGTCAGGGCCACGCCCGGCCGCGGTATGGCCTCACTGATGGCAGCCAGGAGGTCATCGATCCCCTGCCCGGTGCGTGCCGAGACCACTACCGTGCGCGGCTCGCGCTGGCGCAGGCGTTCCACCACGAAGGGATCGGCGATGTCCGCCTTGTTCAGGACGATGATTTCCGCGATCTTCAGGGCGCCGACCTCGGCAAACACGGAGCGGACGGCCGCAATCTGGCCTTCCGGGTCCGGGTGGGAGGCGTCCACGATGTGCAGGATGAGGTCGGAATCGGCCACCTCTTCCAGGGTGGACCGGAATGCTTCCACCAGCTGCGTGGGCAGTGAGCGGACAAAACCCACCGTGTCCACGAGGGTGTAGCCGAGGCCGTCGGCCGTTTCGGTCTTTCTCACCGTGGGATCGAGGGTGGCGAACAGGGCGTTTTCCACCAGCACGCCGGCGTCGGTGAGCCGGTTGAGCAGCGAGGACTTTCCGGCGTTCGTGTAGCCGGCGATGGCCACGGACGGTACGGCGTTGCGCTTGCGGTTGGCCCGCTTGGTTTCCCGCGCCGGCTTCATGGCGGCGATTTCCCGGCGCAGCTTGGCCATGCGCGTGCGAATCTTGCGCCGGTCCAGTTCCATCTTGGTTTCACCGGGACCGCGGGATCCGATGCCGCCGCCGGCCGTGCCGACGCGGCCGCCGGCCTGCCGGGACATGGATTCGCCCCAGCCGCGCAGGCGCGGGAGGAGGTATTCCATCTGGGCCAGCTCGACCTGCGCCCGGCCCTCGCGGGACTGGGCGTGTTGGGCGAAGATGTCCAGGATCAGGGCCGTCCGGTCGATGACCTTGACCTTGACAACTTCCTCGAGCGTGCGCCGCTGTGAGGGGGCAAGGTCGCCGTCGATGATGACGGTGTCCGCGCCGGTGGCCTGCACAATGTCCTTCAGTTCCTGGGCCTTGCCCTGTCCCAGGTAAGTGGCGGGGTCCGGCTTGGCGCGGCGCTGGACCAGGCCGTCCAGGACTTCAGATCCGGCGGTTTCGGCCAGGGCAGCCAGTTCGCGCAACGAATTTTCGGCGTCGGCCATGGTGCCTTCGCTCCACAGCCCAGCCAGGACCACCCGTTCCAAACGAAGCTGGCGGTATTCGACTTCGGTGACGTCTTCGAGTTCGGTCGAAAGGCTGGCCGTGCGCCGCAGGGCGTTGCGATCGGACAGCTCCGTCTGGTCGCCGTCAAAGCTGTTGTGTCCGGAGTCCAGCGGCGAGAGTGCCTGGGCCCGGCCGATGATCGGGTGGGACACGCCTGCCCCGGACTGGGGGTCGTCGGCGTCGAGCCGTGCCTCCTCGCGGACGGCCCGGCCGGCGGCGGCGTCCTTGGCCAGGATGCGGTCAATGACGGCCTCGATCTCGGCGACGGATAGATCCGAGCCGGCATCCCCGGCGGAACCTGCGGCGGACGTGCCGCGGGGATCGTGGTCGTCGGAGGGACCGTGGGGTGCGGATGGGTTGGTCATGTTCTCCTTAGTGGGGTTATACCAATCGTAGTCCCGGGCACCGACAGGCACACCTTTGCCTGCTGTCCTGTGGATAAGGGCGACGGCCCGGCGGCAGCACCTCCCGCGGAGCGCCCAAATACCCCTTGGCCGCAATTGCCACTAATCTGGCAGGACTATGGGTACTCAGGGCGCAGATCATTATTTCACTTCACAGCCGTCAACGCCGCTGAAACGGCGTCCGCTGACGGTGTGGTTGGCTGGCGCCGAACGCACACTGCAGACCGCGGGCGGCATTTTCAGCCCGGACGGTGTGGACAAGGGCACCACCGTCCTGCTGAACGGTGCCCCGCCGCCGGCCGCCGAGGGAAACCTTCTGGACATTGGCTGCGGCTGGGGGCCGGTGGCGCTGACCCTGGCCCTGCGCTCCCCCGGCGCCGCCGTTCATGCGGTGGATGTCAACGAGCGCTCCATCGAACTCACCACCGACAACGCGAAGGCCCTGGGCCTGTCCAACGTCCACGCGTCCACGCCCGACGCCGTCGACCCGGAGCTGCGCTTCAACACCATCTGGTCCAATCCGCCCATCCGCGTCGGCAAGGCCGAGCTGCACTCCATCCTGCTGATGTGGCTGCCCCGGCTGGCCGACGGCGGCACCGCCTACCTGGTGGTGCAAAAGAACCTCGGCGCGGATTCCTTGCAGCGCTGGCTGGCCGCGGAACTGGACGAACGCTTCCCTGAGGCGAGCTTCAAGGTCTCCCGCGACTCAACGCACAAGGCGTTCCGGATCCTGAAGGTTGTCCGGCGGTAGCTAGGCAAGCACTCCGTCGGCCACGATCACGGCCGGCCCGCTCAGCTCGACGTGTTCGCGGCCGTCCGCACCGGGAAAGAAGCGCACGCCCACCGTCCCGCCCGGCACGGCCACGGCCCAGTCGTCCGGGGCGGTGGCGCCGGCCCAGAAGCGGGTCGCGACCGCCGCCGCGCAGGCCCCCGTGCCGCAGGAGAGGGTCTCCCCGACGCCACGCTCGTGCACGCGCATGGTGATGTGGCCGACGTCGTCCGTCACCAGGGGATCGGCAGGCACGGCAAATTCAACGTTGGTCCCGTAGGGCGGGACGGGGGTCACGGCCGGCGCCGCGCCGAGCCGTGTGCCCTCAAGTTCGGCGAGGTCCGCCAGGGCCACCACCGTGTGCGGGTTGCCCATGCTCACCGACAGGGCCGGGCGGGCCACGTCCAGGCCGGCGGCCTCCACGAGCGAATCCGTGCCGCGTTCCCCGGCCTGCTCGGGGAAGATGAACTCCCAGGGTCCCATGTCGACGCGGTAGCCGGTCCCCGTCCGGGCCACGACCTTGACGCCGCCGCGGGTGCCGATGGTCAACGCCTCCCCCTCGGCGAGGGAGGCCAGGCCCTGGTCGATCAGGAAATGCACAAAGACCCGCACGCCGTTGCCGCACATCTCGGACAGCGAGCCGTCGCCGTTGCGGTAGTCCATGAACCATTCGGCGTCGGGGTTGTCCGCGAGCAGCGCCGCGCCTTCCGGCAGGTGCATGGAGCGCACGGCGCGTATGAGCCCGTCGCCACCAATCCCGCGGTGGCGGTCGCACAACAGCGCCACCTGCTCCGGGGCGATGTCGCGTTCCCCGTCGGGGTCGGCGACGAGGACGAAGTCGTTGCCGGTGCCGTGGCCCTTGGCAAAACGGAGCCCGGTCAATGGCACAGCTGCTTCAGTCATCGGGGAACCCTTTCATGGAACAAGCTTATGGCACAGGCGTACGACGCCGGGCGGCCGCTCAAGCGCCCCGCCCACCTTGGGCGTGGCTCACCAGGGCGGCCGCGGCGTCCACGAGACCGGGCCCGGACCAATCGAGCCACTGCACGCGCGGGTCGGCACGGAACCAGGTCAGCTGGCGGCGGGCAAACTGGCGGGTGGCCGTGATCGTGTCCTCCGCGGCGGCCGCCGCGGTGGATGCGCCGTCGATGACGCGCAGGAATTGCTGGTAGCCGAGGGCCTTCCGCGCCGTCCGTCCTTCGCGCAGGCCCTGCGGAATGAGCGCCTCGACCTCGGCCTGCAGCCCGGCGTCCACCATGGCGTGCACCCGGGCGGCCAGCCGCAGGTGGAGCTCGGAGCGGTCCCCGTTCAGCCCGATCTGCAGCGTGGGCTGGACATGTTGCCGGCGCGGCATGAAGGAGCTGAACGGGCGCCCCGTCAGCTCGTGCACTTCCAGGGCCCGGACCACGCGCTTGCCGTCGCCGATGCGCGCGGCGGAGACCGGATCCACCACCGCCAGGCGGGCCGCGAGCGGCGCCAGCCCGCCTGCGTCGAGCTCGGCTTCCAGGCGGGCGCGCACCTGCGCGTCGGTGCCGGGGAACTCCAACACGTCCAAGGCGGCGCGCACGTACAGTCCGGAGCCGCCCACCAGGATGGGCAGCTTCCCACGGGACTGGATGTCGGCAACGGCGGCCCGCGCCATCGACTGGTATTCCGCCACGGTGGTGTCCTCGCTGACGGCCAGAAAGTCCATCAGGTGGTGCGGGATGCCGCGGCGTGCGGCCGCCGGCAGCTTGGCCGTGCCAATGTCCATGCCGCGGTAGAACTGCATGGAGTCGGCGTTGACTGCCTCGCCGTCAAACCGTTCGGCGAGCTCCAGGGCCAGTTCCGACTTTCCCGAGCCGGTGGGGCCGACGACGGCGACAACGGGCAGCGCGCACGGAGCCTGCCTCGCGGCGGGCAGGCCGGCGTCGGCCGCGCTCACGCGGTGCGGACGGGCAGCGCGGGCATGCCCAGGCTCACGGCGTTCTTCGCACCGGACGCCGTGCCGGAACCGGGGGCCGGCACGCCGCAGGACTCCGCCTGTGACCTGTCCCAGGCGTCGCCGGCCGCCGAGCGGCGCAGCAGATAGTCGGCGGGGGAAGGATCTGCCACCAGGTGGAAGGCGGCGGCCCCGGTGACGGGCACGGTGACGAGGTCGCCGGGGCGAGGGGTCCCGGCTCCTTCGGGGACGCTGAAGTGGACCAGCCTCTGGTCCCGGGCCCTGCCGGAGAGGCGGTGCGTTTCGGCGGCCTTGCGGCCGGACTGGGCCGTGACCATGACCTCCACGGTGCGGCCCACCTGCTTCGCGTTTTCCTCGGCCGCGATCCTGTCCTGCAGGGCGGTCAGGCGCAGGAACCGTTCCTGCACCACTTCCTTGGGCAGCTGGTCCGGCAGCTCCGCGGCCGGGGTGCCGGGGCGTTTGGAGTATTGGAAGGTGAAGGCGGTGGCAAAGCGCGACTTCTCCACGACGTCGAGCGTGGCCTGGAAGTCTTCTTCCGTCTCCCCGGGGAAGCCCACAATGATGTCGGTGGAGATGGCGGCGTGCGGCATCCGTTCGCGCACCTTGTCCAGGATGGCCAGGAACTTCGCGCTCCGGTAGGAGCGGCGCATGTCCTTGAGGACCTTGTCCGAGCCGGACTGCAAAGGCATGTGCAGCTGGGGCATGACGTTGGGTGTCTCGGCCATGGCGGCGATGACGTCGTCGGTGAACGCGGCAGGGTGGGGGCTGGTGAAGCGTACGCGTTCCAGTCCCTTGATGCCGCCGCAGGCGCGCAGCAGCTTGCCGAAGGCCAGGCGGTCGCCGAACTCGACGCCGTAGGAGTTGACGTTTTGGCCCAGCAGCGTGACCTCGATGGCGCCGTCGTCCACGAGCGCCTGGATCTCGGCCAGGATCTCCCCGGGCCGGCGGTCGCGTTCCTTCCCGCGCAGCGAGGGTACGATGCAGAAGGTGCAGGTGTTGTTGCAGCCCACGGAGATGCTGACCCAGCCGGAGTACACGGCTTCGCGCCTGGTGGGCAGCGTGGACGGGAAGACGTCCAGGGACTCCAGGATTTCCATCTGGGCGTCGGCGTTGTGGCGGGCGCGTTCCAGCAGCACCGGGAGCGCCCCGACGTTGTGGGTGCCAAAGACTACATCAACCCAGGGGGCGCGCTTTTGGATGGTGTCGCGGTCCTTCTGCGCCAGGCAGCCGCCCACGGCGATCTGCATGCCCGGGTTGGATTCCTTCACGTGGGCCAGCATCCCAAGGTTGCCGTAGAGCTTGTTGTCCGCGTTTTCCCGCACGGCGCAGGTGTTGAAGACGATCACATCGGGAATTGGACGGTCGGGGACGGGCCCGCCGCCGGCGTCGGCGTCGCGCGCCGGCGCGTCACTGGCGTCGGCCACGGCCACCATGCCGGCCGCTTCCAGCAGTCCCGCCATGCGCTCGGAGTCGTGGACGTTCATCTGGCACCCGTAGGTGCGCACCTCGTAGGTGCGCGGCCGGCGGGAAGTGGTGGTGGCGGAAGAATCAACGCCGTCTAGGGTCAGGCTCACCCATCAAGCTTAAGTCCTGGGGCGGATAGTCGGTAAATGGGCCCCGGCGGGCACCGGCCGGGCTGTTCTGAGCAACGGTCACCGCGAGCTGTGCGCACAGCCGCGCAGCGCACCTGGATATCGGGGGTCAGTACCAGTTGTTGGCGACTTCGTGGCCCCAGGCGCCGCACGGGGAACCATAGCGGTCGTTGATGTAACCTAGGCCCCAGTCGATCTGCGTGTGATAGTTGGTGAGCCAGTCGGATCCCGTATCCGAATACTTTCCCGGCGGCAGGGCCTGGGCGATGCCATAGGCGCCGCTGCTCGGGTTGGTGGCGTTGGTCAGCCATCCGGACTCCTGCGTCCACAGCTGCAGCAGGCACTGGAACTGGCTCTGCGGCCATCCGTACACACTCAGCCGGGACGAGGCGTAGGCCTGCGCTCCCGAAGGGTCGTTGACGGCGCCGCCGGGGATGTTGGGCAGGAGGACCTCCACGGGAATGAAGCCGCTGCTGGCCTGGGCGGGCACCGCCGGCTGGACCGGTTGGGCCTGCTGCTGGGCCGCTGAAGCCGCCGCCGCGGCGGCCGCCGCGGCTGCCTGCCGCGCCGCTTCCAATGCGGCGGCCCGTCGCTTGGCTTCCTGGGCCGCTTCGTAGGCGGCCTGGGCTTCCTGGCCCTGCCGGTACTTTTGCTCAACGGCGTTGGTGGTGTTGTTGAGCATGGCCAGCTGCGCCGTCAGGGTCGCGCTGTCCTTCTTTCTGGCCGCGAGCTGGTCGGCCACCGCCCGCTGCGCGGCGACGGCCTTGTCCAGGGCCGATTGGGAGGCCGCCGTCAGGGCGGCCTGCTGGGCCTCCGCGGCCTGCCGGGACTGGGCCAGTGACGCCGCCACGGACTCGGCGGCCTTGGCCCGCACGGCCCTGCCGGCGGCCTGTTCGCCCACCTGGGCCAGCATGTCCAGGCCCTGCAGCGCATTGGTGGAGCCCAGGCTCGTCAGGGTGGTGAAGATGCCGAGGTTGGCCCCGCCCGACTTGTAGCTTTGGACTGCCGCCGCGGCAACGTCCTTTTGGTAGCCGGACGCCTGCTTTTCGGCGCGGCTGGTCTGTGCCTGCAGGACGTTGACCTGGCCGGTGACCACATCCAGCTGCGCCTTTGTCGCGGCGTACGCTGCCCCGGCCTGGACTGCCGCGGTGCCGAGGGTGTCGGATTCGGCGGACAACGTGTCCAACAGGGCGTTGATCTTGGCGACTTCGGCCTGGGTGGCAGCGGCGTTCCCCTTGGCCTTTTGGACGTCGGACCACGTGGGGTAGCCGGTGGGCGGCCCGTCATCGGCGGAGACAGGACTTGCCGAAACGCCCGAAACGACGATGAACCCGGCCGCAACTGCTGCGGCCAGGGTGCTCACCAGACGACGTGGAAGACTGATCATAGGTGGCAAGCATAACCGCGGCAGGGGCGCATTCCGCGGGATTTACTCCGGTGATTCGCCGTCGAGCTGCTCATCGATGAGCCGCTCCACCACGGCGAAGGCATTCGAGGGCCCGAAGCCCTTGCGCGCCAGCATGGCCACCCAGCGCCGGGTGTACTTGTCCCGCTCCGCCGTATCCGCCAGATTCATGGACCCGCGCAGCTTGCGCCGCACCAGGGCCTCGGCACTGGCCGCCTCGTCGTCGTCGCTGACCTGGGCCAGCGCCTCCTCGGCCAGGTGAGCGGATATCCCCTTCTCCGCGAGCTCGCGCTGGAGCGCGCCCCTGGCGAGCGACCGGTTTTGGGCCCTGCTGCGTACCCACAGCCGGGCGAATTCGGCGTCGTCAATGAGCTTGACTTCCTCGAAGCGGTCCAGCACGGACTCGGCGACGTCATCCGGAACGTGACGTTCCGCCAGCTTTTGGGCCAGCTGATGGCGGCTCTTGGGCGAGTTGGTCAGCTGCCGCAGGATGATGGCCCGGGCCACCGACGCCGGATTCGCGTCGGGGTCCAGTTCCGGGGCCGGCCGCTTCGTGTTCACGGCAGCCCCTTAGAAGCCGTCGACGGCCTTCAGCTTCGGGGCTGCCTCCGCCGGAGGTTCCGCGGCGACGCCCACACCCAGCTTGACCTTGATCAGGCGCTCGAGTTCCTCCGCCAGCTCGGGGTTGTCCCGCAGGAAGCGGCGGGAGTTCTCCATGCCCTGGCCGAGCTGGTCGCCGTCGTAGGTGAACCAGGAACCTGACTTGCGGATGATGCCGTGCTCCACGCCCATGTCGATGATTCCGCCTTCACGCGAAATGCCCTGGCCATAGATGATGTCGAACTCGGCAACCTTGAACGGCGGTGCCATCTTGTTCTTGACGACCTTGGCCTTGGTCCGGTTTCCGACGGCGTCCGACCCCTCCTTCAATGTCTGGATGCGGCGGACGTCGATGCGGATGGAGGCGTAGAACTTCAGCGCCTTTCCACCGGTGGTGGTCTCCGGGCTGCCGAAGAACACGCCGATCTTCTCACGCAGCTGGTTGATGAAGATGGCGGTGGTCTTGGTCTGGCTCAGGCGCCCGGTGATCTTGCGCAGGGCCTGGCTCATCAGGCGCGCCTGCAGGCCCACGTGGCTGTCGCCCATGTCGCCCTCGATTTCGGCGCGCGGCACCAGCGCGGCCACGGAGTCGATGACAATGACGTCCAGCGAGCCGGAGCCGATCAGCATGTCCATGATCTCCAGCGCCTGCTCGCCGGTGTCCGGCTGGGAGACCAAAAGTGCGTCCGTGTCCACACCGAGCTTGGCGGCGTAGTCGGGGTCCAGGGCGTGCTCGGCGTCGATGAACGCCGCAATGCCGCCGTTCTTTTGCGCGTTCGCGACGGCATGCAGCGCTACGGTGGTCTTACCCGAGGATTCCGGGCCGTAGATCTCCACGACACGGCCACGCGGCAGTCCTCCGATGCCCAGCGCAACATCCAGGGCGATGGATCCGGTGGGAATGACTTCAATGGGCGCCCTGACATCGTCACCCAGGCGCATTACCGAGCCCTTGCCATACTGCTTGTCAATCTGGGCCAGCGCTGCGGCCAGCGCCTTTTCACGGTCTGCGGGAGCGGCCATGGTTCACCTCGGTCTTTCATCTGTGCCGAATCTTCGGCCCCGTCCTTCCGGCACTTCCTGCACCGGGTCCGGGTGGTGGTTTGGTTTCTTCCTGCGGACTTCCCCGTGGGGGCAACTCCGTGGCGTTACGTTGGTTAAAACGCTAGTTCAAGGCTCTGACAATGTCCGCCGAAGTCCGCCGCTGCGGGCAAATTTGTGGAGAACTTTCTTCCCCTGCCGCACCGGTCCGTTCAATTCTAGGGCGCTTCGAACAGGTATTCGATTCTTCGCACGGCGTGTCGCCAGCCAAAGTTGTTAGATCGTCGCTGTCATGTCCACGGTCATTTCTTCACGGGGATGTCGCGCCCCAGGCGCCGCGCCTCCGGCACGTCCTGCATTTGGCACACCTCAAGCCAGACCTCCCGCGGGTCGTATCCGGCAGCGAGGGCGTCAAGGGCCGTTTTCCCGCCTACCCCGGCCAAATGCAGTTCCCTGGCAAGGACGCGGGAATACCCGGGGGTGAACTCGTCGTCCATCAATCGCCAAAACTCGCTTGCTCGCACAGTCCCATTCTTGCACGCCGGGCGCCGTCCGGCGTGCGCAGAATAGACTGGTTCCCATGAGTACAGCAGCTTCAGCGCAGGGTGATGCCACTCCTCCCCTTGCACCCGAAAAGGAGGCCGCCATGGAGGCGCTGGAGGTTGAACTCAGCCTGTTGTGGCGCCGGGCCCGGGCCACCAGCCATTCGCTGTCCCGCAGCGTCCATCCGGATCTGGAGCCGGCCGCATATGGACTGCTTTCGGTGCTGCTGCACCAGGGCGGCATGCGGCTGACGGAGCTGGCCAGGAGCATCGGTGTCGGGAAGCCGTCCGTGAGCCGCCAGATCAGTTTTCTGGAAAGCGTGGGGCTGGTCCGCAAGGACGCCGATCCCCGTGACGGGCGCGCGCAGATGATTGAGCTCACGCCCCGGGGCCTGGCCAAGATGCGTGAAGTCCATGACGGCCGCCAGCGTGCCTTTCACAGCCTGCTGGCCCATTGGGACACGGCGGACCTGGCCACCTTGGCCGCCTTAATTGCCAAGCTCAATGACGACGGCGGCCGCTGAGGACCGCGGCCGGCCCGCCGTGCGGCACGGCTGCCGGCGCTGGACATGCAGCAAAGCGGGCCCCCTCCAAGGACGGGGCCCGCTTTGCTGTCCGGGCCGGCCACACACTGTGCCTGCCTGCAAGGATCTTGGCGCCGCATGCCGGTTTCCTCCGGCGCGGCAGTGACGGAAGGCGTAAGGGCCGTTCCAGGCGCTGTGCACACCTAGAAGGCGTTAGACATGAGTCCCTTGCGCAGTTCTTCGGAGAGTTCCTCGTTGAGGTCGCGGCCATAGCGGGCTGCGAATTCCTGGGGAACGGTGTCCGGGACGGCCACGCCTTCGGCTATGGCCAGACGGTCGCTCACCTCGCGGAGCATGAGTGACAGGGGCACGTCAAGGGCGGAGCAGATGGAGGAAAGCAGCTCGGAAGACGCTTCCTTCTGCCCACGCTCCACTTCACTCAAATAGCCCAGTGAGACGCGTGCGTTGTGTGAGACTTCGCGGAGTGTGCGGCCTTGACGCTGGCGAACATCCCGCAGAACGTCTCCAATTTCGTGGCGTAGAACCACCATTTTGCGCTCCTTCTGCTGATGCTTTGCCTCATCCGCCAAACCCACATCCCGCCAGCGCACCACGCCGTTTACGGATACGGGTTGTTTCACCATCGGTATCGCCTTACTCCTTGCCATTTGCATACGTCCTCTTCGGCTGGTCCGAAAAGGGCAACGCCTATCGTTGGTGATCTTATCCTAAGGGTGATCACCACCCAATGCGTTCACTATCCCTAACTATCCGGTCACAACTTTTGTTCCCGGGCCGCCGCGACCACCTGCTGCAGCAGCGCCAGCGCCTCGTCCACGGCCTGCTGGCGGACCATGGCCCGGTCCCCGCCGAAATGGTATTCGTAGGCCTGGACCTCGCCGTCGATGGCCACACCGATGAAGACATCTCCCACGGCCTTGCCCTGGTGCGGTTCAGGTCCGGCCACCCCGGTGGTGGACAGCCCCACCCGCGCTCCCGCCAGGTGGCAGGCGCCCAGCGCCATGGCGCAGGCCACCCGCGCGTCGACGGCTCCGTGCTCGGCCAGCATTTCGGCCGGCACGCCCAGCGCCCTGACCTTGACGTCGTTTTGGTAGGCGATGACGCCGCCGTTGAGCATGCCCGACGCGCCGGGAACCTCCACCAGGGTGGCGGCAAGCAGTCCGCCGGTCAGCGATTCGGCCGTGGCAACGCTTAGCCCGGCGGCCGCTGCATCAGCCACCAGCGTGTCCAGGTCCATGCCCGGAACCGCCACGGCTACGCCGCCCCGCGGCCGGCGCTGCGCAGCTGCCCGGCCTTGATGAGGTAGTCGATGCCGGTGACCACCGTGACGGCCAGCGCCGCCAGCATGACCACCAGCGCCGCGACGGAAAGCCACGGTACGGCAGGTGTGACGGGGAGCAGGAAGAGGAAGATGGCCACTGTCTGCAGGACGGTCTTGAGCTTGCCGCCCCCCGAGGCGGCCATGACGCCGTAGCGGATCACCACAAAACGCAGGGCCGTGATCCCCACTTCCCGGACCAGCATCAGGATCGTCACCCACCACCACAGCTCGCCCACGGCGGACAGCATGATCAAGGCCGAGCCGATCAGCAGCTTGTCCGCGATCGGGTCCGCGATCTTCCCAAAGCTCGTGATGAGCCCGCGCGCCCGGGCGATGTCGCCGTCGAGCTTGTCTGTGTAAATGGCCACCAGGAACAGCACCACCGCCGCCCAGCGCCACCAGCCGTACGCGGTGGCGTCGGCCAGGAAGAACCAGATGAAGAACGGCACCAGCACGATGCGCAGCATGGTCAGGGCGTTCGGCAGGTTCCAGTTTGAGGGTCGGGGCGGGGCTGGTGCGGCGTTATCGGTCACTGTGCAAGGCTATCGCCATTCGGCCCGGGGCCGGTAGGCGCCCGGCAGCCCGGCCTCACCGTCCGGTCAGCGACCATGCGTCCTCGCCGCCGTCCTCGTCGTCACCGTCGTAGTAGTCCACGGCCTCGGTGCGGCTGGCCAGGTCCTCGGCCACCAGGTCCGTGCCCCAGCCGTGGTTGGCGTTCGCGTTCTCCGTCAGGGCGGCCGTCATGGCGTCCCCGACTGCCGGGCCCGGCCCGCCGTCGGACGGTCCGCCTTCCGTTGGCGCGACGCCAGCTCCGCCTTCGGCAGGACCCTCGCCCGCACCGCCGCCCCGGATGGCGGCCAGCGTGGCGGCAAGGTCGTCGGGCTTGACGAGGACGTCGCGCGCCTTGGAACCCTCGGAAGGTCCAACCACGCCGCGCGATTCCAGCAGGTCCATCAGGCGCCCGGCCTTGGCGAAGCCGACCCGCAGCTTGCGCTGGAGCATCGAGGTGGAGCCAAACTGCGTGGTGACCACCAGCTCGGTGGCCTGCAGCAGCAACTCCAGGTCGTCGCCGATGTCGTCTTCGATCTGCTTCCTGGGTGCCTCAACGGCCACGTCGTCGCGGTAGTGGACTGTCAGCTGGCCCTTGACATGGTCCACGACGCGCTTGATCTCGGCCTCGGTGACCCAGGCTCCCTGGACACGGATCGGCTTGGACTTGCCCATCGGCAGGAACAGGGCGTCGCCCTGGCCCAGCAGCTTTTCGGCGCCCGGCTGGTCCAGGACCACGCGGGAGTCCGTGACGGAGGACGTGGCGAACGCCATCCGGGACGGGACGTTGGCCTTGATCAGGCCGGTCACCACGTCCACGGACGGGCGCTGCGTGGCCAGCACCAGGTGGATGCCGGCGGCCCGGGCGAGCTGGGTGATGCGCACAATGGAGTCTTCGACGTCGCGCGGGGCCACCATCATCAGGTCGGCGAGCTCGTCCACGATCACCAGCAGGTACGGGTACGGGCGGATGATGCGCTTGGAGTCGACGGGCGGATGGACCTTGCCGGCCTTGACCGCCTTGTTGAATTCGTCAATGTGCTTGAAGCCGTAGTTGGCCAGGTCGTCGTAGCGCTGGTCCATTTCGCGCACCACCCACTGCAGCGCCTCGGCGGCCTTCTTGGGGTTGGTGATGATGGGGGTGATCAGGTGCGGGACGCCCTCGTAGGCGGTCAGTTCCACACGTTTGGGGTCGACCATGACCATGCGGACCTCGTCGGGCGTGGAGCGCATCAGGATCGAAACAATCATGGAGTTGACGAAGGAGGACTTTCCGGCGCCGGTGGCGCCGGCCACCAGCAGGTGCGGCATCTTGGCCAGGTTGGCCACGACGAAGCCGCCCTCGACGTCCTTGCCGACGCCCATGACCATGGGATGGTCGGTGCGCCGGGCGTTGGCCGACCGCAGGACGTCGCCGAGGACCACGATCTCCTTGTCCGCGTTCGGGATTTCGATGCCGATGGCGCTCTTGCCCGGGATCGGGCTGAGGATGCGCACGTCCGAGGACGCCACGGCGTAGGAGATGTTCTTGCTCAGGGCCGTGACGCGCTCCACCTTGGTGCCGGACGCCAGCTCAATCTCATACCGTGTGACGGTGGGGCCGCGGCTGAAGCCGGTCACGGCCGCGTCCACATTGAACTGGTTCAGGGTGTCGGTCAGCGCCGCCACCACTGCGTCGTTGGCATCCGTGGCGTCCTTCGCCGGCGGCCCGGCGGGCAGGAAGTCCGATTCCGGCAGGGTGTAGGTGACGTCCCCGGAGAGCTGCAGCTGCTCCGACCGCGCAGGGATCGGCGCGGGCACGCTGCTGGGCGGGGCTGGCATGGCCCGGGTGGCGGCGCCGGCCGTCACGATCCCGATGGCCTCGGTGACCGCGTCCGGCGCGGCCAGGTGGCCGTCCGCGGCCTCGTGGCCGGTGGAGGTGGGCAGGCCCTGGCGGGCCTTGATCCTGTCCGCGGCCAGCTCGTCCCGCGTGGGACGCCGCACGCCCGGCGGCAGGGACGGCACGGCAGGCGCTGCCCCGGTGTCGTCGTCGGCCACGTCAACCAGTGGCGTGTCAAAGGCACCGTCAGTGTCGTAGCCCGGCTCGAGCGTGTCCGCGGCCGCCTTCTTGCGGCCGCGCAGGGCGCGGGGCTTCTTCTCCTTGGGAAGGTCTTCGCGGTCGTAGAGGTAGCTCTGGTCGTGGCCGTCGGCAACGTCGTCATGCCGCGGAGCGGTGCCGACGAGCTGTTCGTAGAGGCTGCGCAGCCGGTCGGGAATGTGGCGGATGGGTGTGGCGGTGAGGATCAGGAGGCTGAAGAAGGCCAGGATCGAGAAGACGGCGACGGCCAGCACCGGGCTGGCCGCGCCGACCAGGCCGCCGCCGATCATGCCGACCATGCCGCCGGCGCGGCTGACGCCGGCAAAGCCGCTGCCGGCGTCAGGCATGCCGCCGGCCACGTGTGCCAGCGCGCAGCCGGAGATGACCATGAGGGAGAAGCCGATGGCGACGCGGTTGTTGGCGCGGACGTTGGTGGGCTGGCGGAACACCAGGATGGCGAAGATCAGCAGCATGGGCGGCAGCATGGCCGCGAACCAGCCGAACGTGCCCTGAAAGACGCCGTGGACGGCGTCGGCCACGCCGCCGGTCAGGCCCCACCACTCAAAGGTGGCGATGAGCGCGGCGAGGAGGATGAAGAACAGGCCGCTGCCGTCGCGGCGGTCCTCGTGGGCGATGCCGCTGACGTCGGCGCCCATGCGGCGGATGGCCCCGCCGATCAGGTGCCCCAGCCCCTGCCACAGGCCGGCGACAAAGCGCACCGGCCAGACATGCTGCGGTTCGGGAACGGTTTGCCTGCTGCGGGTGCTCGGCATTTTGGCGGTCTTCGCAGGGCGCGCGGACGCGCCGCCTTGCTTGCCGGCGGACGCGCGAGCGGGGGAAGAACGAGTCGCCATACCTCCCAAGCTACCTTGTTTGGCGCAACTTTCCGCGGATTTCGGCTTCCAACGGCCGCGGTGGCGGGCTATGCCTCCAGGACCACGGGAATGATCATGGGGCGGCGGCGGAGCCTGCGGTTGACCCAGGTGCCGATCACCCGGCGCACCACCTGCTGGAGCTGGTGAGTGGTGTGGTCGGTGCTGGCCGTCACCGCTTCCTCGAGGGCCGCGGCGATCTGGGGCTTGATCTCGTCAAAGACGGAGTCTTCCTCGGCCACGCCGCGGGCGTGGATGTCCGGGCCGGAAACAATCTTGCCGGTGGAACGGTTGACCACGGTGATGATCGAAATGAAGCCTTCGTCGCCGAGGATGCGCCGGTCCTTGAGGTCCTCATCCGTGATTTCGCCCACGCTCTGCCCGTCCACGTACACGAAGCCACACTCCACCTGGCCGGTGATCCGCGCCCGCCCCTCGGCTAGGTCGATCACTGCGCCGTCGCCGGTCAGCAGCACGTTCGACGCCGGGACCCCTGACGACTGCGCGATCTTGCCGTTGGCGATCAGGTGGCGGGTTTCCCCGTGCACGGGCATGACATTCCTGGGCTGCAGGATGTTGTAGCAGTAGAGCAGTTCGCCTGCGGCCGCATGGCCGGAGACGTGCACCTTGGCGGTGCCCTTGTGGATGACGTCCGCGCCAAGCTTGAGCAGGCCGTTGATGATGCGGAACACGGCGTTTTCGTTGCCCGGAATCAGCGAGGAGGCGAGGATCACGGTGTCGCCCTGGCCGACGGCGATCTTGTGGTCGCCGTTGGCCATGCGGGACAGCGCGGCCATGGGTTCTCCCTGGGATCCGGTGGACATCAGGACCACCTTGTTGTCCGGCAGGGCGCCCACGTTCTTCAGGTCCACGAGGACGTCGGCCGGCACGTTCAGGTAGCCCAGCTTCGCGGCGATGCCCATGTTGCGCACCATGGAGCGGCCCACGAACGCCACCTTGCGCCCATGCAGCACGGCGGCGTTGAGCACCTGCTGGACGCGGTGGACGTGGGAGGAAAAGCTGGCGACGATGATGCGCTTGTCGGCCTTGCCGAACATGGCCTCCAAGGTGGGTCCGATCTCGGCCTCGCTGGTCGTGAAGCCGGGGACGTCGGCGTTGGTCGAGTCCACCAGGAACAGGTCAACGCCCTCCTCGCCCAGGCGGGCAAAGTGGCGCAGGTCGGTGCGCCGCCCGTCCAACGGCAGCTGGTCCATCTTGAAGTCGCCGGTGTGCAGGACGTTGCCGCCCGCGGTGCGGATGAACACGGCCAAGGCGTCCGGGATGGAATGGTTGACGGCCACAAATTCACACTGGAACGGGCCCAGGTCCTCCACCTGGCCCTCGGTGACGGTCAGCGTCCACGGCTTGATGCGGTGTTCGGCGAGCTTGGCCTCGACGAGCGCCAGCGTCAGCTGCGAACCGATCAGCGGGATGTCGCTGCGCAGGCGCAGGAGGTAGGGAACCGCGCCGATGTGGTCCTCGTGGCCGTGCGTGAGGACCAGGCCCACCACGTCCGCAAGCCGGTGCTCAAGGTAGGAAAAGTCCGGCAGGATCAGGTCGACGCCGGGCTGGTCCTCTTCGGGGAAGAGCACCCCGCAGTCCACGATGAGCAGCTTGCCGCCTATTTCAAAGACGGTCATGTTCCGACCGATCTCGCCAATGCCGCCGAGCGGAACAATCCGCAGCGTGTCGGCCGGCAATGGTGGCGGAGTGCGCAGCCCCGGCTCGGTCATTTGGGTCATGGCTACAATTCCATTCCAGCTTCCGCGAGGTCAGCCTTGATCAGGGCGATGTCGGCCTCGCCGGGCTCCACGAGGGGAAGCCGGACCACCGAGTTGGACAGGATGCCCTGCCACTTGAGAATCTGCTTGACGGCAACCGCGCCCTGCACATGGCCCATGGTGGCCCGCACCACCGGGTCCAGCTCAAAGTGCAGGCGGCGGGCCGTGGTGAAGTCGCCTGCGGCCGCGGCGTCGATGAGGGCGCGGAACTTTTGCGGCGCCACGTGGGCGCTCACACTGACCAGTCCGACGGCGCCGGCGGCCATGAGCGGCAGCGTCAGTCCGTCGTCGCCCGAGTAGACGTCAAGGTCGGTGTTGGCCAGCACGCGGGTGGTGGCGCTGAAGTCCGCCTTGGCGTCCTTGAGGGCGGTGATGCGAGGGTGGTCGGCCAGCTTGATGATGGTCTCGGTGGCGATGGGAACGCCCGCCCGGCCCGGGATGTCATAGAGCATGACGGGGAGTTCAGTGGAGTCGGCAATCGCCTCAAAGTGGGCCTGGATGCCGGCCTGGCTGGGCTTGTTGTAGTACGGGGTCACGATCAGCAGGCCGTGGACGCCCAGGGCTGCGGCGCGCCGGGACAGGTTGATGGAGTGGCGGGTGTCATTGGTGCCGGTGCCGGCGATGACGCGGGCCCGGTCCCCCACGGCGTCCAGGACGGCCTGGAACATGCCAAGGTTTTCCTCGTCCGTCAGGGTGGAGGTCTCGCCCGTGGTGCCGGTGACCAGGATGCCGTCGCAGCCGCCGTCGACCAGCTTGGTGGCCAGGCCCGCTGCCTGCTTGTAGTCCACGGCCCCGTCGGCGGTGAAGGGGGTGACCATGGCTGGCACCAGCGTTCCGAAGGGGCGGGTGGCAATATCAGACTCAGACATGGATAAAACGTTACCTGCTCGGCGGCCGTTTCGTTCAACGTGCGCCACTTCGTGGACGGCCGCCCTGCGCCTTTCCGCGTCAGCGGTTGGCCGCGGCGCGCGCCTCCTGCAGGAACGGCAGCCATGCGTCGAGGATTGGCTGCGCCGGGAAGAGCGTGCTGCCGTGGTTCCGCCCGGGGAGTTCCACCACCCGGGCGTTGGGCATGAGTTCAGCCGCGCGCCGGGAGTCGGCCAGCCGGTCCCGGTCGGCCGTGCCGGCCAGCAGCAGTCCGGGCAGCTCCAGCGCGGCGACGGCGGATTCGGCGATGGCGGGCTCGGCCTCGGTCTGGCGGAAGTAGGCCTGCAATGCGTGCGCATCATTGGCGAGGAACGCCGCCCTGGTCTGCGGATCCAGCGGTGCGCCGATCCTCGCCTCCCAGCCCGCGACGAAGGCGGGCATCCCGCCGGAGCCGAGTGCGGCGTCGTACTCCGGGAAGAACAGCTTCCCCACACTGCCGGGCTGGATCCGGAAGGTGCCGCCGAGCGTGGTGAGGGACAGCAGGCGTTCCGGAGCGGCCACGGCGAGCGAGAAGCCGACGCGGGAGCCCACCGAATAGCCGCCAAAGTGGGCCTGCGGTGCATCCGCGGCATCCAGCACGGCCAGGGCGTCTGCCACCAGAACGTCCATCGCGTAGGCCGGCTGCGTGTGCGGCTTGCCGGAGCGGCCGTGCCCGCGCAGATCCATGGTGATGACCCGGTGGTTCCCGCGCAGCGCCTTGGTGTAGCCGAAACCGCGCCAGATGGCGCGGCTGAGGGCGCTGCCGTGGATCAGGAGGATGGGATCCCCCTCCCCCACCACGTCATAGGAAAGTTCGACGCCGTCATCCGGGTTGTGTGTGCTGCTCACCATCGTCTTCCCGCTCCTATCAATCTATGTTGCAGTTGTTGCCCTAAATTTGCCTAAATTTGCCGAGAAACCGCTTTCCGAGTGCAACTTGTCCAACACAGAATGTGGTTCAGCCGGCGCGGTACATGCCCACGGCGTCGCGCATGGCCTTGCGGGCACGCTTGCGGTCTCCGGCGGCGTCGTACGCGCAAGAGAGCCGGAACCAGGAACGCCAGTCGTCCGGGGCCGACTCGGCCTCCAGCCTGTACTTTTCAAATTCCGCGTCGGCGGCCTCCCTGATGATGCGGCCGCCGGGGGTGCGCGGAAGGTTGTCCACCGGCAGGCCGCCCTCGGACTCGAGAATGTTGGCCAGCTTCTCCGTGCGGGCTCCGAAAAGCACCTCACTGATGAGCGCCCAGGCGGCCACGAGCGGGACGAGGAAATAGGCGGCGCCCATGACCTTGGCCTGCCATTCCGGGGAAACAAACATCAACGTGAACGAGCGCTGGACCATGACCACCAGGTAGAACACCAGCAGCAGGCAGATCAGCGCAACCCAGATCTTGGTCTTGGACATGCGCAGCCCGGATCCCTCTGTCTTCGCCACGGATTCAGCCTTCAAGGTCAAGGTAGCCGTCGAGGCCCACGGTCAGGCCCGGGCGGGTGCCCACGGTGCGCACGCCCAGCAGCACGCCGGGCATGAAGGAAGCATGGTTGAAGGAGTCGTGGCGGATGGTCAGCGCCTCCCCCGGGCTGCCCAGCAGCACCTCCTGGTGCGCCACGAGTCCGGCGAGGCGGACGCTGTGGACGGGGACGCCGTCCACAGACGTGCCGCGGGCGCCGTCGAGCTCCGTTTCGGTGGCGTCGGGCGCTGCCGGGACGCCGGCGTCGGAGCGGGCCTTGGCGACGAGCTGGGCCGTGCGCAGCGCGGTGCCGGAGGGCGCGTCCACCTTGCGCGGGTGATGCAGTTCGATGATTTCCACCGACTCGAAGTATTTGGCGGCCTTGGCGGCAAAGTGGGTCGCCAGCACCGAGCCCAGGGCGAAGTTGGGGGCTATCAGCACGCCCGTTTCGGGGTGTTCCGCCAGCAGGTCCCGCAGGGCGGCAAGGCGGCCGGCGTCCCAGCCGGTGGTGCCCACCACGGCGTGGATTCCGTGTTCGACGGCGAAGCGGACGTTGGCCTCGGTGGAACTGGGAACGGTCAGGTCAACAACCACCTGCGCGCCCTTTTCCACCAGAAGGTCGAGCGGATCGGTGCGGCCCAGGGCCGCCACCAGCTCCATCCCGGCGGCCCCTTCGACGGCCGCAACGGCGGCGGTTCCCATTCGTCCCTTGGCACCGAGCACGGCCACCTTCAGCATTTCACTCATGCTTTTAAGACTACTGGCTTTCACGCCCCGGATTGTCCGCGGCATTCATGGACGGGTCCGGAGCCGCGCCGCCGGGAAGCGCGCCGGCGCCCACCCATTCGGCGGTTCCGTCGGTGAAGAACTGCTCCTTCCAAATGGGCACCTCGGCCTTGATGCGCTCCACCAGCTCCGAACATACGGCGAAGGCCTCGGCCCGGTGTGAGGACGCGACGGCTGCGACCAGGGCGGGCTCGCCTATCCCCAGGGGCCCCACGCGATGTGCCACCCAGACACGCACGGGGTGCCCGTCCGGATCCGCGGCACCCTCCACCACGGAGGCCACCACGGAATCCAACACGCCCCGGGCGAGCGGATGGGCACTGTAGGACAGCCGCGCAACCTCTTTTCCGCCGTCGTGGTTGCGGACGACGCCGCTAAAGCTCACCACGGCCCCGGCGGTCTCCGATTCCACGGCGGCGATCGCGGCGTCCACGGAGATCGGCCCGGCACTCAGCAGCGCGGCCACCACCTCGACGTTAGTGTCCATGGCCGCCGGCGACCTGCTCGCAGATGTGCCTGATAAGGGGGTCCAGCACGGCCAGTCCGTCCATGACGCCGGAGGGCGAGCCGGGCAGGTTGACCACGAATGTCCGCCCGGCCAAACCCGCGTGCCCGCGGCTGAGCACGGCCATGGGCGTCTTGGCGAGGCCGGCGGCGCGGATGGCCTCCATGATGCCGGGAACCTCGCGGTCCAGCACGGGCAGGGTCATTTCCGGGGTTTCGTCGGTGGGGCTCAGCCCGGTGCCGCCGCTGGTGATCACGACGGCGGGATGCCGCCCCAGCAGGGCGCTGAGGGCGGCGCCGACAGGCGCGCCGTCGGGGACCACCACCGGTTCGCCGGTCTCGAAGCCGTGCTCCCGGAGCCAGCCGGTGATGATGGGCCCGGTCTTGTCGGGGTAGACGCCCAGGGCCGCGCGGGTGGAGGCGATGACCACCCCGGCCGCGCCCGGGCCGGCACCGGATTCGCAGCCGTTCATGCGCCGGCTCCCGCCGGGGCGCCGGACGCGGGGTCCATTGTCCAGTCCCCGCTCTTGCCGCCGGACTTGGCCAGCACCTGAATGCCGGAGATGACGGCGTGCTTGTCCACGGCCTTGACCATGTCGTAGACGCTCAATGCCGCGATGGACACGGCCGTCAGGGCTTCCATCTCCACGCCCGTGACGCCGCGTGTCTTGACCGTGGCCGTGATGGTAACGGCGGTGGCACCCAGGCCAAAGTCAACCGTGACCTTGGATAGTGGCAGCGGGTGGCACAGGGGAATGAGATCCGGCGTCCTTTTGGCGCCCATGATCCCGGCCACGCGCGCCACGGCCAGGGCGTCGCCCTTGGGCAGCTCGCCGGCGCCCAGCAGGGTCATGACCTCGGCCGTGGTGTGGACCGTACCGGCGGCCGTGGCCTCGCGCACGGTGACCGCCTTGGCGGAGACGTCCACCATTTGGGCAGTGCCGTCCCGGCGCAGATGGGTTAATTCAGGGGGCTGCGTGTTGTTCACAACAGCCATACTTCCACTTTTGACCCGGCGTGCAATTCCGTCACGCCCGCGGGGACGTGGATGAGGGCGTTGGCCTGGGCCAGCGGCCCTAAAAGGTGCGACGCCGGGCCGCCAACCTCGCGCACGGAGGCTGCCGATTCGTATCCGGGCCCTTCGTAGATGCCCCTGCGGACCTGGTGCTTTCCCTCCGGCGAGCTGAGCGGGTGGCCCAAGGCCGCCAGCACCCGCGGGCGTGGCGTGGGGACGCCCAGCAGTTCAGTCAGCGCGGGGCGAAGGAACAGTTCAAAGGAGACCACGCCGCTGACGGGATTGCCGGGGAAGCCGATGAACGGCACGCCACGGTAGGTGCCCAGCGCCTGCGGACCGCCGGGCTGCAGCGCCACGGAGAAAAAGTCCACCTCGAAGCCGGACAACGCCTGCTTCACCACTTCAAAGGCACCGGCGCTGATGCCTCCCGTGGACACGACCAGATCCACGGTGTCCACGTACTCGTCCAGCACCATCAGGAGTGCGTGCGGCTCGTCCCTCACCACGGGGGCCAGCACCACCTCAACTCCGGCCTGCTGCAGGTTGGCGCGCAGCAGAGCCATGTTGGCGTCGAAAATCATGCCTTCCGGCAGCCCGTCAGCCGCCCGGGGGTCTCCGGGCAGCAGGACCTCGTCCCCCGTCGTGACCAGGAGCACCCGGACCCGCGGGTTGACCGTCAGTGAGCTGCAGCCCAGGGCGGAGGCGAGCCCGATGTGTGCGGCGTTCAGCAGCGCACCGCCGGGAATGGCCAGGGCTCCGGCGGCCAGGTCGCTTCCCCTGGCGCGGACAAAGGTGCCCGGGGCGGTGGCGGGAAGTTCCACCGTGCCGCCCTCCTCGGGGAAGTGTGCGGGGTTTGCCTTCTCCACCGGAACCACTGCGTTGGCGCCCGGCGGCAGCATGGCCCCCGTCATGATGGGCGCGGCCATGCCCTCCTGCAATGGCGGCGGCACGCTGCCGGCGGGGATTGCCGCGGCGACGCGGTAAACGGTTGATTTTATGGAATCAACGTCTTTGGATTGTTTTTCGGCGTCGTTCACCCGGACGGCAAAGCCGTCCATTTGGGAGTTGGCGAACGGTGGCAGGTCGAGGGGCGCCGACAGCGCCGCGGCCAGCACGCGCCCCGGCGCGTCGGCCAACGGGACCCGGGTTCCGGCGTCGTGCAGCACGGCGGTCCCTTTCCCGCCTTTCCAGGCATGGGCCAGGACCTCGAGCACGGCCTTTTGATGCTCGGTGACTGTTCTTCGCATCGGTTTTCCTCCAGGAGCAACGCACTGCGGACTTTAAGCCCATCCTAGGCGAGGCACCCCGCGACGGCGGCGACCGGCGCGTGCCTGTTGGCCGGTGCCGCGGCCCACGTCTATGCGGCGTTGAACTCGACCGTATGCCAGCCGGTGGCGCCGTCCGGCGCCGGCGGTGCCACGTCCCCGGTCTGCACGGCGCCGGTCCCGTCCACGGCGCGCACTTTAAGCTGGTGCTTGCCGGGCGTGAGGGTGAGGGGCGCCTGCCATTGGACCCAGGTGTCCTTGTTCAGCGCGGCCGCCAGCGAGGCACTTTGCCAGGGGCCGCCGTCGAGCTGGACCTGCACGCCCGCAATGCCGCGCTGGGGCGCCCACGCCACCCCGGCCGCCGTGAACCGTCCGGCCGCAGGATTCGCGCCGGAGCGCGGGACGTCGATGCGCGACGCCGTCTTGATGGGCCCGCGCGCGCTCCACCCCAGCGGCGTCCAGTACCCCTGGTCGGCGGCGAAGGTGGTGACCTTCAGTTCAGACAGCCATTTCGTGGCCGACACATAGCCGTAGAGGCCTGGCACAATGAGCCTGGCCGGATAGCCGTGCACCAGGGGAAGCGGCGCGCCGTCCATGCCCACCGCGATCATGGCGTTCCGGCCGTCCGTGAGCGCCTCGAGGGGTGTCCCGGCCGTGAAGCCGTCCGTGCTGCGGGAGAGCACCATGTCCGCCCCGGGCTTGACGCCGGCCTCCGCCAGAAGCTCACGCACCGGCCAGCCCAGCCAGCGCGCGTTGCCCACCAGGTCCCCGCCGACGTCGTTGGACACGCAGCCAATGGTCACATAGCGCTCCACGAGCGGCTTGGCCAAGAGTTGGGCAAAGGTCAGCGAGACCTCACGCTCCACCATGCCGTTGACTGTGAGCTTCCAGGTGTCCGAGTTCACGGCCGGGACCACCAGCGCCGTGTCGATGCGGTAAAAGTTGGTCGGGTCCGTGACGAGCGGGGTGATGCCGGCAATGTCCAGAACGGCCGCCGCCGGGACCTGCGGTGCGGGCTTGAGGGCACGGGGAAGGGTGACCTTGGCCCGCAGGTCCGCCACCACCACCGAGGCCCGGCGCAGCATGACCGCCGCACCCCCCGCAAGCAGCGCCACGGCTGCCCCGGCCCCCATGTAGCCCAGGAAGGTGCGGCGGGTGGCGTTCCGTGCTGCGAGGGCCGCGGAGGGTGCCGCGGACGCTGCCGGGGGCATTGCCGGGGGCATTGCTGAGAGCATTGCCGGGGAAGACACGGAAGCCGTGGATGGGGCACGTAGGCGGCGGCCGGCGTCGTACTCCGCCTTCAACTCCGCAGCCAGGCCGGGCTGGAGGAACCTGCCGCGCACCCACGCGAGCAGCGCCATTGACAGCCCGCCAGCGAGCACGGGGGCCACGAACGCTACGCCGGAAGCGTCCGGGCGGGAGGCGACCGCCACGATGCCGGCCAGGCCGAACAGCGCGATGAGGGCAAGGCCAACGCCGCGCCGGGCTTGCTCAAGCAGCCCCGCGGCCGCAGCCAGCACGGCCATGACCACCACCATGGTGACCAAAAAGACGGTCTTGTCGGAGGTGCCGAAAAGGTGGATGGCCCACTCCTTCATGCCTCCGGGGAGGGCTCCGATGACGCCCTGACCCACTGCGCTCACCGGCGACGCCGACGGGCTGACGACGGCGGCAACAAGTTCGCCGACCGCCACGCCCACGCCGGTGCACACCACCCCGGCCAAACCCCAGTACCCACGTGCCTGCATGGCATCCTTTCCGTTCGCCGAAACCACGGCGACCCCATGTCACAATTCTAGATTCGCGGTCGGGACAAAGCGCCGCCGGGTCCCAGACGGCGCCGATGGCGTAGCGTGGAGGCATGGACACTGGACGCGTAACACTGGGCATGCCGGCGGTACCTGCGGGCGCCACCGGGCCGGCGGCCGTGTCTGCGCGGCCGGCATTGGAGGGTCTCCTGGACCAGTTCGGCCGGGTTGCCACGGACATGCGCCTGTCGCTGACGGACAAGTGCAACCTTCGCTGCCGGTACTGCATGCCGGAAGCAGGGCTGGAATGGCTAAAGAAATCCAAGCTGCTCACAGCTGGCGAAATTGTGCGGCTGGTGGGCCTGGGCGTAGACCGCCTGGGGGTCCGCGAGCTGCGGCTGACCGGCGGCGAGCCCTTGGTGCGGGCCGACCTCGTGGACATCGTTGCCGCCCTGCGCCGGAACCACCCCGCACTGCCCATCTCGCTCACCACGAACGCCGTGGGGCTGGCCGGCAAGGCGCAGGCCCTGGCCGATGCCGGGCTGACGCGGCTGAACGTCTCCATGGACACGCTGCACCACGACGCCTTCCTGCAGCTGACACGCCGCCCGTTCCTCGACCAGGTGCTGGCCGGGATCGAGGCCGCCGACGCCGCGGGCCTGCGCCCCCTCAAGGTCAACGCCGTGCTCATGCGGGGCGTCAACGACGACCACGCCGCGGAGCTGCTGGGCTGGTGCCTGGCGCGCGGCTACGAGCTCCGGTTCATCGAACAGATGCCGCTCGACGCCGACCACGGCTGGACGCGCAGCGGCATGATCACAGCCGCCGAGATCCGCGAGCTGCTGGGCCGCGACTTTGTGCTCTCCCCCGATCCCCGCTTGCGTGATGGCGCCCCCGCCGAACGCTTTGAGGTCAGGGACCGCGGCTCCGACGAACTGCTGGGCACCGTGGGCGTCATTGCCTCCGTCACCGAGCCGTTTTGCACCGACTGCCGCCGCACGCGAATCACGGCCGAAGGCAAAGTGATGAGCTGCCTGTTCTCCCGCACCGAAGTGGACCTGCTGGCGCTCTTGCGTGCCGGCACTTCCCCGGACGACGACGATGCCGTCGCCGCCCGCTGGCAGGACGCCATGTGGGCCAAGCCGAAAGCCCACGGCATGGGCCACCCCGGCCTGGGCGACGCGGACTTTGTGCAGCCGGATCGCAGCATGAGCGCCATAGGAGGCTGAGAATGGACGTACGGTTTTTTGCCGCCGCAGCGGCGGCCACGGGCGTTGAGTGGCAGGTAGTGGAACTTGCCTCCGTGGCCGGCTCGGCCCCGTTCACGCTGGGCGACCTAGCCAAGCTCCTGATGGAGTCCTTTCCAGTGTCCGCCTCGTCGAGCACGCCTCCGCTTCCTGAGCTGCTGACGCGCTGCAGCTTCCTGGTCAATGAGGTCTCCCAGCGGAACCTGGCGGCCGTCCTGGCACCGGACGACGTGATCGACGTCCTGCCGCCGTTCGCCGGAGGATAACCGACTTTCGCTGTTGGCGGGAAGTTGGTCGGGCCCGACGTTGGACGGGACCTGCCGCTGGTGGTCGGTTTCTGTGGTCAGCAGCGTTGGGGGCGTTGCCTGCGTGTGGGTCCGGGCAGTGGCGGGGCGGTGGAGATGTAGCAGTGTCCGGTGGGTGTGGTGACGGTGGTTTCCGGCGCGGCTGTGCCGTTGGAACTGGTGGTGCTGGTCCAGCCGGGTGCTTCCTTGGCCTGGTTGCAGGCGCGGCACATGCCCTGGCCGTTGGTGATGCTGGTGTGCCCGCCTGCGGCCCAGGACTTGATGTGGTCGTAGTCGCGGATCGGTGCGTCGCAGTACGGGGTGGCGCAGGTTTGGTCGCGCAGGCGCAGGAATTCCTTCATGCCTTCCGGGAACAGCCTGCCCCTGGAGTCCATGGCCAGCAACGCGTTGGTTTCCGGGTGGGTGAAGAGGCGCTTGATCCACACCGTGGGCGAAAACGCCGCCGCGCGGCCCGGGGGCCGGCCGTCCGCCCCGCCGCTTTCCACCCGGTCGCTTTCCCCGCCGGCGACGGCACCGTCGCCGGTGTCGGCGTCGCTGCCGCTGTTCATGCTGCCGGAGTCGGTGTTGGTGGGCGTGCCGTAGATCATGGCGCGGGCTGCCGGTGCGGGGATGGGTTCGTGGCCCACGAGCAGGGCGGGGTCGCTGGCGCCGTCGAAGAGGGCGCGGTCGGTCATGATGAGTTCCAGGGCGATGTCGGGCTCGGTCACGGTGGTGCACAGCCACGCCCGGCCCGGGCGGCTGCCTTCGCCCGCCCAGTCCGCCGTCCAGTCCGCCGTCCAGTCCGCGGGCCAGCCGGAGGTGCCCGCGGGGTTGTCGGAACTGGCGGTGCTGGCGGTGTCTTGGTTGCCGCCGGTGCCGGGGTCGTCTGTGTTGTGGGTGCAGGGGGTGTGGCGGGTGAGGCGGTGGAGGAGGGTGTCGGCCATGAGTTGGCCCTTGCCGCGTTCGTCTCCGGCGGCCTTGGCGCTGTCGGCGATCTTGGTCAGGAGGTTGTAGGCCCGCACGCCCTGGCGCAGCGGGACCAGGGCGCTGAGCAGGGTCATCCCGTCGGCGGCCGGGCGCAGGGAGACGTTGCGTTCGGATTCGGCCCGGGCGAAGCGTTTGGCGACGGCGGCCGGGTCCAGGGCCAGGGCGGCGTTTTTCGCCGCGGCGGCCAGTTCCCGGCTGCCCATTGTGGCGAGTTTTTCCTGGTCCGCGCACACGAGCGCGTCGACGCGGGCCCGGTCCCCGGCGGAGAGGCAGGCGGTCTCCCGGGCCAGGATCCGGGCCCGGTACTCGCTGAGGATCCCGGCGGAGAACGCGTTCATGGTGTGCGGCATTTCGCGCACCACCACGTGCGCGAGCCCGCACAGCATCCGTCCCCGGGACGCGGACTCGTGCCGGGCAAGGCCCACCTGTTCCGCGACGCCCTTGCCCAGTTTCTCCCGGGGCACCCCGGACCTGGCCTGGAGCAGGCGCTGCTGGGCAACAAAAACGGCCTGGGCCTGGGCCTGCGCCGCGGCCGCCGCGTTCTTCACTTCCTCCAAACGGGCCATCACCTCCACCAACGCGGCAGGATCCACCCTGTCCACCACGCCAGCATCAAAACCCGCCGCGACGGCCCCCGGGGTGTCCGTGGTCCCGGCAGGGTTTCCAGTGTTGCCGCCGAGGGTGCCGCCCAGGGCCAGGACGACCTCGGTGGCCGCGGCGGCCTGGGCCTGGGCCTTCGTGGCGGTTCCCCGGGCGGTGGAGACGAACTGGGCCAGGTCCGCCAGGTTCCCCGCCGCGGCCCCGGCCCGGACCTGCTGCTCCAGCCGCTCGGCGCCCTCCACCGCGCGGCGGCGGGCATCACCGGCGAGTTCATGGGCCAGGGCCGCATCCAACTGCGCCAGCACCACCGCATCAAACACCCCCGCACACTGCTCGAGCAGGAGCCCGGCCGTGGACAACAGCACCGCACACCCCGCACCCGAGGACACCGACGCCGTGACAGGCGCCACGGATCCATGACCAGCCAAGGCCCCGGCACCCGCCAGGGGCACCGGAGCCGGCGGAACGGCAGCGGGGGACGCGGCGGCAGGCGCCCCGGTGTCCGTCCCCTGCTCCACCCACTCCGGTGCCGCCACCCTGCCCACCCGCCCTTCCAGTCCCTGGAGGAATCATGGCGAATATATATTCGTCAAGAGTCTGAAATTCCCTGATCCTTTACTACCTTCATTCTATGGTCAGGTACCGGCATCCAGGCGGGAAACAAGCCGCGAACGGCACATCTGTGGACAACTATTTTCGGCGCAACATCATCGTCGACCAAGGCCCAAAACCCCTAAAACCCCCGACAACCCGTGACAGGCTCAATCAGCGGCGACGGGCTCAATCAGCGGCGCCCTACCCTAGATTTCGACGGGCACCATCGCCGGGACCAGGGTCTCGACGTCCTCACAGGGCCCGGTGCTCGACCACCAGGTATCGACGACAGGCCCGACCACCGACAAGCTCAGTCACCAGGTATCGATGTCAGGCTCAATCACCGACAGGCGCGATCACCGGCGGGCGACTTGCCGGGCGAGGAAAACTGCCTCGGTTATGGGCATGCCAAGGCCTTTCCGTGCCCTGGCAGGATGTTTGTGGCGGCGCAGGCCAACAGCCGGTCCAAGGCGCGGCCGGCCATGGCACCGTCATGGTCAAACATGGGATGCAGCCGCTGCGGCCCGGTGACAGTGGACAGCGGATGCCCGGTGACGAGGGCGTCTCCCGTGGCCAGGCAGCCGGACGGTAGCAGGAAGGAGGTGTGGCCAGGCGTGTGTCCGGCGGTGTCAATGGCCTGGGGTGCCCCGGGCAGCCCGGCGAGGACATCGTTGGTAAAGACGCCGGACGCAGGTACGCAGGTCGGTCGCGCGCCGCCGGCTGCGAGGATGTGGCGGGCCCACCGGAAGACGCGGGGCCGCCAGGCCTTCCCCAGGACTTGCCGCGGGGAGACCTGGTTCTTCTCGCGCCCGATCATCTGGCCGTGTTCCGCTGCTCCACTGAGGACGGGAATGTGGAATTCTTCCGTCAGCATGCGGGCGGCACCCGTGTGGTCCACGTGGCCGTGGGTGACGAGCAGCGCCGCCATGTTCCGCGGTTCAAGCCCCAGCTGCCGGATGGACTTCACAAAGTCACCGACATCGCCAGGATAGCCGGAATCGATGACGGAAAATTCCCTCCCGTCGCGAAGGATGATCCAGTTGGACGCCGGACCCTCAATGAAAAACACGCCGTCGGCACATTCCAGCGGCGCGGCGGTGCTGTCCAAACCGGATTCCTTCGGGGCTCGGCCACCGGCTACAGGCCGAAGGTCTCGGATTCCTCAAACGGCCCAACCACTGTCACGGTGCGCGGGGCCGCGACGAGTTCGCCTGCCAGTTCCCGCACTTGTTGGGTCGTGACTGCGCGGATGCGGTCGAGAGTCGCGTCAATGTCCAGGAATTCACCGGTGACCAGTTCGGCCCGGCCCAGCCGCGACATGCGCGAGCCGGTGTCTTCGAGTGCCAAGACAATGCCGCCGGACATCTGGCCCAGTGCCTTGGCAAGCTCGGCCTCCGTGATGCCGTCCACCGCGAGCTTCTCCAGTTCGGCGGTCAACAGCCCGATGACTTGGCCCACTTTCTGTGGCGAGCAGCCGGCGTACATGCCAAAGTAGCCGGCGTCGGCATAGGAGGAGGCGAAGGAATACGTCGAGTAGACCAGGCCCCGCTTTTCGCGGATCTCCTGGAACAGGCGCGAGGACATCCCGCCGCCAAGGACGGAGTTCAACACGCTCATGACGTAGCGGCGGGGGTCGGTGGCTGTCAGCGACGGACAGCCCAGGATGATGTTGGCCTGCTCCACCTGGCGCTTGATCACGTGCAGTCCGGCGGTGCCGGCAATGGCAACCGGTGCGGAGTCGCGGCGCGGGGCCGGGGCAACGCCGTCGTCCAAGGACCAGCCTGCGGTGCGCAGGGCCGAGAGGACGTGATCGCAGACGGCGTCGTGGTCCAGGCCGCCGGCAGCGGTGATGACGAGGGTCTCGGGCCGGTAGTGCTTGCGGTAGTGGGCCCAGACGGAATCGCGGGGCACAGCTTTAATGGCCTCCGGCGTGCCGCCGATGGGGCGTCCCAGGGCGTGGCGGCCCATGACGGCCTCAACAAACTTTTCGTGGGCGACGTCGGTGGGGTCGTCGCTGTCCATGGCGATTTCTTCCAGGATGACGTCGCGTTCCTGCTCCAGCTCGGCCGGGTCCAGCACGGCGGAGGTGACCATGTCGGCGATGACGTCGATGGCCATGGGGAGGTCGGTGTCCAGCACGCGTGCGTAGTAGCAGGTGCTTTCCTTGGCCGTGGCCGCGTTGGACTCCCCGCCCACCTCGTCAAAGGCGGAAGCGATTTCCAACGCGGTCCGGCGCAGGGTGCCCTTGAACAGCAGGTGTTCAAGGAAGTGGGTCGCGCCGTGTTGGCCCTCGGTTTCATCCCGGGAGCCAACACCGACCCAAAAACCAATTGTCGCGCTTCGCTGCCCCGGCATGGACTCGGTCAGGACCCGCACTCCCCCGGGCAGGACGGAACGGCGCACTGCTGCGCCGCCCGCCGTGCCCGAGATGAGCGAGGAACCTGAATCTGCCAGCCCGTCGGCGGCGGAGGTCAGCGGCAAAAGGGTGATTGCCATGAATTATTCAGCAACGCCTTCGGAAACTGCTTCTTCGGCGTGCTCTTCCTCGGCGACAACCGGGGAAAGGGACAGCTTGCCGCGGTCGTCGATCTTGGTGATCTCCACCTGGATCTTCTGACCGACGGACACAACGTCGTCAACGTTGTCAACGCGCTTGCCACCTGAGAGCTTGCGCAGCTCGGAGATGTGCAGCAGGCCATCCTTGCCCGGCGTGAGCGAAATGAACGCGCCGAACGTGGTGGTCTTGACAACGGTTCCCAGGTAACGCTCACCGATTTCCGGAACCTGCGGGTTCGCGATGGCGTTGATCGCTGAACGGGCGGCGTCCGCTGAGGGGCCGTTCGTTGCACCGATGTAAACCGTGCCGTCATCTTCAATGGAGATGTCGGCGCCGGTGTCTTCCTGGATCTGGTTGATCATCTTGCCCTTCGGCCCGATGACCTCGCCGATCTTGTCAACGGGGATCTTGACCGCGATGACGCGGGGCGCGAACTCGGAGAGCTCGTCCGGGACGTCGATGGCGGCGTTCAAGACGCTCAGGATGTGCAGGCGCGCCTCGCGGGCCTGCTTCAGTGCCGCTGCCAAAACGGAGGCCGGGATGCCGTCGAGCTTCGTGTCCAGCTGGATGGCCGTGACGAACTCCGACGTGCCCGCAACCTTGAAGTCCATGTCGCCGAAGGCATCTTCCGCGCCAAGGATGTCGGTCAGGGCCGCGTAGCGGGTCTGACCGTCCACCTGGTCGGAGACCAGGCCCATGGCGATGCCGGCAACCGGTGCCTTCAGGGGCACACCGGCGTTGAGCAGCGACAGCGTCGATGCACACACGGAACCCATGGAGGTGGAGCCGTTGGAGCCAAGGGCCTCGGAGACCTGGCGGATCGCGTAGGGGAATTCCTCACGCGAGGGCAGTACGGGCACGAGCGCCCGCTCGGCCAGGGCGCCGTGCCCGATTTCGCGGCGCTTGGGCGAGCCCACGCGGCCGGTTTCACCGGTGGAGTACGGCGGGAAGTTGTAGTTGTGCATGTAGCGCTTGCGCGTCACCGGCGACAGGGAGTCGATCTGCTGTTCCATCTTGAGCATGTTCAGCGTGGTGACACCCATGATCTGGGTCTCGCCGCGTTCGAAGATGGCGGAGCCGTGCACGCGCGGCAGGACCTCGACCTCGGCGGTGAGCTGGCGAATGTCCGTCAGGCCGCGCCCGTCGATGCGGACCTGCTCGGTCAGGATGCGCTGGCGGATGACCTGCTTGGTCACGGAACGGAAAGCCGCGGACAGCTCCTTTTCGCGGCCTTCGAAGTCGCCGGCCAGGGCCGCAACGGTCTCGTCCTTCAAGGCGTCGGAAGCGGCGTCGCGCTCCTGCTTGTCGGCAATGGAGAACACCTTGGCCAGCTTGTCGGAGGCTGCGCCCTCGACGGCGGCGTAGGCGTCCTCTTCGTAGTCCAGGAAAACCGGGAACTCGACGGTGGGCTTGGCGGCGCGTGCCGCCAGGTCGGCCTGGGCGTCGCAGAGGGCCTTGATGAACGGCTTGGCGGCCTCGAGGCCCTCGGCCACAACCTCTTCGGTGGGGGCCTGGTGGCCCTGTTCCTTGATGAGGTTCCAGGAGTTGTCAGTGGCTTCGGCTTCCACCATCATGATGGCTACATCGTCACCGGCGACGCGGCCGGCCACCACCATGTTGAACACGGCGTTTTCCAGCTCGGAGTGCTTGGGGAAGGCGACCCACTGGGCGCCGTTGCCGTCGTCGACCAGGGCCACGCGGACGCCGCCGATGGGGCCGGAGAACGGCAGGCCCGACAGCTGGGTGGACATCGACGAGGCGTTGATGGCCACGACGTCGTAGAGCACGTCCGGGTTGATCGCCAGGATGGTGACGACGATCTGGACCTCGTTGCGCAGGCCCTTCTTGAAGGCGGGGCGCAGCGGGCGGTCCATGAGGCGGCAGGCCAGGATGGCGTCCGTGGACGGGCGGCCTTCACGGCGGAAGAAGCTGCCCGGGATGCGGCCGGCGGCGTACATGCGCTCTTCCACATCGACGGTCAGCGGGAAAAAGTCAAAGCCTTCACGCGGGTGCTTGCCGGCCGTGGTGGCTGAAAGCATGACGGTGTCTTCGTCGATGTAGACCATCGCGGAGCCCGCTGCCTGCTGGGCAAGGCGGCCGGTCTCAAAGCGGACCACGCGCTTGCCATAACGGCCGTTGTCAATGACGGCCTCTGCGTACTGAATCTCGGGACCCTCCATGGAGAGTCACCTCCATTTCCTTGTAGGTGTTCATAAACACTCGCACCGCAGAAAGTCTCGCTCCGCCTGCCGAGGCGGCCCACCGGATCATGCTGTGGGTACCTGTACAACACCCGGTCTTCGATCGAGGTCCACGGGCGCCCCGCGGGGCCGTTCCCGGAGACCACTACCGAGGACCGCGAATGCGCGGCGGACGGTGAGGTTCCGTGGGTCAAGCTGCGCTCCGGCACGCGGATGTGTGCCGGCTCGCGTCAATACTGTGAAGGCGGCCTTCCCCGCAGCACGGGGAAGGCCGCCTTTCACACCATGCTAGCGGCGCAGGCCGAGGCGCTCGATGAGCGTACGGTAGCGCGTGATGTCGGTGTCCTTCAGGTAGCCGAGCAGGCGACGACGGCGGCCGACCAGGCCCATGAGGCCACGGCGGGTGTGGTGGTCGTGCTTGTGCATCTTCAGGTGTTCGGTCAGGTCGGAAATGCGTCGTGAGAGCATCGCGATCTGGACCTCAGGCGAACCAGTGTCACCTTCGCTGGTTGCAAATGCCTGCATGATTTCTTGCTTCAAAGCGGCTTCAAGTGCCACAAATAACTCCTTGAGATGTGCCGTGAACGTGGTGTCACCGTGCGCCGGGAGTCCCGTCAAACACAGCAGAATCCAGCCACCACGGACTGCAGCCGGACCCAATCCCCTAGTTTACGGCAGAAGCAGGCGTTAAGTCGAAGTGGCCGTGCGGCGGAAGGCCCGTCAGGCCTGCAGAATTTCCAGGCTCTGCTCCACGTCGTGGTGCATCTGCTCGATCAGCGCCTCGGGGCCGGTGTAGGCCACCATGCCGCGCAGCCGCCGGACAAACTCCACCACCACCCGTTGGCCGTACAGGTCAAACGCCTCGACGGGCTCTTCCGGACGGCCAATGACAAAGGCCTCCACCTGCCGGCTGACGCCCACGAAAGTGGGGTTTGAGCCCACCGAAATCGCGGCCCGCCAGCGGTGGCCGTGCTCGTCCCTGAGCCAGCCGGCGTAGACGCCGTCGGCCGGGATGATGCCGCACGCGTCCGGGGAGAGGTTCGCCGTCGGGAAGCCCAGGGCGCGCCCGCGCGCCGCCCCGTGCACCACCTCCCCGCTCATGCTGTGCGGGCGGCCCAGAACCTCCGCGGCCGTGTCCACGTCCCCCTTGGCCAGCGCCTCCCGCACCCAGGTGGAGGACCATCGGCGGTCGTGCCCTTCGTCATCGACAGGCACGACGTCGAACCCTAGTTCGCGTCCGAGCGCCACCATGGTTGCCAGGTCGCCGGCGTTGTCCCGGCCGAAGCGGACGTCGTGGCCCACCACCACGGCGCAGGCCCCGAGGGTGTCGACGAAGACGTTGCGGACGAATTCCTCCGGAGTCTGCCGGGCGAACTCCAGTGTGTAGGGTGCCACCAGCACGCCGTCCATGCCCTGCTGCTCCATGGCGGCCAGCTTGTCCGCCAGTCCCATGATCTGCGGCGGAGCGGACTGCGGGCGGTGCACCAGCGCCGGGTGCGGGTGGAAGGTCAAGGCCACGGCCAGCCCGCCGCGGCGCACGGCCTCCGCCTTCACCTGGCCCAGCACCTGCTGGTGTCCGCGGTGCAGCCCGTCAAAGTTCCCCAGCGCAACCACGCTGGGACCCAATCCCTGCGGAACCTGCTCCAGTGAGTTCCAAATGTGCACTACGTATCCTCTTGCTTGTGGCGTGCCGGCAAGCTGCCCGCGGGCAGACTTTTCAAGGTTACCGCCTGGCGGCGGGCGGTCCGTCCCACGGGGACTGCGGCCTGCCCGGATCGGTCGCGGCCAGGGTCAGAATCCACCGGTCCGCCGGCGTGCCGCGGTCGTTGAACTGGCCGCGGACCTGGCCCTCGAGGGTGAAGCCCAGCTTCCAGGCCAGCTTGCGGCTGCCCCAGTTCGGCACCATGGCCGACCAGTGCAGAAAGCTGAGGTTGAGCTGGTTGAACGCATAGTCCGCCAGCAGCCGCACAGCGCTCTCCGCCGCGCCGGTGCCCCGGGCGTGCTCGCCGAAGTTGATGCCGACGGCGGCCGCACCGGGGTGCTTGCACTGCAGGTCGACGGTGCCCAGGAGGCGGTCCGTGCCGGGATCCGCCACCGCAAACGTCAGCGTCTTCCCACTGCGCCAGCCCTCGGGGGTGATGGTGTTGATGAAGTGCGCGGCGTGCGCGGGTGTGTAGCCGAGCGGGACGGTGGTCCAGCGGACGGCCTCGGCGTTGGAGCAGTTGGCCACCAGCTGTTCGGCATCCGAATCCTGCAGTTCCCGCAACAGCACGGATCCGTCGGTCAGGCGGGGCACCACGGGTTGCAGCTGGAGTTCCTTCGCCGCTTCCCGCACCAGCACCCAGCCGTCGGCGATGGCGCCGTCGACGTGCCCGCCGCCAGGGATCTCCGCAACGAACCGGAAGCCGCACCGTTCCGCCAAGGCCCGGCTGGCGTGGTTGCCCGCCGTGGTGTGCCAGTGCAGCACGGTGAGCCCCAGCGTGCCAAAGGCGTGGTCACAGGCCAGTTCCACGGCGCGGCGGCCACTCCCCCGGCCGCGGCCGGCGGCCAGCAGCTTGATGCCGACGGAGGCGGCGCCGCCGCCGGGCGTGCGGTTCACGTTTTGCAGGCTCAGCGTGCCGACGACGCATGCGCCGGCGTCGAGCTGTTCAACAATGGCAAATCGCAGCAGCGAGCCGTTGTCCCAGCCCTCGGCAACGGGTCCCTCGATCAACTGGCGCGCGCGTTCCACGGTCATCCCGGCGTCGGACCCGGCCCACTTCACGTTGAGGGCGTCGTGGTGGATGGCGGCAAAGACGGCAGCGTCGGCCGCCGTGAAGCGCCGCAGGGAGGTCGGGCCGCTGCCCAACGGCAGTGCCGGCGTCGTACGTTCCATGGCGGGTGCGCTCACGCGGCTGCCGCCGCGCGGTGCCGGTAGAGCCACCAGAGGCCCACCAGCGGCAGCACCAGCGGCACGTAGCCGTAGCCCTGGCCGAACAGGCTCCACACGGTGGCATGCGGGAACGCGCGGGCATCAAAGACGCTCAGCAGGCCCACCACCAGCACGCCGGCCAGCTCAATGCAGATCGCCACCGCGGCGGTCACGGCCCACCTGTGGCCTGCGCGGGCCAGGGAGACGGTGGCCACGATGTACACTGCGGCCGCGAAGGCTGAGAGGAGGTAGGCCACCGGGGCGTCGTTGAAGCTGGTGGCAATCTGAAAGCCGGCCCGGGCGCTGGCGGAGATGGCGAAAATGCCGTACACGGTGATCAGGAGGCGCCCGGCGCCCGTGGTCCGTCCCGGTGCGGGTGCTTCCGGGACGTTGCCGGCATTGCTTGTTTTGTTCTTCATTGTCCAATTCCAGGTTGCAGGTGCTGTGCGGCAGGCCCCAGGCCGTACCAAATCTGTGCCATGCGGGCCATCATGACCACCACCGTCACGCCCACCGCCCCCATGACGTAGTTCGACCAAAACGTCCGTTCCATCATGGCCCAGTAAAAGCCGGCCACGGGCAGGGCCGCCGCGGTGAACATGTAGCCCCAGAACTCCCAGCCGGCGCCCGTCAGGTGTTCGCCGGTGGTCAGGCGGACCAGGGAGGCCGCCGCGTAGACAATGATGAAAAGTTCGACGGCGGCCAGCGAGAGCAGGGTGATGTCGTTGGGTTTTTTCTTCATCACCGCCGCGGTGACGCACATGATGGTTGAGGCCAGGCCCACCACCAGGCCTGCGTAAAACCAGCCGTCCACTGTCACTGCGCGGCCTCCTTCGGCCCGGACAGCCCGGGTCCGGGGTCCGGGGGGAAGACCAGGACGGGTTTGGCGTGCCTGCCAACGTCGGCCAGCAGTGCCGTGAGCGTGCCGTCGGGGGCGAACGCGGCGGCAGGATTGGCGGCCGTGTGCAGGCCGTCCGGGCTGGCGGGGATGCGGCGGCCGAAGGAGAGCTCCGCGGCCTCTTCCGCCGTCAGTTCGCGCACGGGCATGAGCGCGCGGGCGGCGTCGGCGATGTCGAGGATGTCCAGCTTTTCGGCCAGCTGTTCCAGCGTGCGGGCCTGGGCGATGGAGTACGGGCCCACGCTGGTGCGCCGCAGCGCCGTCAGGTGGCCGCCCACGGCCAGCCCGGCGCCGAGGTCGCGGGCCAGGGCGCGGATATAGGTGCCGGAGGAGCACTCGACCGTGGCGTCCACGTCGATGTATCCGGCCTGGGGGCCGTTTTCATGCTCTCCGCGGCGGATGGCATGTATGTCGAAGGAATGGATGGTCACGGGGCGCGCCGCCAGCTGCACGTCCTCCCCTGACCGCACGCGGGCGTAGGCCCGTTCACCGTTGACCTTGATGGCGCTGACGCTGCTGGGCACCTGGCTGATGGGCCCGGTCAGCGTCGCGATGCCGGCGCGGATGGCGGCGTCGGTGACCGCCGCCGTCGTCGCCGTGTGGGTGGGCTCGCCCTCGGCGTCGTCCGTGACGGTGGAGACGCCGAGCCGGATCGTGGCGTCGTACGTCTTGGTGGTGCCGACGATGTAGGTCAGCAGCCGGGTGGCCTTGTTGACGCCCACCACCAGGACGCCCGTGGCCATGGGGTCCAGCGTGCCGGCGTGGCCCACTTTCCGGGTCCCCGCAAGCCTTCGCATCCGGCCAACCACGTCATGGCTGGTCCATCCCTGCGGTTTGTCAACGATTACCAGTCCAGAAAGCACGCTTTGAAGTATATCGGCCGGAAAACAAATGCTTGACGCTGTGACGTTCATCACATAAGCTGGGTCGACGCGTCCGGCCCCGCCCGGACGGCGTCTTGTGGAGAGTTGATGCTGGGGCAACATCCAGTTCACCGGGCCGGCAACGGCCACGCGTGTCTGGCCCGTTGCCGCACGGCCACCGACTGCGGAGGACGGGTCCCCCTTCATCGCTCCGCCCGTCATCACCGGGCCTTCCCACAAGGGAACATCATGAGGAAAAGTTTCGCGGCCATTGCGGCCGCCTGCACCGTTGCACTGGCCCTGACGGCCGCGCCGGCACAAGCCCATCCGGGCAATCCGCCGTCCACCGGGACCACCCACCACACCCAGTCGTTCAAGCACTTCCAGCCTTTCTGGCACACCCATCCGGCCAAGCCCGGCAAGCACCAGCTGCCCAAGGAAGCCGTCACCGTGGCCTCCGGACTTGCCGGGCCGATGAAGGCCGCCTTTGGGGCCAAGGGCGGATATCTGGTGGCAGAGGGGTTCAGCGCCCAGCTTACGGCCGTTTCGGCCAAGGGAGCCAAGACCGTACTGGTCAGCGAGGCCGGGCAGGAAATCGGCGGGGTGTCGTACGCCCATGGCACCACCTACTACTTTAACAACGACACGGACCCCGAGGCTGAGGAAGGCTCGGTGCTGCTCCCGTCCCGCCTCATGAGCATGGACAGCCGCGGGAAGATGCGGCAAATGGCCGATCTGTCCGAGTTCGAGGGAGCACACAACCCCGACGGCAGGACCGTCTACGGCGTCCGTGACGTTTCGGCGGCGTGCCTGGCCCAGGCTCCCGCGCTCCGGCACACCGGCGAGGTGTTCTCACACCCGTACTCTTCGGCTCCGGGCAATGGCGGCGTGTATGTCGGTGACGCAGGTGCCAACAACATCACGTTCGTCTCCACCAGCGGAAAGGTGCGGCTCGTCAAGCAGCTTCCACCCGAGCCGGTCAAGATCGACGCGGCGGTTGCGGCCTCCGTGGCAGAAATGGGCATCGACATTCCCGCCTGCATGATGGGGCACACCTACTTTGCCGAACCGGTACCCACCGCCGTCTCCCTCAGCGGCGGCTGGCTCTACTACACTGTTCTGCCGGGCGTGCCCGGGATGGATCTCGCGGCCGGCAAGGCCTACCGGATGAACTTGCACAGCGGAAAGACCCAGCTGCTGGCCTCCGGACTGTCCGGGCCCACCGGGATCGCCGTTGACGGGCAAAACCGCGTGTACGTGGCCGAGCTGTTCGGCCCGGGCGTCAGCGTCATCAAGAACGGCAAGGCCACCGTGGTGCTGCCGGCCATGATGGCGTCCGACGTCGCCATCAGCGGCAACACACTCCTGGCAGCCACTGCGGCGCTGGCTGAGACCGGCGGAAACCTGGTGACCCTGCGGTTGCGCTAGCGGCGGCAGCAGTGTCTCCGTCCTCGAGAGACAACCCCCAAGTACGACGGCGGCCGGCCGCCCTTTTCGCGAAGGGTGACCGGCCGCCGTCGTGCTTGGGACTATGCGTCCTGGTCCTCTTCGTCCTTCTTGTACGGGTCCGCGTCCCCGGCGAACTCGGCGTTGGCGGAGAGTTCGGCCAGCTTGGCGTCGCGTTCCTTGGCCACGCGGAGCAGGGCTTCCAGGTTGGAGGCGTTGACGGGGATTTCATCCGCCACGAACTCAAGGGTGGGCGTCAGGCGGACGGTGATGTTCCTCCCCACCTCGGCGCGGAGCACGCCCTTGGCGCGCTCCAGACCCGTCTTGGCGTCGGACTGGGCCGTCTCGTCGCCAAGGACCGTGTAGTAGACGGTGGCGTGCTGGAGGTCGTTGGTGACGCGGGCGTCGGTGACGGTGATGCCTTCGACGCGCGGGTCCTTGACCCGGCTGCGGAGGCCTTCGGCCACGACGACCTTGATGCGCTGGGCCAGTTTGGCAGCGCGGGCTGAATCAGCCATGGTGTTCTCCTTGTCGGCGAATTCTTGTGGGGGAAGGCAAAGCCGGCCGGACGCCCGGGAGGGGCGCCCGGCCGGCTTTGCTGAGGCGTTTGGCCGTCAGGCGCGCGGCTTCTCGCGCATCTCGAACGTCTCGATGATGTCCTCGACCTGCAGGTCGTTGAACGAACCCAGGCCGATGCCGCATTCGAAGTCGGTGCGGACTTCGGTGGCGTCATCCTTGAAGCGCTTGAGCGAGTCAACGGTGAGCTTGTCGCCCACGACCTTCCCGCCACGAAGCACACGTGCCTTCGCGTTGCGGCGGATGATGCCGGAGCGGACGATCGAGCCGGCGATGTTGCCGAACTTGGAGGAACGGAACACTTCGCGGATTTCCGCGGTGCCCAGCTGGACTTCCTCGTATTCAGGCTTGAGCATGCCCTTCAGGGCCAGCTCAATGTCATCGATGGCGCCGTAGATGACCGAGTAGAAGCGCATGTCGACGCCCTCGCGGTCGGCCAGTTCGGCAACGCGCTCGGCCGGCTTGACGTTGAAGCCGATGATGATGGCGTTGTCCACCGTGGCCAGGTTGACGTCGTTCTGCGTGATGGCACCCACGCCGCGGTGGATGACGCGCAGCTGCACGCCTTCGCCGACGTCGATCTTGAGCAGCGAGTCTTCCAGGGCCTCCACGGCACCGGAGACGTCGCCCTTGAGGATGAGGTTGAGCGTGTCCACCTTGCCCTCCGCGACGGCCTGGTCGAAGTCTTCCAGGCTGATGCGCTTGCGCCGCTTGGCCAGTGCGGCGTTGCGGTCGGCAGCTTCACGCTTTTCAGCGATCTGGCGGGCTGTCCGCTCGTCGCCGGTGACGAAGAACGTGTCACCTGCCCGTGGCACGTTGGACAGGCCCAGGACCTGGACCGGACGCGACGGCCCGGCCTCGGTGATGCCGTCGCCGTTCTCGTCGAACATGGCACGGACGCGGCCGTGGGCGGTGCCCGCGACGATCGTGTCCCCGACATGCAGGGTGCCGGACTGCACCAGGACGGTGGCCACGGAACCGCGGCCCTTGTCCAGGTTCGCTTCAATGGCGATGCCTCGGGCGTCCTTGTTCGGGTTGGCGCGCATGTCCAGGGCTGCGTCGGCCGTCAGCAACACCGCTTCGAGGAGTTCCTCGATGTTGATGTTGTTGCGGGCGGAGACGTCCACGAACATGGTGTCGCCACCGTATTCCTCGGGCACCAGGCCGTACTCGGTCAGCTGGCCGCGGATCTTCTCCGGGTTCGCCGTGTCCTTGTCGATCTTGTTGACCGCAACCACGATCGGCACATTGGCGGCCTGGGCGTGGTTGAGGGCCTCAACGGTCTGGGGCATGACGCCGTCGTCCGCGGCAACCACCAGGATGGCGATGTCGGTGACCTTGGCACCACGGGCACGCATGGCGGTGAACGCCTCGTGGCCGGGGGTGTCAATGAAGGTGATCTCACGCGGGATGCCTTCATGATCGTGCACGATCTGGTAGGCACCGATGTGCTGGGTGATGCCGCCGTGTTCGTCGGCAACAACGTCCGACTTGCGGATGGCATCGAGCAGGCGGGTCTTACCGTGGTCCACGTGGCCCATGACCGTGACAACCGGCGGGCGGACCTCAAGGTCCTCGTCGCCTTCGGCTTCCAGCTCGGCCTCGAAGTCGATGTCGAAGCTGCTGAGCAGCTCGCGCTCTTCGTCCTCGGGGGAAACGACCTGGACCTTGTAGCCCAGCTCCTCGCCCAGCAGGGCGAAGGTGTCCTCGTCCAGGGACTGGGTGGCCGTGGCCATTTCACCCAGGTGGAAGAGCACTGTCACCAGTGCCGCCGGGTTCGCCTCAATCTTGTCGGCAAAGTCCGTGATGGAGGAACCGCGACGCAGGCGCACCACGGTGTTGCCGTCGCCACGGGGTACGCTGACGCCGCCCAGGGACGGAGCGCTCATCTGCTCCAGTTCCTGGCGCTTGGCACGCTTCGACTTGCGCTGCTTGCCACGGCCCGCGCCGCCCTTGCCGAAGGCGCCCTGGGTGCCGCCGCGGCCGCGGCCGCCCTTGCCAAAGCCACCACCGGCGGGAGCGCCGCCCGGTGCGCCGCCCGGCGTGGAGCCGGGCGCGCCGGGACGGCCGCGCCCGGCGCCGCCGGGACGGTCGTTGCCGCGGCCGGGAGCCGCGGGGCGCTCGGTGCGGTTGGGCATCATGCCCGGGGTGGGCCGTGCACCGCCGGGGCGCGGTGCACCCGGACGGGGTCCACCGGAACCGGGGGCTCCAGCGGGACGGGGAGCGCCCGGACGGGGCGCACCGGGGCGCGGGCCACCCGGACGGGGTCCACCGGTGCCTGCCTCGGCGCTGCGCGGGGCACCCGGACGGGGCATGCCCTGCGAGGTGGCAAACGGGTTGTTTCCTGGACGCGGGCCGCCGGCGCCTCCGCCGGAGCCAGCCGGTCGCGGGGCGCGGTTGCCGTCACGGTTCTCGCCACGCTCGGGGCGCCCGGACCGCGGCATGCCCTGCGAGGAGGCGAATGGATTGTTGCCCGGGCGCGGTCCGGCGGCGGCGTGGCCTGCCGAAGCAGCAGGTGCCGGAGCGGAAGGTGCCGGAGCGGAAGGTGCCGGAGCGGAAGGTGCCGGGGCGGAAGGTGCCGGGGCGGAAGGTGCCGGGGCGGCGGGTGCGGCAGGCGCCGCGGGGGCAGCGGCGGCG